>CANKWU010000006.1 GCA_947487385.1 Spartobacteria bacterium
AAAAGGTAAAAAGTAAATGTTTGAAATGTGAACGGATCGAAGATGAAGAGGGCTTGTTTCTTCTGATCTTATTTATTCATTCTTCATGGTGACTTTCTTATTCGTTGCCGACCAGCCTCGATAGCTCGGCAAAGATCGCATCGCTCCCCTCACCTGCGTCAATTCGATGCATGATCCCGGGCGCAGTTCTCTCGTAGTAACCGACCACAGGAAGCGTGAGGTCGCGATAGACTATCAGTCGCTGCTCCAGCGCCTCAGAGGCATCGTCATTACGACGAACCAGCACGGCGCCGCAGCGAGGACATGGATCACCTTCAGCATGCGTATGAAGCGAGGTGCTATAAGTCGCTCCGCATTTCAGGCAGGAGATACGTTCGCGAATACGGCTACGGATGGCCCCGTCGGAAAGTTCAAGCAGTATCACCAGATCCAAGGGAGACTTGAGAGAAATCAGTGTCGCATCCAGATGAGTTGCCTGTCCCACGGTCCTGGGAAATCCATCGAAGAGAAAGCGTGTTCCATGCTCCTGCATCCAATTTGCAACGATACGAACGACAAATTCATCCGATACTAGCAAACCCTTGCTGGTCGCAGCATCGGCCTCACGGCCCAACGCCGTACCACGATCACATTCAGAACGCAGAAGCACACCAGTAGAAACATGGGGAATACCGAAGGCCTCCGAAAGTCTATCAGCCTGAGTCCCCTTCCCAGATGCCGGCGGACCGAGAAGCACGATCCGCTGGTTCACCGCATTCACCGAAATAGGTCAGCGGTGAGTGCTGAGGTAGGCAGCCAGACCGGCGATCACGAACAATCCAAGGCCAGCAACAATTTTGACCACAGTGGAGTCACTGATGGTGGATCCTCCAACAGAGGGACGCGGAGCACTACGCCCGCGGATCTTACCCTTGCGAAGGAATCCGTCATAATGACGCTGGAGCAGGAATGTCTCGACTTGACGCATAGTATCGAGGGTGACACCGACGATAATAAGCAGTCCCGTTCCACCGAAGAACTGGGCGGCCATGTAGGGGACATTAAGAGCACGACTAAGAAGTTGAGGGAGAATCGCGATCACAACGAGGAATAGGGCTCCTGCAAAGGTAAGTCGACCCATGGTGTAGTCGAGGAAGTCGGCCGTCGGCTTGCCAGGGCGAACTCCTGGTATGAAGCCCCCGTACTTCTTCAGGTCGTCCGCGATCTGGGCGGGCTGGAACTGCGTGGCAACCCAAAAATAGCTAAAGCTAAAAATCAGTATGGCATAAAGGAGGTAATGAAGCCAGCCGTTGGTGAGGAGATTTGCTATCTCGACCGCCCAAGGCTTGTTACCGAAGGCCATGGTCATGATAGTAGAAGGGAACATCAGGATCGCTTGGGCAAAAATAATGGGCATCACGCCAGCATAGTTGACCTTGAGAGGCATGTACTGCGTCTGACCACCATAAACCTTCCGTCCCACCACGCGCTTAGCGTACTGAACGCTGATTCGCCTAGTTGCCTGAGTGATCGCAATGACAGAGGCGATCACGAGAAAAAGGAAAGCGCAGAGTATCACAAGGACGACGGGACTTACTTGGCTTGCCTCACCTGCGCTCGGAACAAATGTTCTCCATGCTTGAACTAGACCTGCTGGTAACTGGGCGAGAATGCCGATCGTGATGATCACGGAGATACCGTTGCCTATACCACGCTCGGTGATCTGATCTCCAATCCACATCAGGAAGAGAGTCCCAGCCGTCATGATCAACACGGTCAAGAGTCGGAAGAAAATGCCGGGATCTGAAACGAGGGGAATACCAAGGCGAGCAATCGTGTCGGCAATTCCGGGAAGAAAGGGGTTTGACTGAGGGCTCTCAAAGGAAAGGGCGAGCAGATAGCCTTGAAAAATACACAAGGCGATGGTCGCATATCTGGTGTACTGGGCGATTTTCTGGCGCCCACCGTCCTCGCGGGCCAGACGACCGAGCTTAGGAATCACAGCCCCGAGCAACTGAAGCATGATCGAGGCACTGATATAGGGCATGATCCCGAGTGAAAAGATTGCACAATTCCCGAGCGCACCGCCGGAAAAAAGATTGAAGAGTGCTGCCGCACCTCCCCCGGCACTGTGATCAGCAACGTTCTGAAACCATTCTCGAAGAACCTGGGCATTGACACCCGGGGTCGTGATCGCAGCGCCGACACGCATGATCACGATCATCCCGAGTGTGAAGAGGACACGCTGCCTCAGCTCGGGAATCTTGAAGATATTGGCGAACGCGGAGATCATGCTTGAAAGCGGTGGTTAATGGCCTTTGTTACTTCATTGTAACGCCGGCACGCCCTATTGATGATGAATCAAGAAGCCTTGACCGCTTTTCTCGGAGCCGCCTTCAGCGTCGCCCTGCTGGCGATCTTGGTCTGGCGTTCACGGATAACAAGAGAACCTCCGGCAGCCTCAAGCTTCTCCTTGGCGGCTGAGCTCGATTTGTCCACTTCGACTGTGAACTTCTTCGTAATGGTTCCGCGGGCAAGCAACTTGATTCCGTCGTTACTACCATGAACGAGTCGGAGTGAGCGGAGTGCTGCCTCGTCGATCTTCGCACCGGACTCAAAACGCTCTTCAAGAGTATCTAGGTTCACAACTGCATAAACGGGCTTGAAATCAAAGTTATTAAAACCGCGCTTGGGTAATCGTCGGATGAGGGGCATTTGGCCACCCTCGAATCCAAGACGAACGCTGCCGCCTGAACGGGCTTTCTGACCCTTATGGCCGCGACCAGAGGTCTTTCCATGACCGGAACTTTCGCCGATACCGAGACGCTTCTTGCGGTGCTTGGCACCTGGGCGGGGAGCGAGATTATGAAGTCGCATGGTTGTCATTCGAGAATAATTGTTGTGCTTGTATTAGGCTTGAGCTGATGTGTTTAGCTATTTTCCCTCTGCTTGCCTTAAGCGGCAACTGGAACCGTTGCTTCCGGTGTATGCACCTTCTTGCCACGCAGTTTCATGATTTCATTGCGGGGGCGCAAGCTGGTAAGGGCGGCAAGGGTTGCCTTGACGACGTTGGAGTGGTTGCTGGATCCGAGGGACTTGGCAAGGACGTCGCGAACACCGACCGCTTCAAGGACGGCGCGAACACCACCTCCGGCGATGACACCGGTGCCGGGGGATGCCGGCTTGAGAAGCACGCGTCCACCTCCGAACTCTCCGAATGTCTCGTGAGGAATCGTGGTTCCTTGGATGGATACAGGAACCATGGCTTTCCGTGCTGCATCGGAACCCTTGCGGATAGCCTCGCTGACCTCATTGGCCTTACCGAATCCGATACCGACACGTCCTTTCATGTCACCAGTGACAATGAGGGCGCTGAAGCTGAAACGGCGACCACCCTTGACGACCTTGGCGCAACGGTTGATGAAAACGACCTTTTCGATCGTGTCCTTGGGTGTATCGTCTGCGGGCTTGTCGCGGCGTGGTCCGCGTTTGGGGCGTTTATCATCCATAGAAATATTAGAACTGGAGTCCGCCCTCACGGGCTGCCTCTGCTAGGGCCTTTACTTTGCCATGATACATGAAACCGCCGCGATCGAAGACGACCTTCTCGATCTTCTTGGCAAGTCCGCGCTCGGCGATGAGTTTGCCAACCTTGATGGCGGTCGCCACATTGGCCCGGGAGGAGGGGTCCTTGGTAAAGGGTTCCTCCGTGGTGTTGACGCTGGCCAGTGTATTCCCCGCGAGATCGTCAATGACCTGGGCGGTAATGTGCTGGCCGGAGAAGTGAATCGCAAGGCGGGGCCTATCGGCGGTGCCGGAGACTTTCTTGCGAAGGCGTAAGTGACGCAGTTTGCGGGAATTTGTTGCGGACATGAAATAATGTTCCTTGGATTACTGGACAGTCTTGCCTTCTTTGCGGCGAACAACCTCGTCGGAATAACGGATCCCTTTGCCCTTGTATGGCTCAGGAGGGTAGTACGCGCGGATATCGGCAGCCACTTGGCCGACGAGATGCTTGTCGATTCCCTCGATGGAGATCTTGGTGTTGTCAGTAACGGCAATCTTGATCTCGTTGGGGATCTGGAAAAGGACAGGATGGGAGTAGCCGATCGAAAGATCCAGCTTATCACCCTTGACTGCGGCACGGAATCCGACGCCCTGTATCTCCAAGTCACGGCGGAAACCACTACTGACTCCGTTCACCATGTTGTTGATCAGAGCACGGGAAAGTCCATGCAGTGCACGTAGCTCACGATGCTCGTTAGCGCGATCGACAGTGATGACGGATGCCTCTGTGGAAATAGTAATACCTTTGGGTAGCTCCCAGGAAAGCTTGCCTTTAGGACCCTCGACGATGACTTGGTTTCCGTCTGCGACGAAGACCTTGACTTTGTCAGGGATGGTGATGGGTGTTTTACCGATACGGGACATGGCAGAATAATAGTTTACCGGGTTACCAGACGTAGGCGAGAAGTTCTCCACCGACTTTCTGCTTGCGGGCCTCATGACCCGAGATGACTCCGCGTGATGTGGAGATAATGGAGATGCCAAGACCGCCGAGCACGCGGGGGATGTCCTCGCTGCCTACATAACGACGAAGCCCAGGGCGGCTAATGCGGCGAAGTCCGGCGATAGCGGGAATCTTGCCGACATAACGTGGACGAATCCTGATGCGGGGATGGGTCTCCTTGTTGTCTAGCTCATACTCCTCGATGTAACCCTCTTTCTTGAGGATGGCGACGATGTCGCTCTTAATCTTGGAGTAAGGAACATAAAACTCTGCCTTTTGCACGCTGACAGCGTTGCGTACACGGGTGAGAAGGTCGGCGATGGGATCGGTCAGGGCACTCATTAATGATTAGGCGGAAGCGGTTTCGGAACCCGTCTCTGCGGAAGCAGCCTCGGGCTTTTCGACCTTCTTGGTGGTATTGCGACCGGCAAACGGCATGCCAATCTCACTCAGAAGGGCCTTGGCCTCATCGTTACTCGTCGCAGACGTAACGATGGTGATGTCAAAACCGATGTTGCGCTTGATCTTGTCAAGTTCAACCTCAGGGAAGATGGACTGGTCAGCAACACCGAGTGTGTAGTTGCCGTTACCATCGAAAGCACGGTTGGAAACCCCGCGAAAGTCACGGATACGAGGCAGTGCAGTCTTGATGAGGCGCTCTAAGAACTCATACATGAGACGGCCACGAAGGGTTACCTTGGCTCCGATGGGTTGACCAGCGCGGAGTTTAAAGTTGGAAATGGCCTTTTTGGCGATCGTCTCGACTGGTTTTTGTCCGGTAATGAGCTGAAGTTCATCCTTGGCGATTTCCAAGGCGGCCTTCACGTCGGGCGCGGAAGCGATGGAGGTGTTGATAACAACCTTCACAAGGCGTGGAACCTGGTGCACGTTTTTGTATCCTCGCTTCTCCTTGAGGGCAGGGATGATGCGGGTGTTGTACTCGTTCTGAAGTTCGGCAATGGGCAGTGACATGTCTCTGTATCCTTTTATTATTTGGCCTGATTCAGGTTATTCGGCCTTGGAGGCTTTCGATGCTTTTGGAGCCTTCTCGACCTTGGCTTTTGGAACCTTCTTTGCCGCGGGAGCCTTCTCGTCCCTTGCCTTGGAATCGGCACCATTCTTTGAAGCCTTCTCAAGAAGCTTGACGTTTGAAATATTAAGAGGACCCTCGCGTTCGATGATTGCTCCGTTGGGCTGCTCTTGGGAGCGCTTGACATGCTTCTTGATCATTCGAACTCCTTCGATCACGACCTGATGTTTGGCGCGGTTGACCTGGAGGATCTTTCCCTCGGAGCCACGATGGTTTCCCGAGATGACCTTCACAAGGTCACCTGCATGGACATGAGTTTTAATAAGCGGGATTGCGGGCATTGTCTTGGAAATTAGAGCACCTCAGGGGCTAAAGAGACGATCTTCATGAAATTCTTTTCTCGAAGTTCTCGGGCAACCGGTCCGAAGATACGGGTGCCACGTGGATTTTTATCCTTGTCGATGATGACAATCGCGTTGCTATCAAACCGCAGATAGGAACCATCCTCGCGACGAACTGGCTGGCGGGTACGGACAATAACGGCACGAACCACATCGCCCTTCTTAACGGCACCGCCGGTAGAAGCCTCTTTGACATTGGCGGTAATGATATCTCCGATGCGGGCAACGAGTGTCCTCTTGCCGATCACACCGATCATGGTGGCCATGCGGGCGCCGGTATTGTCGGCGACATCGAGTCGGGAGCGTAATTGGATCATGGTGTTGGTAACTAAAAAATAAATGATTAGAGCTGACGGTTAGTGACGAATCACCTCGACCAGACGCCAGCGTTTAAGACGACTGAGAGGGCGCGTTTCCATAATCGAGACGCGGTCTCCAATCTTCGCTTCGTTCTTCTCATCATGGACGTGAAACTTCTTAACCTGCTTGATGATCTTTCCAAAGAGCGGGTGAGGCACGCGAGTGATCGCCTTGACCACGATTGTCTTGTCCATCTTGTCAGAGATCACCTCCCCGACACGGGTCTTGCGGAGGGATCGGGACTCGTCAACTGGTGACATGGAAGTTGGTATGGTTGCTGTGTCGTTCATCGGTGCGGTAGCCTGTTATGCTTAGAGAGCCTTGGTTGCCTTAGTTTTTGCGGTGAGCACGGTCTCGAGGCGGGCTATCTCACGACGCATCAAGGTTAGGAGATGAGGCTTTTCCAACTGACCAGCCTGCTGCTGCAAGCGTAGATGGAAGATCTCCTGTCGCAGTTCCTTTTTACGGGAACAAAGTTCATTAGGCGTCAATTCGCGGATTTCGTCAAGAGTCATATTCGTTTCCTGTAATCGTGTGTCCTTAAATTAGGCGGCGTGGTGACGGGTGATAAACTTGGTACGAATCGGGAGCTTGTTTGCTGCGAGGCGAAGTGATTCGCGTGCTACGGTCTCTGAGACTCCATCAAGTTCGAACAGAATGTTGCCGGGACGAACCGTGGCAACCCAATATTCGGGCTGTCCTTTTCCCTTACCCATTCGGGTCTCGGGTGGACGAGCAGTCACTGATTTGTCAGGGAAGATACGGATCCAGAGCTTTCCCTTGCGCTTCATGTTGCGGGTTAGCGCCACACGTGCTGCTTCAATCTGTGTATTAGTGATCCAGGCACGATCCATCGTTTGGAGGCCAAATTCACCGAAATCAATGTTGATATTACGTGAAGCTGTCCCCTTGCGACTTCCACGCTGGGTTTTGCGATACTTGACTCTCTTGGGCAGTAAGGGCATTTTTTCTTTCCTTTAAAAAATTCGTTTGATGACTTAGGCAATTGCCTCCACAGCAGCTGATGGGGCCGCAACGCGGGGTTCTGCAAGCTTCTCGGGCTTTTTGCAGATCCAGCACTTCACTCCGATCTTTCCAGCAAGAGTGTCAGCTTCGGCAAAACCGTAGTCTATGGTCTTTCGGAGAGTATGAAGAGGAATTGTACCAGCACGAACAACTTCAGTACGGGCAATTTCAGCACCGCCGAGACGGCCACTGGCGCGGATCTTGATACCATCGGCACCCATGTCCATAGCGATCTGCATTGACTTCTTCATTGCACGGCGGAAACCGATGCGGCGCTCTAGCTGACCGGCAACGCTTTCTGCAACAAGCTGTGCATCAATCTCGGGCTGCTTGATCTCAATGATGTCGATCTTGGCTTGCTTGCCACCTGCCAAATCGGAGACCTTCTTGGTCATAGTCTCGATCTCGGATCCCTTGCGACCAATCACGATGCCAGGGCGAGCTGTAAAGATGGTTACACGCACGCTGTTCCAAGCACGTTCGATAACGATGCGAGAGACGGCAGCGGTTTTGAGCTTCTTCTTAAGCCAGTCGCGGATCTGCTGGTCGGCATAGAGGAAATCGGCAAATTCTTTCTCCGTCGCGTACCACCGCGATGTCCAGTCGCGGGTGATCGGAAGGCGGAAGCCGATGGGGTTGACTTTTTGTCCCATAGTAGGTGTGTTATAAGGTAGTTGGCTTCTCTGCTTAGTCGTTCGTTTCGACGGATGTATCGGTGATCAATTCAACTGCTGAAGAAGGAGCAGCGGCCACATCCTCTGTGACTTTGACCTTCGGCCTGGAGGAAGATTTGGAGGTTTTGGGCTTATCAGAGCGACGAACAATAGGAACTTCGTCGGTCAGGACGATGCGAATATGGCTATTGCGCTTACGAACCGGACCGGAGCTGCCACGAGCTTTGGGACGCATGCGTTTGATGGTCGGAGCCTCACCGATGACGGCCTCCTTGATGACAAGGAGCTCAGGACGAATATTATTGTTGTGCTCCGCATTGGCGATCGCACTCTTGAGAGTCTTGGCAATCAAGGGAGCTGCTTTCTTGGGAATGAATGCAAGTTGCTGAAGCGCGTCTATGGCTGGAAGGCCCTGGATTTCACGGGTGACCTCGCGTGCCTTGAAGGCTGATATTTTCGCGTAGCGGTGGGTTGCGATGACTTGCATGGTAAAATTAGCGTGTGGTGTCGATGCGGAGTGTGTCGCCTGACCTGACGGATTCGGCGGGAGTGACAGTGTTTTGGACAATGGCGCCACTGATTGAATCGCGCACATCAACGACGCGGACAGAAGCTATCTGGTGTGCTCCACGCCATACTTGGAATGGCATGCCAGTCTTGACCCCCTGTCTGGAACCGAGATTTGCGACGATCAGCGAGAGATCGGGCTTTACATCAACAACGGTTCCAGCAGTAAGGTCAGCTCCTGATGCCGCTGAAATGTCCTTTTGGTGGTTAAGGAATGCGGAACTAGAACGAAGCGCCTCCTCTACTTTCATGCGAGCCTTCGGATCAATACCCTCGGAACTCTTAATTAGATCCATAACCGCTTCGGTCATGACGGTTAACTGATCTCTCGATGTATCATGCTGCTTCTGAAGAAGGCGCATGTCACGGACCGCAGCTAAGAGACGAGCTTGAAGGTTTTGCTTCTCCTTGTCGGCAGAAATAATTCCCAAGGCCTCGATGCGTTCGTTCAGTTCATCGGACTTTCTCTTAAAGAGTTCAGATTCTCCGTTGGCGATGGCAAGACTCTCCGTAAGTCCCTTGATCGAAGCCTCTGAGAGAATAAGCTTTTCGCGAAGCGCATCTGAAGCTCCTCCTTCGTTCGCCTTTGCATTCTGCGCAAGCGCTGCAGCAACCGGTAGGCCGAGGAGGGCGACGGCTGTCACTGCAGAAAATTGGCAGGATTGGTGAATGGCGGACATCAGTTGGATGGGATATTGAAAAGATGAATACGTTACTTGGTAACCTTAGCAGTGTGTGATCCGTGCTTCTTGAAAATGCGGGTCGGTGAGAACTCACCAAGTTTGTGACCTACCATGTTCTCAGTAACGAAAACCGGTATGAAGGAACGGCCATTGTGAACGTTGAAAGTGTGTCCGACGAAGTCAGGTGTCACCGTGGAACGGCGGGACCAGGTCTTGATTGGCTTCTTGACATTGCCTTCGTTGAGTTTGTCAATCTTCTCGAGGAGTTTCCACTCCACGAACGGGCCTTTTTTGAGTGAGCGTGACATGGGTGATTATTTCTTTTTGCGGCGCTGAACGATAAAAGTGTCGCTTGGCTTGTGTTTGTTGCGGGTCTTGAATCCCTTGGAGAGCTGACCCCATGGGCTCATCGGATGGTGACGACCGCCACCGCCCTTGCTCTTACCCTGACCGCCACCCATCGGGTGATCGACCGGGTTCATTGCCATACCGCGAGTCTGCGGGCGAATACCAAGCCAGCGTGAACGTCCGGCTTTTCCACTGACAACATTCATGTGCTCAATATTGCCAACCTGACCGATGGTGGCGTAGCACTCTTCGTTGATACGACGAAGTTCACCGGAAGCCATCTTGATGAGTGCGTAACCACCTTCGCGGTTGCTAAGGATGGCCACGGAGCCAGCGCTGCGTACGATCTGTCCCCCTTTTCCGGGAATCAGTTCCACATTATGAATGGCAAGACCGAGCGGGATTGCTTTGAGAGGGAGTGCGTTGCCGACATGCGGCTCTACATCAATCCCTGCTGCAACCTTGGCCCCCACCGCAAGTCCTGCCGGGTGAAGGATGTAAGCCTTCTCACCATCCGGATATTGGATCAGGGCGAGACGGGCTGTACGATTCGGGTCGTATTCTACGGCCATCACTTCGGCGATAGCACCGCGACGAAGGCGCTTGAAGTCGATGATACGGATCCTGCGCTTGTGACCACCGCCACGATGACGGGACGTCTTGCGTCCGTTGTTATTACGTCCCCCAGTGCGTTTTTTGCTCTCGGTGAGTGATTTCTCAGGCTTGCTCTTGGTAATCTCCTCAAAGGAAGGCAATGCCTTGAAGCGTTGCGAAGGAGTCAGAGGGCGGAAAGTTTTCAGTGCCATGGTCGTATGGGGTGATGGATGCTTTAACTATCGGTTACACGATGTCGATTTTCTCACCTTCAGCAAGGGTGACGACAGCCTTTTTCCAATGGGCGCGGCGGCCGAAATCGGCACGGCGTTCACGCTTCTTCTTTCCCTCGACCTGCGCGGTATTAACCGAGCGGACTTTCTTCTTGAAGAGGGTCTCGATAGCATGCTTAATCTCGATCTTATTGGCAGCAGGAATGACGCGGAAAACGTACTTGTTAAGCTTCTCAGAAAGAAGGCTGGCTTTCTCTGTTACAAGGATACTCTTGATGATGTCGTGTGCTTCTTTCATGGCTGTTAGCCTTGGAGGCGGTTGCCAAGGGCCTCGAGGGCTTCCTTAGTAATAATGATCTTGTCAAAGGCGAGTAGGTTCTCTGTGTTGACCTCAGCGGCGGTCATCAGAAGGTCTTTAGCGACGTTACGACCCGCAAGAAAGGTCTTGTCATTAAAGGAAATAGCAATGATGAGCGTCCGACGTACGTCACCAGCAAGACCCTTCACCAGGCTGACAAATGACTTGGTCTTGGACTCCGTCACCTCGAAGGAATCAACCACGAGCACGTCACCGGAAAGAATTCTTGAACTTAGCGCCTTACGGAAAGCGAGCTTCTTAACAGACTTCGGAGTCTTTTTTGCGTAGCGATTGACAAAAACTCCTTTGACAAAAAGTGGCTCAGGTCCATGGACTACGCCGCCACCTACCCAGACTGGGGAACTTGCATAACCGGCACGAGCACGGCCTGTTCCCTTCTGCTTCCAAGGCTTCTTACCGGAAAGATTGACGGTGGCCTTTGTCTTGACGGAAGCAGTACCGCTGCGGCGATTAGCACGCATGGCGACGACCACATCGTGGACTGCTTGGGTTCCCTTGCCGTCAGTAATGATCTCGATCTTGGCCTGCTTGGCCGCGTCGACTGTAAGGATAGTGGCACTCATGGATTACTCTGCTGCTTTTGAGGATTTCTTCTTCTTGGAGGGTCGAACCACGACGTAGGTTCCCTTGGCACCTGGAATGCATCCACTGACAAGAATAACTCCATCCGCCTCACGAACTTGAACGATCTCGAGATTCTGCATGGTGACACGCTCATCACCCATGTGTCCAGGCATCCCCATGTTCTTCCAAACACGTCCTGGAGTAAGACGGTTACCGATAGCACCATTACGACGATGCATCATCGAGCCGTGAGTCTCAGGCTGGCCTGCAAAACGAAAACGCCTGACAACACCCTGAAAGCCTTTGCCCTTTGAAGTGCTGATGATATCGACGAATTGCCCATCCTTGAAGGTTGAGACAGGAAGGTCAACGGACTCTGGAAGCGTGTCCCCATCATTGACCCGGAACTCGCGGATAAAACGCTTGGGGATCGATGAGGTCTTTGCGAAGTGACCCTTCTGAGCCTTGGGAACACGCTGTTCTTTCTGGTCTCCAAATCCAACCTGAACGGAGGAATAACCATCCTTTTCCTTGGTCTTTACCTGGAGGATACGATTGCCTCCGGCCTCAATAACCGTAACGGGACGGATGCGACCCTTCGTGTCATAGACACGGGTCATGCCGATTTTTTTGCCGAGAACGCCGATGCTCATTGTACGGTTTGTTAAAGTTTGAAAAGAGGTCAGATTTTGATGGTGATGTCGACGCCGGCAGGAAGATTGAGCTTGCGAAGCTCATCAACGGTCTTGGCTGTCGGTTCGAGGATGTCGAGGAGACGCTTGTGAGTTCGAATCTCGAACTGATCCATCGACTTCTTATCGACGTGCGGAGAACGATTCACCGTGAATTTCTCGATGCGAGTTGGAAGAGGAATTGGACCCGTTACCTTCGATCCCGTGCGCTTGGCTGTCTCGACTATCTCTAGTGCGGAGATATCAAGAAGGCGGAAATCGAAGCCTTTGAGTCTGATTCGGATGCGTTGTCCTGCGGCCATAGTCGTAGTTGGTTAGTTTTTCTGGTCGAGAACCGCGGCCAATACCTGGGCCGGGACCTGTTCGAAGTGCGATGGCTCCATGGTGTAGGAAGCGCGTCCCTTGGAGAGTGAGCGGATGGATGTTGCGTATCCGAACATCTCGGAGAGAGGGACCTCGGCATTTACACTAGTGACGATTGCCTTCGTCTCGATCGACATGATCTTTCCACGGCGACGGTTAAGATCACCCATGATGTCGCCTTGGTACTCCTCGGGAGTCACGGCCTCTACCTTCATGATGGGCTCGAGCAGGATTGATTTGGCATTCTTAAGTCCATCCTTGAGGGCAAAGATAGCAGCCATCTTGAAGGCCATTTCGTTGGAATCCACGTCATGGTAGGAACCATCAACAATCTCGATATGAACATCGATCACGGGATAGCCTCCAACAACTCCATTCAGAGCGGCCTCATTGAGACCTTTGATGACAGCAGGGATGAAGTCCTTCGGAATCGAACCTCCGACAGTCTTGTTCTCGATCGTTACCCCTTTCCCCTTTTCATTCGGGGCGACTTTGATGACAACGTGGCCATACTGACCGCGCCCACCGGATTGCTTGACGAGCTTACCTTCACCACCTGCGGGGTTGAGAATCGTCTCTTTATAGGCGATTTGAGGCTTGCCAGAGTTGGCTTCGACCTTGAACTCACGCAACATACGGTCACGAATGATCTCCAGATGGAGCTCCCCCATACCTGCAATGATGGTCTGACCGGTTTCTTCGTTCGTGAAGACACGGAAGGTCGGATCCTCTTCAGAAAGACGCTGAAGAGCGTTGCCCATTTTCTCCTGGTCAGCCTTGGTCTTTGGTTCAATAGCCATGGAGATAACTGGATCCGGGAAAGAAGGGGGCTCGAGGGCAATCGGATCATCCTCAGTGCAAAGCGTGTCACCGGTCGTGATGTTACGGATACCGACGATAGCCGCGATATCACCGGAGTAGCAGGTATCGATATCCTCGCGCTTGTCAGCCTGGATCTGGATCAGTCGGCTGATCCGCTCACGCTTGCCAGTACGGGGATTGAGAACGGTGTCCCCCTTGCTGAGTTTGCCCGAGTAGACGCGGAAGAAAACAAGCTTTCCAACAAAAGGATCGCTCCAGAGCTTGAAGGCAAGTGAACAGAATGGGGCATTGTCGTCGGTTACGGCAAACTTATCATTCCCATTATCAGGATCCATTCCCTTGGCGGGAGGAATGTCGATCGGGCTCGGAAGATAATCGACGACCGCATCAAGGAGATACTGTACACCCTTGTTCTTAAAGGCGGATCCACCGGCAACTGGCACAAACTTGTTGGCCGTAGTTTGGCGGCGGATAGCCTTCTTGAGAATCTCCTTCGTGACGGGCTTCTCTTCGAGGAAGAGTGTTCCGACTTCCTCATCGAGGTCGGTCATCTGGGAAACCAAGTCCTCGTAGGCGGACTCGGCAAGATCTTTCAGCTCAGCTGGAATCTCTGTGATGGTGTAGTTGGAACCCATGCTGGCGTCGTCGGCATAGATGACGGCCTTCTGGTTCACGACGTCGATCTGCCCCTGAAGGTTCTCCTCGGAACCGATCGGGATAAGAATCGGCCAAGCATTAGCACCCAACTTTGTCCGCATGTCGTTAACGGCATTCGTGAAGTTGGCACCGGTGCGGTCCATCTTGTTCACGAAGGCGATACGAGGAACGTTATACTTGTTGGCTTGGCGCCAAACAGTCTCTGACTGAGGTTGAACCCCAGCAACACCGCAGAACACGGCAATGGCACCATCGAGAACGCGCAAGGAACGCTCTACCTCAGCCGTGAAATCCACGTGGCCGGGCGTATCGATGATGTTGACGCGCATCTTGATGTTATCGAACAATTTAACGACACCTTCCTGCTTGATTTGGTTCCAACTGCAAGTAGTTGCGGCAGAGGTAATCGTGATTCCCCGCTCGCGCTCCTGCTCCATCCAATCGGTCGCTGTGGTTCCCTCGTGGACTTCACCTATCTTGTGAATCATCCCGGTGTAGAAGAGAACACGCTCAGTCAAGGTCGTCTTGCCGGCATCGATGTGCGCGCAAATCCCGATGTTACGGGTGCGCTCAAGCGGGAAGGCGCGATCCGGAGAGTTTGGATTAGCTTTTTCGGTGCTCATTGCAGTGATTGTATAAAGAACAAGAGAAAGAGTATCGGACTGGAACTACCAGCGGAAGTGGGCGAAGGCACGGTTGGCTTGGGCCATCTTGTGAAGATCGTCGCGCTTCTTAATAGCGGCACCTTGATTGGCCGCAGCTTCCTTGAGTTCGGAGGCGAGAGCCTTCGACATCGGGACGCTCTTGCGCTTACTTGCAAAGCCAACAATCCAACGCATCGCAAGGGCAAGCTGCCGATCAGCGGGAACTTCCATCGGTACTTGGTAGGTTGCTCCACCAACTCGGCGGCTCTTTACCTCAAGACGAGGACGAGCATTTTCCATGGCCTTCTGGAGAACATCAAGCGGATCAACCGCCTCGGTGCCATCACGGGTGCTCTCGATAGCAGTGTAAACAATACGTTCTGCGAGGGAGCGCTTGCCTCCACGCATGACGGTGGTGATAAGACGGGCAACCAGTGGACTGGCGTAGCGGAGATCACGCTTGATCTCTTTGGTGATGACACGTTTGCGGCGGGACATGATAAGGAAAAGTTAGAGTGTTGGTCGGGATTACTTCTTTTTCTTTCCGGTCTTGGCCTCTTCACCTGGCTTAGGGCGCTTAGCTCCGTACTTGGAGCGTCCACGACGGCGACCATCGACGCCAAGGCAATCAAGACTACCGCGGACGATATGATAACGCACACCGGGGAGATCCTTCACTCGGCCTCCGCGAACGAGAACGATGGAGTGCTCCTGGAGGTTATGTCCCTCACCACCGATGTAGGCGATAACTTCCTGGCCGTTTGTGAGGCGAACCTTGGCGACCTTGCGAAGCGCTGAGTTCGGCTTCTTAGGGGTTCGGGTCATCACCTGCACGCAGACGCCACGACGCTGGGGACAATTCACGAGCGCGGGTGATTTGGATTTCACCTTGACCTGTTCGCGGCCCTTACGGACGAGTTGGTTGATGGTTGGCATTGTTAAAAAATGAGTGATCCCAATGCTTCTTCGATTGCCGTTCAGCAAAACCATCCTCGTGTTTGTAAAGGAACTGGTCCGCGTCACCACAGAGTCTTTAGGAACTCCGAAGAAGTCGGGAGGTGGAAAAGTAGGGAAACCACGTGAATCTGCAAGAAGATTTTATCATTTCGTCACAGATATTTTCATCAAGAGCATTGAGCACAAGAATCAGCTCACCTGAACTGCGATCCCTTGGTGTAGAATTTTCTGCCTGTTTTCACTCCTCCAGCAGCATTAGCTAAAAGATATGAAAGGCATTTTGAGATTACCGTTCAGGCTGCTGGAGCCTTATAATATCTAACTGGATTAGAGATGAAAGTCACCGTCACGCACTGTCATTTCGGATGCTGATTCGGCAGTCGGCATATCATTTTCGAGAGTGCCGCCCGACGCTTCGCTACCCGCCTGTAGCCCCAGTTGCTGAGAATGCGAAAAAGTGTCGTCCGCTGATACATACTCCACGCTACGTTACCCGGGAAACTTCCGCAGAGTGCCATCATTCTGAAAACAGCCTCGGCACCCCGCCTGATTCGCCCATCCACCTCGATCAAGTGAACTGCACCCATTGGTCGGTCTGAGGGAAATCCATAAGCCTCCCCCACTCCGTCCTGCACAGCTGAGAACTCCAGACGGCCATTCCCTGCAATTATCCAACGACGCATCGAAGAGGTACAAAAACCGCATTCTCCGTCATAGAGAACCAGAGGCAGGGGGCGGGGCGGTATACTCATTGGAATACCTTATCGTGACCCCAAAGAATCTCCGGTCAAATAGCATTGAAGCCATTGCCAAAAGAAATCTCCTCTTCTTCCAACCTTCATCGATGTTTTCTTTCTTCCCATCGTCCGCCTCTGCTAGCTTGACACAATGAGTTCTAGTTCCCGCAAAAAACCCCCTACCGCTTCCAATACATCTGCAAAGGCCGCGAAAAAGATTACCTCCCTAGAGCGCGCCCATTCCTCACTCCTTCTCGATGGACCGAGTCGTGCCGCAAGCCGCGCCATGCTCTACCCGGTAGGATTCAGTGACAAAGATTTCGCCAAGTCGATCGTCGGTATCGCCTCGACCTGGAGCATGGTCACTCCGTGCAATATGCACATCGACGCACTCGCGCGCGAGTCCTCAATCGGCGTCGACAAGAGTGGAGGAAAAGCAATCATCTTTAACACCATCACCATCTCCGACGGCATCTCCATGGGAACCGAAGGGATGAAATACTCCCTTGTCTCCCGCGAGGTCATCGCCGACTCCATCGAGACTGTGGCGGGATGCCAGGGCTTCGACGGTCTTGTGGCGATCGGCGGGTGCGACAAGAACATGCCTGGGTGCATGATCGCCATCGCCCGACTCAATCGTCCGGCTGTCTTTGTCTATGGGGGCACCATCCTGCCCGGCTGCCTGAACGGCAAACTCATCGATGTCGTCTCCGTCTTCGAAGCGGTCGGACAGGAAGCTGCTGGCGCAATCTCAGCCAAGGAGCGTAAGGCGGTCGAGTCATGCGCAATTCCGGGGCCAGGTTCCTGCGGCGGCATGTACACAGCCAACACCATGGCCTCGGCCATCGAGGCTATGGGCATGAGTCTCCCGAACAGCTCCGCCCAAGCCGCTGTCTCCTCACATAAAGTGCAGGATTGCCGAGAGGCCGGAGCCGCAGTTCTCAACCTGCTCAAGAAAGGCATCCGTCCCCTCGACATCATGACCCGTGAGGCGTTTGAGAACGCCATTACCGTCGTGATCGCCCTCGGGGGATCGACCAATGCTGTCCTCCACCTCCTCGCCCTCGCCCACACGGCCGGCGTGAAGCTGACCATCGACGACTTCACCAAGATCGGCAAACGGGTTCCCGTTCTCGCCGACCTAAAGCCGAGCGGCAAATACCTGATGTCCCAGCTCATCGAGATCGGCGGCATCGTCCCCTTGATGAAGGATCTGCTGGCAGCAGGGCTCCTCCACGGCGACTGCATGACCGTCACCGGAAAGACACTCCGGGAGAACCTGGCCGCCTTCAAGCCCTACCCCAAGGGACAGCAGATCATCCGCCCCATCTCCGACCCGATCAAAAAGGAGAGTCACCTCGTCATTCTCAAGGGGAACCTCGCCCCGGGCGGCGGCGTCGCAAAAATCTCCGGCAAAGAGGGACTCCGCTTTGAAGGCAAAGCCCGAGTCTTCGACTCCGAGGAGAAAGCTCTCCAGGCCATTCTCGCTAGGAAGATCCGAAAGGGTGATGTTATTGTCATCCGTTACGAGGGACCCAAGGGGGGGCCCGGCATGCGCGAGATGCTTTCCCCGACCAGTGCCGTGATGGGACTTGGACTCGGCAAGGATGTCGCCTTGATCACAGACGGACGCTTCTCGGGAGGCACCCATGGCTTTGTCGTCGGCCACATCACCCCGGAAGCCATCTCCGGCGGACCGATCGCCCTCGTCAAGGAGGGGGACATCATCACTATCGATGCCAGCAAGCGAACCCTCTCCATCGACGTCACCGCCACCGAACTTGCCAAGAGGAAGAAGGCCTGGAAACAGCCGCCACCTCGCTACCGCCGTGGCGTTCTTGCCAAATACGCCGCCCATGTCACCGACGCTTCCCATGGCGCAGTGACCGATGACGGACTCTAAAACAGACTATACCCCGAGTTTCGCCTCGGGGAACTCCTTGGCGACCGACTCGAAGACAGTCTTGGCAAACTGGACCCGAGCATACCACTTGTAGTCTCCGGCTATGAGCGTCCAGGGAGCAAACTTCGTCGAGGTTTTCTGAAACATGATTTCGGCCGCCTCGTTGTGCTGCCTCCACTTACGGCGGTTGCGCCAGTCCTCATCGTTAATTTTCCAGTGCTTGTAGGGATCGGCCTGACGCTCCTTGAAGCGTTTGAGTTGCTCTGCCTTCGAGACCTGAAGGAAAAGCTTGATCATGATAGCCCCACCCTCGACTAGGGTCTGCTCAAACTCGTTGATCTCTCGATAAGCCCTCGCCCATTCATCCTTGGAGGCGAATCCCTCAACCCTTTCCACCAGTACACGCCCGTACCAAGAGCGATCAAACACGGCCAATTCTCCGACCGGAGGAGTCTTATTCCAAAAGCGCCACATGTAATGGTGACGATACTCCTCGGCTGTCGGTTTTTGGGTTGAGTAGACACGCACAAGACGCGGATCAAGACGCTCCAGCGCGCGCTTGATGGCACCACCCTTCCCGGCGGCATCAGGCCCCTCGAGCACAATAATAACCGTGCGTTTGCTCTCCTTGAGGCGGAGTTGGAGATTTAATAACCCCAGTTGATACTTTTTGAGATCGCGCGCATATGACTCCTTGCTGATCTGCTTGTTCTGGTCGAGTTGATCGAGTTTGAGGGTCTTGAAGTTCATGAAAAATGGATGTGAAAATATGGAATTGATTGCCTACTCAATGATTCACATCAGGAACTCAGGAAAAGAAAGACAGAAAGATCATTTTGTTAATGCATCAATGACAATCTTCTGAGTCAGCAGTTCCGGTAGGACGATAGGATCACTTCCCTTGCCCGGCGGATAATAGACAGCGAGCGGGACGCCGACGCGACCGAAGGACTTCAGCGCAGCAGTGATGGCAGGATCAGCGTTGGTCCAGTCGCCTTTCATCGCTATGATTTCCCTCTCTTTGATGAACTGCCTGACAGCCGGGACGTTGATTGCAGTGCGTTCGTTGAACTGGCAAGTCAGACACCAAGAGGCTGTGAAATCGAGAAACACAGGCTTTCCCTCGGCTCGGAGAGCAGTGAGGGCTTCCGGCGTGTAAGGAACCCATGCAATTCCATCTACTGCGCCGCTTGTCTTGAGCGTCGCGGCTTGTGTAACCCTGATCCGTTGCGCGGCGAAGGCAATGGCGGCAAGGGCTAGAAGAACAATCAGAGAGAGATAGACTACATGGGCCCGCGAGCCGCCAACAGAAAGAATCCCGAAGAGCCAAGCGCAGAATCCAAGGATCAGGAAGAGCGCCAGAAGGGTGAGAGCAGCTTCATTTCCTCGCTGATTTTGCAGAACCCAGAGTAACCAGAGATTGGTGGCCAGGAGAGGGAATCCCATGAACTGCTTGAGGCGCTCCATCCAGACTCCCGGCTTGGGAATCCATTTTCTCCATCCCGGTTGTGCCGAGAGCACTAGGTAGGGAAGCGACATGCCGAGTGCCACGGAGGCGAACATCGCCAGAATAACAAGAGAGCTCTGTCCAAAAGCAAAACCCAGCGCACTACCCAGGAAGGGAGCCGTGCAGGGCGTGGCAAGAAGTGTGGCAAATAATCCCTGAAAGAAAGATCCTCCATATCCTTCACGCCGCGCGGTATGGTCCAGCGAAGTAGTGGCGCTGCCTGGGAGTGTAATCTCGAAGAGACCGAAGAGATTGAGAGCAAAGAGGAAGACCAAAACACTGAGCCCGACGACAAAGAGAGGATTCTGAAATTGGAAGGCACCCCAGGTAACTTGTGACCCTCCGGCCTTGAGCGCAATCACCAACAAACCAAGCCCCAGAAACCAAATGAAGATCCCTGCGGCGAAAGCAAGTCCATGACAAAAGATCCGCTTCGGGGATTCTCCCGCCTGAGCAATAAAGCTAAAAATCTTGAGCGAGATCACCGGAAGGACGCACGGCATCAGGTTCAGGATCAGACCACCAAGAAAGCCCGAGAAAAGGGCCGCGATCAAGACCCCGAATGAAATCCCTGCATGCTCACTACTCCCAGCCGAATTCCTGAGCGATCCTCCGATCCACCAAGCTTGTCGTGAGTCTCCTGTTGATTCGACCAGCAGGGCATGAAAGGGCGAGGGGCCATCCCAGGGAATCGAGAAGACAACGGCAGGCCCTTCTGCTCCTTCGGAAACAAGTCGCGTCACATGACCAACCGTCGTTCCCTCCGAAGGATCGGGATAGAGTTCATAGGTCGCACCGCCCTGTCCAGTGAAGGAGATCGCCTTGTTTCCCCCCTTTGCTGAAATGGAGACTGAGAATGGAGGCAGTCCTATTGTCGGCCATTCTCCTTTGGACACATAGGAGCTCAACCACCGCACAATTTTTGTTGTGGGACCGGAAATCTCACAGCTCACTTCGGTTGATCCCGGAACACAGAGCTCCTTGCAGGCAAGCCATGAGAGAGAGGCCTTCAGTTCAATGGGCTGATCCTTGGGGATCTCCTTTGGCGGAGTGATCACGGCCCTCAGAAGCTGTCGCTTCTCGTATCCGTAAATCAGCATGTCGCCAGGCTCAGAGAACTGATTGGGAATCGAGAATTCAAGCGGGCCGACATTCCATCCAGGAGGCAAATGCCAAATGACCTTGGGAGGGACTCCAGAATCTCCAGGATAACGCCAGTAGGTATGCCAACCCGGTTTCAGATCGAGAACGACCACTGCCATGAAGGGCTGCCCAGGCACCAGCGGCATCGAGGCGTCGAAGACCAGCGAGACATCGACCCCCTCACCCGTCCCCGCAAACAAGGAGAAGGGGAGCAACAGAAACCCCACACACCCAAGGAATGCAAGGAATGGGGACAGGAGAATTTTCTTCATACCATTCACACGAATGACTCTAGCCGATGTTTCTCCTGCTGGCCTCCGAAAACCTTACGGATGACCTCCTCGATAGGCACCTCTTGCACGGAGAGGTCGATCACCTGACCTCCAGCGAGGAGAGATGTGCAGGCATGAGGCACTTCGGCACGGGCCACCTCGATCTTGATCTGCAGGGGATTGCGTTCCAGAACGCTCCCTGGGGGTACAAAATGCTCGGGCAACGGGGTACTGAAGTCGGCCTCGATAATCTTGGTGGAGGTGAATCTAGAGACTACTTCTTCGAGCGATCCATCGAAGAAAATCTTGCCATGATCGATCAGGATCACCCGTTCGCAGAGCTCTTCGATATCTTGCATGTAATGGCTGGTGAGCAGTGTCACGACTTTGTGGCGGCGGTTATACTCACGGAGAAACTCTCTGACCTTTTTCTGACTCATCACATCCAGACCGATCGTCGGCTCATCGAGGAAAAGAACTTTTGGACGGTGCAGCAGGGCAGCTATTAACTCCATCTTCATCCGCTCCCCGAGGCTCAGTTCCCTTACCATCACGCCCATCTTGTCGCGGACGTCGAGCAATTCTATCAGCTCCCCGACCGTCGACTCAAATTCCTTCCGATCAATCCCGTAGATCGCTCGGTTTAGCTCCAGCGATTCGCGTGCTGGAAGATCCCACCAGAGGGCATTCTTCTGACCCATCAGTAGAGCGAACTGGCGCTTGAGTTCGACGGGACGCTTGGAAGGATTAAATCCCAGCACCGAGGCGCTTCCCGAGGTCGGCTGGAGCAGTCCTGAGAGCATCTTGAGTACCGTGGTTTTGCCGGCACCATTAGGTCCGAGGAAGCCGACGAACTCACCTTCCCCAACGGAAAAGCTGACCCTGTCAGCGGCCTTTGTCTCGGTGTAGGTGCGGTGGAAGAGCCCACGCACAGCCCCCATGAGCCCCTCCTCCTTCCTGTAGGTACGGAAGGCCTTAGTGAGATCGTTGACTTCAATGACAGGAGATTTATTCATTTCAGTCGTGCTCCGTTAAGATGCAGTTGCCTTAGTGCTTCGTACAGGACGATCCCAGTGGACGTTGAGAGATTAATGCTACGGGTCCCTTCCGTCATCGGAATTGTAACTGAGGATTCCGGATTAGCAGCCAGCAGGGAGGATGGAAGGCCTTTGGATTCCCTACCGAAGACAAGACAATCCCCATCCTGAAACTCCACATCCCAGTAGGCGCGCTCCACCTTGCTACTGAGATACCAGAACCGGGATTCGGGCATAGCGGATTGCAAATCCTCCAGACGATCCCAGCTCTTGAAATCGAGACGCTCCCAGTAATCAAGTCCGGAACGACGAATATCCTTTTCAGCGAGAGAGAATCCCAACGGCCCAACCAGATGAAGACGCACACCAGCCGCCACGCAGAGACGGCCGATATTACCGGTATTCTGTGGGATCTCTGGCTCGATCAGGACAATATGCAGCATGGATGTTTCGGGATTGAATCTGAAAATCAGGAACTCATGAAGCTGAATTCCTTGGTCCCATAGAGGGTTAAATTCTCTCGACCCTCGACTCTAGGCCCTCGACTTGGCATCCTTGCCTTATGAACTCCATGTCAGCAATCAGCATCATTTTCGGAATCCTTCTCAATGTGGTTGGCCTTATCGGTTTCTTCGGAACCGGAGCAACCCATCCTACGTCCCTTATTCCCTGCGGACTCGGCCTCCTGCTGGTAGTCTGCGGCTTGCTGGCACGCATCGAGAAGATCCGAATGCATGTGATGCATGTGGCGGTCCTGGTCGGCCTGCTTGGCTTCGGAGCTACCGTTTCGGCTTACGGAATGCTTCTTGCTGTGCTGAACCAGACGGCCGGAGACAAGACCAACTCCTCCATCGCGAAGATGGCCACAGCCCTTATCTGCGGACTCTACGTAGCCCGCTGCATCCAGTCCTTTGTTCAGGCTCGTCTGCTCAAGAAGCAGGGCAAGAAAGCTTACTGAATCGGGAGAAAAAGACCCGCTTAGGGCATCCTTGTTTCAGAGGAAGCCCGATCTCAAAAGAATCGCTTCACGCGCAGCATATGAAGAAATTCATGGTTTACTCCGGTTGATCGGTGTCAGTGCGGAAGGGAGCAGCGGGAAGCCCTTCCTTGTTATAGAGCGTGCCCTTGGGGAAACCTCTCCATCCATATCGGACGGCTATGGGATGGGGAACGGCATCACTCCAAAGCAAAACACTATTGCCCTTGATTTGGCCTTGGGCCGGAAACCACTTATGGTCGCTACCCGCAAGCGCGAATCCCTTGAGCGAAGTGACTAGAGATGGAGTAACGCCCTCTGACTTCCAAGGAGGGGTACCCAGCACTAGACCGCTACCCATGGAATCAAAATCCACCCGGACTTTATCGTTATCCCTATCCTTACCCCTCTCTATTTTCATCCCGCGATAGAGAGGCCCAGAATCCACGATCTCCTCCCCATAGACACGGTGCCGGGCCAGCAGGGCCAGACGTCTTCCTACATCACGCTTGTCCGGAGGGATCCTCTCGCCGGCGACACCGAGATCACTGGCCTCTGCCATCCCAGTGAATGGGAGAGAGAGCGCTGAGGCAATTCCCTCCCTGAGCCAGGGCAGCCCGCGGCCCGGGACCGGATTGCCAGCCTGAGCATGATAGCTCTGAACCGCTAACCCCTCCTCATCTCCAAATCCGGCTGGTGAAACACAATAAAAGGGGAAGGGTCCCTCCCCCCATCTCTCTCTCCAGTCACGGATCATGCGGGGAAGAATGCGGCGGTACTGCAGGGCCGCAGTACCCTCATCAGACTCCCCTTGATACCAGATGATTCCTGTGATGGCGTAAGGAATAAGGGGATGGACCAGTTGCTCAAAACACGAGCCGGGTTGGGGATTTCGTGTCTCTCGATCCAGAGATGAAGAGATGGAGGGTGGCTTGGCAAGTGCACGCTGACTAACCCAGGAGAGGATGGGCGAGTCATCACGAGTGCACTGGATCATACCAATCGGGAGGTGATGGGAAGTTCTCAGGTCCCTCGCAAAGAAATATCCCACGGCGGAGAAAGCGGGGGCGCTCTCGGGGGAGCAGACAATCCATCGACCTTTTATCGGATCGCTCTTAGTCCCTAACTGAGTTCCATCTTTGTCCAAGGAGTGGTCGTACTGGAAAAAACGTAGCTTCTCATCGGCGATTTTCTCATCCGATTCCTTGCCGATAGGAGCATCGGAAAGCGGCAACGCCATATTCGCTTCGCCAGCACAGACCCAGACATCGCCCACAATGACATCATGAAGTTCCAGGCGGTTGTTGCCATTGATCACCATGACCAATGGGTCGGGCGATGATGGCAATGGGCGCAAGGTGAACCTCCATTTCCCAAAGGCATCGGCCACAGTCTCCTCAGAAAGATTGCCGATTGAAAGGGAGACATGTTCGCCAGGCGAGGCTGAACCCCACACCGGAAGAGTCACTCCCTGCTGAAGCACCATGTGATCGCCAAAAATCGGCGACATCGAGACATCCGCGTGAAGACCCACTCCAGAGAGCCAGAGAAATACAAAAAACTCACGCAGAGGCGCAGCGGCGCAGAGGGATTTAAGACACATCCCCTTCAAGTTTTCCCACAAGCTTTTGAGTTGGCATCTGTGGCCGTTTCTTCAAGTGCCTGATTCTTCTGATTTGCTTGCTTGGCCGTTGCTATGCATCCGTTGCATCCAGATTAAAAATCTCCGCTCCTCTATGCCTATGCGCCTATGCGCAAGTCACCGGTTCACTACCTTGGCGCGCGATCCTTCTTGAATCCCTTCACGAACTTGCCCGGCTTTCCTTTTTCAAAGGGAGCTTTGAAGGATGGCTTAAAAGCTGATTTGAATCCCGGCTTAGGCCCCGCTCCGACAGGACCATGAGCGGAATGATGGGATACAACTCCGGGCTCCCGCTGTTGGAAATTTCCTTTCTTGAATCCCTTGGCACCCTTTGCCTGGGCGAACCCCTCGTGGTCGGGCAATTCGTTTGGGAACTCGCTCTTGCCAGGAACTTTAGGTGCAGAGAAGGACTCCTCGACGTTGGCCTGCCCAAGCAGAAGAGAGAAGAGCGCGGAGCAGACCTCCGTAGCCTGGAAACCCTCCTCCATCAAGCGGTCGGTGAACTGAGTCTGGTCGGCGAATTTGCCGGAGGTAAGGAGTGCCTGCACCTTCCCAAACATCTGCTCGGAACGCTTCCCCTCTACCTCGGATGGGGTCGGGATATTCGCCCTGCGGATGCGGGAGTGGGTGAACTTCTCAAGATACTGGATCTTGTAGATATCTCGTCCGGTTACAAAGGTGGCAGCCATGCCCTTCTTGCCAGCGCGACCGGTACGACCGATGCGATGGACATAGTCCTCAGGATCGTGTGGCAGATCATAGTTAATAACTACCTCGAGGGCATCCACGTCGATTCCACGCGCAGCGACATCAGTGGCCACGAGGAACTCGAACTCCGAGTTCTTGAACTTGTTCATGACGCGCGTGCGCTGGGCTTGGGTAATGCCTCCATGGAGGCGGTCCGCAGAGAATCCCTGAGCAAGTAGGGCATCGGCAAGTTCATCAACCATGCGCTGGGTATTGCAAAAAATGATTCCCAGACGGAATCCATAAAAATCGACCAGACGGATTAAAGACTGCGTCTTGCCGCGTGGCGGAATCTCGTAGAAAAACTGCTCAATATCAGGAGCGGCTACATCCTTGCGCTCGATCGCAACGGTCTTCGCTTCGCGGGAGTAACGGCTGATTAGCTGTTTGATGGGACCGGAGAGGGTGGCGGAGAAGAAGACCGTCTGTCGCTCATCGGGCGTCGCGTCCAGGATCTTCTGAATGTCGTCGCGGAATCCCATGTCGAGCATCCGGTCGGCCTCGTCCAAGATCGCGACCTTGAGCTGATCCAGCTTAAGAGTGCCGCGCTCAAGATGGTCGATGATGCGTCCGGGGGTACCGATAACTATCTGAACTCCTTTCTTGAGCTCAAAAAGCTGGCGATCATAGGAGGCGCCACCATAGATGGGCACCGAGTGGATAGAGCGCTTGAAGGCAGTCAGCCGGTGTACCTCGTCAGCGACCTGCTCGGCGAGCTCGCGGGTGGGACAAAGGATCAGAACCTGAACAGCCTTGCTGGCGGGGTCAACTTTTTCGATAGCAGGAATTGCAAATGCTGCCGTCTTTCCGGAGCCTGTCTGGGACTGCCCCACAAGATCGCCTCCAGCCAGCAGGACGGGAATCGCTGCGGACTGAATCGGCGTTGCCTCCTCAAAACCAAGCTGGGCGACGGCCTTGAGGATTTCAGGTGAGAGCCCAAGGCTATCGAAGCGGTGTTTTTCCATAATGATATTAATCTACGCCCTAAAGAGGTCTGCGTCACCCTTGTTCGGAGAAATGAAACCGATTCTTTTTCTTTGAGGTCACTGCTGTCATGACTATCCGATGAACCGAGAGACGCCCGAACTGTACGACGCCATTGTGATCGGCGGTGGTGGTGGTGGCATGTTCTGCGCATTCACCACGGCGAATCGTGGAAAGAGGGTCCTTCTTCTGGAACACAATGAACGGCTCGGAAAGAAGATCGAGATCTCCGGAGGGGGGCGTTGTAACTTCACCAATATCAACGCCTCCGCGGAGAATTATCTCTCTAGGAATCGTGATTTCTGCAAGTCAGCATTGGCGCGCTATACTCCCTGGGACTTTATCGCCCTCGTCGAAAAGCACGGAATAGCCTACCATGAAAAGAAACTGGGACAGCAGTTCTGCAATGGGAGTTCGCGTCAGATCATCGGAATGCTGGAGAGAGAATGCCAGGAGTCTGGCGTCCGTATCCTCTCCCACTGTGATGTCCAGGAAGTCGAGAAGACAAATCATTACATCATCCGCACCTCGCGAGGAACCTTTCAATCCGACGCCTTGGTCGTGGCCACGGGAGGCCTCTCGTTCCCTAAGCTCGGAGCCAGTGATCTCGGCTATCGGATCGCCAGGAAGTTCGGAATCGGCGTGACAGATATCCGCCCGGGACTTGTGCCCCTCACTTTCCAACCCCACGAAAAAGATTTTTATGCCCCCCTTGCCGGAGTGGCGCTCCCTGTGCGAATCAGTGCCGGAAACCGTCATTTTGAGGAGGCCATGCTCTTTACCCATCGGGGACTCAGCGGCCCGGCAGCTCTCCAGATCTCCTCTTATTGGGATGGAAATTCCCCTCTCGCGATTGACCTTCTCCCTGATAAGAAAGACTCGGAGGCCTTCTTCGCAGCAACCCGCAGCGGCACAACAGCATTGCAGAATCTTTCCAAGATCTGGCCCCGGCGGTTTGCCGAGTCATGGTGTGATAGGAACGCACCTGAGAAGCCGCTTGCAAGTTGCAGCAAGGAGGAGATTGAGAGACTCGATGCGTCGCTTCATGAATGGAAACAGTCCTTCGCCGGGACGGAGGGCTATCCGAAGGCGGAGGTCACCTGCGGCGGGATCGACACCGGTGAACTCTCTTCCAAGACCATGGAATCTCGTAAAGTTCCGGGCCTTTATTTCATCGGTGAAGTTGTGGATGTCACGGGCTGGCTAGGCGGCTATAACTTCCAATGGGCCTGGGCCAGTGCCAGTGCCTGCGGTACAGCAATTTGATTCTGGGATTTTTAATATGGAACTCAGGAACAAATGCCAAAAGATCAACTGAAGGCATCTTTAAATAATTTGGAAAACCAAGAGGAGCTGGCTCCATCATGATACTGTTTATTTCAGTTCCTTATTCCTGAGTTCCTGAGTTCCATATTTAATCTTTTTTTCTTCTTCCCTTGCGTAAACGCAATCCCCACAAGACTTCCGATCCTCGTCGCGATACCGAGGAGGCTATTGCCAGTGTCCGTCAGATCTATGCGGAACTTAAGGCTAACCCTCCCGAGCGCAATTGCACTCTGCTGACCGAGTGCTGCCGCTTTCAACTCACAGGTGCGACTCCCGTTCTGACGAAGGGAGAGGCACTCACGGCGGCGAAGGCTGTCCGCGCAGCAGGCAGAAAGGAACTTCCGAACCGCGAGGATGGAGCCTGTCCGCTGCTTCACCCCTACACGTCACGCTGCATGATCTATGAGGGACGACCCTTCGGATGCCGCACCCACTTCTGCCAAGCCGCAGGAGGTCCCTATACCAGAAAGGAAGTCTCTGATTGGATCCATCGACTTGAGGATATCGACGAACGCCTTGGTGGAGATGGAGGTCGCGATATCACTGTCGCGATACGCGATGCCCTGGAGGACTTGAAGTAGTGGTTAAAAGCCCGAGCAGCATTTTAATATGGAACTCAAGAACTCAGGAAAGACTTTGAAACTCCAGGAGAATCCATATTTCAAGCTTCCATCATTGAGCGCCATAGATCCTTTTTTGCTTTTCATGCTGCCTTCTTCCTTTCCATCTCTTACTGATTTCGTGATTAACTGATGGCCATGGAGAAACGCCCCGGCACAACACTCGTCATCATTGGTCATGGATCGACGACCAACCCCGACTCCAGCGAACCGAATCATCGTTTAGCGGATGCCATTCGCGAGCGGGGTATTTTTGATCAGATCCTCTGTTGTTTTTGGAAGGAAGAGCCCTCGATGCGCGAAGTGATGCATTCCGTCTCCTCTCCGGAGGTCTACATCGTCCCGAACTTTATCAGCGAGGGGTACTTCACCCAGACCGTGATCCCTAGGGAACTGGAACTCGAAGGCCCCCTCACCCGACGAAACGGCAAGACCATCCGATACTGCGAACCGGTCGGCAACCATCCCTCGATGACAGAGGTGCTGCTTAAGCGCGCGCGTGAGACAGCACCAGGAGTCCCAACCAAGGAAACTAGCCTGCTGATCGTCGGCCACGGGACAAATCTGAATGACAATTCCGCCAAGGCGGCAAAGACCCAGGTTCGACTTCTTTCCAATCTCGATCTCTACGCGGAGGTCCTTCCGACTTACATGGAGGAGTCCCCCTTGATCAGCGACTGGGCAACCATGACAAGTCAGCGGCATGTCGTCGTGATCCCCTTCTTTATAAGTGACGGACTCCATAGCTATCAGGATATTCCCGTACTGCTTGGCATCCGCGAGGAAGTCGGGCCAGCTGCAAGCCAGTCGGAAGTCTTCCAGTCCAACCCTCACCACCTCCAAGGCAAGGAGCTCTACTATGGAAGCGCGATCGGCACCGATCCGATGATGGCCGATGTCATCCTTGATCAAGTAAAGGCGTTCGATGAGGCCCTTGATCAGTCGATGGTCTTGAATTAGGCACCCCAAGAAATTGCATGAACTATTCAAGGATGAGGAGCTTGGCACTTCTTCTCCTGCTTGGTTCGCCATCCCTCAAGTCAGAAGAGCAATCCCTTCTTCCGCTACCTCCATCCCCACCGACCCCTTCTCACTACCCTCCAGAAGTCGTCGAGAGAAGAGTCGATCATCTCCTCTCAAAGCTGACACAAGGTGAGAAGATCAGCCTCTTGTCGGGCGATGGCTTTGACGGAATGTCAACGGAATCGATTCCGAGACTCGGCATCCCGAAATTGCTAATGGCTGACGGCCCTCAGGGTATCAGGGCTCATGGACCGGCTTGCTCCTTTCCCAGCGGGATCGCTCTGGCGGCAACATGGGATCAAAAACTTGCCTACGAGTATGGTGCGGCAATTGGACGGGAGGCTCGGGCACGCGGTATCCACATCCAACTCGGACCGGGTGTGAACATTGCCCGGACGCCGCTGAACGGAAGGAACTTCGAGTATTACGGCGAAGATCCCTACCTCACCGGTGAGATGGCATCGCGTTGGATCCAGGGAATTCAGGCCCAAGGGGTCGTCGCCACGGTGAAACACTTTGTCGGCAACGACGAGGAGTGGCGCCGCATGGAGATCGAATCGCTGATTGATGAGCAGACGCTTCGGGAAATTTACCTCCAGCCCTTTTATAAAGCGGTCCGCCAAGGAGGCGTTTGGGCGGTGATGTCTGCCTATAACAAGCTCAACGGATTTCCCTGCACTGGCAACGACCACCTGCAAAATGGAATCCTTAAAAAGGAGTGGGGCTTCCCGGGGATCGTCATGTCGGACTGGTGGGCGACTCAATCCGTGAAGGCGCTTGCCAAGGGTCTCGATCTGGAAATGCCGATGGGATACCAGGTCACGAAGGAAAGTATCACCAAGGCTCTGGAGGAGAAAATACTCAGCCAGGAGCAGATCGATCAGGCTGTCAGGAGACTTCTCCGAATGGCTGTCTCCATGGGATTCCTCGATACCAAGCAACAGAGAAATGATTTCCCCCTGGATTCCCAAAAAAACTCCTCACTCGCTCTCGACGTTGCCACCAAGTCAATCGTCCTACTCAAAAACTCCCCGCCCCTCCTCCCCCTCAACCGAAACTCCCTCAGGCAAGTCGTCGTCTACGGGCCGAATGCCCAGGATACGCCAGCTGTCGGGGGTGGAAGCGGCGAGGTGGAGCCTTTCCGCAAAGTGAGCTTTCTCGAAGGCATTCGTGACGCCCTGCCCAAGGAAACGAAGGTCTTCTATGCTCCCATGCCCCTGAGCAAACCCTTCTCTCTTTCCAATTTTCTGGAATTCGGAAAAGAAATCCCGGCTCCACCTAGGATTGTCGCTATCAGGAGTATGACTTGTGTCACGCAATCCAACTTCACCAAAGTCACTGTCAGCAGGGCAAAAAAGATCGAGGTCTCTTGGACACATCGTTCCCCTCCGGAAGGAGTTCCCAAAGATCAGGAAGCCCGTGTGACGTGGGATGCCGAGATCGAGGTGCCGGTATCTGGCAACTATGAACTCCTCACCACCGGCCATCCAGAGATCCGCTTAGGCAATAAGGAACTCGGAAATCCTGAGAGCTATGTGATGACCCTGGACAAAGGAGCGTCCATTCCTCTTCGTGTCACCGCCAGTGAAGTGGGTCGAGGGAGTGGGCATATCTCGGTAAGAATCAGAATGGTCCCGGAGGAAGCCATTGGACTTTTTCCAGCCAAGGTTGCCGATGTGGCCATTGTCTGCGTCGGCCTGAATCCGGATGTCGAGGGAGAGGGGTACGACCGGGGATTTACCCTTCCGGTTGCCCAACAGCAGCTCATTGCACAGGTTGCCTCGGCCAATCCAAGAACGATCGTCGTGCTCAGCGGCGGTGCAGCCATCGACATGAGGGCCTGGATTGAACGTGTCCCCGCAATCCTCCAGACCTGGTACCTAGGCCAGAGTGCCGGTACGGCCCTTGCATCGATCCTCTTTGGAGATGCCAACCCTTCAGGACATCTCCCTTGTACATTCGACAGAGCGATTGAGGAAAATCCTTCCCACGTCGAGTATCCAGGGACATTCCAGGCAGGAAAAGAATGGCCTGTCGTGAACTATAAGGAAGGGATTTTCTACGGTTATAGAGGCTATGACCGGGCGGGTAAAGAACCGCTTTTCCCATTTGGCTTTGGACTGAGTTATACGAGTTTCGATCTCTCAGGACTCACCGTGACACAGACCGACAATGGACACTCCATCTCAGTGAATGTATCCAATACGGGAAAACGCCCGGGAGCCACCGTGGCGCAGTTGTATGTCGGGCTACCTGATGAATCAACCCCCCGTCCGCTCCGAGAGCTGAAAGGATTTCGACGGATCGAATTGAATCCCGGGGAAACGAAAACAATCATCATTCCCCTCCCCGACACCTCCCTCATGTACTGGCATCCGCTGAAGAACCAGTGGGTCATGCCTGAGGGAGCGGTCTCCATCGAAGTGGGTTTCTCCGAACGCGACATCCGCATGAAGGCTCTACTTCCAAAAATTGAGCCTCCAAGGTTGGAGCCACCGAAGTCAGACCCCATAGGGTCAGTTTCCTTAAGATTAGTGCCATCTCTCATCACAAACGCTCTGTGACGAAAATGTAACCTGAAGATGAAAGAAGGGACTTATCGAATCTCTTTCCTCTCAACTATATTCTGCTGATGCACCTTTTGATTGCTGACTTCGCTTCTGTAGGACTTGGAACTTGGGCTCTACTGGGATTGGCGCTTCTGCTGGCACTAGCCTTCGAGTTTGCCAATGGTTTCCATGACACGGCGAATGCTGTAGCCACAGTCATCTACACCCACACCCTTCCCGCGGTTCCCGCCGTGATCTGGTCGGGATTCTTCAACTTCCTCGGCGTGCTCACCTCCACGGGAGCCGTCGCATTTAGCATCGTTAATCTGCTCCCTGTGGAACTCGTGATCCACATCGGATCGGCCGCTGGATTTGCAATGGTCTTCTCACTTCTGGTCTCAGCGATTCTATGGAATCTCGGCACTTGGTACTTGGGACTACCCGCATCCAGCTCTCACACCCTGATCGGATCCATCATTGGTGTAGGCATTGCCAATGCCTTGATGAGTGACTCTCACTACTGGGGTGATGGTGTCAATTGGTCCAAGGCCAAGGAAGTCGGCATGGCCCTGCTTATCTCACCTGTCATCGGATTCTGCATGGCCGCCCTTCTGCTAATCGTCATGAAGATTCTTATCAAGAATCCCAAGCTCTACTCGACTCCAGACGGACATCACCCTCCACCGGGGTGGATCCGCGCCCTGCTCATGTTCACCTGCACAGGGGTGAGCTTTGCCCACGGCTCCAACGACGGCCAGAAAGGGATGGGCCTCATCATGCTGATCTTGGTCGGCATCCTTCCCACAACTTACGCTCTAAAGAGCGAGAGCTCCTCGGCCGAGATCGCATCCCTCCGCTCGGGGCTTGCCGCCTCGATCTCCTACTCATCCGCTCACGCTACTGGGGCGAATACCTCCACGGTGAATTCCGATCCAGGCAAGGTCATCACCTCTTTCCTCAGGGGCCATCACTCCACGACACCCGATCTCTTCGCAGCGATCGGTGCTATTGCTAAAAAATCCGAGACCACCCTTGGAAGCTTCGAATCGCTGAATAAGATTCCAGAGGACAAACGCGGAGGATTCCGATCCGATCTTTACTTGCTCTCCTCCGTCTCCTCGAAGCTGGCAAAGAATCATCAGCTGGATTCCCCAGCTGCGGAGAAAGAGGCCAAGAAACTCACGTCCTGCATCAACGGTGTCACCAACTTCATCCCGATCTGGGTGAAGGTAGCCGTGGCTCTTGCGCTAGGTTGCGGAACAATGGTCGGATGGAAACGCATCGTTGTGACCGTCGGTGAGAAAATCGGTAAAACCCACATGACCTATGGTCAGGGTGCGGCCGCAGAACTCGTCGCCATGATCACCATCAGCCTAGCCGATATCCTGGGCCTGCCTGTCAGCACCACCCATGTCCTCTCCTCAGGTGTTGCAGGAACCATGGCCGCCAACGGCTCCGGTCTCCAGATGGCGACCGTGCGGAATATTCTCATGGCCTGGGTACTAACCCTTCCTGTCTGCGTCTTCCTCGGAGCAGGCCTCTTCGCGCTCGCTCTCAATCTGATCGCCAAGCTCGGATTCCAGTAAGAGCAATCACAGAATTCATTTTTCAGAAGCTGCTTGATCGCAGCTTTTGAAGCGGATGCATTGAGTTGTTTCCATGTCTCCGTTTTGAGAAGTCCTCATCAGTGATGACTTGATCAGAAGACGCATCAGAGAACTTGGAGTCAGCATCTCCAAGGATCTCGCCTCGAGCGACCTCATTGTGTGATGCCCGTCATGGACGGGGAAATGATCTTCACGGCCGATCTTGTGCGGGAGATTACTCTTCCGCTCAGGATCATTCCAGTGAAGGCGTCCATTGATGGCGATGCCACGACGAGTTCCGGAACGGTTACTCTTCCTTGGGGGATGCCGAATGGGATTTCTGGAAAGGACCTCCTTTTGATCGATGACATCCTTGATACAGGAAGCACCTTGAATCACTTGAAGAAGCTTCTCCTTCAAGAAGGAGGCCGATCAGTTCGCACCTGCATCCTTCTTCGAAAGGAGTCCTCCCGTCATCTTCAGGCCGATTATCTCGGATTTGAAATCCCAAACCGTTTCGTCATTGGCTATGGGATGGATTACGCCGGCCTCTACAGAAACCTTACATGCATCGGCATTCTGAATCAGGAAACTTCTAGGGAAGTGACTTAGCCTCAGGAAACTGGATGCGGGATTTTTATGGCCATCATGGTTCTCTTGGGAAGGAAAACCCTGATGCAAAAGAGACTTGGAGAAGAGCAGATTGAAGCTCAGTGATCCGCTCTCGCTATTAGGAGAGCGCTTCGCCTTGCGGGATGGCTTCCAGATCTGCATCACTGATCGTAAAAGTTTCTTCAATTTTGTAACCTTTAGCCTTTAACACCTCGGGCGTGGGTACAGCGCAGCGTTTCCCATCTTGGATAACATAAGCGCACGGGACGCTGCCCCTAACGATATCACCATTTTTGGGGGTTTTGTAGGGCATCAAGACTATTGGCCCTAAGGGAATGTTCTTCAAATCGGCATCCGCCAATATGATGGCCTTTGTTATGTTATAACCCTTGGCCTTCATAACCCTGAGATTTAATCAGCAGGGTTTTCCTCCCAAGATGACATAGACAGCTCCATTACTGCCCTTTACAAAAGACTCCTCAGTTGGTGGGGCAGCAAATGAATTCACCGCAGCAATGCAGAGAATGACGGCTGTGCTAATGATGGATTTCGTGTTCATTTTTTCATTTTTGGTCTTGATTGACCTCGGGCTCAGTTTGACCTCCTCTATCAAAGAATAGAAATCAATAAGATTCTGATCACTCTGGGAATCCCCCTCACATCAGTTTCCGTTTATCCCAATCACTTTTCCCCCGTAGCCTGTGAGTTCAAGATATCCCTCGACGGTCACAGGATCATTGCCGGATTTCCCCTCTCCCTTCACTGCCCCTTCCCAGTAGGCAAAAGGCGAAAGAACGAGTTCCTGGTCAGGGAGTTTGGGGGTCAGCGTCAAGGTGAGATTCCGTGAAGGAATGATAACTTCCATTCTAGCCGGATAGAGGCCGCCGGTATGGGGACTTTTCCAAATGCCTCGAGGAATCATCTCCAAATCATGAAGATCCGTGATCACACCGTGAGAATCCCGGAGAGTGCCAGAGAGAAAAACGGTCTTCCCCTGGGAATTCCTAATCCGGAAGAGCATGAGATCGTCCCCGTTACTCAAGTGAAGTCCTGACCAATCCCAGCCAGCCTGACCGGTCTCCAGCGAATTGGTGGCCCACTCATGGTCGAACCAGACAAGCCCTTTCACGGCATGGGACTTCCCATGAACCGTTACGGAACCCGTGGCCTGGAGTCTGGTGAGCGAATAGTAATGGGAGGCATGGCCAGGGGTTGATGACTTGGAACTGATCCCATCTTTCCCATGAATGAGTGCAGGTCGATCCTGCAGCAGAATCAGGTCAACCGAGCACTCCACGCCTTTTTCTGTCACCGCGGTTGCTTTGAGATGAAACGATCCGTCGGGACGTTCCTCCAAAATCCAATCCTCCATCCAGGCCATACGCCCCCCTGTTTCCACAATGCTCCCAGGCGAACCAAACCCCGCCTCTCCGAAGGCACCGCGTGAGGAGCGCTGGTAGTATCGAAAGCTCTTCCCAAAGACATCGGTAAATGCGAAATGGGTGAAGGGAAGATCCATGACCCGGAAACGGGAGGAACCAGAGGACCTCTCCCCTGGATGGATTCCTTGGCGGAAGAAGGTCAACTGGAAGCCGTACTCATGTCCCTGATCATCGGAAAGATTCCCCGTTGCGTACCACCACTCGGTCTTAAACGCATGATGGGAACCATGATCTCTGGGAAACTCGTACTTCCATCCAGGCTCCGATTTCCTCCATTTCTCATCCCCATTTTCCTGGGCACCGAGAAGCGGGGAAAAAAGGACGCCTAATAAACAAATGGCTCTGAGGGAGCGGGACATTCCTCGACCTTGGTGGCCTCAAGTAGGGCAGTACGTTTACCCCCCTCCATCGGGAAGGTCGGCTTGCCGGTGATCTTCACCCAACCCATCTCTGAAACCTTGAGCGGCTTTGAGTATTGAACGGTGACTCCGACCGGCTTGGCATCGGCGGCACAACAGGTCATGAACATTCGGATGGCCTGGAATCGGTCTCCCTTCGGATTTCCCGTGTTCATAGGAATATATTGACCAACGAGTTCCACATTCTTGCCTTCAAACTCACTCCGGTAGGAGGGCATCTGGACGGCATAGAGCATGTCGATGACTTGGAGAGGCATCGGGCCTACCGAGGCATTGGTAGTGGATGTAAGGGATGCGGAGGAATCTATGGTCGCGAGCGTGGAAGAGGCAGCAGATGAGGGAACTGAAGAAAATGATGTCGAAGCCACTGCGGACTGAGCCGAGGGAAGCTTGCTGATGTTATCGACAACCCCTCTGTTCTGCACCGTGGTGATCGAATAGGCAGTGGCCTTCCCGGAAATAATGATCGCTAGCGGAAGGAGGAGCAAAACCGTCTTGAAGATCAGGGCTCCAAGTCCTTCACCGGAATTGTGGTGATGATATTCATGATCGCACCCATGGTCATGCCCGTGATCTTCGCACTCATGATGATGTTGATGAGAAATAGCCTGCCCGAGCATCCGTGAGTAGTAGGAACGGAAAACGAAGAGCGCCAGCAGAAGGAAAACCACTCCGGAAGCCGTGGTATAAGGCTGAAGCGAGGGATGCAGGTAGATGGAAAGCCTCCCTGTGAAGGAGAGCCAAAGAACAAAGCCTCCCCAGAGCAGGAGCAGAAGCGAGTCGCGGAAGCCTTGGATGGAACGGGAGTTGTTCATTGGGTTTTACCAAGCAAGGTTCAGCGCAGAGAGTCTCCAGCATAGCAATCCGATCACAAGGAAGAGTCCAAGCGCCAGCAAGATGATGAACTGTTTGGAGAAAGCCGCTCCATAGAGGAAGAGGAGTTTGAAATCGAGCATCGGCCCAAAGACCAGGAAGGCGAGCTTGGCCGCCATCGGAAAGGTGGTGAGCGTCGCCGCAATGAAGGCATCTGTCGTGCTGCAAACAGAGAGGACGGAGGCGAGCCCCATGAGGGAGACAATGGCCAGCGGAGGATTCGCGGCAAGAGGCAGGATGATTTCCTGATTCACCGCCGTACTGAAGAGGGAGGCAGCAGCGGCTCCGATCACGAAGTAGACGGCCACATCGAGGAAGTCCTTCGTTGCCACCAAGGCGGCATTCTGAAGACGATCAACCATCCCGCCTGATACGCCATGATGATGATCATGATCATGTTCTGGCGCCAAAAGACCGGGACGAAGGATCGAGAATGGAGCGCAGAAACTCACAATCCAACCGGCAAGGATGGCAACACTCAACCCAAGGCCAAAACGGAGGATCGTCATCTCCCACGCTCCCTGACCACGGAAGGCAGCAAGAGTGCTCAAGATCACAAGCGGATTGACGATCGGCGCGGCTAGCATGTAGGTGACACCGCAGGATACGGGCAGCCCTTTCTTGAGAAGACGTCGAACCACGGGAACGATGCCGCATTCGCAGACCGGAAAAATCACCCCGAGAAGTCCGCTGACGATGATCGCGGCGCGCGGCTTCTTGGGAAGAAGCTGGGTCATGAGCGACTGGGGAAGAAATTCCTCCAAAAGTCCCGAAAGAATCGCTCCTCCCAAGAGGAAAGGAAGCCCCTCCAGCAGGATGCTCAGGAAAGCATACTGAAAATCCGAAAAACTAAAATGAAACCACGCCGTGCAAAGGATCACCCAACTACTATAACCATGAAGCGAGGAAAGTCACTCTGTTGAAAAGTAAAAAAGCCCCACCGGATCTCTCCGATGGGACTTTTTGTAGAGTGAACTGAATGATTAGAGAGATTGTGCAGTCTTGACCACATTCTCTGTGGTCATGCCAAGTTCCTTGAGAACCGTACTTCCAGGAGCGCTCAGGCCGAAGCGGTCTATCGCCACGGTCTTCCCATCCAACCCAACATAGCGGAACCAAGGATCGGAGATGCCGGCCTCGATCGAGACACGCTTGCGGCATGATGAAGGAAGGACTTCCTCGCGGTAAGCGGCATCCTGACGCTCAAAACGCTCCATGCACGGCATGGAAACAACACGGGCACCGGCACCTAGGATCTTGGCAGCGTCAAGGGCGACATTCAGTTCACTGCCCGAGGAAAGAATGATGACCTCCAGGGCTGCGGTCTCCTTACGAGCGATATAGGCTCCCTTGAAGACACCCTGACGACGCACATTAACAGGGATGTCGTTGAGATTAGGGAGATTCTGACGGCATAGCGCCAGAAGCGTCGGACCATTCGTGTGCTCCATGGCAGCGGCAAAGGCTCCGGCAGTCTCCTCCGGATCGGCAGGACGAATCACATCCAAGCCAGGAATCGCGCGAAGTGCGGCGACAGTCTCGACAGGCTCGTGGGTCGGTCCATCTTCGCCGACGGCGACGGAATCGTGGGTGAAAATATAGGTCGTCGGCAACTTGGAAAGTGCGGCAACACGGATAGAAGGACGTCCATAATCACTAAAGACAAGGAATGTCGCCCCAGCAATGCGGAAGATGCCATCATAGGCATAGCCATTCATGATCGCACACATGGCATGCTCGCGGATACCAAAGTGGATGTTACGACCCTCGCAGTTCTGATCGGTGAAGTCCCCGCCCCCCTCAATGTAGTTTAGCGTGGAACCGAAGAGATCGGCACTGCCGCTCACAAGGAGAGGCATGGCTTTAGCGATCGGTTGAAGAATAATACTGCCGGCTTTGCGGGTGGCGATGGTATCCTCAGACTTAAAGGGAGGGATCAGCGAAAGAAGATCTGGGATCTTTTGCTCGATGCCAGCATCTAGAAGAGCAGCGAGTTCGGCATTGGCATCGCGCCATGCGGAGAACTCCTTCTGCCAAACTGCATGGGCTTCGGCGCGCTTGGTCTTCAACTCCGCGAAGTAAGTGGTAACCTCGGGAGAGAGATAAAACTTCTCATCAGGAAGGCCGAGTCCCTTGCGTGCCTCATCGGAGAACTTCACACCAGCCTCTCCGTGGGCTTTGTTAGTTCCCTCAACCTGGGGGATTCCCTTTCCGATGATCGTCTTGCAGATGATCATGTGGGGCTTGCCCTTGGTGGACTTGGCCTTATTAAAAGCTGAGAGGATCTCGTCCATGTTGTGGCCGTCGATCATCTGGACATGCCATCCGTAGGCGGCGTAACGAGCACCAACATCCTCGCTCTGGCTGACATTGAGCATGGCGTCGAGCGTGACGTTATTGGAGTCGAAGAAAACGATCAGATTGTCGAGTCCTAGGTGGCCGGCAAGCGAGGAAGCCTCGGCAGAGACACCCTCCTGAAGGCAGCCGTCACCACAAAGGACAACGACGTGGTTGTCGAAGATGGTGTGCTGAGGAGTATTGAAACGGGCGGCAGCCATCTTTTGAGACATTGCGAATCCCACGCCGTTAGCCACACCTTGACCGAGAGGACCCGTGGTCGCCTCGACTCCGGGAGTCTCATGGAACTCGGGATGTCCCGGAGTGATACTGTGGAGCTGGCGGAACTTCTTCACCTGATCGAGAGGAAGGTCGAATCCGGAAAGATGCAACCATGCGTAGAGGAACATGCTGCCGTGACCTGCAGAGAGGATGAAACGATCGCGATTGATCCAGCGGGGAGCCGCAGGATCGATCTGGAGGGCCTCACCGAAGAGGACGGCCCCGATGTCAGCAGAGCCAAGTGGGAGACCAAGGTGCCCGGACTTGCATGCAGTGACAGCATCGATGGCGAGTCCCCGGGCATCACGGGCGGCTAGTTGGAGGATTGCTTTATTCATAAATCAGAGAGATAGCACAAACATCTGCAGGGACTTTTGCAAGCCTCCATCGAATACATTTTCGACAAAAAGTGGTTACTGATGACTACTCTGGCTGCTGTTGAGTAAGGCAGTGGAATGCCCCCAGCCCCCAAATCAACTCTCGACAATCGATCGGCCGGATCATGCGTGTGGGGAAAAGCTCAGCAAGGATCTCCACCGCCTCAACATCGGAATCGCCGCCGAACGCAGGCATCAGTACAGATTCGTTCGCGATGTAGAAATTGGCATGACTGGCCGGCAAGCGAATCCCCTCACGGTCGATTCGGGGTGGCATCGGCATTTCGATCACTTTCAACGGCGTTCCATCATGGAGTTTCATTTCATGCAGTCGATGGAGGTTTTCCAACAGGGGAAGATGGTTTGGATCGTTCTGATTCGATTCGATCACCGTCACGACAGTATCCCGGGAAACAAACCTAGTGATGTCGTCGACATGGCCGTCGGTATCATCCCCCTCAATTCCATCACCGAGCCAAAGGACTTGCTCCACCCCGAGATAATCTTTCAATCCCTGCTCGATCTGATTTCGGGACATTGAGGGATTGCGATTGGGATTAAGGAGGCATGACTCTGTGGTGAGTAAGGCACCAGCTCCATTCGGATCGACGGAGCCCCCCTCCAAGACAAATGGTGGCTTAAACAGCGGATGACTGAAATGGTGCGCGATCCGGCTTGGAACGACATCATCGTCCTCATAAGGTGGATATTTGCCACCCCAGGCATTATATCCAAAGTCATTGACGGCAAGTTGTGGTGCCAGAACGCGTTTTACAAAGATCGGGCCATGGTCGCGACACCATGGTTCATTAGTCGGGTTGTTGTGAAACTCGATGCGCTCCATGGGAGCTACTGGCGAGAGAAGTCCCCTCACCTCCTCCTCCTGCTCGGGAGAGCTGATGTTGATTCTTAGAATCTCAGACTCAGCAAGAATCACAGCCATCTTAACTAGAGTTGGGACAACCCGTTCATAACTTTCTGGAAAACTCTGACCATCCGCATGGGGCCAAGAAATCCAAGTGGCCTCGTGTCTCTCCCACTCAGCGGGCATCGAGTAGCCCAAGGAGCTGGGTGTTGCAATGGTGACCGTCACGCGAACCGAGAAGGGAGGCAACCTGGAGATGGGAGAGCTAAGAAACTTGCAGCTTGTCCAGGAGAGCAGCCTTTGAGGAAAGGCCCGTCATGCGCTCGGCAAGGACCCCATTTCGAAAAATCATGAGCGTCGGAATTGCTGTGATTTGATGGGCCTGTGCAACACCAGGGGCCTCGTCCACATTCACTTTGGATACAGTCACCTTGCCTGAAAGTTCCTTGCCGAGTTCCTCGATAACAGGAGCAATCATACGGCAGGGTCCGCACCATGGGGCCCAAAAATCGACGAGCAGGACTGGCGATGAGGCAACAGCCTGATTAAAGGTTGCATCATTGAGTTCAAGGACGTGTTCAGAAGCCATAATAAGTAAGTGTTCGTAGTTGAAATGTGACTATGCCAAGAAGGTCCAGAGTTGGATTCCAAATGCCGCCAGAGCGAGGAGGGCCGCCGCAAGAACCAAGGGAAGCGGCAACTCAGAACCAGAAGAAGTCGCCTCCTCTTCCTCATCGGGATTCACCGAAAGCTTAAGACCCTCAGGATGATCACCTGAGGATTTTTCCGGAGCCTTGGCAGGTGCACCAGGTTTGGGGGTTGTCGCTGGCGTAGCAGCAGGAGCTGCATCACCTTTCTTGCGGGCAGCGGCAGCAGGGGCCGGCTGCAGCTTGATCGTGGCCTGAGGCATGGCCTTTGTTTCGGCGGCACTTGGAGTCACGGGCTCCGGCTTGAGTGCCACGGAGGCCGAGACAGGTGCTAGTGGGACCGGAGTTGCTGGAGTTGCCGGCTTGAGAACCGCTGGCGCAGGAGAAAGAGCGGAAGGAGATGAAGCACCAGGGGCTCCTGGAGGTCTTAACGCAGCCAGGGAAGCCGGAGGAGCTAGTGGGGTTGGTGGAAATGGAGGCTTGAGAGGTCCGGGTGGAATAGAAGGAGTTGCTGATCCGACAGGCACTCCTGCGGCGGGAAGGGGAGCACCAGTACCGGAAGTCGGCACCCCTGCAGCAGGAACAGGCTTCGGAGGGAGCTTCAAAGGAGGAAGCTTTAGGGGGGCAGGCGAGCCAGCGGGCAAATCGGAAACTGGAGGGTTATTTGGGGATGGGATATCACTCACAATATGTAGGGGATTAAATTCAGTCGAAAATTATGTTTCGGAGACAGTCCTGTCAATCACGCTCCCACAAACCAATAAAGAATCATTGTCGGCGTGTGCTGAAACGTGAGGGGGGAAAGCGTGTTAAGCTATTCTCCTACCCCCCCTGAGCCGTTTTTGCAGTGCGGAGTTTATGGATATCAGCAGTCAAATCTTGGATAATATTGATAGCCTCATGGCGGATGGGATCGGATGTCTTGGAAACATCCGCGTCATCCTCTTCGGCATCGGGATCCTTGGCCTGCTTTTCCCTGATAGGCTTCTTCTTCAAGGTGACTTTGGGGAGAGTGGGTTTGTCTACCGTGTCAAGCGTGACTTCATAGGCTGCGGGTTCCTCTACGGGATGAAGTTTTCGCTCCTTCTTACGCTCTTCCTTGCGGGTCTTTTCCTGAGCGAGCTCTTCCTTGCGGACATTTTCATTCAGCGAAAGCTGATTTAGGTCCAGTTTCTCACGAAAGCGTTTCATGTCCTCGGTGATGTATCTGAATTCGGAATCCTTGGAAACACGATCGGCGGAACGCTGTTTTAAGGTCTCGAGGAAAGGCGACGCGAAGGTGAACTTATTCACCGGCTGGGGGTCAACCTCGTCATAGGCAAGTGGGTTGGGAAGAGAACTCTCGCCAATCTCCGGAGTATCCGTGGGTGACGGGAGGACGATGTCGGAAAGCACCCCCCGGTGCTGAGTGGATCCCCCGGAGACACGATAGAACTTCTGGATCGTAAGCTTGAGTGATCCTGCTTTGGAGCCCTCGTCATGAAAGAGTGGCATGAACTTGCCCACATCGAGTAGCGTCTGCACGGTTCCCTTGCCGAAACTACGTTGATCGCCGACGATAACAGCACGCCCGTAATCTTGAAGTGCCGCGGCAAAAATCTCACTGGCTGAGGCACTGAGACGATTCGCCAGCACAACAACAGGACCCGTGTAAAATGGATCCCCCTCTCCATCCTTTGCGACAGTAACCTTCCCATTTGCATCCTTTGCCTGGACGACCGGGCCGCTGCCGACAAAAAGTCCCGTCAAATTAATTGCCTCCTCGAGTGAACCACCGCCATCGCGCCTTAGGTCGATAACCAAGCCCTCAATCCCCTCCTTTTTCATGCGTTCAACAATACGGCGGACATCTTTGGTGGTGCTCTTCGAATCCCCTTCGCCGTGCTTATCCATCTCGGCATAGAAGGAGGGAATGGTGAGCCAACCAATCTTGACGTTCTTGCCTTCGGGATTGATGGAATCAATCACTTCTCCCTTGGCCTCGGACTCCTTAAGTTTAACTTCCTCGCGGGTGATCTCGATGACATGGCGCTTGGAGGGATCGGTGGCGTTCGCGGGTATGACCTGGATTCGCACCAGGCTTCCCTTGGCTCCGCGGATCTTCTCCACAACCTTGTCGAGTTTCATGTCGACCACATCCTCAAATGATTCCTTGCCCTGCGCGACAGCCGCGATCCGATCATTCGGCTTCAATCTCCCATCTTTGTCAGCAGGTCCGCCCGGCACAACCTCAACAATTTTCGCATAGCCGTCGTCGGTTCTGAGAACCGCCCCGATTCCCACAAGAGAAAGTCTCATCTGGATGTTGAAGTTCTCCATGTCCGAGGGGCTCATGTACTCAGAATGAGGATCATAGCTCTGGGAGAGCGCCACCAAGAAGGTCTTGATCACATCCTCGTCGCTCTGCTCGTTGATACTTTTCAGAAATTGATCATATCGTTTACCGACCACTTTGGTCGGAGGATTCAGGGGATGCTCATTGAGATTTTCCTGAAGAAGTTCGGCTTCGATCCGATCTGACCAGAGCCGGTCCGACTCTTGGAGATCGGATGGCCAGGGAGCTTTCTTACGGTCTATCTCGACGCTCTTGGAACTGGAAAAGTCATGAGGTGCGGCCGCCAACTCTTTGTTCTTTACCACACGGTCCTCAACTCGCTGGCGAAATCTCGAGAAGATCTCGCGTGGAGCCCTAAGATCGCCATGGAGAATGTCCGAAGCGAGAGTGGGTGAAAAGCGCTGGATAAACTCGTCGATATCCCCCTTGGTAAAATAGAGATGTGTGTAATCAAGGATGTTAAAATAGTTTCTCAAGACCCGTTCCGACATCGTCTCAGGCGGCTCTGACTCAAGACGCGGGGGGTTTTTTTCAGAAAGGGCGAGGGGATGGAGGTAATGCCCCTGTTCCAGCATTCTGGCTACAGTAGCAGCAACAGGGGCCATGTCCCTGGAGGCAGTCTCGTTGGTCGGGGAGGCACCAATCCGTGAGGAGACCAGAAGAAGCAGTAACAACAATGATAACATTTTTGTCGAAAGGATCATGGAACAGAACCGTTGCAGAGAGTTGAAGGAAAAGCAAACATCATGAAATGAATATAAATCAGACACACCAAGGCCTTCAAATGTTCACCGGGGGAGCTCTTGAGACCAACTCCTATCTGTTATCCTGTCCGGAGGGAAACATCCTGATCGATGCGCCCGAAGGTGCTGTCGAGGCCTTTCGTGACATTCCAGTTACCATGCTTCTGCTGACCCACGGTCACTATGACCATGTTTGGGATGCAGCTGCCGTGGCTCGCCATCATAGATGCCCAGTGGCGATGCACCCTGTCACCGAGTCGATGCTGGCAGATAGGAACTTGCTGAGAAGGTTCGGGATCGACCTAGAGGTGGAGCCGGTCAAGGCTGATCTGAAACTCCTCGAGGGGGCCGAACAGCGCCTCTTGGGTAGATCCTTTACCATCTTGGAGGTGCCCGGCCATTGCCCAGGGAGCCTTTGTATCCACGACGCGACATCGAATTTGTTGTTCGGCGGAGACGTGCTCTTCGCCGGAGGGGTGGGGCGTTGGGATCTGCCCGGCGGTGACCACGATCTTCTCCTCTCGGGCATCTCCAAAAAACTGCTTCCCCTCCCCGGCCAAACCATTGTCCTCCCAGGGCATGGTCCTTCGACAACAATCGAGGAGGAAAGGGCTTACAATCCCTATCTGGCTGGAGCTTGATCCGGCGGTTTTAGTGCCTGTGGGATATAATTTTCCAGCCGATCCCAGCTCGACAGGGTGATTCCCATTGGAGTAATAAATTAATATGCCCTCCTTTGCTTACGTAGCCCTTGATGCCCAAGGACAACAAGTCAGTGACTATATCGATGCCGCCAACCAGTCCGAGGCGGTCAACACCCTGAGGAGCCAAGGGTTATTTCCCACAAGCGTCAAGGAACAGGCCCGCCCCACCAAGGTCAAAGCGGGAAAGGGAGGAAAAAACCCCACAAGTGCCCCCGCCAAAGGTAAGAGCATTTCGATTCCGTTCCTCGAAAAGAAGACAATCAAGAGTGCTACCCTCATGGTATTCACCAGACAGTTGGCCACCCTTATTGATGCAGGATTACCGCTTCTTCGGGGACTTACTGTTCTGGGCAAGCAGGAGCCTGATCCTGTGCTAAAGAAAACGATCACACAGCTTGCCGAAGCGGTCCAAGGTGGAGGAACCTTCAGTGACGGTCTCAACTCTCATCCTAAGATTTTCAACAAGCTCTACGTGAACATGGTCAAGGCAGGCGAGCTTGGCGGCGTGCTTGAGGTTGTTCTTAACCGTCTTGCGGAGTTTCAGGAAAAGGCCGAGAAGGTGAAGGGAAAGGTGAAATCAGCTATGATGTATCCGGCCATCGTCATGGTAATTGCCGTCATTATCATGGGATTCTTGCTTGTCTTCATTGTGCCCAAGTTTGAGCAGATCTTTGCCGATATGCTTGGTGGCAAACCACTCCCCCTGCTTACACAGATCGTCATCACCTCCAGTAGAGTGGTCCAGCATCAGTTCATCCTGATTGCATTGGGCATCGGAGCCCTGGTGGTTGGTTTTAAATTCCTGGCCGCCTCCCCCAAAGGAGCGGTTTTATTGGATCAGTTCATGCTCAAAGCCCCACTCTTCGGAGACCTGACCCGCAAGAACGGAATCTCTCGGTTCACCCGCACGCTCGGAACTCTCGTGACCAGCGGCGTACCTATCCTTCAGGCTCTGAACATCACCAAGGAAACGTCGGGCAATGCAGTCATCTCCTCCGCGATCGCCAAGATCCATGATGCGGTCAAGGAAGGAGAATCCATCGTCCGTCCCATGGAAGCCAGCGGCGTCTTTCCCTCAATGGTCATCAGCATGGTGGACGTAGGCGAGGAAACGGGTCAGCTTCCGGAAATGCTCCTGAAGGTAGCCGATCTCTATGACGATGAAGTCGATAGTGCCGTTGCGGGGCTCACTTCCCTCATGGAACCGATCATGATCGTCTTCCTCGCCGTCATTGTTGGTTCAATCGTCATCGCCCTCTTCCTTCCGCTCATCAGCATCATCAGTGGTATGCAGCAGTAAAGAAACCATGCTCACCACCTATAAAAAATCATCTTCCAGAGGTTTTACTCTGATCGAACTATTGGTCGTTGTAGCGATCATCGCCACCTTGGCCTCATTAGTGCTTGCCGCGGCGAGTGGCGTCCAGAAAAAGGGGGCCCGTTCGCGGGCTGAGGCAGAAATTGCGGCCTTGGGAGCAGCGCTGGAAAGATACAAGGCAGACAATGGTGACTTTCCGACCAATAGTTCAGGATCTGCAAACCTTGTTGCAGCCCTGATGAATACGAATACGCCGGGAGCTAGGATTTATTTTGAATTCAAAACAAAGTTTTTGGATGCCAACAGCAACTTCCTTGATCCCTTTGGTAACCCCTACCAATACGTCTACACCAATGGCTCACCTAACAACGGCGCCAATAACTACGACCTCTGGTCAACGGCTGGTAACTCAGGCAGCGCTAATACTTGGATCAAGAACTGGTAACTGCCGAGGCCAACAGCTACAGCATCAGCGAATCGTCCGAAGATTCCCCCAGCCTTCCAGAACAATCTGGGACCAGCTTTCCAGCTGATCATTCCTCTCCGCAAGCTCTTCGCGGCTGAGAAACCCAAGTTCAGCGATTGACTCCTCATTGGCTGTCACTTCAGGTCCGGCTAGATGGCATTGATGGACAATCCCGAGGTGAACAGCTCCCACGGGATTCGAGTCGTCATTGAGGAGTGCCAGCGGACGCTCGATAAAGGCGCTGCCCAGCGAAAGTTCTTCCTGCAATTCACGCACCAGGGCACGTTGATAGGCCACGGAATCAAAGGCTGCGCCTAATCCGTCCCCATCATTAATGTGACCGCCGATACCGACCGAGCCCTTTTTAAGCAGACGGGTTTCCCCCGAACCACTTCCGCGGCGGTAATGAAGAATCTTATCCCCGAAGGTCACGACCACATAGGGAATCAGCTGCTTAAGCGACGGATCCTCCTCAGCCTCGCCTCGCGGCACAAAGAAATGATTCCCCGGTTGCAGGAAGACAGGAAGGTATCTGCTGATCTCGGGATTGAGGCCGTGAAAGGAACCGAGCTCATCAAAAAGGGCACGGCGGATGACAAGAACTTGTTCGCTGGAAGACATAATCAGGCTGATAGACTGAAGGCTGAAAGCCGATAGGCAAGCGCCAAAAACTCACCCTTCCAAATAGGGTCCCAACTTTTCCCTGAGTATGTTGCGGGCGCGGAAAAGAAGGCTTTTTACGGCAGGCAGGCTCAGCGAGAGCACTTCGGCGATCTCATCGTAGGGCATGTTCTCGTAGCGACGCAGGATCACGGCAAGACGCTCCTTCTCTGACAAGCAAGCAAGAGCTTGTTCAATGGCATCATGCAGTTCCCTCTCTAGAATCTGCTCATCAGGTCCTGGAGTTCCATCGGAATGATCCGGCAAATCCTCATTCGGATCCCGTGACTGGGGAATCAACCGGGCCCGGCCTCGCCTTCGGGATTCGTTAAAGACCAGACGCTTCGCGATGATCAGTAGCCAGGTGGTGAATTTGGCCTCCGATCTCCACCGCGGGGCCGATTTCCAGACGTTCAGGAAGACCTGCTGGGCAAGATCTTCCGCATCAGACATTCCGATCATCCGTGTCACGGTAGCCACAACAAGATTCTCATGACGCTCCACGAGCCTGCGAAATGCATCATCATCACCCACTGACACGAGGCGCATCAAGACCTCGTCGGATTCATGAAACTCACAGGACTCTGGGGGAATCTCCGTCACTTTCAAAAGTCTGACTTCAATGCTGTAATTCTTCAACCCTTGACGGCACGTGCCTACCAGCAAGCCGTGCCGCCCTTACGGGATGCCTTCAGCAATACAAGAGCATGGGGATTGCTCGGGATAGCCTACGCACAAGCGTAGCCTGAAAGGAGCAACTCGAGGGAGCGAGAGCGGCATTCTACCGCGCCGGTTGGCACCGGCTTGTTTAACCCTTTAACCCTTTAACCCTTTAACCCTTTAACCCTTTAACCCTTTAACTCTTTAACCCTTTAACCTCTTCACCGCAATCCTGCCGATGGGATCTCCCTTCTCCCTGAAAATCGTCTCAAACTCGGTGACGGGCCTCTGCAGATCATCCTCCCATGAGGTCTCGATCCATCCTCCATGCAAGCTGAGTTGATCCTTCATAGAGTCAAAATATCCGAGATGATCAGTCTGCAGGCGAAGAACGCCACCCGGTTTTAATTTGGTCACGGCGACCTCTAAAAACGATACATGCACCAGTCTTCGGAACCAGTGACGACGCTTTGGCCAAGGATCGGGAAAAGAGACATGGAGAGTGTCGAGAAAGCCAGTTGGAATAAGCTCGTCGAGCGATTCCTTCCCCCACCCTCTCCAGAGAGCCGCATTAGAAATCCCTAGGCGCTCGATCTTCCTATTGCCACGCTTGACCCGATCGGAGATGCCTTCGATTCCAACGAAAAAAACCGTCGGATTAAGCAGAGCGCTCTCGGATAAGAATTTCCCTTTGGAAGCTCCAAAATCGCATTCCACCTTCTGAAAGGATCGCGATCTTAGCATAAGATCCTCCCTGGCTGCCCTAAGATCCTGATTGGGCGCCATTCGCCCGGGGGTCGGAATCACTTCGAGCTCAACCATCCTGCCCACGAATTAAGCGGCGTCCTTTTCCTGACGCCGTCGTATCAGAGCTGATTTCCTCCCCTCGACCACCGCTCGGTTGAGAGTCACTCCGGCAAAATCCTCTCGATCAGGAGCCTCATACATGACATCCAGCATGATTTTCTCAAGAAGCGAGCGAAGAGCACGGGCCCCCGTCCCCTTCTTCAGGGCTGATTCTGCAAGGGCCACGAGGGCATCCTTGGTGACCGTGAGGGAAATGTCATCCATGGCCAGGAGCTTGGTGAATTGCTTGATCAGTGCATTTCTAGGCTCGGTGAGAATGCGCACCAACTCCTCTTCGTTGAGTTGCTGTAGTGTCGTCAGTACAGGAAGCCGTCCGATGAACTCGGGGATCATGCCGAATGACAGGAGATCCGCAGGTTCTACGAACTCAAGGATCATGAGTTCATCCATGGGTCCTTCTTCATTGTGCGACTTTGCATGAAAGCCGAGGGTCTTTCCCACGGTGCGTCTCTGGATGATCTTGTCCAGTCCCACAAAAGCACCGCCACAGATAAAGAGGATATTCTGTGTGTTGAGCTGGATATACTCCTGCTGCGGATGCTTGCGTCCGCCCTGAGGAGGGACGTTGCATGTGGTGGCTTCAAGGATCTTGAGCAAGGCTTGCTGGACTCCCTCGCCGGAGACATCGCGCGTGATGGAGACATTGTCGGTCTTGCGTCCGATCTTGTCGATTTCGTCAATGTAGACGATGCCGATCTCGGCTTTCTTCACGTCGTAATCAGCATTCTGAAGCAGACGCAGGACGATGTTTTCAACATCCTCACCGACATATCCCGCCTCGGTCAGTGTCGTGGCGTCAGCAATGCAGAAGGGAACATCAAGGATGCGGGCCAGCGTGCGTGCAAGCAGGGTTTTTCCTGAACCAGTCGGACCGATCAAGAGCACATTGCTTTTCTCGATCTCCACATCGGCAAGCCCCTCGGAGAGGAGTCCTGCTGAGAATCCTTCACGCTCCAGGGCAATGCGCTTGTAGTGATTATGAACCGCAACCGAGAGAGTGCGTTTGGCAAGGTCCTGACCAATGACATGGGCGTCAAGTTCCCGTCGGATCTCGGATGGCTTCGGAACCCTTAGTTCATGAGTGCGATGATCGCCACCCTCGACGATCTCCTTGTCCAGGATTCCCTTGCAGACCGTGATGCAGCTGTCGCAGATGTAGACACCAGGGCCAGCAATGAGCTTGCGAACCTCGGCATGGCTCTTTCCACAGAAGGAGCACATCGTGAGGTTACTGGTTCTGGCCATAATAGAATCTCCCTCGATAAAACAGGGTTGGATTACTCGACGGAATCCGTGGCCTTCTCGGGAGGATTCTTGAGTTCCTTGCGAGACTTTACCACTTCATCCACGATGCCATATTCCTTAGCCTCCTCCGCAGTCATGTAGTAATCACGATCAGCATCCTTACGGACCTGCTCCTCAGTCTTGCCTGTATTCTCTGCGATGATGCGGGCCAAGCGACGGTTCAGCTTGTACATGAACTCGACGCTGCGCTCCACGTCACTGGCAGTACCCTGAGCTCCGCCGGAGACCTGGTGGATCATGATGTCTGAATTAGGTAGGGCAAATCTCTTTCCCTTGGTTCCAGAGCAGAGCAGGAAGGCCCCCATGCTAGCGGCCATTCCCATGCAGTAGGTGTTCACGTCACACGTGACGAACTGCATCGTGTCATAGATCGCCAGACCCGCCGTGACAGAACCACCCGGGGAGTTGATGTAGATATGAATATCCTTCTTGGCATCCTCCATCTGAAGGAAGAGCAGCTGAGCAATCACCAGATTTGAGACATAATCGTCAATGCCCGAGCCAATGAAGATGATCCGGTCCTTGAGAAGACGGGAATAGATGTCGTAGCTACGCTCACCACGCCCGGTCTGCTCGACCACCATGGGGACAAGCATCGAGGATTGAGGACGGGAATTGGACATCATGCTAGTGGTCATGCCCGCAACCGGGGCCATGGATATGGGGTTCTTCATCATGGGAATGGGTGAGTTCAGGATTGGCTGCGATCGGTTTCGGATCTTCTCCATTCACTCTAGCATGGGAGACGACCACATCAAGGGCCTTGCCCAGAGAAATCTCCTCCTCGATCCCCGCAATGGCACGGTGTTTCTGAAGTTCCTTGAGAAGCTTCTGAGGAGTCATCTGATAACGCTCGGCCATGTTGGTGATGCGCCAGGCGAGTTCCTCACGGGAAACCCTGATATCTTCCTTAACGACGATCTCGCCTAGGATAAAGTTCAGCTTCACCTTGTCGCCGGCACTCTGGCGGGCAGCGCCGAGAAGCTCCTCTTGATGAGATCGCAGCTCCTCCTCGCTCACGCCGCGCGACTGGTTCTCCTGAATGATTTGCTTAAGAATCGTGGAGCTCTCTTGCTGGACCATCGAGGAGGGAGCCTCGAAAGAGACCATCGAAAGCAGCTGCTTCACCGCTTCGCCACGGACCGAGCTGGCAAAGTTCTGAGTGGCATTCACAGTCAGACGCTCGCGGACCTGCTCACGGATCTGCTCCAGCGTGCTGCCAGGACTGAGCTTTGCGGCAAAAGTGTCGTCGAGTGGAGGAAGCTCACGCTCCTTGATCTCATGGAGGTTCACCTTGTAGGTCACCTTGTATCCACGCAGCTTCTCCTCGCCGAACTCTGTGGGGAAGCTGACCGAGCAGTCACGTATCTCACCGGGCTTCATGCTAACCATAGCGGCAGCAAGTCCTGGGATAGGACGATCCTCCTCAAGCTTGATCCAGAAATTCTTGCGGCCGAGATAAGTCGGCTGGAGATCGGGGTAGGTTTCGGCAAGCGTCTTTCCCTCAATGGAACCTTCGTAATCGAGAACCGCAAAATCCCCCATGGCAAGACCGCGTCCCTCGACGGTCTTGAACTCAGCGAGATCCCCGCGCAACCCATCCAGGAATTGCACGACTTGCTCCTCATCCACAACGGGCTTCTCGACCGTGATGGTCAGCCCCTTGTACTCAGGGAGATTCACCGGGGGGCGCACCACCACCGTGGCTGTGAAGCGAAGGGAGCGATCTCCCTCCAGCTTGATGTCACGGACATTCGGGCTCTGGACCGGGGAGAGCTTCTGTTCATTCAGCGCCTCTCGTACGGCGGCATCCAGCAACTTGCGGGTTACTTCCTGCTCGATATCCTGCCCATATTTCTTCTCGACGATGGCAAGAGGAGCCTTGCCCTTGCGGAAACCCGGAAGGTTGGCCTGTCGGCGGTACTCGTTGCCGACTTCCTTCCACTCCGACTGGAAACGCTCGGGCGGAAGTTCAATGTGCAGGTCGACAATGCAGGTCTCTTTCTGTTCGGTGGTGACTTTCATAATGAACGGAGAAGCAAAGCAGGGAGTCCCGCACCGAACAATCTCCAAAGGTGATTTTTTGGATTGCCGTAGGATCAATATGGAAATCAGGAACTCAAGAAGTGGGGAAAAACATGAAATTATAGATATCTTCTGATCTTTCCTGATTTCCTGAGTTCCATATTCTTTTTTTACTTATTTTTCACAATGCGTTCCATCCGTCTCTTTCTCTACGGGATTCCAGCAGCACTTATCCTGTTGGTGGTGGCAGCCTTCGTGAACGCCTCCTTCCTCTCCGTCGCGAAGAAAAACGAGATGTCGATCGGTACAATCGGGGAACCTTCGACCTTGAATCCAATCCAGCAGGCCGACTCGGCCTCGGGTCAGGTCGCTGGACTCATGTTCAACGGCCTTCTGAAGTACAATCAGGATCTCGAAGTGGTTGGCGATCTCGCCACGACATGGGATCTCTCCCAGGAGACAACCTTTCAATTCGCGACAGAAGAGGAAGCAACGACGGCCTGCGCAGCTCTGGACGGGATTTGCTGGGAAGTTCCCTTGAAAACATCACACGAGGGAAAGCTGTTGTTCATCCAACTGCAGGAGCCAGGACTGAAGACATCGGATGAACTTGAAAAAATCCTCCTTAAAAAGGGTCTTCATCCCCTCTCATTCCCCCCGCTCGAAAAAGAAGGCAAGGAGCGCCCGTTCAAGGCCGAACCCACCATTCGCTTCACCCTGCGCAAGGATGTCCATTGGCATGACGGGGCACCCTTCACCTCGGCTGATGTCGCTTTCACCTACCATGCGATCATGGATGCGCGGGTCGCCTCACCCAGCAGTTCGGACTTCGAATTGGTCTCCGCTTTAGAAACCCCGAATCCCTATTCCGTCGTCGTCCGCTACAAGAAGCCCTTCTCCCCCGCCCTACTAAGCTGGATGCAGAGCATTCTCCCGGCTCATCTGCTTGAGAAGGTGGAACCGGCCAAATGGGCCCAGATCTACAACCGCCATCCCATTGGAACCGGTCCCTTCAAGTTCGGAAATTGGAAAACCAACGAGTACATTCGTCTCGTGAAAAACCCCGATTACTTTCGGGGATCCCCCTGGCTCGACTCCGTTGTCTTCCGCGTCCTACCCGATCCCCTAACCCTTCAACTCGCATTCCAGACCAAGCAGGTTGACTTCTGGGCCGTCGAGCCTTGGGCCGTGAAAGGAGTTGAGAATGACAAACGCTTCGACCTCTTCAGCTCGGCAGGCAACACGTACAACTACATCGGTTGGAATCTCGAACGTGTGATGTTCCAGGACCTTCGAGTCCGCAAAGCACTCGCCGAAGCCGTGAATATCCCGCAGATGATCAAGTATATCCTTTACGGACGCGGCATACAGTCCACCGGAATCTTCACCCCTAAGATGTGGTTTTTTGACCCGAAGATTCAACCTCTTCCCTACGATCCCAAAGCCGCCGAGGCACTCCTTGACCAAGCCGGTTGGAAGGTTGGGACGGATGGCATCCGCATGAAGGATGGCAAGCGCCTCTCCTTCACCCTTCTGGCAAATAACGGTAACGAGGTCCGCCGCGACATCGCCACGCTTGTCCAGGATGACCTCAAGAAGATTGGTGTTGAGGTGAAGGTCGAAATCTACGAATGGTCGGTCCTACTAAAGCGCTTTGTGAACAAAGGAGAGTTTGATGCCATCGTCCTAGGTTGGGGACTTGGCAACGATTTCGACCAGTATGCGATCTGGCATTCGAGTAAAACCCATCCGGAGGAACTGAACTTCGTCCATTACAAGGACCCCGAGGTCGATCATCTCCTGACCGATATCCGTCAAGAGTACAGTCGCCCTGAGATTCTAAGGCTGGCCACCAAGCTCCAGCAAACGATCTATGCCGATCAACCCTACATTTTCCTCTTTGTGCCGGAAGGCACCTCCGTCATGTGGAAGAACAGCTACCGAATCCGCCGTCCTGGATCCAAGCCAGGCGAATGGATCGACTCACCTGTCACCATGACCAAGGCTGGCTGGAACTACGATATAGAGTGGTTCTATCGGCCCGAGTACATTCCGAAGATTCCAGCCACGCAGATAATTAAGTAAACACGAACCGACGCCATGATCTCTTTTATCATCCGCCGTCTCGCTCTCAGCGTGGTGATGCTCTTTATCATCAGCATCATTTCGTTCTTCATCATTACTCTCACTCCGGGTAGCCCCTATCCATGGGGCGAGCTGAACCCCAAGATTTCGGCCGAAGTGAAAGCCAATTTTCGCAAGAAGTTCCACCTCGACCGCCCCCTCCACGAGCAATACGCGCTTATTGTTCGGGATCTCTTCACGGGCAATTTGCGCAGCATCAAGGACGACCGCCCCGTCATGTCGCGAATCCTGGAACGACTGCCGGCCACCGTGGCGCTGAACATCACCTCCATCGTGATCTCGCTCTCTTTCGGAACCCTTCTGGGAGTCACTGCAGCGCGCTTCCACGGGCATTGGCAAGATGCCTTGGGCTCCATCATCGCCTTTCTCTTCATCGCCTTGCCCGGATTCTGGATCACCTACGTGGTAGTGATTGCCCTAGTGAAGGGATTTGGCGTCCCCATCCTCGGAACCCACAGCTACGGCATCGAATTTCCGAATACCCTTGCCTCGGGACTCGATACCCTCTGGCACCTTCTTCTTCCGGCCACGATCCTGGCGCTCGGGGGTATCGCTTCGCAATCACGCTATCTCCGGGCCACGATGATCGAATCATTGCGCGAGGACTACATCCGGACGGCACGCTCCAAAGGACTTTCCGAGGAGGTCGTTCTCTACAAGCATGCCCTCCGCAACTCCATTCGTCCGATCATCGCCGGAATCGGCATGCTCCTGCCGGCTCTGATCGGAGGTGCCGTTGTTATCGAAACGATCTTTGCTTATCCGGGCATGGGACGACTCGGCTACGAGGCCGTCCTGGAACGTGACTACCCCATGCTGGTAGCCTTGAACTTCGTTGTGGCGGCACTCGTTCTGCTTGGCAATCTGATCTCGGATCTTCTTGCGGCGGCCGTCGACCCACGCGTACGCCTCGAATAAAACCATGCAAGGCACCCAACCGCTCACCGAGACTCCGACAACACGGGTGCTCCGTCGCTTCTGGGCGAATCCGGTAACGATTCCCTCGGTTGTGATCATCCTCTTTTTTACATTTATAGCCGGAGGCACGTTCCTTCTCTCTGCCATGGGGTACGATTGGCCCTACAATCCAAACCAGACGAACCTCGAGCTAAAACTTCTCCCCCCCTCATCACAGCACTGGATGGGAACCGACAATCTCGGAAGGGATGTCCTCTCACGAATGATGCACGGAGCCTCGATCTCCCTTACTGTGGGCTTGGTCGCCGTGGCCGTATCTCTCGGCATCGGCATGGTGGTGGGTGCCATCGCGGGCTACTTCGGCGGCATAATCGACCAGATCCTGATGCGGGCGGTCGACGCCCTCCTCTGCTTCCCGACCTTCTTCCTGATCCTCACCGTAGTGGCACTGCTAGGACCAAGCCTCCTAAATATAGTCGTCGTGATCGGCTTGGTAAGCTGGACAGGGACGGCTCGTCTTGTCCGTAGTGAATTCCTGACACTCAGGGAGACGGAATATGTGAAGAGTGCCCGCGTTCTGGGGCAGAATGCCTGGCACATCATCACTCGCCACATCCTGCCTAATGCCGCTGCGCCGATTCTCGTGACGGCAGTGCTCGGGATCCCCGATGCGATCCTTCAGGAAGCAGGTCTGAGCTTCCTTGGATTTGGAGTCCAGCCACCTCAGGCAACCTGGGGAAACATCATCGCCGATGGAAAAACCTATCTCCTGGATGCTTGGTGGCTGAACCTTTTTCCGGGACTCGCCATCCTGATAGCCTCGCTATCATTCTATCTTGCAGGCGACGCATTCCGCGAGGCGGCAGAATCCAGAGGCTGATATCTATGCTCAAAATCGAAAACCTCCAAATTGGATTTGCCACTCCCAATGGCATTTCCCCCGCACTCAAGAGCGTCTCACTCGAGATTGGTCGAGGAGAGACCCTTGCAATCGTGGGTGAGAGCGGTAGCGGCAAGAGCGTCACCGCCCTAGCCATCACACGCCTCCTGCCGACACCACCAGCTGTTTATCAGTCCGGAAGCATCATGTTTGAGGGACGAGATTTGCTCGCGGCCTCCGATGCGGAATTGCGCAAAGTACGCGGGGGCAAGATCGCTTATATCTTTCAGGAACCTTCCACCTCGCTGAATCCCGTCTATTCCATCCGCAGCCAGATGGCCGAGATGATCCAGCTTCACCGCCCTGACGTGACCGATATCAATGCCGAGATCATTCGCTGGCTCGATGCCGTTGGCATTGTTGATCCTTCGACGCGACTCCATGACTATCCCCATCAACTCAGTGGAGGGATGCAGCAGCGCGTCATGATCGCCATGGCTCTCTCGGCGAGACCGGATCTGCTGATCGCCGACGAACCGACCACCGCCCTGGATGTTACAATCCAGAAGCAGATCCTCGACAAACTACGCGAACTCCAACGCGATCTCAATATGGCCGTGATGCTCATCACCCATAACTTTGCCATCATCCGTGGCCTCGCTCGTCACGTGGCTGTAATGTACCGGGGAGAGATCGTCGAATATGGTGAAACCGAGCAGGTGCTCAAGAATCCCCAGCACCCCTACACCAAGGCCCTGATCGCCTGCATTCCGAGACTAGGTGACCACAGGCACAGACTTCCCACCATCGACTCAAATTTCTAGGAATGATACCCCGTTATAACGATCTGGCCGCCAACGAGAGGACATACCTGGCCTGGATGCGGACGGCGCTGGCCCTTATCGCCTTCGGATTCTTACTAGAACGCTTTGACCTGCTGGTCCGTTATTTGGCTAAGAGTATAAGCGAAGGCAAGATCCCTCTAACGCCTCCCGGTTCCCTTATCGGCCGCGAAGCAGGTATTATTTTAGCGGCACTGGGACTCCTGATCATGCTTATCTCCACATGGCGCTTCGTCCTCACCACTCGCAGGCTTAAAAGCGAGAAAGAAGAAACTTACAACATCCTCAGCGTCCTGATCACAGGCGGGATTTTTATCCTCCTCGCCGTTTTTGTTCTCCTTTACATCAGCAGGTTTTTGAATCTGAGTTGAGAAAGGGTTTCATGACCGAGTCCTGATTATTGAGGATTTTTCCTGCTGACCGACCTCCCATGAATGAAAGGAGAAGAAAATCAGCTAGCGTATTCATACTCACAAGGTAAATTCCCTACATGAAGAAACATCTCCTCCTGGCCGCTTCCCTTCTCTTCACTCTGAATGCCTTTGCCGGCTCCTTCCCGGACATCAGCCTCACTGATCTCAAGTCGGATATCGCCGCCAAGAAGGTGACCCTGCTCGATGTGAACGGTCCCGTCTCCTATGCCAACGGCCATATTCCGGGTGCCATCGACTACACAGCCCACACTGCCGATCTCGCTAAATTCCTGCCAGCCGACAAGTCCTCTCTGATTGTCGCCTACTGCGGCAGTGAGCATTGCGGCGCCTATGCCCGTGCTGCGGAAGCCGCAAAGAAACTCGGCTACACGAATGTCCAGCACTTCAAGCCTGGCATCGCGGGCTGGAAGGCGTCTGGAGAGCCAACGGAAAAATAATTTTCTCCCCTTATTCAGGAGGAGAAGAAACCGCATTTAAGTTGGCGCTCTTGGAGCTCTTAATGAAATGAGTGCTGCTTTGAAGATCTCGGAGGAGACCATCACTCATACCGTAGTTGCAGCCGTGAAGTGAAAGCTCCGGTTTTCTTTCCCATGCATCACGCACCACTGCGGCCTGAATATATTTGCAACCTACTAGATGACATTGAGTTAGCAGAGATGATTCAGCGCGATTATCTCGTCCTGCCATCCCGAAAAGAAAGTCTGATGTTTCTGAAGCACATCATCCACGTGGCGTAGCTGACTGTCGGCAAGGCCCACGTGGTCACCTCAAGGCGTGGCATGGACACCACCACATCCGTAGTGACCGCAGACAATGATTTGCTTCACCCTCAGGACATCAACGGGGAGTCTATCACTAAAAGGCTGTTGAAATCGATGGGCACAACCACATTGGCCACGTTGCGGTGAACTAAGATTTCTCTAGGAACAAGACCAACCAACTCCTCTGCAGGAACGCGACTTTCAGCGCATCCGATCCAGAGATATTCGGAACGCTGCTAAACGGCTAGGTCCAGCCCTTCACACTCTTCAACCTATCTCCTAAATCCTATCTCTTCCCAAACCTCCATCTTCTATCTTTTGTCTACGCCGGACGAAAAGCGTCTCCCCGTCAACCCTTTCAACGCCTCCACAACCATTGGTCTATCCTCGGGGTAGGTAAGCCCATACCAAGGATCCGATGAGCTGAGAAGTCGCACCGTGGCCTCGCTGGTGGCGATGAGAGAGCTGACTGCGGCGGGCAGATAAAACTCGGCCTTGGCATCCTCTCCCCGCTCTTCCAGAAACTCGTCAAAAAGCCGTTCAAGATGATCGAAGAGATCGGGCATGAATCCCCAGAAGTTCATCGAGGTTGGCTCCGATCCATCCAGTTGAACCGGAGGATTTCCCTCAGCCATGATTCCTGAATCACTTCGTACGATAGCTGTCCGCTCTGTTATATCGACAAGGTACCCGTCGTTGTCGGATCGGCAGATCCCCCTTGATACGGATCCATTATTCGAAAGCGTCCGATCCAAGCGATACCCCACCATGGCATACTGGCCGAGTGTTGTTGATTTTAAGAATGAAGTAAGCTGGTTAAATCCGTTAGGACCATAGTAATCGTCCGCATTGATAACAGCGAATGGCCCCCTCACCACGGACCGGGCAGCCAAGACGGCATGGCCGGTACCCCAAGGCTTTTCTCGTCCAGGAGGAGAGACACGCCCACCTGGCAATGGCTCCAACTCCTGGAAGGCATACTCCACGGCCATAAGACCCTCGTAGCGGGAGCCGACGACGTCTTGGAAAAGTTCGAACATCCCCCACCTGATCACGAAAACCACCTTGTTGAAACCCGCCTTGAGGGCATCCCTTACGGAGTAATCGAGAATAATCTCTCCCAAGGGGCCGACTGGCTCGAGTTGTTTCAGTCCTCCGTAGCGGCTACCCATCCCTGCCGCAAGAACCACAAGAGTCAGTTCCATAAACTCGTCACCTGAATGAAAACTGCTTTTTCAAGCTACCTTTTGACGGGCCCCGCCGAGGAGGCGGCGCTGTCTTTATAGAAGATGATTCCATGCTGACGAAGGTTCGTTACGAAGGCCTTGAGATCACCAGTTGCTCCCTGGATAGAATCCATTGCATCATTTCCCTTCTTCAGGAAGACATTCGCCTTGGCCATCACTCCCTTGAGTTCACCCGAAGAGGCAGCCATGGCGTCGCTGGTGGTGCGGAAGTTCGCGAGTGTCATTTGTAGATTCTGAACACCCTGCTTGTTGAAAACATCCTCATGGAGCGACTTGCTCACGGAATCGATGTTGTCCAGAGCCGAGCTGAGTTTGGGCAGGATCTCGTCATGAAGTTGGCGTTGGAGCTCGGAAATGCTGGATTCACTCTGGCCGTTCTTGATCACCGCCCCAGGGGTGATCGGCTGGGGATTTACATTATTGTCGTTCATCGTCACGGTTACAAAGCGGTCTCCTAGAAGTCCCGAGCTACCAATGGAGAAAATGCTACCCACCGGGATCTGGACTGTCTCTTCGATCTTCAGCGGCACAGCAACACCGCGCATGTTGGGCAGTACCGTGGGTGCCGTCGCCACTTCTCCAATCTTTGCACCCGCCAGCATCACGTCTGCGCCCTTCACAAGTCCGCTAGCATTACGATACTCGATGGTCAGGGTATAATATTTTTTCACTCCCTCACCGAAGCGTCCGAAGTAAATGACAAGTGATCCGATGCAGAGGAAGCCAAGGATCATGAAAAATCCTGCCCTGAGCTGATTGGAGGTATTGGTGGTGTCCATAATGGAATAACTGGAATGTCTTGGTCTTTTAGTCGATTTCGTGAGAACGCCCCTCGATGAAATCCATAATCACGGGATCCGTCGAGGCGTGAAGATCCTCCAGTGATCCATCGAAATGAATGCGTCCCTCGCGGAGAAGTGCGACGCGGTCGGCAATATGGTTGGTGCTGATCATGTCGTGGGTCACGACGATGGATGTCACTTGGAGTTGGGACTGAAGGCGTCTGATGAGTTTATTGATCGTGTCCGATACAATGGGATCCAAGCCGGCCGTGGGCTCATCATAGAGAATGCAGGCAGGCTCGGAAATAATGGCTCGTGCAAGAGCGGCGCGCTTGCGCATCCCTCCGCTGAGATTCGACGGCATCTTTTGCTCCTGTCCCTCCAGAGAAACAAGTTCCAGAGACCTCGCGACTTTCTCCCTGATGATTATTTCGCTCCGCTCGCCTCGTTCACGCAGTGGAAAGGCCACATTATCAAAAACTGTCAGTGAGTCGAATAGGGCTCCATCCTGAAAGAGCATTCCCACCTTACGGCGGACCGGCTCGAGCTCGCGCTCGTCAAGTTGAGCAATCTCCTCCCCCTCGACCTTAATGGAGCCAGAGAGGGGGCGGATCAGCCCGATGAGATGCCTAAGAAAGACACTCTTTCCACCGCCGCTCTGCCCCAGAAGCACTGTGGTCTCACCCCTCGGAATATCGAGATTCACCCCGCGCAGAATCTCTTGTGAACCGAATGTCTGGCGAAGATCGCTGACTTCTATCAGATTTTTTCTAGTGGAAGCAGCCATCAGAATTTTCCTCCAGCAGGAAAGATGATGTTCAATCCCATGGTGAGGAAGAAGTTTATCATCAGGATGGCAAGGGAGCTAATGACCACGGCCTCCGTAGTGGAGCGCCCCACGCCGACAGCACCATTACTCGTCGTGAGCCCTTGCTGACATCCGACAAAGACAACGATGAGTGCAAAAACAAATCCCTTGATCAGCGCCATCACCATGTCCTTAGTGTGGGTGTAGAACCACATGTGCTGCATGAAGAAGACGCTGTTGACGTTCAGGATCCGCGTAGCGACATAGTAGCTGGCCGTGAGCGCAAAGAAAATGCATTCCCCCACAAGGAGCGGCATCGAGATCATCATCGCCACGGCTCGCGGCACCACGAGATAATCAATAGGATTGACCGCAAGAGCGCGGAGTGCATCGATCTGCTCAGTGACCTTCATCGTGCCGATCTCTGCACAGATGGCAGCTCCGACGCGACCAGCCACCATGAGTCCGGTCAGAACAGGGCCGAGTTCGCGGCAGAGGGCAATCGACACCACGGGACCGACGGCGGAACTCATGTTCAAGGCGTTGAACTGAAAGAAAATCTGAGCGGTGAAGACCGCTCCGGTGAAGATCCCCGTGATGATAACAACCGCCTGGGAACCGAACCCGATCTCAACGATCTGATTGAGCACCAAACGCCAGCGGATCCTTCCCAGAAAGATCGAGGAGAAGGTCTCACCGGCCAGAAATGCAATCTGCCCAAGATAGAGGGAGAATGCCCGCGTCAGGGGGAAGGAATACGGGAACTTCATCTGCATCAAGGGATCAGTCCAGCAACTCGGCTTCGAGATCATAACCGCGGGTGCCGGTGATCCTAACACGATGAAATTCCCCGGCCTTAACAGGCGTGGTGAAGTGCACCCGACAATCGACATCAGGGGCATCCCCCTCAGTTCGTCCGAACTGGTTGGTATCGGCCAGGATAATCATTTCCTTCCCCACCTGCTCCAAGGCAAGCTCAACGGCAATCTGCTGCTGCACGAGCATCGCCTCTCGGTGGCGGCGCTTCTTAGTTCCTCCATGGATCTGACCCGGAAGCTTCGCGGCGCGGGATTCTTCCTCTCGGGAATAGTTAAAGACGCCCAGACGCTCAAACCGGCGGTCGCTCATGAATTTCAAGAGACTCTCGAAATGCTCCTCAGCTTCTCCGGGGAACCCGACAATGAATGTAGTCCTGATCGTCAGTCCTGGAATGCCGGCGCGCATCCGATCGATCAGGCGTTCGATGTGACCGCGGTCCGTTTCGCGACGCATGGCATCCAGCATCACGTCATGGATGTGCTGTAGCGGCATGTCGACATAGCGGGCCACCTTGGGGTTGCGCGCGATCGCCGCAATCATGTCGTCGCTCCAGTGGGCCGGATGGGTGTAGAGAAGACGGATCCAGAACTCCCCAGGGATTGCTGTCAAGGCGTCAAGCAGGGCGGGAAGTCCGGGCCCTCTGGCTTCATCAACAGGCTGACGCGGTCCGGCCTTCTGCTCCCAAAGATCCATCCCGTAGTATGTGGTGTCCTGGCTGATAAGGTTGATCTCCTTCACTCCGGATGCCACCAGTCCCTCGACTTCCTTCACCACGGACTCGATCGTGCGACTGCGGTGGCGTCCACGCATCCTGGGAATAACACAAAAGGAACAGGGGTGGTTGCATCCTTCGGCGATTTTCACGTAAGCGGTGTGAGAAGCCGTGAGGCGGACACGCGGAGTGTCGTAGTCGGGAATGTAAGCGGCGCGGCGCGAGACCTCGACCAAGGCCCCCTTTTCTTCACGCTCGTCGTCAAGAAGGCGGTCAAAGAACGAGCCCGCGCTCTTGATCTCATCCAACCCCATGAAGGCATCCACTTCGGGCAACTGAATGGCGAGATCGCTCGAATAGCGTTGGGAAAGGCATCCCCCCACGACCAGCTTCTGTCCCGGTTTTGCACCATGGAGACGGCGGCGGTTAGCCTCCAGGATCGCATTGATACTCTCCTCCTTCGCGGGATCAATGAATCCGCAGGTATTGACTAGGACAACATCAGCCTCATCGGTCTCGTTCGTGAGTTCGTAGCCGTGGAGCTTGGCATCTCCAAGCAGGATTTCGGCATCGACGAGGTTCTTGGCACAGCCAAGACTAATCAAGCCGATCTTGCGGGTTTCAGGAATCTGGGTCGTGCTCATCGGTTGGAAAAAGAAGAGGGGCTAGTGTTACTGGTGATCCAGGGAATGGATCGGACGCGCGAAAGCTGGCGCATCAAACCCCAGGTGCTTAGGAGCGTGGTAATGAGAACGATGTAAACGACTGCTCGTCCCAAGGGAGCCAAGGGAGCAAGCAGTTCCAGACCCCACTCAAATGGTGGTTTCAGGGGGTGTGCAAAATTCGCCAGATACTGGCAGTTCTTGGGTGCCAGTTCAGGCATCGGGGGAAGGGAGTCGCGGATTGCCATCGGATCCAAACCCAAAGCTCGCGCGTAGGTCACGGCATGGATCCGGGCAATATCGGGATTCAGGGATCCTCCCTCCTCTATCAGTTCGATCTCCTGTTCGGAAATTCTTGCTAACTGTGAAGCCTCTCCAAGACTCAGACACAGATCCTGTCTTACCTCACGGAGAAGAGGTCCAAGTGGCCTAGGTGATAATGTCGGTTGAAAAAACATAAATAATGAAGGTCAGAGGGGATGCTCTACTCAGTCGTCCAGACCATCTAGGTCGACTAGAATCTCGCGGTCCTTTGCCCCATCTTTGGGTCCAAGAATGCCACGTTGCTCGAGAATGTCGACGATACGTGCAGCACGAGTATAACCAAGCCGCAGTCGTCGCTGAAGCATCGAGGTGGAGGCCTTTTTTTCCTGACGGATGATCTCGAGGCACCTGTCGACCAGATCCTCCTCTTCATCGGTAACCTCATCCTCCGGCATGATGGTCGAAGCGAGTTTTGCCGAGATACTGGGCTCAAAAACAGGCTTGGCCTGGATCGCGAGGTTGGTCACGACGCGGTGGATCTCCTCATCGGTCACAAGAACCCCCTGTGCACGAGTGAGTTTGGCGCTCCCGGGAGGGAGATAAAGCATGTCCCCTTTACCGAGGAGCTTTTCTGCCCCGTTCATGTCCAAGATCACGCGACTATCGAGACCCGAGGCCACCTGAAAGGCGATGCGTGAGGGAATGTTTGCCTTGATAACTCCGGTGACAACGCTGGAACGGGGTGTTTGCGTCGCCACAATCATATGGATTCCGGCGGCACGTGCCTTCTGCGTTATGCGGGCAATCGCCCCCTCGACATCGGCGGGTGCTGTCTGCATGAGATCAGCCAACTCATCGACAATCACGACGATGAAAGGCATCTGGTCGGGAATGATCATGTCATCGCCGGGCTTGAGCGGAAGTTCCTGATCCTCAGTCTCAGTCTCAGTCTCAATGGAAGCCTGGTCCTCAAGGTTGAAAACCAGGACTGACTCCAAGGAATCACCATTGTCCAAACCCCCTTCGGTGGCATCATCCGACACCACGGCAATCGGCACCTTCTGGGGTTTGGGGCGTGCGTTGAAGCCACTGATATTCTTGACACCTACCTTGGCAAAGATTCCGTAGCGCTTCTCCATCTCGTCGACTACCCAGCGCAGTGCCAGGAGGACCTTTTTCGGGTCGGTCACCACAGGGGTCACGAGGTGGGGAAGATCATTATAGACCTGCATCTCGACAACCTTCGGATCGATCATGATGAAGCGTAGCGTCTCGGGCGTGTGCTTGAATATCAGACTAGTGATAATGGAGTTGATGCAGACACTCTTGCCGCTGCCGGTGGCACCAGCGACCAGGAGGTGAGGCATTGCGGCGAGGTCTGCGATAATGGCATGTCCGTAGACATCCTTGCCAAGAGCAAGCGGCAGGGAGGCCTTCGTCGTATGCCAGGCCTCGCTTTCAAAAAGCTCACGGATGCTGACCTTCACCTTACTGGAGTTGGCAATCTCGATACCAACGGTGTCCTTCCCGGGAATCGGAGCCAGAATATTGATCCGCTCGGCACAAGTCGCCCGGGCGAGGTTCTTTTCCAACGCCGAGATACGCTCCACACGCACGCCGGTGGCGGGATAGACCTCGTAGCGCGTGATCGTCGGGCCCTTGGTGATATCTCCGGGAGAGGCCTCGATATCGAATTGGGAAAGTGTCTCCAGAATGATCTTCTGCACTCCTTGGAGTTCGGCCGGGTCAGCGGGCTTGTGTCCCTCGTCATCGTAGGTCTCCAAAAGCTCAAAGCCAGGCAAGGTATATTCCTGAAGATTCACTTCACCAAGGCCGCTGTCGGCAGGAAGGGAATCATTCTTTTTAGATTGGGTATTCCCCTTCATCACTTCGGCCAATGTCGGTTTGCGAGCTGGCGCTGGAACGCTGGCATCGATGATCTTCGGCGAAGGGAGATCCACCGGAGGAGTCGCTGCGAGGAACACATCGTTCTCCGTTATTTCCTCTGCCTTGGTTTCCACTACAGGAGACTTGCGGCGATTGCCCGTGCGGTACTTGGGAGACTCGACCTCCTCCGGGATCTCGAATTCCTTTTTACGATTGGCAAGTTGCTTTGTGATCAACCCAATAAGGAACCCCATGAGCGTGCCAAGAATGGAAAACATGAAGGCAAAGGCGCGACGTAATGCCAGGATTGGATGAAATCCTGTTGCCAGGATCAGGCTTACCAGAGCGAGGGCCATGAAAATCAATCCCGATCCGAGTGTGCCAAGCACATGACGCCCGAGCACCAGATCAATGCGGTGCCCGAACCATCCGCCGGGCCCCTGGATGTTGAATTTTTCCTTCCAGTCACCAAGGATCACATGCTGCAAATCAAGCAGGGTTGACCAACTCAGGACAAAAACAAGCGCCCATCCCAAGCGGATGCAAAGTCGGCATTCGGGGGTTGTGAACTTGGCGATTCCAAGCCCCGCCAAGGCTGCCGCAGCGAAGTATGAGGCGCCTCCGAAGAGAAAGTAAAAGAGTCCTGCGATATCAGCCCCGACGCGGCCGATGAAGTTCACAGGATATTCCGAGGAATGAGAGTGCTTCGCATAAGGAAGCCAGGGGGAAACATCCCTCGGCTCAAAGGAGCAGAGGGCAAGAAAGAGCAAGATTCCCCCAAAAAGCAGAAGAATCCCCGTTATTTCATCCAAGGAGCGTGTACGTCGTGACGAGACCATCCTATCCATCTTGCAGGATACCGTGTGGTCTTGGCAATCGCAGGCATCTTGGGGATACTATCTTATTACTCATGGATTTTTCCTCACCGATCACTTTCGAGTCCCTAGCCATGGAACGCGTCTGGGGGGGGCGCCGTTTCGAGACTCTTTTGGGGAAAACTCTTCCACACACGGTCCCCGTGGGGGAGCTTTGGGAAATGGTCGACCGACCCGAAGCACAGAGCGTGGTGCGTGAAGGCCCCCTCAAGGGGATGACGCTTCATGAGTTATGGACCGGATACCGTGATGAAGTCTTCGGCTCCCTACACAGCTCAAACCTCTCACCTCGTTTTCCCCTCCTCATCAAGCTCCTCGATGCGCGCGAGCGCCTCTCCGTCCAGGTCCATCCACCGGTGGAACTCGCTGCTGTACTCAATGGGGAACCAAAGACAGAGTGTTGGTATTTTCTCCATGCCTCCAAAGGGGCCTCCGTCTATGCCGGACTCAAGAGAGGTGTTTCACGCAAGGGGTTTGAGCAAGCCCTCCAGAATGGCACGGTGGAACAGACGCTCCACACCCTCCGGGCTCGCACCGGAGAGAGCCTCTTCATTCCCAGCGGCAGACTGCATGCCATTGGTGAAGGGCTAGTGATTGTCGAGGTGCAGCAGAACAGCGACACCACATACCGCGTCTTTGACTGGAATCGCCGGGGCCTCGACGGGAAACCTCGTGATCTTCACATCAAGGAATCGCTCGCCTCCATCGACTTCAATGATTTCGAGCCGGCACTGACTCCCTCCTCGCAAACCGTGGTGGCAGACTGTCCCTATTTCCATGTTGAGAAGATCCCTCTTCCCCTGCCCGGGAATATCTTCTGCCAGGGTGACTTCTCCATCGTGACTTGCCTGACAGGTGAAGTGGAGTGCTTGGGAACGATCCTTCGACCCGGTGGCTTGATGCTGATTCCCTCCTTTCTGGAAGAGCCAATCCTGATCCCGGAGACTGCCGACACGACTATACTGGTCACGCGTCTACCGAGCTTCTTCTAATCTGGAGACGGGCTAAAAGTAACGAAATATTCCTTTTTGACTTATTTTCCCACAGGGCTTCGGGGTATAAGAACAGCTCCGTCGATTCCGGTCGCGGGAACATTCCTACTCATTGCCTTAACGGGAAACCTTTCCACAGTTCATTATGCCCAAAGACACTTCCATCCATAAAATCCTTCTGATCGGGGCGGGGCCTATTGTCATCGGCCAAGGATGCGAATTCGATTACTCGGGAGTGCAAGCCTGCAAGGCCCTAGCCGAAGAGGGATACGAGGTCGTGCTGGTAAACTCAAATCCTGCCACGATCATGACCGATCCGGAGTTTGCCAACCGAACCTATATCGAGCCGATCACGCCGGAGATCATCGAAAAGATCATCGAGAGGGAGAAGCCGGATGCCCTCCTCCCCACCCTTGGTGGCCAGACTGCACTCAATGCCGCCATGGAGCTCGTCCACAGCGGAGTTCTTGAAAAGCACGGCGTTCGCCTCATCGGGGCCAATGCCGAGGCGATCAAGCGTGGAGAGGATCGCACCCTCTTCAAGAAGATCATGCTCGAGATCGGACTGGAAGTTGCAAACTCAGGTGCCGCCCACACAATCGACGAGGTCTTTTTGATCGCCAAGCAGATCGGCACCTACCCGCTGATCATCCGTCCAGCCTTCACGCTCGGAGGAGCGGGTGGTGGCATTGCCTACAACCGAGAGGAGCTCGAGACCATAGCCCGTCGGGGACTCGACATGTCGCCTACCACAGAGGTTTTGATCGAGGAGTCCCTGCTTGGATGGAAGGAATTCGAGGTCGAGGTCATTCGTGACACCGCTGACAACTGCATCGTCATCTGCTCGATCGAGAACTTCGATCCGATGGGTGTCCATACCGGTGACTCGATCACCGTTGCCCCGATCCAGACTCTGACCGACAAGGAATATCAGAAGATGCGGGATGATTCCTTCGCTGTGATCCGTGCCATTGGCGTCGAGACCGGCGGATCGAATATCCAGTTCGCCGTGAACCCGAAGGATGGACGTCAGATCGTCATCGAGATGAACCCCCGGGTCTCGCGTTCCTCTGCTCTCGCCTCCAAGGCCACCGGTTACCCGATCGCAAAGATCGCCGCGAAACTCGCCGTCGGCTATCGCCTGGACGAACTTAAGAACGACATCACCAAGACCACGACCGCCTGTTTCGAGCCTGCGATCGACTACTGCGTGGTTAAGATCCCCCGCTTCACGTTCGAGAAGTTCCCCAAAGCCGATCCTACCCTCACCAGCCAGATGAAAAGCGTCGGCGAGGCAATGGCGATCGGACGGACCTTCAAACAGGCCCTGCAGAAGGCACTCCGTTCGCTCGAGACCGGACGCTTCGGACTCGGTTGTGATTCAAAGGACATTGAACCCCGTAAGGCTGACGGATCCTGGGACACCGAACAGATCGAGCAACTCCTACGCATTCCGAATGCCGAGCGCATTTTTGCCGTCCGTCATGCCTTCCTCGCCGGACTTAGCGCGGAGAAGATCCATGCCATCAGCGCCATCGACCCCTGGTTCCTCGACAACATTCAGGAGATTGTCGAAGAGGAACTCTCCTTCCGAAAGGATCCAACCAATATTAACCTGCGTAGGGCCAAACAGCTTGGCTTCTCCGATCGCCAGCTGGCCCAGATCGCCGGGACAACCGAGGATGCCATCCGTGCCAAACGCAAGGCCGAAGGGGTTGAGCCGACCTACCGACTTGTCGACACTTGTGCCGCAGAATTTGAGGCCGCGACTCCCTATTTCTACTCGACCTACGGGGATGAAGATGAAACCCGTCAAGGTAGCAAGAAGAAGGTGATGATCCTTGGTGGCGGTCCCAACCGCATCGGCCAAGGCATCGAGTTCGACTACTGCTGCGTCCACGCCGCCTTCGCTCTCAAGGAAGAGGGTTTCGAGACCATCATGGTGAACTCGAACCCCGAGACGGTCTCCACGGATTACGACACAAGCGACAAGCTCTTCTTCGAACCCCTAACCCTTGAGGATGTTCTCAACATCTACGAGCGGGAGAAGTGCGACGCCGTTGTCGTCCAGTTCGGCGGCCAGACTCCGCTTAACCTTGCTGCCCCGCTTCAGGCCCGTGGGGTTACAATCATCGGCACCCAGCCCAAGAGCATCGAGATGGCCGAGGATCGCAAACATTTCTCGGCAATGATCGACAAACTCGGCCTGCGCCAGACCACCGGGGCCACAGCCATTAATGAGGCGGAAGCTGTCGAGGTCGCTAACAGGGTCAGCTACCCCGTCCTCGTCCGTCCCTCCTTTGTCCTGGGAGGACGCGCCATGGAGATCGTTTATACGGAAGAGGATCTCCGCCGCTATATCCGTACCGCGGTCGAAGTCAGCCCCGAACGCCCGATCCTGGTGGATCGTTTCCTGGAAGATGCCACAGAGGTCGATGTCGACTGCCTTGCAGATGGCACGGACTGCGTCATCGGAGGAATCATGGAACATATCGAAGAGGCTGGCATCCATAGCGGTGACAGTGCCTGTGTGCTTCCTTCTGTCTCACTCTCTCCTAAGGTTCTGGAGACCATCCGCTCGGCAACCAGGGCCATGGCCTTGGAACTCGATGTCCGTGGACTGATGAACGTCCAGTATGCCGTGAAGGATGAGGAGGTCTACGTGCTTGAAGTGAACCCCCGTGCATCCCGCACCTCACCCTTTGTCAGCAAGGTGATCGGAGTCCCTCTTGCCAAGCTGGCTGCCAAGATCATGGTGGGCAGAACGCTGAAGGATCTTGGCTTCACGGAAGAAGTCATCCCGACCCATTACAGCGTCAAGGAAGCAGTTTTCCCCTTCATCAAGTTCCCGGGAATCGACATCACCCTCGGACCTGAAATGCGCTCCACGGGCGAAGTCATGGGGATAGATACCGACTTCCCTCGCGCCTATGCAAAGGCACAGATGGCTGCCGCCCCAGCGCTTCCAAGCAAGGGGAACCTCTTTGTCAGCGTCAAGGACTCCGACAAGAAGGCAATCGTTCCTATTGTGAAAGATTTTGCCGATCTCGGCTTCACGATCCATGCAACAGATGGCACTGCTGCCCTTCTCAAGACAGCCGGCATCTCGATCATCCGCCTTAACAAACTCGCTCAGGGACGCCCGAATGTCGTCGATATGATCAAGAACGGCGAGATGCAGTTCATTATCAACACTCCGGCGGGCAAACAACCCCGCGCTGATGAAGTCGTGATCCGCAGTACGGCAGTGGCCAATCGCATTCCCATCATGACCACCCTGCGAGCAGCGGCGGCCAGTGCCTCAGCGATCAAGTCAATGGCGGAGGCCCCGCTTACAGTGAAGTCCCTTCAAGAGCACCATGTTATGGCTTAAGCAGTAGTGGGAGGCTCTAGATTCCTTGGTTTCGAAACATATTACCTTGAAGGGCTTTCATTGACAGGCATCTAGACTACATTTTTTGATGCGCTGATTCTTTATAAGAGAATAACAGTGACCCTCGATTCCAACTTAGATCGAATCCTGTGCGGATGGGTATCACTCCGACTCGGTGGAGTCAACCAACCCAATGTAACAAAATCGTCACTTACCAACAATTGAAGCCCCTCTCAGCGATGGCATAATTGTAGCCCTATTGAGGTGTCTTCATCGGGGGTGAAAACAATCTCAAAAAAAACCAGAGTAGAGGAGATTTCGATGATCTCGTCTGCACACAATTGCCAGTTCAATACTCGTGAGACATAGACCTTTTATCAAAATGCTGACAGCGGATCGGGTTCATTGGCGTAAGTCCAATGGTAAATCAACGTCGTCGATTGCTTCAAAGATGCAAGATATCCTTTTAAAAAAAGAAAATTTGAAAAATCAGATCACCATGAATTCACTGCGTCTTGATTTAAGAGACTTGGTGAGATTGAACTAAAGCTCAGTAGGCTTACTAAGAGTAACGATGGGTTAGAATGGGTTTTGTGCTTTCTGGCGCAATGAGATTGTGTGCTGCGATAGCTCGCTAAGCGAATCAATCCGCTGGAAAGAGGCGCGGAGAGATTGCCGAGGGCAAAAAAAGCTGGCACCGCTTAGCGGGGTCACCTATGACAATCTTCCGAGTCACACCATGCTGACTTAGTTCCTTACCTCCCATCACTCTGCGTTGTAGGCAGAGAACAATAACGCTACCCTCAAGATCGCCTATAATCCGGCAGCCGCAGCGGTGTCGGTGAGCAACAGCGCATTCTCCTGACTGATCCTTCCGGCAGGGATCGAATGATCAGCTGCCTTGAGTTTCACGATCATCGGGATCTTGGCTGCACCAGTAGCAAGCCACATGATGTTCCGTGAGCGGTTGATCATCGGGTAGGTCAGGGTCATCCGGCGCCGGTTCTGGTAGAGATGCACGGGATCGGTCAGCGCCACGTCACGATCGGTAACAGTGAGCACGGGATCGTTCGGGACCAGCGATGCCGTGTGACCATCGGGGCCGAGACCGAGATGCGCCATGTCGAGGATCGGGGGATTTCCGCAGATCTCGGTGAGGAGCGCCTCGTATTCCTTCACTCCCTCCGCGGGATCAACGGCATTCACCGGCATCGCATGAATGTTCTCCTTGGGGATGGGTGCATTACCGAGAAGGCTCTCGTGCAGATGGGTCAAGTTCCGATCGGGATCACCCTCGGGTGCGATGCGTTCATCGATCTGGAAGACATGGACCTGTGACCAAGGCACCTCTTCAGATGCAAGATCCCTCAGCATGGCCCAAGGAGTCTTGCCGCCACTAACAGCAAGAGTGAAAACTCCACGAGCAGCCACGGCCTCACGGGAGGCAGTTGCAATTACTCCTGCAGCGGCCTTCGCCACCGCATCATCATCAGCAAGGACCTCGATCTTAAGAGCCATGACTTGATATTAGTTCGATGATTACTTCTTCGCCCTGTAGCGGCGGATGAGTGCGTTCGTGGAGCTGTCGTGCTTGAGCTCTGGCTCGGTCGGTGACTCCAGCTCGGGGATAATGTGCTGGGCAAGCTGCTTGCCAAGCTCCACACCCCACTGATCGAACGAGTTGATGCCCCAGACAACACCTTGTGTAAAGACGCTATGCTCATAGAGAGCGACCAGAACGCCAAGTGTATGCGGGTCGAGCTTGTCGGCCATGATGACATTCGAGGGACGATTCCCCTCGAAGACGCGGTGGGGATTGAGCCAATCGGGCGTACCCTCGGCCTTCACTTGCTCAGGTGTCTTGCCGAAAGCGAGTGCCTCGGCCTGCGCGAAGATATTCGAGATGAGGTAATTGTGGTGATGACCCAGCTCGTTGATCGCCTTGTTAAAGCCTATGAAGTCGCAAGGAATTAGGCGCGTACCCTGATGGATAAGCTGGTAGAAAGAGTGCTGGCCATTTGTCCCGGGCTCGCCCCAGTAGATCGGACCTGTGTCGAAGGTGACATGGGTTCCGTCGAGACGAACCGATTTGCCATTGCTCTCCATGGTGAGTTGCTGGAGGTAGGCCGGGAAGCGCTTGAGGTACTGCTCGTAGGGAAGCACCGCGATGCTCTGGGCTCCAAAGAAGTCGTTGTACCAGACAGCAAGCAGACCGAGAAGAACGGGGAGATTCTTCTCGAGTGGAGCCGTGCGGAAGTGCTCGTCCATGGCGTGGAAGCCAGCGAGGAGGTCCGAGAAGTTCTTAGGCCCGATGGCGATCATGGTCGAAAGACCGATCGCGGAGTCCATCGAATAGCGTCCGCCGACCCAATCCCAGAATCCGAACATATTCGCGGTGTCGATACCAAACTCCGAGACCTTGGCGGCGTTAGTGGAGACCGCGACAAAGTGTTTGGCAACAGCTGAGGCATCATTACCAAAGCCAACAAGCGACCACTCGCGGGCGCTGTTGGCATTTGTCATGGTCTCGAGTGTGGTGAAGGTCTTCGACGAAACAATGAAGAGAGTCTCGGAGGGATCGAGATCACGGACAGCCTCGGCAAAGTCAGTGCCGTCGACATTGGAGACAAAGCGGAAAGTCATTTCGCGATCGCTGTAGGCCTTGAGCGCCTCATAGGCCATGACAGGACCCAGATCGGAGCCGCCAATACCGATATTGATGACATTCTTGATGCGCTTGCCTGTGTGACCCTTCCACTCACCGGAGCGGATGCGGTCGGCAAAGGCGCCCATGGACTCGAGCACCTTGTGAACCTCAGGAACAACATCGACGCCGTCGACCTTGATCACCTCACTCTTGGGGGCGCGAAGCGCAACGTGCAGGACGGCACGATCCTCCGTGATGTTGATCTTCTCTCCGGAAAACATCTTATCGCGGTGCTCCTCCAGTCCGACTTCCTTGGCAAGCTGAACGAGGTTCTTGAGCGTCTCGTCATTGACGCGGTTCTTCGAGTAGTCGAGGTAGAGGCCGCAAGCCTCTGCGGTCAAGCGCTCACCGCGTGTCGAATCGGCAGCAAAGAGCTCCTTAAGCGTTGTCTTGGCGATCTGGTCGCGATTGACTTCTAGTGCCTTCCAGGAAGGGAGTTGGGTCGGATTGGACATAAGAATGAATTATGAGGGATGAATTATAAAGGATTGTTCCAGTAAGATTGCTAGACTCCATAACCCAACTAGAATGCTTGAAAAATGGCAACCGACAATCCTGTCACACATCAACTGGGAGAACATACTGCCCGGAGCGTTCAGGAAACGGCGGCTATTGCCGTAGAACTCCTGCCGCTGATGCTGAAGTCAGGCGTGGTCAGTCTGGAGGGACCGCTCGGTGCCGGGAAAACCCATTTCGTCAAAGCAACGGCCCTCGCCATGGGCATCACAGAGGATGTGACCAGCCCAACCTTTACCCTGCTTCAGAGCTATGGATCGGGTGAAAACCGCCTGCATCACTCGGACTGGTACAGGCTGGAATCCGAGGACGAGGTGCTAGCCCTTGGACTGGAAGATTACTATCATGACGGGCTGGTGTTCATCGAGTGGGGAGACAAGTTTGCCTCCATACTCCCTCCCCGGACGCTAAGGATCCGGATCGAACCGAGGCTTGAGGGAACGAAAGAAGTCCGATCGTTCTGCTGGAACGTAATCTGAAATGACAATGAAGATCCTTTCCCTGGACTCCTCCTCACCAGTCGCCTCGGTTGCCTCTGTTTCCTTCACAGAGGGAAGGATGGATGTTCTCTTTCAAAAACAGACTCCCCATGCACGATCCGACTCATCAGCTCTTTTCGAGGGGTTACGGGATGCCGTGGATACATGCGGCATTCCTGATGCCCTCTGCGTGGGACTGGGTCCTGGATCGTACAATGGACTGCGCGCGGGAATTGCAGCCGCAAGAGCATTCGCCACGGCGCGAAATCTTCCTCTCCAAGCCATCCCCTCACCCCTTGCATTGCTTGGGCCTGATGAGGGATTCTGGGTTGTCGGTGATGCACGGGGTGGCCATTACTGGATAGCCCGGATTCAGAGAGGGTCGTTCGTCGAAGAACCCCAACTTCTTTCTCCTTCGGAGACGCTACATCATCTGAGATCCTATGCAGATCTTCCCATATTAGGATCGGCAGCATTGCCGGAAATCATCGATCTTGTGATATCAACCCCGAGTGCCGTGCGACTTGCAATTCTTGCCGAAAAGAACGATCCCTCTTTTCTCGTATCGGACACTCCCGAACCGATTTATCTGAAGTCTCCCCATATCACTTTGCCAAGAGTCAACTTATCATGAGCGCCCGGAACTTTCTTCTTTCCGTTCTTGGGTTTTTTTTCCTCGCTTTCACGGCAGCGGCTCAGATGAACAATGGGACGAACGCTCCCATCGATGAGAATCCCAAGCCGACTTGGGAAACCCAGAAGCAGGCGCGGACCTTCCAGCTCGGAATTCCCGCTCCCAGAGGACAGATCACCGACAGGAACGGCTACCCACTTGCTCAGAATCGCCTTAGTTATAATCTGGCGCTACAATTTCCCACTCCTCTCGACTGGAGCGAAGTCAAGGTCCTGGCCTTTGCCCGCCAACACATCACGTTCGCCAAGGGGTTCCTCGGACGCCAGATCTCCCTATCTGATCAAGCTATCCTGAATCATTATTATAACCGTGGACTCCTGCCCCTGACTCTGCTCGAGGATCTGCAACCCGAGGAACTCGCCGCCGCCAGACGCGGCCTCACCAGTGCCCTGGTGCTCCAGCAAGTCTACGCACGCATTTACCCCAATGGACAACTTGCTTCCCACATCATCGGCTATACCGGCAAGGAGGCTCCACTTTCCATCCGTCCGATCGAGAACAAGGATCTCATCTTCACCGAAAGCGAGGGTCGCGAGGGCATTGAGCAAACCTTCGACTACCAGCTCAAGGGCCACCCTGGCAGCATCCATGTCACCTACAATGCCGAAGGTCGCAAGACCTCGGAGAGGATCGCCCAACCTCCCGTTCCAGGCGACAATGTGATCACGACCATTGATCAGAATCTGCAACGCATTTGCGAAAAAGTCCTCAGTGAAAACTGCAAACGCGGCGCCATCGTGGTCATCGATCCTTGGACGGGTGAAATCCATGCCATGGCCTCCTGGCCCGAATACAATCCGAACCACTTCGTTCCCATTCTGAATCCCGCGATCTACAAACAACTCAGCGAAGATCCTTCCACTCCCCTGCTCCCCCGAGCCTATCGATCCGCTTACCCCCCCGGCTCCACCTTCAAGACCTTTGTCGCACTCTCCGGATTCCAGTCCGGAAAGCTTACCGCCAAGGATATCTACAGCGGCCCTACTGCAATCGACATAGGCAACTTCACCTTCCACAACTGGAAGAAGACCGATGCCGGACGTCTTAACTTCGTCGAGGCACTCACCCAGTCATGCAACACATGGTTCATTCAGGCCGGCATCAAGATCGGCGCACAAAACATCATCACCTGGACCGAACGTTTGGGACTTGGCAAGAAAACCAGTATTCCGCTCAAAGCCGAATCCGGCGGCATCATTCCCACTGATGAATACATGCTTCGCACCCAAGGGAGGAAGATCCTCAAAGGCGATGTCGCCAACATGAGCATCGGCCAGGGGGCTATCGTCATCACTCCTCTCCAAATGGCCCAGGCTTACGGGGTCATCGCCACTGGGGGACAATTCCACCAGACACGTCTCGTGAAGCAGATCCAGGGCATCGATAATAAAGTGGTATCCGCCTACCCTGACCGTCTTCGAGACAATCTCCAGATCAAGCCCGAGGATATGGAGACTCTTAAAAAAGCTCTCGTGGCCGTGACCGAAGATGGACAAGGGACAGCCCATCACGCGCAAGTAAAGGGATACCATGTCGCCGGAAAGACTGGTACCGCACAATGGGGCGGAGGAGGGAACAAGGAGAAGCAGCGGACCGCCGCATGGTTTGCGGGATTTGTTCCCGCCGAGAATCCCCAGTATGCCTTTGCTGCCGTCTACGAAGGCGAGCCTGGGGATAATAATGTTCACGGAGGCAGTCATGCCGCTCCTCTCATTGGAAAAGTCCTCCAAGAAGTCTATGGCTCCAAAGAGGATAAGGAGAAGGAGAAGGACACCAAGGCAACTTCCACGGACTCTTCAAACCAGACTGATAAGACCGAGAAACCCGAGAAATCAAAAGATCAGGATCAACCCACAATGGATCAGTCGAACTAGCTAGTTGGCCCTTAAAAAGCCCTTTGGAGAGCAGGGAAGTTGGTGATTGGGATAGGGAGAGGTATAGGGGATAGGATTTGGACGAGAGCCGAGAGGATCTTTCTCATCCAGAGGGAGAGGTTGGCGGCTGTGGCAGCCAGGAGGAGGTTGATGCTGTTGCCCTGTTGGCCCTTGAGGAAGTTGCGACCGAGGCGGAAGTCGCTTTTGAGATGGCCGATGCGGGGTTCGATGGCAGCCCTGAGGGAATGACCGTCGTAGTCGTTTTCGGGCAGACTGTAGGCTCCTAGGATCTCTCCTCACGCCAGAAAACGCATCCTCAAAATCTCCCTCTTCCCCAAAAAACGCCCTTGGCTCGACGGTCTCTTTTCTCAAGCTGACTCCCAGGCACCTCCATTTACCCAGTTTTCAAACATCTAATGCAATTTTTGTATTAAAAACAGAAAGAGGGCTGGCAAATCAATCCTTTTAATTAGAATCATTCTAATATGACTCTAAGATTTTCGGGCATATGCCCCTCGTAAAGCGCGCGACCAATAATCGCCCCGTGAATCCCGGGAATCTTAGCGAGTTGACGCAGATCCTCAGGTCCGGAGACTCCTCCACTGGCAATCAGGTCACAGGAAACGGTGACAGCCATCTCATGCATAGCGGCAAGGTTTGGCCCCTGCAGCATGCCATCGGTGGCGATATCAGTATAAATGATTGTCCGGATACCGACATTCAGAGCTTCGCGAGCCAGATCAAGCGCACTGAGTCCCATCGTCTCGACCCATCCTTTGACGGCAACCTTCCCATCCTTGGCATCAATGCCCACGGCAAGTCGAGCAGGTCCAAAGGAAACCGCTGCTTCAGCCAGGAAACCAGGCTCCGCTGCCTTGGTGCCAATGATGACCCGGCGGACACCAGTATCTAGGCCCACCTCAATCGAACCGGCATCACGCATCCCACCACCGAGTTCGCAGGGAACGGAGACAGCCTTGGTGATCTCACGGATGACGTCCAGGTTCCGACTTTTCCCCTCAAAGGCAGCATCCAGATCGACAAGATGGATCCAATCCGCACCGGCAGCCTCCCACTTCAGTGCCATGGCGACAGGATCGTCACTATAGACGGTTTTTTTTGCGGCGAGGCCGCGTTCCAGGCGGACAACCTGACCACCCATGATGTCAATTGCGGGATAAAGGAGCATTTTGGCTAAAGGTAAAAGGGAGAATGAAAAATAGAGAAATAATGAGATCGTTTATTCTACTTCAACGAAGAGATGAAGTTACGGAGCATCTCGAGACCGACAGCCTGGCTCTTTTCGGGATGGAACTGTACAGCGCTCAGGTTGCCCTTGGTAACACTCGCAGCGAATTCGACACCATAGTCGCAGGTCGAGGTGATGACCGTATCATCCTCGGGAACCGGGTAGTAGGAATGGACAAAATAGAAATCGGGATTCTCTGCAAGACCTGTCATCAGGCAATCGGAGGGCTTGCGGATGTTCAGCTGATTCCATCCCATGTGTGGGATTTTTATTCCCGAGGACTTGGGAAAATGGACAACCTTTCCATGCAGAGCCCCGAACCCCTCGACTCCGGGTGATTCCTCGCTCGAGTCAAAGAGAAGCTGGTAGCCCAGGCAGATGCCGAGGTATGGCTTATCGGCACCGATCCAATCTTTGATGACTTCCCAGAGACCAGCCTCTCGGAGCTGGCGTGCACAATCCCCGAAGGATCCAACGCCGGGTACTACAAGGCCAGCACATCCTGCCGTGTCAGCCTTGCTCAAGACATGAATGCAATCCGCGCCGGCATGCTCGATGGCACGCTGGACACTGCGGAGATTGCCGCTTCCATAGTCGACGAGACCCAGCAAGGCTTTCTTACTCACAGCACACCCTTGGTGCTGGGTATTCCCTTCACCCGATTATCAAAGGAGACAGCGACATCAAGGGCGCGTCCCAGTGCCTTGAAGATCGCCTCAGCCATGTGATGGGCATCCCGGCCGGCCAGGATGGAGACATGGAGCGTCAGGCCGGCCTGCACGCTGAATGCGCGAAGGAACTCCTCGACGAGTTGAAAGGGAAAAAGCCCTATCGCCTCCACCCCGCGGGGAGCATCATAGGCAAGGTAGGGACGACCGCTGCAATCCACCACAACACGGGCCAGAGCCTCATCCATCGGGACATAAGCACTCCCGTAACGTCGGATTCCAGACTTGTCACCGAGCGCCTTCATAAAAGCAGAGCCTAACGCCAGTCCCACATCCTCGACGGTGTGATGATAGTCGACCTCAATATCCCCCTTCGCCTCAACATCCAGATCGAGGAGACCATGACGGGAAAAGAGCGTCAGCATGTGGTCGAAAAACGGAATGCCCGTGCGGATGGATGATTTGCCTTCACCATCAAGCGTGATGCGTAGGGTAATTTCTGTTTCGCTGGTTTTACGATTGAGAGATGCAGAGCGTGCGGTGTCGGTCATGGCTTAACAGGAGCAACTGATGTCGGTGAGGGCAACGGTTTTTGGGGAGCAGCCGCAGCAGCAGCTGCTGCAGCACTTTGAGATTTGGTTAGATTTTCCAACTGAAGCTTCAGCCTAGCGTTCTCGATATTAGCCGGCCATAGGCTTTGGGATTGCGTCAACTGATCCTGCGCTTCCTTGAGCTTACCCTCGGAGGCTAGTCTGGCACACTCATTTGCGGCGGCCATCCCCTCAGTCATTGGGATTTTCTGAAGGGTGGTAAGTCGGGTTTTTTCCGCCGTGATCAACATCTGGAGGGCATCCATAGAGTCCTTACTGTTCTGGAAGATCGGGAAGAACTTGGACCCATCAGCGGTTGCAGTCGCCATGGAGTTGCTCGCGGCAACCTTCTCGTTCTGCAGAGCGTTATTGATCTCCCTAGCCTGGTCCGCAGGTGTGAGCAAGATGGCTTGTTGACGACGCTTCTCGAAAATTTCGAAGTTGATCTTGGCAAGGGATAGTCTGCCCTGAAATTGATCGAGCTGGCTCTGGGCCAGCATGATGGCGTCGGACATGATCTCAGAACCTGGAAATTCCTTTTCTAGCAGTTCGAAGGACTGAAGAGACCCCGTGCAATCGTTAGCCTTGGCCAACTCGATCATCGCTGCGTACTTGATCTTCGCACCCGATTGATAAGGGTTGGCTTCTATCTGTTCGGCGGTGATCCATACCCCATTGATCCGGCGGTCTCCACGGCGGAAACGCGTTCGATCTGCATTGAGGGAACGAAGGCTCTCACGGAGACCGGAAAGATGCTTGGAATAGGGATAACGATGTAGAAATTCAGGAATCTTCTTATCGATGAGCTGGTCATAGAACGCTGAATCCAGAACAGTATCGGGCGTTGCTAGGCTACCGATCGACTGGAAGGCCTTCTCGTCAGCTGGAGTCGAGACAATGTGAGCGATTCTCTCACGGGAGAAGGACTTCTGATCCTTGATGGTCGGCGTGACATTAAATTCGATCAGAACGGAATCTGATGTCTCGCTCAGGATCTCTCCTTTGATTTCCTTTCCATCTTTAAAAGTGAGAACATCGGCTTCCAAGGGCTCCACCATGGTCGAAACAACGAGCAAGAGGAAAAAAAGTACTGAAACAGTGTGATGCATGGAGGGTCTGTAAGATAACTGCATTTTCTCAGAAAACCATCTCCAGTTTCAACTTTTTGACCATTGTCACAAGGAAACGTTCCTGAGCTTGGACACGTCTGTCCAGCGAGTCCTCGGAGGGAGTTTCCAAGGTGAAGGTCCTTGCCGCATGCTGAAAGTGCAGAAGAAACGCCTCGGGATGCCCCTTCATTAGATCCGGGGTGATGCGGCGTCGGATCAACCCTTTTCGGGCGGAGTGTCCATCGATCTTGGGTCGGGGATCAGGGGCAATCACAGAGGTGAGTTCGCCACAGAGTGATTCTCCCCAGTGAGGACGCTTTGCAGCCACTTCATAAAGATAAAATCCTCTCGCATCGTAGTCCTCATGAAGCGTGGCCGCCGTATCAAAGCGTCTCCCCTTCATCAAGGCACGCTGCGCTACGATCTGCGGTACCTTTCTTGAATCATAGAATCGGTTGAGATCGCGTTTCTCGGCATCGAAACGGATATTCCTCTCCAGTCCCCACGGATTCAGGCATGGGAAGATCATCCAGTTCCAAGCTTTAAACTTCTCCAGCGATGCCTCTGCCCAGCGTACCAGACCTTCCACGGCGGCCGGTTCATCGCCATGGATGCCAGCTGACAGATATACTGAAGGCATCTTAGGGTCATGATCTTCCGAGCGCACAACGATGAGGGGATAGCCCTCTGCCTCCCCATAAACCGAAAGATCGAGTGAGGGAATCAGGTTCACGAGCCGCAGCCACCGCTCCATGAGCAAGCGGTAATCCCTGACCTGATCCGCTAAAGGAGCTGAACGCGGAACCGATTGAGCGATCGCTTTCTTCAATCGAATTAATCGATAAAGCGCTTCTCGATTCCAGCATAGGCATCAATCCGGCGATCTCGAAGAAACGGCCAATGGGTGCGCTGGGTATCCATGAACTGACGGTCGAGATCAACCACAAGAACCATCTCCTTATCAGCTGGAGCCTCGGCGATGATCTGGCCGTTAGGCGCGGCGACAAAGGTCCCTCCCCAGAACTCCAACCCCTCCCCTCCTGCAGAAGCCACCGGATTCTCATGGCCAATACGATTCACGCCGCAGACATAACAGCCGTTGGCTAATGCATGGGCGCGCTGGGCGAGTTGCCAGGCTTCTTTTTGATTCTCACCATACTGCTTCTTCTCCGCGGGATGCCATCCTATCGCTGTCGGATAGAAGAGCACTTCAGATCCCTGCAGGGCCGTAAGGCGCGCAGCCTCCGGATACCACTGGTCCCAGCAGATAAGAACACCCAGATCACCAGCGCTGGTCTTCCAGTTGCGAAAACCGAGATCACCCGGCGTGAAGTAAAACTTCTCGTAGAAAAGCGGATCATCGGGAATATGCATCTTCCGGTACTTGCCGAGATACTTACCGTCGGCCTCGATGATGGCCGTCGTGTTATGATAGAGGCCCGGAGCCCGACGCTCGAAGAGGGAGGCAATGATCACCACGCCGAGTTCCTTGGCCACTTTGCCGAGCGACTTCGTGGTCGGTCCCGGGATCACTTCGGCCAGCTTGAAATAATCGTGATCCTCACTCTGGCAGAAGTACTCGCTCAGGAAGAGCTCGGGCAAGCAGACAACCTTGGCTCCATTCTTGGCAGCATCCCGGATCAGGCGGACCGCGGTCTTGAGATTCTCCGAAGGAGAGCTCACACAGCGCATCTGGACCAAGCCCACGGTGATCGAGCCTTGTGCTGAGGGATTGGAGCGGGAGGTTTTACGCGAAGCTATGGCAGCTTTTGAAGATTTGAGTGTTTTGGCTTTCTTTGGCACCCCTCTCTGCTACCCAATAGAAGCCCAATGAAAAAGACACTTTTCGCCCTTTCCACTACTCTCTGCATGGCACCCGGTATCGCCGGAGCCGCCAATCCCGCCGAACCCGTTAAGGACATCCGCATTGTTCTCCACACTTCCAAGGGAGATATCCATGCGACCATGTATGCCAGCAAGGCCCCCATCACGGTTGCAAACTACCTGAATCTCGCCCGCCGCGGATTTTATGATGGCATCACCTTCCACCGGGTCATTCCTGATTTCATGATTCAGGGTGGTGATCCGACCGGAACTGGCATGGGGGGTCCCGGTTACAAATTCGCCGACGAGTTCGCTCCCGGTCTCAAGCACGACCGCGGCGGTCTCTTCTCAATGGCCAATTCCGGACCCGGCACCAACGGCAGTCAGTTTTTCATCACCCATGTCCCCACCCCTTGGCTTGATGGCAAGCATGCCATTTTCGGAGCCGTCGATGGCCCGAAGGACCAGGAAGTCGTAAACGCCATCAAACAGGGCGACAAAATCACAGGCATCGAGATCGTGGACTCACCCGAGGCTCTCTTCGCAGCCCAAGCCGCGCAGATTGCTGTTTGGAACAAGGCGCTTTCGAAGTAACGGCAAACCGGCATCTCACTTAAACTTCAGAAAAGGGGGCTCAGGCCCCCTTTTTTTATTTCCTAAAACACAGCTGGCTCCCCTTCCTTGAGAATTCTGATTTTTTCATCGATCCCGAGTGACCTGGCATGACCCAGCAGGCGATCAGGCGGCTCTGCCATCGGTTCGAATCCTAGCCGGAAAGTGCCATAGTGCATCGGAATCATGATATCCGCACCGAGGGCACTGAAGGCTCGCAAGGCCTCCTCGGGATTCATGTGGACATCACGCCCTGTCGGAGCGTCGTAGGCTCCGATCGGGAGCAGGGCAATATCGATCTTGGAATGCCCTCCGATCTCCGAGAATCCGTCGAACCAGGCACTGTCGCCGCAGTGAAAGATCGTGCGTCCGGCATACTTGATCAGGAATCCGCCGAAGCCACGGTGCTTGTCGTGGAGCATTCTGGCACCCCAGTGATGGGCGGGAGTGAGCGTTACCTTTAGGGAACCGAGTTCCATGCTCTCCCAGCGCTTCAACTCCTGCACGCGGTTGAACCCAAGTCCATGGACGAGGTCGCCCACATGCTCCGGCACAACGATGGGTTGATCAGAAGCCACGGCCCGGAGGGATTTCTTGTCGAGATGGTCGAAGTGGGCATGGCTGACAAGAACCAGATCGATTGCCGGAAGTTCATGGATCCCGAGGCCCGGCTCCTTGAGCCTCTTGATGACCTTCAGCCACTTCGCCCAATTAGGATCAATGAGGATGGAATGTTCGGGAGTCTGGATCAGGAAGGAGGCATGACCGATCCACGTAATGGCAAGCTCTCCCTCGGCGAGTTGGGAAATCTCTGGCAGTTTTGTCTGGGAGGAAACAACTTCCCGCACCGAGAAGAGAGAGGGAATGATGACCTCTGTGAGGAAGTTGCGCTTATGCCATCCCTGCCCGAGCTTCATCGACACATGGTGTTCAGGTTTCGACTTGGCCTGCATGGCAACCTGCTTCCTAATATTTTCGGTTCCTTGCTTAAGAAGTTTTTTGACCATGATCGCAACGATTGTGTCATAGAAAGGATGGATGAGAACGGCCGAAAAGCAAAGGTTACGTGAGCAGATCAAAATGATCTCCAAGGAAAGCCCTTTGATTTCTGGAAGCGGGGCTCCGTTTGTAAAAAGTCTTCTCCGCTTGGATCTCTGGAAAAATTCCTCCACAATACTTCTTTATGCTCCCATTGAATGGGAGGCAGACCCTCGGGAGCTGATCAGGGCAGCGCCGGAATGTTCCTTTCTTTTCCCAAGGGTTGCGGGGGATCATTTGGAAATCCACAGGATAGGTCCAAGAAGCCGATGGACCACCGGTCCTTATGGTATCAGCGAACCGGATCCCGGAAGCTGGGATCCAGCCTCACTCTCCGAGATCGATCTGGCCGTGGTGCCCGGCTTGGCATTCGATCCGAGCGGCGGACGTCTTGGCCGGGGGAAAGGATTCTACGATCGCCTTCTCGGACATCCAGAATTTCGGGGGGTCAAGGCGGGACTCGCCTGGGATTGGCAGATCGTGGCCGAAGTGCCCAGCGATATTGATGACATTTCCATGGACTTGGTCGTCACTCCGGGAAAGATCCATCAGTCAGGGAGCACGTTGGACAAACTCGGAGAAAGAGGATAATTCCTAGTAAGAAATACTCGATGGATCCCGAACTCCCCACATTTTTCCAGCGGAAAGTCTGCTGGTCGGCCTTGACGGCCGTGGCTGCCCTGACTTTCATCTCCGTTATTCTGGTCGCGGGCTGGAGTATCGTTTCTGCGTGCGGTTATCTGAAGCCTGTCCTCACCCCGATTGCGATCGCGGCAGTCCTCGCCTACCTGCTGACTCCCGTTGTCGGCCTGCTCTGCCGATGGAGAGTCCCGCGCACCTTAGCCGTAATCGTGGTCTTTGTCCTCTTCACAGCGGGTCTGGCACTCATTGGCATCACAATAGCTCCTGCCCTCGAGCATCAAGGGAGTGTTTTTGCCAGCCGCATCCCCTCATACAGCCAGAGCATCTCGTTCCTTGCCAAACAATCAGCCGCTGAACTTCAGAAGTTGGGGGCTTTGAAGGCCAGTAAGTCAACAAGCCAGCAAGTCGCGGCAAACCATGCCCCCATCTTCCCACTCGAAGATCTCACGCCTGATCGCATCAAACTCTACGGGATCGAGCTTGCAAGTAACGGCCTCTCATGGGTGCAGGAGAAGCTCCCGACGATCGCTTCGGCCACCGCAATGTTCCTGCAAAAAAGCATTGGGGGCGTCTTCGGTCTCCTCGGGTTCCTGCTCAGCCTGATTCTGGTGCCTGTGTTCCTCTTCTTCTTTCTACTCGAGTCACCGAATATCGGAACTCATTGGAGTCGTTACCTTCCTCTCAGGGCCTCACCGCTCAAGGAGGAGATCGTCTCGCTCTTCAACGAGATCAATGACTACCTGATTCACTTCTTCCGCGGTCAACTGTTGGTAAGCCTGATCGATGGCGCCGTTGTTGGCACAGCTCTGTTTCTCATCGTGCATCTCGACTTCTCCTTCCTGATAGGACTCATGGTCGGCATTCTCTGCCTGATTCCCTACCTTGGCATGGTCATCTGTCTGGTGCCCGCCCTTCTTATTGCGCTTGCCCAGTATGGTGATCTGATTCATCCGGTTTATGTGCTCATGATCTTCCTGGTGGTTCACAACCTTGACGGCATCTTTATCTCTCCAAAAATCATCGGCGACTCGGTAGGCCTCCATCCGATGACTGTGATTGTCTCGGTCTTTGCCTGGACGATCGTCCTTGGAGGTCTCCTTGGCGCCCTGTTGGCGGTCCCCCTCACCGCCACGCTGAAAGTGCTTCTCCGTCGCTATTTTTGGGATCTCCCCCCATCCAAACCGTCCAGCCTGTCCAGCAATCCTTGAACATCAAGGAAACGAGTGAAGAGACCATCGATAAAACGACATTGACGGTGAGCGTCGAACTCCCCCTCTGATCACTCTCTCTAGCGGGGAATAGGCGGCGGAAGCTCGGAGATCTGTTGCACCCATCCAAGCTTTTTGTAGAAAAAGCAGATGACAAATCCCGCAATGCCTCCCCCGAGATGGGCGAGATGCCCGATCTGACGCTCGATTCCAAGGAACCAGAAAAGAAGGGAACCGACGATGACAAGCCATCCTAGCATGGAGGCTTTCATATTCACCGGGATCACAAAGAAAATAAGGGCGGTGATCTGGAGGTTTGGAAAAAGCGTTCCGAATCCAACGAGGAGGGCACAGACAGATCCGGAAGCCCCCACAAGATCGATACTTCCCGGTGTCACAAGGGTCTGAAGGAGCCCTCCAAACACGGCCCCCCCGAGATAAAGCAGAAGATAGCGGAGAGATCCCAGCAACTCCTCAAGGAGCGGACCGGTGAACCAGAGCGCTACCATATTCACGACAAGATGAAGCAGGTTACCGTGAAGAAATGCATGAGTGACAAACTGCCACCATCCCCCACCCGCCAATCCATCGCGACTCAGCGCCAAGTAAGGAAAGAGAGAACAATCGAAAAAGAATCGAAAAAGCTCCTCGGAGAGGAACAGCGTCAGGTTGATCCCGAAGAGGATCGCCGTGACGGGAGAGCGGCGCAGACGTTCCATGAACCCAAGAATAGTGCTCAACGTCTCCTTGGTGGTGGCGCCAGAACAGGAAGAGCCTCCGGACGCAGTGAAAAGGTCAACGGCAGATATCCAACCATCTCGCCATCGAGTTCGTAAGGCACCGGTTCCGCGGAGGAGAGTGCTAGGGATGATGTCTGGAAATATTCCACATCCTTCAGATCGGTATGCTGACCGGTAAGAATGGCATGCATATAGCGAAGGAGATCCCAAGGACTCTGACTCTGAAAAACCAGGACATCAAGCAGGCCGTCCATCGGCGACCCCTGTCGGAACATGGTGAACGGGCCACCGTAGAAACGTCCATTCCCGAGTAACACGAACGAACCGGTCCGCACCCTCCCCTCCTCACATTTCAGGGTAATGGGAGGAGGCTTTTGCCCCGCCACCTGCGCAAGCGAGAGAAGATAACTCAGGGGGCCGAGCGCTTTCTTTGATTCCCTAGTGGTGCGCCTCACCACCTCGGCATCGAGTCCCACGCCGGCCAACTGGACAAAACAACGCTCGACACCTTCCGCCGAACAGATTGGAAGATCGAGCCGGCGCACCTCTCCGTTCATGATGATTCGCCAAGCCTTCTCCAGTGCATTCACTGGAATGCCAAGTTCGACCGCAAAGACATTCATCGTCCCGACAGGGAGAATGCCGAGCGTCACGTCTTCGCCGCCAGCGGACATGATGCCATTCATCACCTCGTTGATCGTTCCGTCACCTCCTGCGGCGACAATCGTCGTGAACCCCTCCTCTACCGCACTCCCAGCAATCAGTTCCGCATCTCCCGGCATGGTGCTCAGCCGCATTTCCACATCTCCGGAAATCTCGCGGATCCGTTGAGGGAGACGCCCCGCCTTGTCGCTATGGGCCGCCGGATTAAGGATAATGAGAGGATTCTTCACGCTTCACAATTGCTGCAGGACACTTAAATTGTTCTGGTGCGTCCGATTGCCAAGCCCTTTCTTATCTTCGGGACGATTATTTTTGGGGTATTCCTACTCCTGCTTCTTTCGTCGAATCTCATCCTGCAACTCCCGGGAATCAAAGATCAAATCCGAGCGACCCTGACATCAGCGCTTGGAACCCCGATCTCCTTCGAGAGCATCTCCCTGAGTCCCTCCTTCGGAATCCATCTTGGCGGAATCAGGACAACTGCCTCCGAGCAACTCCCAGCTGCCTCCGCCGATTCACTCACGGTGCATCCTTCATGGAGTGGCTTGCTGCATGGCGATCTCATCGCGAAGTGCATCGCTCTGGACCACCCTTCGATCACCTTGAAGCTTGCCCCATCAACCAAAACGGCCCCTTCATCATCCTCTTCATCACTCCCGTCAACTCCCTTCATGCCGACGGCGGTGCCTTCTCAATCATCCCCCTCCCTTCCTGCGCAAGGAGAACCCGCGGAGAAAAAACCATTCTCCTCGGCAGACACCGCCCATCTGCTGACCGCACTCTCGATCAGGCATGGTCAACTTTCCGTTTTGGATGGCAGCTCCCGTCCGGTTCTCTTGCTGAAGGACCTGCAGGCGCAGGAGCATCAAGGCATCCTCAAGATCGGAGCCGGCTCTGCCATCGTCAGTGACTCTCTCATTCTCCATGACATCTCAGCCGAAGCCGATGTGGAAGGAGCCTTCCTATCGCTAAAAAATATCACCGCCACAATGGGTGATGGCCGCGTGACGGGCATCTTCCGGTGCGGATTTCCTCCCGAGTCACCCGATTATAACGGAACCCTTCAACTCACCGGAGCCAGTCTGGGAAAATTACTAGCCGACGCCTCGCTTGGATCATCCAACGCAGAGGGACAGGTCGACGGGGATCTCACCCTGGCTGGAAAAGCTGGAAATGGAGCCACCATGACAGGCAATGGTTCCCTCCGGTGCAAAGAAGCCTTCATCGAACCCGTGGCCTTCCTCAAACAGATCGGTCAGTTGCTCAATGTCGATGAGCTGAAGCTCCTGAAACTCGCCGAGGGCCGGTGTCTTTTCCGAGTCGACCAGGGACATGTCGTGATCGACGAACTCTTTCTTCGCTCCGAGAACCTCATCCTCTCGGCCAAGGGCCCCCTCCAGCCCTCTGGAGAGCTCAATCTCGAATCCAGACTTCTGTTCAATGAAAAACTCTCGGGACGCCTCCATGGCCTCCTCGGATCACAGCTGACGCCGGCACCGGAGCCGGGTTATTCCCAAGTCACCTTCCATGTCTCTGGTCCCGCCACCAATCCCAGAACAGATCTTATCGAGCGTCTCACCGGTATTCATCTCGGTGGGAATCTGGGTGGCTTGGGTGGCCTCCTCCAGGGACTTTTTGGAAAACCTGCTCCCCAGGCACCAGCACCTCAACCCCAACAGCAGCTTCCGGCGCCTCAGCCGTCACACTAAGAACCCAGCATGCGCGTGATTGCAGGCTCGGCCGGAGGGCTCTCTCTTCAGCCCCCGGATAAAAATACCAGACCAACAATGGATCGGGTGCGGGGAGCCATCTTCTCCTCTCTGGGTGAACGAGTGCCCGAAGCGCGTGTCCTTGACCTCTTTGCCGGAAGCGGAGCCTTAGGCATCGAGGCGCTGAGTAGGGGAGCATCCTCAGCCACCTTCGTGGAGCACCTCGGACCGACGGCCGGCCTGATCAGGAAAAATCTTCAATCGACCCGACTCGATCGGCTTCCAGGAACTGTTCAGCAGATGGATGCCTTTCGTTTTCTAGACCTCTACGTTGAAGAAGGAGGATTCGACCTGATCTTTGCCGACCCCCCTTATCTTAAGGATACAAGACCCTCGGCCGGAGCTGTGACCAACCTGGCCGACAAACTGCTTACCCATCCGAATCTTTCAAAGGCCCTCGGTGCCGAGGGACTCCTCATCTTGGAATGCGAGCGTCGACAACCGCTGCCTTCCCTCACCTCCCCCATCTCCTGGGAGATCCTATCTGATCGGAATTATGGTGAGTCCCGCATCCTGATCCTTCGGCGAGCATCATGAGAAGAATTGCTATCCTGCTCTACAACCTGCTTTTTGTTCCGATCCTACTGATCCTCCTGCCAGGTTATCTCGTGCATATCCGGAAGCGCGGCGGATACGGCAACAAGGCACTCCAGCGGTTGGGAATTTTCGATCAGGAAACGGCGTCACGGATCGGGCAACAAAGAATCTGGATTCATGCCGTGAGCGTGGGAGAGGTCGGGATCGCCCTGAAGTTCGCCTCAGAGTTTCACCGCCGGAATCAGGAATCACGCTTCCTTATCAGCACCACGACCTCCACGGGACTGGCGATCCTGGAGAAATCAGCCTCCAACTGGCTGGAACCGATTGCTAATCCGATCGACTTTCCAATCATCACCAGTCGATTGATCAAGAGACTCCGTCCCTCGGCTCTGCTCATGGTGGAGGCGGATCTCTGGCCTAACCGCATCGCAGCCTGCAAAGAGCTCGGCATACCCATTGCCTTACTCAATGCACGACTCTCAGCACGCTCCGAGAAGCGCTTCCGCATGGCTCGCGCCTTCAGTTCCCCTTTCTTCAACCAACTCAATCTGATCACCCTGACGGAACCGGAAGATATGGAACGGTGGATCTCACTCGGTGTCAGTCCGGAACTCCTCCACGTCGCCGGAAACATCAAGCACGACTCGCCGATAGCCCCTTCGAAAGCTCCTCCAGAGCATCCTGTTTTCCTGGCCGCAAGCACCCATGAGGGCGAAGAGGGGGTAGTCGCCTCGGCCTGGATGACCTTGAAGAAAGATTTTCCGAACCTTCGCCTGGTTATTGCACCACGTCATGCCGAACGCCGGGGAGCAGTCCGCGAGGCATTAAAAACTCTCGGTATTTCCTGCCGCCTCCGGTCCGAGGGAAACGACCTCTCCGACGAAGCCCTCTTGCTGGATACGACTGGTGAATTAGGAAACTGGTATCCCAAGGCCACCGTTGTCTTTGTCGGCAAGAGCCTTCCCACGTCGGTGAACCATGGCGGCCAGAACATGATCGAGCCGTTGCAGGCAGGCACACCCGTACTCATCGGCCCTCACACCGGGAACTTCGAACCCCTCGCCACACACCTCTGCGAGGCTGGAGCCGCCATTCGTGTCACCGATGCAATGGAAATGGTAGCAGCCATGCGATCACTGCTCACTAGCAGAGAAAAACCAGCATCCATGATCACCGCCGCTAACAGTGTTCTTAAACCCCACCAAGGATCCGCGAAAAGAAATTGTGTTTTTGTCGAAGGATTGATGAGTGCCTACCCACAATAGGAAAGTTCTTCCTATTCCTCACTCCCCTCCCAGAAAAGCCGTGCAGCACGGCTCCAGTCCCTCTCGGCGACACGGGCTCTGGAAGCTTCGCCCATCCGCTTGCGAAGCTCTTCATCTTCTACCAACTGCCTGACTGCGGAGGTTAGGGCGTCAAGATCAAGCCCCTTGGTGACTCTTCCATCGAACCCATCTTCGACGAGATCCTTCGGACCACCGACATCCGAGACAATCACGGGCAATCCACTGGCCTGAGCCTCAATGACCACATTTCCGAAAGTGTCGGTCGTGCTCGGGAAAACAAAAAAGTCAGCCGAGGCATAAGCGCAAGCCAACTCCTCCTTGTGGAGGCTTCCCGTGTAGATTCCCTCGGGCAGCAGCTCCTTCATCATGGCGGCATAGGGGCCATCGCCCACAATCAGGGGCCTGACCTTCACTCCCGAGGCCAGAAGACGCCTGAAGGCAGCAGAGTAGAGGTCGAGATTTTTCTCACGAGAAACTCGCCCGACGTAAAGGGCTCCGATCTCGCCGTCACGGAGACCACGCTTCCTCCAGAAATCAGGATTCCTCTTCCCGGGATGGAAGAGACCGGTATCGAGGCCACGGGGGAGAATCTTCAGCTTCTCAGGAGCGATTCCTCGATCGATCCAGCACTGCCGGTAGTGATCGGAATTCACATAGATCATGTCGAGCTGTGAGTAGAACCAGTGCATGTAGTTCCAGGTTAGCGACTCCATCAGCCCATCCTCCGTGAGGATGCGGACATACTCGGGAAAGTCAGTGTGGTAGATACCCGCAGTGGGCAGACCCAGAACCCTGGCGGCAGCCAACGCGACAAGCCCCACCGGGCCGGGAGTGCTGATGATCACCTCCGTGAAACTGCCGCTCTTCAGATGATCAATAATCTGAAGAAGAGGCGGGAAGCTCAGCTTCTGAAGCTCATATTCCGGCAACTCAAACTCTCCGATCGGCGAGAAATTCTTGAGAGGGATACCCGGAACGTCCACTTCATTGCGGGAGACCATCACCTCGATCTCCTTGCCATTGGCGGCCAGCGCGGCGCTCATTTTCTGGATCGTTGTGGAGACGCCGTTCACATCATCGAGCGTGTCGGTGAACCAGGCACGGCGGTTATTGGCCAACTCCGGGGCGATGGTTCCCCGCATTGCGACGGAGGCCTCCCTAAGGCGGTGACGCGGAGGCGTGCGAAATGCGTAAAGATAGGGACTGAGCAGGGCCACCAGAGGAATGACCGGACCGACCATCTGGATGCTCTCCAGGAAGCGACCATCAAGCAACTGCTCGAGGAACTGCATTGTGAGCCGGTAAGCAAGACGGCTTGCCATCATGTTTGCCATCAGGAAGGCCCGACGGCCCGTGTCCTCGACGCCTTCGAGTTCCTTGTTCAGTTCCGCCCTCATCGCAGGCTCGTTCAAGGCCCCGGAAAGCTCTTTCCAGAGTGAGCGCGGTCCGGGATTGGCAAGTTCGAAGATCTTCCCGCTGGCGATCCCTTGTGCCAGGAATGCGAACTTCTCCCCTGGAGAGAAGATGGTCGGGTCCTTCCCCTCCATGAAACGGGCAAAGGCCTTCTCGACCAGACGAATCGTCGGTGAGGCGGCATGTCCAGCCAGACGCTCCTTGGCATAGGAAAAAGCGACCTGATAGGTATCGAGCGCCGCACAGAGCGGATTGCCCGAGTCTCCGCGCGGTTCACAACGGCCCTCCCTGATGTGGCGAAGCAGCTGGATGGTGTTCCGTGATTCAGGAATCTCCGTGTAGGTTTTGCCCGGAATTGTCCCGCCATGATCGTCCGAGCCGCCGACCCATACCTTCCTCCACGGCTCATCGTGCGTCGGTTGAAGACCGGTCATGGTGGTGAACCGCTGCATGTCCGCGGGAGTAAGTCCGAAAAGATAGCGGGTCACGCCCGCAAGAAAGGCCCCGTCACTGCCGTTGATTCCCTCGAAGTGCCGGAAGAGAAGGGCAAGCTTCATCAGGTGGACCGGTCTCAGCTTATGGGAGAGTCCATGGAGGCATTGGGCAACTCCATGAGCAATGTCCTGCTGAACAAGGTACTGCTGAAGCTCGTAGATATTGGCCTTGAGCCCCTGGATTTCAACGTGCTGGTTCTCCGTGATGCCCCAGACCAGAATCGAGACCCGACAGCCATCCTCCGGGAATACAGCCGTCACCGATTCACTGATGAAGACCCCGGGCAGGTGAGCGACTTCCAAGCACCCCTCGATCGAGTCATCATCGGTGAACGTGAAGAAGTCCATCCCGGCGCGGCGCAGTTTTTCCAGCAACTGCTTTGGATCGGAAACACTGGCAGGTACGTTCAAGCGGCGTAGCAGCCACTCCGGGGAGCGGAGGCTGTGACGGGTATGGAGATGGAGGTCGACGAGGGCCATGGGATGTATCCAGCAGATCCTTTAATGTCTGCTAACGCGCCAACGGTCGAGCCATCTTGCATAAGTTGTCACCCGGCGTGTCTTGACAGCCTTCCGGATAGAGACAAGCGCATGGTTGCGAATCGACCGATGATCCCAGTCGGGGGGATGAAGCCCGATCCGAAGCAAGGGAGCCGACCTGAGTTGCTGAGCGAGGAATTCGTTCCAAAGAAGACTCACCCCCCGGCGCCATGAAGCCCTCACACTATAGACCATGCTTCGGGCATGAAATGACCCATCATTCTTGCAGTCAATCACCTCGCCGATCCGGGTTGTGTAGTCGAATCCCGCATTCCTGACCGCTCTCTCGGCCTCCTTCCCAAGCAACCACGCCGGAGCAATGAATCCCGTAGGAGTAATGCCACAGGCCGCAAATGCCTGCTTACCCCGCACGATCAGCAACGAGGCCTCCTCATGCGAAAGATCATAGAACTCCCCCTCCCCTTCCGTATAGGAGCGGGTGATCATTTTCGTGGCCAACCCCTCATCCTCTTTCATCGGTCTGAGGTGATAAAATCCATGCAGGACAGCCTCGTGTTCCTGTCCAGTGACCTCACCAAGCCATTCAGCAAATTCTCGATCCTCATCGATCCTCCCCTTGTGATGATGGTCGGGGATGACCAGCAGTGAAGTCAAAGGCACCCCCACAGCCTTGAGATCCTCAAGCATCCCGACAACCCGTTTTCTGGTCAGGGTCGAGACATCGTGAATCGAAACCACCAGAGATCGCTCCATGGATAACTGCTTGGATTCCTTTTCAGATCCACCTTCGGATAAAGGAGAAGTATCAGCAGGTGAGAGAGGTGCAGTTTGCATTGGCCGCAAGGTGTGTTATCTGATGTACTTAAAAGATCCACTCAATGCCAGACGAGACACCCGATTCCCCAAACAGCAATTCCTCCAGACCGAAGCGCCCCCCCGGCGCACCGGAGCCTCAATTCAACTGGCGCGGGCTGCTCCTTTTTGCAATAGCTTTCGCCCTCATCGGCGGCGCCTTTCTGTTCCGAGGCTCGAGCATGCTCGCAACGGATGAGATCACCCTGCCGAAATTCGAAAGCCTCCTCAAGGAGGGCAAGATCATCTCCACCCAGGAGAAGCCAATGCAGCTGGTCATCGAGGAAGGGCGCAACACCCAGTATCTCTCCGGCTATTATCGGAAAAAAGCAGTCCCTCCAGCCACCGAGGAGATTCCCACACCATTCAAGACCTCCGTCTACATGCCCTTCAACGGCACGACCCTTGAGAAGGAACTTGCCGCCGCGGGCATCACCCCGGACGTCCGTCCCGAGTCGAACATGCTGGCCTCCACCATCTTGAACATTCTTCCGATCCTTCTCTTCCTTGTCGTCCTTTACTTCTTTTTCCGTTCTCAGATCAAGATGGCTGGACGCGGGGCCATGAACTTCGGCAAGAGCAAGGCCAAGATGCTCGCCAAGGAAAAGAACAAGATCACCTTCAAGGACGTCGCCGGAGTTGAAGAGGCCAAGGACGAAGTCCAGGAGCTTGTGGAGTTCCTGAAGGATCCCAAGAAATTTCAGAAACTCGGCGGGCGCATCCCCAAGGGTATTCTGATGATCGGCTCTCCAGGCACCGGCAAGACCCTTCTCGCCCGCGCCATTGCCGGCGAAGCCGATGTCCCTTTCTTCAATATCAGCGGTTCCGACTTTGTAGAAATGTTTGTCGGTGTTGGTGCCTCGCGAGTCCGCGACATGTTCGAGCAGGGTCGTAAGAACGCCCCCTGCCTCATCTTTATCGACGAGATCGATGCCGTCGGCCGTCATCGCGGCCATGGAGTCGGCGGCGGGCATGACGAACGCGAGCAAACTCTCAATCAACTCCTCGTGGAGATGGACGGATTTGACGCTCAGGACGGAGTCATTATCATCGCCGCCACGAATCGCCCCGACGTCCTTGATCCCGCCCTACTGCGTCCCGGTCGCTTCGATCGTCAAGTGACGGTCAGCCTCCCCGACGTGAAGGGCCGTGAAGAGATCCTGCGTGTCCATGCCAAGAAGGTGAAACTCTCCGAATTCGTTGACCTGAGCCTGATTGCAAGAGGCACCCCCGGTTACTCCGGTGCCGAACTTGCGAATGTCCTCAACGAAGCCGCCCTCATGGCCGCCCGCAAGGGTCAGTCCTCCATCGAACAACCCGACCTCGAAGAGGCCCGTGACAAGGTCCGCTGGGGCAAGGAGCGCCGCAGCATGGCAATGAGCGAGCAGGAAAAAACCTCCACAGCCTGGCATGAGGCGGGCCATGCCCTTCTCAATGTGGTGATTGACCATACCCACCCACTTCACAAGGTCACCATCATCCCCCGAGGCCAGTACCTCGGAGCCACCATGTATCTTCCCGAAGGGGACAAGTACGCCACGCAGCGCAAGGAGGCGCTTGCCATGCTGATCATGACCATGGGAGGACGTATCGCCGAGGAGATGTTTACCGGGGATGTCTCCAATGGCGCTTCCGGCGACATCGCGCAGGCCACGAAACTAGCACGCCGCATGGTCTGCGAGTGGGGCATGAGCAATCTTGGCATGATCCGCTTCAGCGATGAGAATGAACTTGTCTTCATGGGCCGTGATGCCGGCCGCTCGCGTGAATACAGCGAATCCACTGCTCAGCAGATTGATGGCGAGGTCAAGCGACTCATCGACGATGCCTACCGCCAAGCCACCGAGATCCTTGAGATCCATAAAGAGAAAGTAAAACTCATCGCCCATGCCTTGTTGGAATTTGAAACCCTCGAGGGTTCACAAGTTGAGGATCTGATCAATCTTGGCACCATGCGCAATCCTCCCGTGATCGCCCAGAAACCACCTCCGCTCCCGCCTCCTCCCTCGAATACTCCCTCTGCCGAAGTGAGCAAGCCGATCGAACCCGACTACCCCACGGGTGGTCTGGCAGCTCCCGTTCCGGCTTGAAATCACCTTTTCTCTTACGCAGGGTACATGGAATGAAACGTCATCTCCCCCTCCTGTCGTTCGCAGGTCTTATCCTCTCCACTGTTTCTGCGGCCGCCCACCCTGCCCAGTTTCACTCCCTTGATAGGGATTTAGCTGGGAACCTGCCAGGAGCTATGCAGGCAGGAATCGTTCATCCCCTGACCGGACTTGATCACCTGCTGGTCATGGTCGCCGTGGGTCTCTGGGCAGTTCAAATCGGCGGTCGCGCATTCTGGCTCCTGCCTTGCACCTTTGTCGGTTCCATGATGCTGGGAGGTGCCATGGGCATGGGCCTGAGCCTCTGCGGAGTTCATCAGCCTTTTGTCGAACACGGCATCCTAGCCTCGATCCTCTTGCTTGGCGTGGCTCTCGGCATGGCATGGCGCCCATCTGTTCTGGTTTCCGCGCTCTGCGTCGGGCTGGCAGGACTCTGTCATGGCTATGCCCATGGCTCGGAGATTCCATCGGGGGCTCTTCCTATCCTGTTCTTTGCCGGAATGCTCATCGCCACCTCACTACTCCTTGCCAGTGGTGTGGGCGCCGGAGTGCTCCTCAACAGGAATCCTAAAGTCGCCGTGACCGTGCGTGCGACGGGACTCTTCCTCATCGCTTTTGCGGTCTACGACTTGTATTTCCCGCTCTGATTCCGGGATCGAGACGGAGTCATCACTGGACTCAAAGGTCCATCAGAGTAGTTGTACGGACTTTCCCTTTCGGGAAGGCATTCGTAGAATGAGGTTTTACTCATGAAGGGAAATCCATTGCTTCGCCTTGCCATCGTTCTGCTTGTGCTCGCGGCAGTTCTCTGGCCGGTTTACCACCTGACGATGCGCCAGACCACTCCTGCATCCCTAGAGCAGATAACCGACTCCCCGGAAACCATCGCCTCCGACACACCGACTACTGCTTCCGCTACGACAACAGCCGCAACCTCTTCCTTAAGTTTGAAATTGAGTTCAGAAAAGAGGCCCACCCTGAGAGCCACCCTCCTAGTTCATACAGCCCCCTCCCCGCAGCACCTCCTGATCACTCAGCTCGGAAGGAGACTGCTCACCGAGAAAGATCAGATCTCACCCGGCGAGTACCGGACCGCCATCGAGATAACCAAAGGAGAGGATCTGCTGATCTCCGGAGATTGGGACAACGAAGAACCCCACGCCCTGCGTATCGAGGTGCTGGTTCACGGCTATCAGGCACCCCTGGAGAAGAGCTTCTGGGGTCAGAAAACCATCGAGGATACCCTCCCCATTCCGGAGTCCTTCCTGCCATGAGCACCCCAACGGATCAGGAGCCGATGCTCCGCATAGAGGACCTGACGGTGAGCTATCATCGTGTCCCCGCCATCCATCATCTCTCGCTCACGCTCGACCCGGGACATTGCGTTGGTCTTTTCGGGCCCAACGGTGCCGGTAAGTCGACACTTCTCAAATCCATTGCCGGATTATTGAAGCCTGAAACCGGGCGGATCCTCATTGAGGGAATCACCCTTGAGAAGGCGGCCTCCCTCATCGCTTACCTTCCCCAGCGTGAATCAGTCGACTGGGACTTTCCGGTGACAGTGCGCGGACTTGTCGAGATGGGACGCTATCATCAGGTTGGTCTTCTCGGATCGTTTTCCCCACGCGATCAGTCGGCTGTTGAAGAGGCCCTGGAACTCTTCAACCTGACACCGCTTGCCCGACGCCAGATCAAGGAACTCTCCGGCGGTCAGCAACAACGGGCTTTTCTAGCCCGAGCCTGGGCACAGGAGGCCGACCTTTACCTCCTCGACGAACCCTTCGGTGGACTCGACCGTAACAGTGCGACGGCGCTGGCCTCTGCTCTGAAGACGCTCAAGGAACGGGGAAAACTGCTGCTTGTCTCGCACCACTCCTTGGCAGAAGCCGAGCCCCTCTTTGACACAGCCATCCTCCTCAATGGAGAACTGGTTGCCTGCGGTCCCACACAGGAAGCTCTCAGCCCCCGAAATCTGGAGTGCGCCTACGGCACTGCCATCTACTCGGGAAATCACCATCACTCCTCATGATGAACTGGTTTTCCCATCTTCTCTCCTCAGTGGTGGAGCCCTTCGACTACGCGTTCATGCAGCGAGCACTTCTCTCCTGCACCTTGATTGGCTTCACCAACGGATTCCTCGGGACCTTCATCATCCTGCGTCGCCAGGCCCTGCTGGCAGATGCGCTCTCCCATTCTCTTCTGCCTGGCCTTGCCGTGGCCGCGATGATCGTCGGCCTATCCCCCGAGGGTCTGCTCCTTGGAGGATTGATTGCCGCTCTCTTCGTAGCGCTGGGAGCACAGCTCATGGCCAGAAACTCACGCCTGAAGGAAGAAACCGCCGTCGCCTCGCTCTACATCATCGCCTTCGCACTCGGGATCGTCTTGATCCGGTTTGCCAAGGTGAAGGTCGATCTGACTCATTTTCTTTTTGGAAATATCCTGGGTGTCGGTAATGGCGACCTCTGGATTGCCTACGGTGCAGCCTTCCTGACGCTCGGTACGCTTGTTCTCTTCCAGCGCCCACTGCTCCTGACCCTGTTTGACGTGGCGGTGGCTCAGGCCTCGGGTGTTAGGGTCCGATGGGTCGAGACGGGGCTGCTGGTCCTCACCGTTCTGGGTTTGGTTGCCTCACTGCAAGCCGTGGGTGTCCTGCTCTCGCTGGGGCTGCTGATCATTCCAGCGGCAACGGCCTATCTGCTCACCGATTCGTTCAACAGGATGCTCTGGGGCGGAGCTTTTCTCGGGATGGTTTGCTCCGTGGGAGGACTCTTCCTCTCCTTTTTTGCCAACATTCCTTCGGGACCCTGCATCGTGATGCTGATGGCGGTATTTCTCGGGTTGGCGTATCTCTTCTCACCGCGTTACGGAGTGCTTTCCAGACTCATCCGAGGCCACCACTACCATGAAGAATCCCTGGAACGCTGGGAGGGCCATCAGGGACACGACCACCAGATTCCGGAAAAGGAATAGGAATCCAAGCCATGACCGAATCATCACGCCCATCCAACTCAGCACCCATCGGAGTCTTTGACTCCGGCATCGGCGGACTGACAGTCGTCTCGGAACTCCGCCGCGCACTTCCGCAGGAGCGAATCCTCTATCTCGGCGACACGGCACGTGTTCCCTACGGAGGCAAGAGCGCCGAAACCGTGACGCGCTACAGTCGGGAAAATTCCGACCTGCTGCTCACCGAGGGGGCCAAGATGATCGTTGTTGCCTGCAACACAGCCTCCGCACTGGCCCTTCCTTCGATTGCTCACCATTATCCCGTTCCCATGATCGGAGTGCTGGAGCCGGGGGCCGCCGCCGCAGTCAAGGCGACACAGAGCGGAAAGATCGGGGTGATCGGAACACGGGCCACCATCGCAAGCCAAGCCTACACGAAGGCGATCCATCGACTCAATCCGGAGCTTTCCGTAAATGCCATCGCCTGTCCACTCCTGGTGCCCTTGATCGAGGAGGGACTCCTTGATGACGAGATCACCGAGGCGGTCCTGCGCCGCTACCTTGCCCCGATGCTCGGGGAAGGCATCGACACCATCGTGCTTGGTTGCACCCATTACCCCCTATTAAAGGGTGTGATCGCCGGAATTTGCGGTCCCGGAGTATCGCTGGTGGATTCCGCGGAGAACTGCGCCTTGGCTGTGAAGCAACTGCTCGGTTCCGATCCCTCCACTGAATTAACTCCAAAACTTGATATCCTACTCACCGATTCCTCCGAGGGGTTCCTGAGGATTGCGGAAAAATCGCTCCATCTCACCATCGACTCCCTCTCAGTCAGGCGGGCTGGCACTTAGAACCGGATCTATCATGACACGAAAACAACGTGCTGAAATACTGATCCAGCAACTTCCCCTGATCTATCCCGACGCCCATTGCGAATTGGATTTCAAGAATCCCCTGGAACTCCTCGTCGCCACGATTCTTTCAGCACAGTGCACCGACGTCCGGGTGAACCTCGTCACCAAGGAACTCTTTAAACGCTGCAAAACCGCAGCCGACTACGCGGATATCTCCCAAGAGGAACTCGAGGGGATCGTCCACTCCACCGGATTCTACCGGAACAAGGCAAAATCACTCCGCGGCATGGGTGCCACCCTCGTGGAACGCCACGCCGGAGAGATCCCATCCACCATGGAGGAACTCTCGGCCATTCCCGGAGCAGGTCGCAAGACCGCCAATGTCGTTCTCGGGAACGCCTATGACATCAATGCAGGTGTCGTCGTCGACACCCATGTCGGCAGACTCTCCCGACGACTCGGGATGACGACCAAGAGTGATCCCATCAAGGTCGAGCAGGATCTCATGGCACTCGTTCCCCGAGAACAATGGACGCTCTTCTCCCACTGGCTCATCTGGCATGGTCGACGCCGCTGCAAGGCGCGCAACCCCGAGTGCAAGGAATGCGAACTTCGGGACCTCTGCCCGAGTGTCGATCATCCGGACCGCTTCCTTAAAAAAGGCCCTTAACTCTTTGGAACGAGCAGGTAAAGCATCGCCATCAGAGAAAGATTTAACCACCAAGAGGAGTCAAAGGGGGATCCAAGGTAAGGGATCCAAGGGGAAGATGATAAGAAAATGGCATCGGCTCCGAGTCTCGACCTCCCTGTTCAGTCTTTTTTGAGAAAACTTTGCCAGTCCTTGGCTGTTTCCTTTGTGGTAAAACTGCTGCCTTCCCCCGCCCTAGGCTGAACGACGACGGCTTCTAATCAGGGCGGTTAGCATGCCACGGTTCGTGAAGAGCATCCAGCCTATGAGCAAGGACGCAGCCACGATCACACCAGGCTCGGGCACAGGGACGATCTCATTGCCATTGTAACCGCCGTTACCGAGGAACGTAGTGCCGGAGTCACTAAAGAAGCTGATGTTATTGAGATCACTCGCCGACAGGCTGCTTGTGTTGGAGTTATAGAGACTGGTTATGGTACTGGTCCAGTTATAGACAGCCAACTGATTGCCGTTCATAGTGATTGTGGAGAACGTAACAGAGGAGTTGCCTGAGAGGCTTGAGAAGTCGATGACGCTGTTTGCCGTGAGGGTCAGGCTCGCAAACGTCTGAGCTAATGCACGGGTGCTCCCGTTGCCCCCCATGGAGAGGGTTCCACCACTCAGCGACAATGCAGCACTCGTGTTGATATTATTGCTTCCACTCAGGAGCAGCGTGGAGCCGTTAGCCACCAAGACGTCGGTAGTGGCCGAGAGGAAGGCAGCGCTTCCGAGATTCAGGCTGCCGGATTGAAGATCTGTTTTTCCGCTATAGGAGGAGTTGTTTCCCGTCAGGGTGACCGTTCCAGATCCGGAATTTATTGCGAAGTCGAGGTTGCCATTGAGGGATCCTGCGAAGGAGGAATTGCCGGTCAATGTCATGGTGACAAGGCTGCCGCTGTTCGTCACAATAGCGATCCCTTGTCCATCAGTGCTGTTCAGTGAAGTCAGGCTCTGGCTGAAACCGGAGAGGTTCAAGGCATTCGTCTGCGTGGTGTCACTACTGCCACCCAAGGTCAGGGACGAATTGGTCGAGATCGCGTTGGCCGTGCCAAGGTTCAATGTCGATCCGCCTTGCAGGGTGGTGGTTCCGGTATAGGTGTTCGTCCCGGAGAGCGTGGCCGTGGCGCCACTGAGCAGAAGCGATCCTCCCAAGGAAGAATCCGTGAGATTGCTTAGAGCGAAGGAGCCGCCAGAGAGATTCAGTGTGTTAGCGCCGAGATTCACTCCTCCGGCGAGGGTCAGTGTGTTGTTGGTCAGGTTGGAGATCGTTCCCATGGCAGCGTTAACACTGATCTGGTTACTGATGGAAGTGTCAGATGCGCCACTATAGGCGAGAGTGCCACCCGCCAAGGTGAGATTGCCGGAACCGAGTGATGTGGCTTTCGTGATGTTGATGCCACCCGAGTTAAGGAGAGTTCCACCGGAGTAGGTGTTGCTACCGGAGAGGGTTAATGTCCCGGCCCCATTCATGGTGAGAGTACCGCTTCCAGCGAGGGACTCGCTGATGGCGGCAGCTGCCGTATTGGTAGCAGTGTAGCTCGTTCCGGTCAGCGTGCCAGTTCCGGTGATGGTGCCGTTACCGAGAGTCACGTCTCCCACTTGGATGTTGAAGGCCGCGGCATTCAGAGTGCCTGCGGCGACATTGAGTGAACCGTTGGTTGCTCCGAGGGCGTTCGTGTTGCCGAGAAGCAGGGTGCCAGCATTGAGGATCGTTCCTCCGGAGTAGGTGTTGGAACGGGTGAGGGTCGTGGTGCCTGTGCCGCTCTGAGTGAAGGCACCGCTTCCAGCAAGGGACTCGCTGATGAGGGCTGCTGCCGTATTGGTAGCAGTGTAGCTTGATCCGGTCAGCGTGCCGCTACCGGTGATGGTACCGTTACCGAGAGTCACGTCTCCCACTTGGATGTTGAAGGCAGCGGCATTCAGAGTGCCTGCGGCGACATTGAGTGAACCGTTGGTTGC
>CANKWU010000007.1 GCA_947487385.1 Spartobacteria bacterium
CAGTCTAACAGTCTAACAGCCTAATAATCTTTTCTCTGCGTCTCTGCGTCTCTGCGTCTCTGCGCCTCTGCGGGAGAACCTTCTGAGACTCCTTCCTAGAACGTCACCCCAATCTGGGCTCCGAGCACGAGGGCGTTGGGGATGGTTCCCGTCCCACCCGGGTTAATAATCCACTGGGCGTCAGGCTGCACATAGGCGAATTTGGTGAGGTTGATGCGGTAGCCGAACTCATAGGCCAGTTCATACGTGGCGTAACCGCCGGCAGTCACCTGGTTGGCCTGGGCATAGTTGGAGCTGAAGTTGCCGTAGGCGACACCGAAGATGGAGACGTCCTGAGGACGGAATGGAATCATGCCGGTGTAAACAAGGCCGCCATTATACTGGAAGGGAACCTTGGCGGTGTTCTGCTGAGGGCAGAGCATGAAGGCGCTCCATGCAGTGAGGCCAGTGTTCTCAAAGGGATTCATCCGGTAGAGCATCTGATCGAAATGCCAGTAGAGCCCGTAGGCGCCGTTCTGGCGTTGGCTACTTCCAAACTGCGGATAGGTCCACGTGGAGTAGTAACCACCCATCCAGTAGTGACCGGGAAGCCCGTGAGGGATGGCGTCGCTAGTGGGGGTTGCGAAGGTCTTGCTGTCTTTCCCATTCGCCGTAGCGACGGACTTGCCATCATTGGATGACGTGGAGGTAGAGGGAGCGGATGCCGCAGGTTTGAAGAACTCGGGCGCCCAACCATACTGGCCGATGACCATGACTCCGTCTCCGGGGTTCATATCCCAGTTGAAGCCATGCATGTAGGACTGGGACACCTGAGGGGTGACCTGGTAGACGCCCAGCATCAACTCAGTCTCCTTGGTCACCAAAGCCCTCAGTCGTGAACCCCAGACGGCCCAGGGATAGGTGGTGAACTTACCGTTCACAGGAAGCGACTGGGGGTTGCCATCGATGCCGTTATTCATATAGAGCCAGTAGAGGGGGGAAGTGGCGAAGTCATCACCAGCTGCCATGCGTCCAAACTTGAAGCTGAAGCGGTCGTTGCAGAAGCGCTGGTTGTAGGCGAGCCCGTAGAAGATGAAGCCAGTGCCTCCGTAGACCTGTTGGACGGTGAACTGGTTGCCGACGTTCCGAGCGGTGAGGTTGTTTCCGTTGCGCTCGATACCGATCACACTCAGTGTACCACCCTCATAGCCGAACAATGGTTTGGACTGGAACTCCAGATCGAAGGTGAAGTTATCGCAGTAGGTGAACCCGGCGCTTTTGCCGCCGACAGGGTTGCCGGCGAGATTGGCCGTGTAGGAGACGGAGATATCAAGACCATGGCTCGCCAGCGTGTCACGGAGGCCGAACCAATTCAGAGTGGCGTAGTCAGATTGGAACCAGCTCTTGTTATTATTGCGACTCGTGCGGTAAGGATCCCAGAAGCGCTGCATGTTCCAGTTCAGCTCAGGAATCTGATAAGGGATATCAAAGCGGAGCTCCTCGTTGGGAGTGATCATGGTCGGCATGGGAATATGGATGGAAGCCATGCCGGGAACCTCGTTGGTGGTGATCAGCGAGGCGGCGAGAAGAAGGGGAAGCATCATAATGGATTCGGGGGTGAGACGTGAGAAAAGCGTGAAGTTCAGATGCCTTGCAACCTCATTTTTTGGAGTCTCACGTTCCTAAAGCCGTGGCTCGCCAGCGTGCTCGAACTTAGTGCGCCTTCAGCGCGTTGACGCTGGAGAGAATGCCCGAGATCATCGAATACGCCACCACGCCCACAAAAAGAGCCACGATCAGAATAACTGCAGGCTGGATCAGTGTGGTGAGGTGTTGAATACGGGAAGTCAGCTCGCGGTCGTAGCGCTTGGCAGCGCGGGCCAGAGATCCCGCCAAATCACCGGTCTGCTCACCGACCGCCAGGATATCAAGAAGGACCGGAGGGAAAAATCCAGTGCGTCGCATCGCCGAAGCAAGCGAGCTTCCCTCACGCACCATGTCACCGACCTTTCCGAGCAGACCCTTCAGATAGACATTTCCGGTCGCCGCCCTCATTAGATCCATGGCAGAGAGCATGGTGACTCCGTTGGAGACCAAGGTGGAGAGATTCTGCATCACCTCGGCATAGAAGCGGGCTTTCAGCACAGGACCAACCACGGGCGTATCGAGTTGAGCACGATGCCACCACGACCGTCCCGCAGGAGTGGCGACTGCCATGCGCAGTCCTGTGACGATCGCTCCGATGAAGGCCAAGATCGCCCACCACCAATGGGCGCAGAAAAGACTGATCGTGATCAAAGCCTGGGTGATCACGGGAAGTTTTTGGCCCGATTTGCCAAGCAGAACTGAGAGCTGCGGCACCAAGAAGGTGAGGAAGATGAACATCAATAGGATCGCCGAGGAAAAGACGATTGCCGGATAGACAAGGGCCGAGGTCACCTTCTTGCCAAGCTCACCGACCATCTCCAGATGGGCGCATTGACGCTTCAGAATTTGAGGAAGCACGCCTCCAGCTTCACCTGCGGCGACAAGGTTGCAGTAAAGAGGATCAAATGACCTGCCGCAGCTTCTGAGAGCCTTGGAAAAACCGACTCCCTCCCGAACCAATTGGCGCAGATGGGCAGCCACGACCTTCACGGGGGATTTCTCCTGACGTTGCTCGATCACCTTGAGTGCTCCCTCAAGCTGAAGCCCGGCATCGAGTAGCTCCGCAAGTTCCTCTGTGAAGAAGAGCAACTGGGGCGTCGTCAGCTTGGGTAGATTCTCGGCGGCAGGAATCTCTCCGGCCTTGGCTTTTGAAATGTTGGGTGACGAGGATCCGAAGAACAATTTCTTTCCTGAAGAGTTTGCCAACCCCTCCTCAACGACCTTGATAGGCTGCAAGCCACGCTCACGGAGTTTGCGGTAAGCATCCGATCCGGAGAGTGCCTCGATGCGGCCGCTCTCGGAGCGACCGGCTAGATCCTGGGCTTTGAAAGAAAAGAAGGGCATGGTGTCATACCCTCAGCGGGGCACGGGGATACCATCGATCCTGAGCTCCACAAAGGTGTCAATGGTATTTGAGAGCTTGGGATAACCAAGAGCCTGATGATCCCTCATTAAGCAGAGAAAGTGAGACCCTTGTGACACCTTCCTTGGCAAGGCTGCTCTGAGGATACCGATGCTGTAGGTTAAGATAGATTCCAAGGGCAACAGCTGGAGATGTTTGCTCTAGCCCGAAAGCCTTCTCCAACTCTTGGGCAAGTGGTTCTATGCCGGAAAGTAATTCCTTCTGAAGGACTGCCAGGATCTCCTGATCGGGGTAACGAAGGCTGAGGTTCTTGGCCAGTTCCCAAGCACCAACTCGATTGCCTGGATCTGCAAGTTGCCTCACACGCTCCATTCCATCGTGGATTTCAGAAGCCTCATCCAGAGCACGCTTCAACTGGGCTCTCCGTTCAGGAAGGTCGCCCAATGCCAATTCGAGACGAAATTGCTGACGCTCAATTTCCTGGATTCTGTGAGCGGCGTACAATCTGTCAAACTCATCAACACCCTCCCTCTTCATCTGCTGACATCCGGCGAATTCCTTGACCAAAACAGGAAGATCCGGATTTTTGGGCCAGCTCTGCTCGGCCAATTTAATTTCCTTGAGCATCTCGGTCATGTTCTCTGCTTGGCCGGCTTTTCTAGCCGTGGCGAGATGGAGGTTGGAAAGTGATGTGGCTGCCTGGATACAGGCCCGGTATGCCGTGCCGTCGAAGTCGGAGGCCTGACTCTGCATCTCTGTCAGGGCAGTCAGTGCGCCATCATAGTCTTTCTCCGACATCAATTGTTCCAAATGATGCTGCAACTGCTGAAATTGCAGGATCCTCTCTCTGGAAGTTTCAGGATAGGAGCTCAGCTCCATCGTCCTTCCACCCCGGGCAAAAGCGGCCATGAGGCGTTTTGATGCCTCGATGGTGGCATTGCCATCCAGAAGCGTTGTGCACCCGAAGAGTAAATCGCAAACAGTCTTCTGTCCTTGGGTGGCCAGGAACTCAAGATCGCCGAGGTTGGGCTTCCCTCCTTCCGGTGCAATCTCAAGCATGGCCTCTTGTCCAAGTCGGAGGGATGGATTCCAATCATCGAAAAGCGCGCGGTAAAATCGTACCGCAAGGCTTGACTCATTGTAGTCACCCTGCTCGAGAAAACGAAGAGCCAGTTCCTGTAAATCCAACCGAACCTGCAACTCGCTCACCTCTCCCCCAAGTCCGATCCGGGCAAGTTCCTTATCGATCTGTGCCAGTTGAAGATCTTCCTTGCTGGGCGTTGCGTTTGGGGATGGGGATGCTTTCACCGCCTTGGGACCGACACCCTCATTTCTAAATTGCTGCTGTTTTTGATCAACCCGTGCATTCCAGGAAATAATTTCTCTTTTCCTCAACAACGCCGCTTTGGAGTCTGCCGGATCTTTCTGCCCGGAAAGGCCTGCGGAGGACCTCTCCACAATGCGGAGCAGATCGCGGCACCGATTCTGATCCAGAGGGTCGGCGGCCAGTTGCTGCAGAATCTGGTATGCCTTGCCAAGATCCTGCGGGGAGGCCACACCCGGCCCCAATTGACGCAGGCAATCATGCAGAAGCGAAGAGCGCTTATCTGCCTCAGCTTTGGAAACAGGAGCGGAGGAGAGAAAAACCTCGAAGGCCTGCCGTAGGGCTGATTGATCTCTAACCTCGCCGATCCCCTCATGCCAGCGCAACAATCCCTCGACGTCGACCGCCCGGGAATCATCGACTGCCATCAGGGGTAAAAAAACCGTGTAAATCATCCACCTCGCGACCCGCCCGATACAAAGAAATCGGATACCCTTAACGAACCGCGGAATAAATCCCATGATGGGAACGTGATAGGTTAAGGCTGACTACGAGGCATCCGGCATGATCAACCGGACAAGACGTTGAATCCCCTGCTTGGAGAGATCGCTCATCGGATAGCGACTCTGGGAGCGCAGGAACCATGCGAGTGAAGATCCATACTCCTTCTTTTCCTCGTCACCTTTTGCCTGCCTGATGTCATGGACAAAGTCGGCGGCCTGAGTGGTGAAATCTGCCCTAAGTTGGCTCAGCTTCTGATCATCTGGATAGTGTGAAAACGTCACATCAAGCCCCTCCCACGCACCTGCATAGTCACCGCGTCGGGCGATCTCCTGGGAGCGCATGATGGAAGTCTCGATCTCCTGCATTCGGGAAAGAACCTTGCGAAGTTTCTCCTGTCGCTCGGATTTTCTGTTCGAATCATCCATGGCAATCGCAGCGATGTATTTTTCCCTGTCGTCAAAAATCTGACGGTAATTGTGCTGATCATTCAGTTGGTCAAAGTCCATGAGAGCTTTAACCTCGGGGCGTGCCGCATTACCCAACTTGCTCATGTCGGAGGAAAAATTGGTAAGTTCAGGATTATTGGGCCAAAGCGCGGCAGCTCGCGTGATCTGAGTCTGAACCGCCTGCAGATCCCCCTTCGAAGCCGCGACCTTTGCCTGGGCGACAAGCAGGTTACTGGCGGTCTTGACACCTTGAAGCTTAGCTAGGATTTCTGAATCATCGAAACTGGGATTCAGAGCCTTCATCTTGGTCACGACCTCGGTAAGGGCATCGATGTTTCCCGAATTGGCCGCATTGACGAGACGGTTGCAGAGCTGGGCATAGGCCAGGGTCTTTCTCTTTTCATCCTGTGTCAGGAGACGGACGCTCGGCAGATATTCACCCTTGGTAAAGACTGATGCCAACTGGCTGGCAGCACTCTCGATCTCGCTCTTATCGAGTAGAAATTTATACACTTTGACTCCCTCATTGACATCCCGGATGACCTCATTAGCAAAGGCATCGAGTTGGCTTAGGCTCTTGAACGTGCGACTGGCACCCTTCATCCCGGTAATAAAGGCATTCTCGGCACTTTCCACACTCAGATTCTCCATCCCCATGTGAAGTCCTGAACCAGAAATGGCGCCAGCATCCATGCCATTATTTTTGTTATTATTATTGTTGTTGTTCCCCACGCTGGCGCCAGTTCCATTGGGACCAGTTCCGGCGGAGGCACCTCCCCCAGCGTTCGCCCCGCTATTTCCAGTACCTACCGCCGTCGATCCCTTGGGATCTGCATCTGCGGTAAACTTCACCTGACCGGCGGCCTTGTTGTAGCCCATCTTGTCGGCCATCTGCTGGAAGCCCTCAAGCGATTGGTCGCCATCGTCGAACAGGGCACGGTAAAAACGGTCGATGATGATGACGTGCTGATACCGTCGCTGGACAAAGAGTTGCAGGATCAGGGACTGAAGGGTGAACTTCGCCTGCACCTCTGCGGATGCAATCTGAGCCTGATTGCGCTGGATCGTCTGCTTCAGAATCGCCACGGTATTCTTGGAGGGATCCAGCTTGGCCTTCCGTAACTCGGTCTGATTCGCGTTGTTATCAGCTGTCTCGTTTTTACTCGGAGCGATCAAGGCAAGTGAGAGTGATTGGGCCGCTTGTAACTGATTGTACTCAGCGGTACTGAGTTGCGATTCCAGCTTCCGGTCCACCTCGGTCAGTTTCTGAATTTGAAGCCGGGCATTCGCCGCTGCATAAACCGCATCATGGATGGTGGTACAGTTATTAGCATCACTTTCAAATTCAGAGGCTTTGGTGAGAAGATTGAATGCCTCATCTTGATTTTGCTTCGTCGCATTCCCAGGCGAGAGCAATTCCATGATTTTGTCCATCCGCTGACGATAGAGCTTTGCATCGTCCGAGGTCTCGGCCGGCGCGCTCAAGTACTTCTCGAACTGAATCGCGAAGCCGGGGTTGTTCCAGAGCGACAGGAATGTATTCGGCTTCATGTCGACAATATTCTTTTTCGCCTTGAGGTTCGCCTCGAACATTGCCTGGCTGCCGATGGCGGAATTATCGCCGAAAGAAGTCAGGGCATTCCCTTCCTTGTACTGTTGACCCGTCTCATGGATGGTTTGGGCGTCCGGCAGCGACCAAAGCGGACCGCAGGCGATCAGTGCCAAGAAACCCGAGAAGGGCCTGATGAAACGCCTGATATAGGGGTTTTTCATGGTTTGTTCGCTCCCTCAACCTTGAGCAGGCCGTCTTCGATCACCTTGACCTTCATCAGATAATGCTGGCCCTTCTGGATGGTAAGACTGCTCATTGTCGTGGGTACAAGCACAGGAAGCACCACGGGGGCTCCGGATTGAGTCTGTTTTTTTAACACCACCGAAAAGAGGCGTCCCTTGGTGGGAGAGTTCCCAAGAGCCGAGTCGATCTCGGCATCAATCTTGTAGGTGTTCCCACGAAGCGAATTGGCATTCTGGTAATAGATCGAGGGATCTAATTCTTCGATCGTTCGCAGGGAGGTGTCGCCACTGTTTTGATGCAGTCCGTAAAAACCACCGACTGCTGCAAGTAGGACGAGCACCACGATCAGCAACGGGGAGAGTCCTTTGGGCTTTTTTCGGCGGGACATCCTAGCAACATCATACTGCCTGAGCAAAAATTCAAACCGAATCGCCTTCATTCATCACTACATTCGGCGACTCGTGGCGGCGGATTTTTTTTAAATACCGAGTGCCATCGGGTCCCATTGTGGAGGGATCGATCACTGGATCACCAAAAAAACGGTCCCAAAAACGCTCCAGGGAGTGGGGGGCGAGTGAATCTGAAAGACAGGCCGCCAAGGCCTTCTCATAAAATTCTCGAGGCCGACTCCTCGCCCCTTCTCTAGCAACCGCAAACTGAGCCCCTCCCCGAAAGTGAAACAGCTCCGGCGAGGGTTTCTCAAAAAGAAGCTCGAAGATTCTGCCTGTGGCCAATTCCCGTCGTTCGGGGTTCTTGCTCCAAGGAACAAACAGACGCCGTCCCAAGAGATCGTCCGTATCCTCGAGAAATCCATACCAGAGAAAGGGACTCGGCGTTTCTCTTTCCTCAGCCAAGGCTGCCAGTTGACCATGCAGATCAGGAGCATGGTCAAAAGGATGCCCTTGGCAGAAAACGGTGAGATCAGCCAGGGAATCGTATCTCGCGATAAGATGAGTCAGGTAGGTATGGGCTTCCCTGCCTATATTCGGAAGAGGTATTTCGCACATCCCCGCCCTTCCAAGGAGACTCTGCGGCAAAGCCTGGACAGACCCCTTGTTGTAGATCGAGATCCGAAACGATACTGGCACTCTTCTAAGCCACCGGAGATCCTCCTCATGGTGTGCGACCACAAGTTCAACCGATCGTTGATTGGAACAAGACTTCATTTCCTTCTTTCCTTAATGAGCTTGGCTAGGGCATGCCAGATCCATTAGACATCAACTTTTACCATGAACATTCTAATCCTGGCAGCCGGATACGCAACACGCCTCTATCCCCTCACTGAAAACAAGGCCAAACCCCTTCTCGAAGTAGCGGGCAAGCCGATGATTGAATGGGTTCTCGATAACCTCGCTCTGATTCCCGACATCGACCGAGTCTATGTGGTAACGAACAATAAGTTCGCCGGCGCTTTCGAGGAATGGGCCGTGGAATACAAATCAAAGGGAGAGGGCGGAGCCAAGATGGAGTTTTCGATCATTAATGATGGATCCACATGCGATGCGGACAAACTTGGGGCCATCGGCGACATCCATCATGTCCTCAAAACCCAAAATATAAGCCATCAAGATCTGCTGGTCGTTGCCGGGGACAATCTCTTCAGTCAGCCAGTTCCTGAATTTGCGGAAGCCGCTAAAAAATATCCTGTCACCCTAGCACTCTATGATGTCGGAAATCTTGAGGAGATTCGAAAATACAACAATGTCTCCATTGACCCCGAAGGTGTGATCACTCACTTCGAGGAAAAACCATCCCACCCCACCACCACGAAGACCGGTATCGCCCTTTATTACTACCGCAAGGATACTCTTCCCCTCATCGATACCTATGTTGCCGAGGGGAACAATCCGGATCAACCCGGACGCCTTATCCAGTGGCTCTTTCCTCGTGTCAAGGTGGGTACCTGGGATGTACCAGGAACGTGGTTCGACATCGGCAGCAAGGAGACCTTGATCGAAGCCAATGAAGTGTTCAAAAAATTCGCCTGAAGCTCAGGCAAGGCAGAATGAGTAAGAATCAACCCTCCACCTCTGAGTACCGTAATAAATCACAGAACCCGAGGCAGATAAATGGCTGATTGATCCAGCGCTTCCTTAAGAAGCTCAAGCAAGCCTAAGCAATCTTGAGCCTCTTGCTTCCGTGGCGAGTCTTAGCAACCACGCTCCCCCGCCGGAAGAGATCTTGGATGGCAGCCAGTGTTTCGCGATCATTGCGGGCGTAGCTGGAAACTGTTGCGACCAGATCGCCTAGTGAAGTGATGTGTTTGGGGTTTGTTTGTGTTTTCATGGTTGGATCTTTCTGTTGAGTAAGACACGCCACAGGCTGAGGATGTTCAAAATTGTTATCATTAGGAAAAGGGCTCTCGACTCTTGCCCTTCGGATGATAACGGAATGGCCGGGCCTTGCTTGTCTCCAAGCTGTGGATATGCTCCATGAATCTCTAGATCAGGAATCTAATGCACCTACCATCTGCCAAACGATTAACCCTCCACGGCCTGTTCGCGCCCTTTGTTCTCGGAGCACTTGCCACCTCGTCAGCAATGGCCGTCGAGACCAACCCCAGCACAGTCCTCTCTTCTGTTCCCGCCCTTGCCACAAATGCATCCGGGAATCCGGAGACACTTCTAAAACTCCTCTCGGCAGGCGGCCTCGTCATGATTCCGTTGTTGGTTCTTTCCGTGATCACCCTTGCCTTGATACTCGTCTATCTCGTGACCCTCAGGAGGGGAGCAGTGGCCGGCGCCCGATTCATGACAGTGGCCGAGACCCTGCTTGGGAAAGGAGATCTTCTGGGGCTCCTAGCCATTGCCAACAAACACCGCGACATTGCCGCCTCCATCCTTGTACGGACCCTGGACTTCGTGGCCAGCAACCCGACGGCCACTGATGAGCAACTCCGAGAAATCGCGCAGACAGAGGGAAGCAGGGAGGCCTCCCTACTGAACCAGCGTGTCGCTTGGCTTGCCGACATCGCGACCGTTGCCCCGATGCTTGGATTGCTTGGAACAGTTTTTGGTATGATCCGATCCTTTAGCGTGATGGCCAACGATGTGGCCGCCTCACGCCCGATGCTTCTGGCGGAGGGGGTAGCCGAGGCGCTCGTCGCCACAGCCGCCGGCTTGGTTGTCGGGATTCCGGCAATGATCGCCTACGCCTGGTTCCGCGGAAGGGTGCAGGAAATGATTTCTGAAATGGAAGGGGCGACTTCCCTCTTGCTGGTGAAGCTCGTCATCGCCAGAAAGCTGACGCACCGCTGATTTGCACCAACCACCGTGAATTTCCGCACGCGCTTACAGCCGGAGCCACGGGGATTCCTGATCGCCCCGATGGTCGATATCCTTCTCGTGCTGCTAGGGTTCTTCATGCTCACGTGGAGCTTTGCCAGGCAGGAACGGGAACTCGACGTCCAGATGCCCTCGGCCGGCGAGGCCAAGGAGCAGAGGCGCTCCGTCGGAGAGGTGATTATCAACGTCAAGGCCGATGGTAGCCTTGTCATGAATCGTCGGAGCATGACCGCGGATGAGCTTTTGGCGGCGCTTTCACGAATTGCCGCACTCTATCCGGACCAGGCCGTGGTGCTACGCGGCGACCAGCGCGTCGACTATGGACACATCATTAAGACACTCGATCTCTGCCGGAAGGCCAATATCTGGAACATCGCCTTCGCCACGGCCAGTCCCGAAGTTTCAATGACTCCCCCCTCCCGTCTATGAAGAGGGCCATTTCCAACAAGAGTGCTTTTTCCAACGTCTCTCGCGACCGCACTTCCGCTGCAGCTTTTTTTTGGATCGGCCTGAGCGGACTTTCCGGACTCATGTCCACGCTCTACGCGCAGTCGCTCTCACCCGAGCCTGAAGTCCGTCGCGCCCTTCCCGTGACAGAATCCTCATATCCGACTCCGACACCGATTCCGGTCATGAGAGCTCTTCCGGTGGATCACAATTCCATTGCTCCCTCCCTTTCAGTTTCCCCCTCGACCTCTCCTTCGAGCTCTACCACTACCGCTCCTTTGACCTCCATTCCCCGGGGATCCCGTTCATTTAATTCCTCGATTCTGGAGTCTCAACCCACTGCCCCGGCTCCGCCGCCTCCTTCCTCACCATCAGCTTCCGCATCATCCTCGAAGACGCCATCACCCGCTCCCACGACAACAACAATAATTTCCTCTGATGCACCGGGCAGCATCCGCCTTACCCCGGGGGCGGCAGTCGATCCGTCAGCCCTGGCAACGTCACAACTTGCGATCGCCGACGGATGCTATGCAAGGAAACAACCGGAACTGGCCATTCCCGAATATGAAAAATTCCTGATCATGGCGTCACGGAGTTCCGACGATCGGGAACGTGCCCTGTATCGTTTGGGGGAATCACAACGCCAGATGGGCAGCATGAACGCCGCGGAGAACACCTTTCTCAAGGTGATCGCCGAATACCCGGCTGGCCAATACGTTGCCTCCTCATCATACCGCCTTGGCGAGATGAGGGAGGCGCGGAGTGAGTATTCCAATGCGGCTGATAATTTTGCGACGACTGCCAAGCGTGCCACCGATCCCAGCATCCGTCTTGCCGCGCTCTACCATCAGGCACTCTCTTTGGAAAAGAGCGGGCACCAAAAGGAGGGAGAGGTTCTTTTTCGCACGGTGGCTTCGGAAAAACAGCTCGGAACGGGACCTAATCCCTACCGCACCCCCACCCTGATGCATCTGGCCACCTTGGCTACGAACTCGGGAAACAAGCAGGAGGCTCTGGCCGATTATCGGGAAATCATGGTGACGGAAACCAAAGGAGAAACCTTTGCCCAGGCAGCTCTGAATGCAGCCCAGATCGAATCAGACCTTGGTCATCCGGAGGAGGCCCGCAAACTCCTCGAGAAAGTAGCCTCTTCCAAAGATTCTGGACGCTGGCAAAGCATTGCTTCACTCGGTGCATTGCGACTGGCCGCACAGTCCGGTGACAATGGTGCGGTCCTTCGGACTTCGGAAAGCGCCCTAGCCATCGATTCCGAAAACAAACCGGAAATCCTGCTCCTCCAAGCGAATGCCCTGAGAAAATTGGGAAAGAATGGGAAGGCCCTTGAGAACTACGATATCATCATCCGCGAGTACACCGTGAGCAAGGCCGCTTCCGAAGCTCCTTTCCAACGTCTTCTCGCGCTGCATGCCTTGAGGAGCCCTCAACTCCTCTCAGAGATCGACCAGTATCTCCTGACGGCAAGCGCTCCATCCGACAGGGCTCGAGCCCAGTTACTCAAGGCCGAGGCCACGCTCATGGCGACGAAGTATCAAGAAGCAGCCCAGCTATACCACGACCTTCCGCTTAAGGACCTGCCCCCGACCGCAAAATCCGACATCTTCTACAAGGAGGCTTGGGCGCTCATGCAAGCGAACACACAGACCACCGCAGATCAGTCCAAGCCCGTTGACTCAGCGCTCCAGGCAGAGGCGCTTGGGGCTTTGACACGCTTTATCGACTCCTTTCCGGACGACACGCGGACTCCCGCAAGCCTTGCACAGCGCGGACTCCTGAATCTCAAACAAAAAAAATTTGATGCCTCAGTGGCGGATTTTACCCTACTTGAGACCCGCTACCCGAAAGCTCCCGAACGGGAACTGGCTCTCCAACAGAAGGGCCTTCTGCTGGGTCAGCAGCAGAAGAGTGAGGAGATGGTCGCAACGTTTACCCGTCTTATTCAGGACTACCCGAAGAGCAGCGCTGCCCCTGAAGCCCATTACTGGATCGGATTGACTGCCCTCGACCGCAAGGATTACCCCACAGCCATCGCCGAACTCACCGAAGCTCGCAAAAAAGATCCCAAACAGTTCGGAGAACGGGCTGGGCTCCGGATCCTTCTTGCCCGGTACGACCAGAATGACGTGGGAGAAGCCTCGCGTGAGGCGATGGCCTTGAAGAGCTCACTCATTCCGCCAGAGGTCGGCCGTTGGCTCGGCCTGAAAACCATGGAAGCCGGTGATCCTTCGAAAGCCGAACGCTTTCTTGCTCCTCTTGTGAATGCGGGCCTTCCCGGGAATACAGATTCAGAAATCCAAGGATCTCTGGCCCAATCCCTCATCCTACAGAATAAACTCAAAGAAGCCCAGATTCCTGCCGCTGCTTGCCTCAAGCTCGCCAAGGATCCGGCAGCCAGGGCCAAGGCTCTCCTTATGGCTGCAGCGATCCAACGCTCGCTGAAGGACTTCAACTCCGCCTCCTCGATGGTCGAGGAGGTGATGCTTCTTCAACCTGAGGGACCTATCAACGCGGAGGCTCGAATCCTGAGCGGTGATCTGCTAGTCTCAAAGCAAGACTACGTCGGCGCCGCCAAGGCATACATCACGGTCGCGGTACTTTATGACGACGCGACGATGACTCCCAAGGCGCTGGCGCGAGCCGCCGATGCCTACCGCCAGGCCGGCAATGAACCCGAGGCTCAGAAAACGCTGGACGAACTGCACAAACGTTTTCCAAATTTTCGCAATAATCCCGGCCCGTCAAAAAAATGAAAACCATGAAGAGCCTTTCACTTTTTCCGCTTGTTCTTTTTTTGATTCCAGCCACCGCTCTGATGCCGAAAACACTTCTGGCTAACGCAACAAATACTCCATCAGCGACTTCCGGGACGACCACTGGGTTGGTATCCAAAGTAGCTACCAATACAGCCTTAACGAATCCACCAACTACAAATGCGCCACTCACCATGAATCCCCCCGCTCTAATCGCCCATGATCTGAGTGAAATTCATGGATCCATTTCCTTGCCAAAGGATTGGACCCTTCTTCCTGGCAAACTGCTGGAGGGAGATGTTCTTCTCGCCACCAAGGAAAATATTTCCGGGGAGAACGATCCCTACATCACAGGCCTGAGCATGACCCTCGACCGCAACGGGGCAAAAGATTCAGGTCAGAAGGTAACGGAATACGCCATGAGTCTTGCCCGCGAAGCTCATGCCAAGGCTGGCGATGAGGCTTCTCCGCTCTGGGAGTCTCAGAGCGGATCCTTCCATGAAATTCGTTTTGATTTCCCTGTCGCGGGTGATCAACCCCTGCAAATCACCGAGGTACTGCGCTCCTACGAAAAGACCGGAACGCTCGCCGTCATTCTCTGGCAATCCCCGAAGGAGGGAGCCGTGGCCCTTCAGGATCTCCGGGATGCGATTCTTGCGGGCCTTATCCTTAGTGCCGAAAAATGAGCATTTTGCGGGCCTACAAAAACCGGGGCAACCTGCCTGCGTTCCTGCTCTTTTTGTTTGCTCTGGCACTTGCCGTGGGAGGCATCGCCTTCTGGCGACTCATGCAACCCAAGCCTCTCCCACAAGTCACCCAGACACTTTCCGGTTGGTCGGCTTTGCAGGATCAAAAAGATCGTTTTTCCCATTCCTTGGCCTCAGATCGTTCACTGGAAACGATCGATCGTGAATTCACCGCTCTAGTCGAGCATGTGATCCCCTCTGTGGTCAGCATCGCTACCACGACGGCACCGGATCGCGATGTGTTGATCCGTCAATTCTTCGGCCTTAGTGGTGGTAATGTCAGCCAAAATAGCAAGATGGGCTCCGGCATGATTGTCTCCCCGGAGGGGTACATCGTCACCAACTGGCATGTCGTCAAAGGCGCCTCCCAAGTCACAGTTCAGCTGAGTGACGGCCGTTCTCTTCCTGCTGCGATCGCTGGCGCCGATCAACGTTCTGATATTGCTGTCCTGAAGGTTGCCACCGAAGGGCTCGAACCAATCGCCTTCGGCGACTCTGAATTGGTCAAGGTCGGCCAGATGGTCTTTGCCGTGGGCAATCCCTTCGGGCTACAGGAAACTGTAACTCAGGGGATCATCAGTGCCAAGGGACGCCGTACCGTCAGTGAGGCCGCCAATGAGTTTTTCCAGACAAGCACCACCATTAACCCCGGCAACTCGGGCGGCCCCCTGGTCGACATCCACGGGAAGGTCATCGGCATCAACAACTTCATTATCAGCAGGAGTGGCGGCTCTGAGGGGATCGGATTTGCGATTCCCTCCAATGTGGCGCGGCGGGTCTACGAGGACATCGTTCAGCGCGGCCGTGTTATCCATCCCTGGTTCGGAGTCGTGATGCGCCCCTTGAATGCCAGCCTTGCAAAACAGCTCGGACTACCGAATTCGAATGGAGCCTTGGTCGCCGCCACGCTTGCTGGATCGCCCGCGGAGCGGAGCGGACTTCTAGGCGGCGATGTGATTGTTTCCTTTAACGGTCACCCGATCCGTGATGGGAAAGACCTGCGCAATCGCGTGGCAGAGGCTGAAGTCGGCCCTCCCACAGGCCTAGGGGTTCTCCGTGGGGGAAGACCACTCCAGCTCAGCGTCACGATGATTGAGGAGCCGACTGATTGATCCGAAACTTTTGTTCACTCCTCATCGTATCTTCACTCCTCTCCTTCCAAAATCCGGCTCTCGCGCGCTTGCGGAGTCAGGGCCTTGGGAACTAGATTATTCCTTTGTCATGCTAGCAGATCCCTACACCCGAACATCAAGTGCCCCGCGCAGCGCTCGCGTCCGAGTTGCTCTCTGGGCCCTTGGGATCATCGCCCTCATCGAGTTGATCCTTGCCGCGATCGCTCTGGCTCCCCGTTTTGTTTCCGAAATACGATCCGGCACGTTCCCAGTGCAGGCTCTGGAAGCAGTATCATTGACCAATTCTGCTGCTCCTTTGATCCAACCAGCAACTCCACAGTTTCCTGCCTCTTTGCCTGTCAACCAGCAGGCCACAGCCACTTTACCAGTCAACTCCACGCTTAAGAAGATCCTAGCCGATCAGAAGGTAGAGACACCTTTCAGACAGCAACCTGCGGATGCGGCAGTCAGCGGGGAGACATCCCTTAAGATCGTCAACGCTCGCCTCACCGATACCGAGGATGGGTCCAAGAGGCTTCAAGTAGCCATCAAGGCAAGCTCTCAGGAACAAATCGACAGCGCCCAGGAAAAGGTTCAGGTCTATTTCTATGATCAGGATGGCGATGAGATTGTTCCAAGCAAGGCACAGGTAACCTCCAAGTGGCTCAACTGGCAAAATGGGGAGCCCCAGCTGGTTGAGGTGACTTATCTCCCCGAATCAATTGATCCCAGTGTCAAGTTTGCCGGATATGTCATCGCAGTCTATTACAAGGGGGATCTTCAGGACTGCCGTGCTCAACCCGTACGGCTTCAGAAGCTTTTTGAGCCCAAGTACTATATCGGAACAGACGAGTGATGCATCGCATGACTACTGCCATGCCCCGGGCGACCTCCCTCGCTCTCGCCTTATTTCTGGTGCTGATCGCTTTTCCACCGACTACCCTACACTCTCAAATCCTTGTTGATCTCTCCATCAAGAGGGTGCTGTATCTCGCCTACGAGCCGCTTCTGGCCACCGTGCGGATTTCCAATCTCTCCGGCAACCCTCTTCTGCTCGCCGATGTGGAGGGAAAGAAGTGGTTTGGCTTCCAGGTGGATACACTCGACGGGCGCCCCATCCCCCCTTCCAACCCCGACTACGAGATTGAACCGATCAAAGTGGGTCCCGGAGAGTCGATCACCCGCACCATTAATCTGGTCCAACTTTACCCGCTTGCCGACTTCGGCTCTTATCGGATCAGGGCAAGCGTCTACTCTGTCGAGCTCTCCAACTATTTCAGCAGCCCTTCGCTTACCATCGAAATTACCGAAGGACGCCTTCTCTGGCAGCAGACCGTAGGAGTGCCTGCAAGGGATGGAATCCGGGGCGGCAGCCGCACTATCAGTCTCCTCTCCCATCGCCTGACAGAGAGGACGGATCTCTACTTGAGGATCGAGGACAAGGAAGCCGGCATAGTCTACTGCACCCACCGGCTCGGGGACTACATCTCTTACGGAAAGCCCGATATCATGCTCGACGCCTCCAACACCATTCATGTTCTTCAGAACAACATCCCCCACGAGTTTATCTACACGAAGGTCGGTCTGGACGGTAAAATTCTGGACCAGCTTTCTTACACCGCTCCCAAATCACGTCCCCAACTCAAACGCTTCGAAGACGGCACCATCTCTGTGGTGGGGGGCGCCCTGTTTGATCCAAAAGCCACCCCGACTCCTGGCATCATTCCGAATCTCTCCGACCGCCCCGTACCGCTGCCAACTCCCGAGATGCCAGCCTCTACATCTGAGAAGGGCAAGAAAAAGAAGCCTAACCCGTTGCCAACCCCTGCTCCAGTTCCTGCCCCCGTTCACATCGACTAAAGAACCGCTGAAGTCTCAGATCCGCTCAACTTGACTAGAAGAAGTTTCCGCCGATAAGTATTAGTGCTCATGTCACTCTTGTTCATAAAACGATTTCTGCAAATCAGCGGATTCAGGCAAGTCATCCAGACTGCCATAGCCTGCATGGCCATGCTTCTCATCGGCGCCTGCGCCTCCTACGACGGTCGGTTGAACTCCACAGCAACCCAGTATCTAGGGACCGATGGCTCCATTGTCACGAGAGCCTCCACGGCATCGCTGGCCGACAGAATATCCTACTGGGCGGGTGAGTCAGCGAACGGCCCTGGCCACATCATCATCAATATCAGCCAGCAGAAACTCTTTTACTACAAGGGAGGGAAACTCGTCGGCGTCTCCGCAGTCTCAACCGGCAAGGATGGACACGACTCGCCAGTGGGTAATTTCAAAGTCCAGAAGAAGGAAAAAGAGCATGCCTCCAATCTCTACGGCGACTTCGTCGACACCTCTGGCACTGTGGTGGTAAAGAACGTCGATGCTATTAAAGACAAGCCTCCTGAAGGCACTCACTTTCAAGGCTCTTCCATGCCGTGGTTTATGCAGTTTGCTCCGGGTGTTGGAATGCACACCGGCTTCCTGCCGGGAATCCCTGATTCCCATGGTTGCATCCGTCTGCCGGACAAGATGGCCAGGATTTTCTACGATGTGACGCCGGTCGGCACTCCCGTCACGGTCGAGAAATAGTGATCGGGCCATTGGCCCTATAAGCTTGAAATCAGAAGTAGGAAAAGAATCTCCGTTCTGTGACGATTATACTTTCTTCCCCCCTTCATCATTCGTACTTCCTCGTTCATCCTTAGTTAGCCATGCCCTCTTCTTCGATCATCGTACCCGTTCCGCTTGAGAACTCGCCTTACGAGATCCTAATTGGCTCCGGAATCCTTGCGGAGACCGGGGATCTTGCCTCCAAGGTCATCAATACTTGTCGTTGCGTTTTGATCTCAGATGAAATCGTCGCTGCTCTCCATGCTTCCAAAGTCCTGCAATCACTTCTAAGCACCGGCTTCGACCCTCACCTCTTGACCGTTCCAGCTGGAGAGGCTTCCAAGTCGATGGTGGTTGCCGCAGATCTCTGTGACCGCATGATCCAGCTAGGCCTGGATCGAAAGAGTGCCGTCTTTGCGCTCGGCGGGGGCGTCGTGGGTGATCTGGCCGGATTTATAGCCTCCATCCACTATCGTGGGATCCCCGTGATCCAACTCCCAACGACGGTCGTCGCCCAAGTCGACAGCTCCATCGGAGGAAAAACAGGCGTCAACAGCCCTCTCGGAAAAAATCTGATCGGCACATTCCATCAGCCCCGCCTTGTGCTCTCTGACACCGCCACACTCTCAACCCTGCCAGATCGCATCTTCCAGGAGGGACTTGCCGAGGCTATCAAGCATGCCGTGATTGCCGATGAGCCCATGCTTGCTCTCCTGCTCGGTTTATTACCTTTTGACCGCTCCTCGGATCTGAGTCCCCTAATCGCCCGGAATGCCGCCATCAAGGCCCGGATTGTCAGCGAGGATGAGTTCGAGACCAAGGGTACACGCGCCCTACTGAACTTCGGTCATACCATCGGTCATGCTATCGAGTCCGTTGCAGGTTATGGCAAACTATCCCATGGGGAATGCGTCGCCATCGGAATGATCGCCGCTCTTGATCTCTCTGTCCGTCTTGCGGGCTTACCAAGCGATCAGGCCAACCGCGTTAAGGAAGTGATCATGGCATGCGGTCTTCCAACCTCCATTCCGCACGATCTGCCTATCAACTCCATTTTAGCCGCCCTGGGCCGGGACAAGAAATTCGATGCTGGCGCCATCCGCTTTATTCTAACCCCAAAACTCGGCACCGCTTTCGTCAGTGACAAGGTGACCCTTGACGATGTCACCGAGGCGATCGCTAGGATTACCACTTGATCCGTAATAACAACCGTGGCAACTTAAGGTTGTTATGACCCTCGAACTTAAAGTCCGCAAGATCGGTAATTCCCTTGGGGTGGTACTTCCCAAGGAGGCCCTGTCCCGTCTCAATGTGGAGGAGGGCGACACCCTAACCCTCAGCGAATCTCAGGATGGTATCCGTCTGACAGCGGCCAATCCAGCCTTTGCCGACACAATGGCCGTCTTTGAATCGCTGAGTCGTCGGTACCGAAACACCCTGCGGGAACTAGCCAAATAGCAATCCGGTGAAAGAGCCGCGATGGATCGAACGCGAGGTCTGCCTCGCGCTTCACGATATGCTTCTTTCCCAATACGGAGGATGCGCTGGACTTCGCGAATCAGGATTGCTGGATTCGGCCCTCGCCCGACCGCTCCAGCTTCTTTCCTACGGATCGCCTTCGCTCGCCGAGTTAGCAGCCTCCTACGCAGCTGGAATCATCAAAAATCATCCCTTCCTCGACGGGAACAAGCGGACAGGTTTTATGCTCGGAGCCGGTTTTCTTGAGCTCAACGGCATGGAGTTCGTGGCCTCGGAGGCCGATGCCGTGATCAAAACCCTTGCACTAGCAGCAGGAGAGATGACCGAAGGAGCTTATGCAGTGTGGATCGAGCAGAACTGCCGTAAAGCCTAGAGCACTTATTTGCCACGCTTATACTCAATGGTTCCTTTGCCCTTGAGAGGTTGGGAATCGTAGATCTGCTTGCCGTCCTCAAGGATAGATAGCGTTACGTCCGTATCATCCTCCGTACTTGTTGCTGTGATACTTTCAAAATATTGGCCGGGAAAATTACAGCTTGGAGGGTTGGAGAATATCTTTTCCTGATCAACCCCACTCGTATTCCACCTGGCATCTACTTTCATTTTCTCCATGCCTTTACCCATAACCACAAAAGTCAATGTTTTGTCTTTAGGACCACTCCATCCGAGATCCGTACTCTTTGTCGTAATGAGATAGTACTTTCCATTGATGACGGCATAGCCATCGCCACCAGATGTCATTCCATTTTCACCTGCGGGGGCGCAGGTAACTTTAATTTGGCCTGATGGAGGGTACGTAGGCTCGTATTTTTTCCCGTTTACAATATTGACGAAACTTTTTCCTTCGGAGTTTGACTCAAATTTCACATCTGTAATTTTTCCGTTGGAAAAATGAAACCCCACAACAGCTTCAAGCATCTTTTTATCTGCCTCTGAACAACCATCCGTGTAGTAAAAGGATAAAAGCTTGGCTTTATCTTTTTGTTCAATCGCCCTTCGATAATTTGCCAAAAACTCTTCGCCGGTATCCGCTAGAGCTAGTTTTGGTAACAAAAAGACCAATAAAAGAGGGAAAACTTTTTTCATTTTCCTCTGGAAATAATTACTCAAATTCCTCAGGTCAATCTGCAAAGGCGCTGGAAGCTTGGATGAATAACAAGGCGAGAGAGAAGCGGTAGTGTTTCTACCGCAAGTGATTAGCAACGCCGCCCCGCGCCAAAATCCCAAGCCTTAGCCCAAAGGGCTACCACTCGACGACGGTGCTCGCCCAAGTCAACCCCCCCCCAAACACCACCATCAGGATCTTATCACCCTGCTTGAAACGGCCTGAGCGGGCAGCCTCATCGAGGGCAATGGCGACGGCAGCGGCCGAAGTATTGCCATAGAAGTCGAGATTAACCATGAAGCGGTCCATGGAAACTTGGAGGCGATCGGCGATAGCCTCGATGATGCGGAGATTGGCCTGGTGGGGAATAAAGCAAGCGATGTCATCGGCAGAGACACCGGCATCAGCAAGCGCCTGCTGGGAGGCATTGACCATGGCAGTCACAGCATGCTTGTAGGTCTCGCGACCGTTCATTCTCATGGTGGCGGGATTCTCTGTGAAGGTGGGGGAGTTAGCCGGGTGAGCGCTGCCGCCGCCGGGAATATAAAGAATCTCGGCCAGCTTGCCATTGCTGCCCATGCGGGAGGAGAGGATGCCTCGTGATCCCTCGCGATGACGCAGGATGGCGGCGCCGGCACCATCCCCGAAGAGAACGCAGGTATTCCGGTCGGTCCAGTCGACAATGCCTGAGAGCTTGTCAGCGCCGATCACCAGCACGGTCTGACAGGTGCTGGAGGCGATGTACTGACGGGCTGTCTCCACGCCGAAGAGGAAGCCGGAGCAGGCGGCAGAAATGTCAAAGCAGGCGGCGTTGACAGCACCGATCTTGGTCTGCACCAAGCATGCAGTGCTAGGGAAGAACATGTCCGGAGTGCAGGTCGCGCAGATGATCAGATCGATCTCCTCCGGGCTGATACCGGCGTTCTCTATCGCGGCTTGGGCCGCACGGGCTGCGAGTTCGCTGGTCGGTTGTTCCGGCCCGGCAATGCGGCGTTCGCGGATGCCAGTGCGTGCCTGGATCCACTCGTCACTTGTCTCAACCAGCTTCTCCAAGTCGGCGTTGGTCATCACACGGTCAGGCGCATAGCTGCCGGTACCAATGATAGAGGCGCTACGGAGGGAGCGGAGGGAGGGAGTATCAGACGGCATGGGAATCTTCCAAAGTTGATGTATCTGGAGCAAGGGCTGTTAAGGTGGCTGATGCAGCCTGGGCCAGATGGGCATTCTTTAAATTGTAGGCCCTAACCGCCTCAACGATGCGGGGGTTCACCTGCTGCTCGATGAACTCGGTGGCGACGCGGATTGCGTTCTTGATGGCTAGGGGTGTGCTGGATCCGTGGGCGATGATGCAGATGCCGTTCACCCCCAGCAGGGGGCTGCCGCCGTAGTTCTCGTAATTGGTTTTTTTGCGGATGGCACGGAAGGCATTCCTAGCAATCCATGCGCCGAACATCCGGAAGGGGGTTTTGGTGAGTTCGTGCTTCAACCAGCGGAAGACAGCACCGGCGGTTGCCTCGGCCGTCTTGAGGACAACATTGCCGGTGAATCCGTCGCAGAGGATCACCTCGACAGGATGCTCGAAGAGGTCATGTCCCTCAATGTTACCACGGAAATTCAAGGAGGAGGCTTTCAGAAGTTTGAAGACATCCTTGGTGAACTCGCTTCCCTTCACATCCTCGCCACCGATCGACATGAGGCCGATCTCGGGATTGGTGTAACCAAGGACATGTTCGGAAAGGACTGACCCCATGATCGCGTATTGGAGAAGGTGGACGGGACGGGCGTCGACATTCGCTCCCGCATCAATGAGAACGCAGACGTTCTTCTCGGTGGGAAGGTAGGAGGCGATGCCGGGACGCTCGATTCCCTCAAGGGTGCGAAGTTTGATCGTCGTGGCCGCGACGGCTGCCCCAGTATGACCTGCACTCACGATGGCGTCTGCATCACCCTTCTTGACCAGATCAACAGCACGGGCGACGGACGAGTCTTTCTTGCGACGGACAGAATCGACGGCCGCATCGCTCATCTCCACAACCTGGGTCGTGTGGACAATCTCTATCCTAGGGTCGGTACAGCCAATCTTGGCCAACTCGATCTTGATGGCCGTCTCGTTGCCAGTGAGGAAAAGTTTGGTGATCTTCGGGTACTCCCGGAGAGCCATAGCAGCTCCGGCGATCGTACTCTGAGGGGCGTAGTCACCCCCCATGGCATCGAGGGCAATCCTCATGGTCCTGCGGCTACTGGTCCTGTTATCGTTACTGGGACTGTCTGATTCCTCAATGGATGAGGGTGAAGAGCAAGCCCGAGACGTTAATCCGCTTTATGCCACCTCGACATCAAGCACCTGACGACCGCGGTAGGTGCCGCAAGCGGTGCAGGCAGTGTGGGAAGGAAGAGGTGCGCCGCACTGGGTGCACTTGCCCAGCTTGGGGGCATGCCAGCGGTTTGCGGCCTTGCGGGTGCGAAGGCGCATCTTTGAAGTTTTACGTTTAGGTACTCCCATCGGATGGTGGTGTTTTGAGTTGGTCGAGTGCTTCCCAGATTGCAGGACGAGCCGCCTTCTCCATTGGCAAAGGAGCGGTGCGGGCACTCGCCGGGAAACTGGCGGGGCAGGTCTTTTGTCCACCTTGGTCACATCGGGGATGTGCAGGCAGAAGGAGATGTATATCCTCCCTCACCTCGCGGGTCAAGTCCACTAATTCATTTCCGTCCAGCTCGATCTGAGTGGCGAATGAGTCGATCACGATCTCCCTCTCAAAGGTTTCAAGGCAGGAAACACAGGTCATAGCGACCCTCTGAGCCAAAGCCCCGGTGGCAAAGAGCCCACCGTCGGAAAGTCCCACATCAAGAGAGTATTCCAAGAGGCCGATCGGTTCAGCCTCGGCCTCTTCGAGGCCCAGGGAAGCTGGGTCCTCCTCACCCTCCAGATGCAGGGTTCCTCCCTCGGGAATCTGACGGAGATGGACTTTCATGTCCTGATCCTACCCTAAGGTTCTCAGGGATGAAAGGGATCATGAAAAATTGATCTCTGAAAAGTTAAAAAGTTACAAGGTAAGCGAATGCCTCCGAGTTCCGGATTTCCCCCGCCGCTTGAACCCTTCTAACCCTTTTTTAGCGTTCCTCAGTCTTTAGGAAATTTTTCTTTGAGGGCCGCAAAGACAGGAACGGAAACAAAAGGAGTCACATCGCCAGCAAGTCGCGCCACCTCCTTTACGATCCGGGAACTCAGGAAGATACAATCCTCGCGGGGCGTCAGGAAAATCGTCTCGATCTTTGGTTCGAGACGGCGGTTTGTCAGGGCCATCTGGAACTCAAACTCGAAGTCGGAGACCGCCCTTAAACCACGGATGACCACGAAGGCCTCACGACGACGGCAGAAATCGACCAGCAGCCCGTTGAGCGGCTCGACCAAAAGCCCCTCTCGTGGACCAACGCTCTTCTGAATCAGATCGACTCTCTCGGCGGTCGTGAAGAGAGGGTTCTTTGCCTCATTGTCCGCCACGCCGATGATCACTTCGTCAAAGAGCCCGAGCGAGCGGGTGATCAGGTCGAGATGACCATTTGTGACTGGGTCAAAGCTTCCCGGGTAGATCGCACGGCGGTGGCTCATAAAGCTAAGGAAGTGTCTATTCCCACTCGATGGTTGCCGGCGGCTTGCTGGAGACATCCAACACGCAGCGGTTCACACCCTTCACCTCGTTGATGATGCGGCTTGAGATCTTGGCAAGAAGGTCATAAGGAAGACGCACCCAGTCGGCCGTCATGCCGTCCTGACTCTCCACGACGCGTAGGGCGATCGTGTAGTCATAGGTGCGCTCGTCACCCATCACCCCGACCGACTGGACCGGCAGGAGAACAGCGAAGGACTGCCAGACCTTAAAGTACCAGCCCGAGGTCTTCATTTCCTGAAGAACGATCAAGTCGGCATCACGCACAATGCGGAGACGCTCCGGAGTGATCGCTCCGATGATGCGGACGGCCAAGCCGGGGCCCGGGAATGGCTGACGATCCACCACCTCCTGAGGCAGCCCCAGCTCGCGGCCCACCTCGCGGACCTCATCCTTAAAGAGCTGCCGCAATGGCTCAACGAGTTCAAATTTCATATCCTTCGGGAGACCGCCTACATTGTGGTGGCTCTTGATCAGCGAGGCGGGATTCCCGGCGATGGAGACGCTCTCGATGACATCCGGATAGAGCGTCCCTTGGGCAAGGAATCTGAAGGGATGCTTAGAGCCCTTTGCTGATTTCCGAAGATCCTCGGCGGCATGCTCAAAAATACGGATGAATTCCGTTCCGATGATTTTGCGTTTTTTCTCTGGATCGGTGACCCCCTTGAGCTTGCCAAGGAAACGTTCGGCCCCATCGACAATCTTCAGCCGGATCTTGAAGTTCCTTCCAAAAAGTTTTCCGACAGCATCCCTCTCCCCGGAACGCAGAAGTCCATTGTCAACGAAGATGCAGGTGAGTTGATCCCCGATCGCCTTATGAATGAGCGCCGCCGCCACGCTCGAATCCACCCCGCCGCTGAGACCGAGAATCACGCGCCCGTCACCGACCTGGTCACGGATCTGGGAGCAGATTCGATCGATGAAAGACTCCATCGTCCAGTCACTCGGACAGCCGCAGATGCCATGGAGGAAATTCTGGATGATTGCCTTCCCTTTCGGGGTGTGGTGCACCTCAGGATGAAATTGCATCCCGTAAATCCTGCGTTTGGAGTCTGCAATGACCGCATGGGGTGCATTCTCCGTGGTTCCGATGGCAGTGAAGCCCTTGGGCAATTTTTCAACGCGGTCGCCGTGACTGTTCCAGACATCGATCTTCTTGGGCAAACCCTTGAAGAGAGGGGAGGAGCCGATGGTGGCAAGCACCCCTTTCCCATACTCACGGTGGTTGGAGCGAGCCACAGAACCGCCGAGATCTCGGGAGAGGAGCTGCATGCCGTAGCAGATGCCGAGGATCGGCAGCCCCAGATCATAGATGGCCGGGTCGACTTTCGGAGCCATTGGCGCGTAGACGCTAGCAGGACCGCCCGAAAGGATGATCCCCTTCACCGTCCCGTCAGCGAGGATCTCGCTGGCCTTTGTCGAGTGAGGCAGGATCTCGGAAAAAACGCGACACTCACGCACACGGCGGGCAATGACCTGAGTGTATTGGGACCCGAAATCAAGGATAACAATCTTGGAAGCTGCCTTGGAAACCTTCGGTGCTTCGGGAGACTTGCTCTTTTTGAGTGACGGTTTCAAAGGCTTTTTAGATTTTATAGTTTTTGTAGACACTGTTGGCATCTCGGTCGGAAAGGATTTAGTCAGGGCTCTAGTCTTGCTGAAGGCTTCTTCTGGGCTTAGTGAGAGCTGATTGGGAGCTTATTGGAATTCGTTGCCGAGTTGGCCGCCCATGTCGCTCTTCATCACCTTTTCATTAAACAGATGCCCTTTACCCTCAAGCCCCTGCACAGCTGTATCGGCGACATCATCGGCATCACTTTCAGCCGTAGCGCAACCCGTCATAGAGAACAAGGGAATCACAAGGAGGATAGAGACGATAAGAATTCTGAATCGATTCATCATGCGACCCTAAAAGATCCGATCCAGAAGGCAATACGGGAAGCCGAGTCAACGACTCGGCGGGGATGGGATATCGGCCATCGGGAATAGGCGTGAGAAAGCAGACCGCACCAATTCTTTTCCTGATTTGCTGAATTCCAAAACAATCGGCATCATTCTAAATCAAGTTCATGAAAGGTGGCATCCCTCCCGATCTGCTCTTGGAGGCCTATGCCTCGGGTATCTTCCCGATGGGGCTGCCAGATGGGAAGATCCATTGGTACTCGCCCGACCCCAGAGGCATTCTCCCTCTGGAGGAATTTCACACGCCTCATGGACTCAAGAGGGCCCTCAAAAACCACAGCTGGGAAATCCGTATCGACACAGTCTTTCAAGAGGTCATGCGAGCCTGTGCATCACGCGAAGAGACCTGGATCACGGAAGCGATCGAGGGGAGCTACACCCTCCTTTTTGAGAGCGGTCACGCTCACTCCGTTGAGGTCTGGCAGGACGGGAAGCTGGCAGGAGGCCTCTACGGTGTATCCATCGGAGGGGCATTCTTTGGCGAGTCGATGTTCCACCGCGTCACCGATGCCTCGAAGGTTGCACTCTGGCATCTCGTGGAGATTCTGAAAAGAGGAGGCTTCACATTGCTCGACAGCCAATGGACCACCCCCCACCTGGAACAATTTGGTGCCAGAGAAATCCCGCGGACTGACTATCTGGAAAAACTTGCTGCAGCCTTGATCCAGAAAACAACATTCTCCAAGCCTCACAATTTCCCTTGAACACAGAGCAAGCTGGCAAGATCAGAGCAGCATGACAGACACCCTCTTCACGATGGCCCTCTCCCTTTTGGGTGGATACCTCAACTGCTTGGCCTTCAACCGTCTTGTTGCCAAACATGATCGGATACCCGCCAAGGCTCAGTAATAATAATCCCTGTTAAAGAGTGGGCACCATTACGCGGATCAGCACGTTTGCGATCCCGCCGAGCAGGATAAGCGGAACAATGCTCACTTTCTTGGAGTGCAGCAAAAAGAAGGCGATCAGGGCTAGCAGTAGGGGAAGTGCTGAGGGTCGGCCTGAAGGCAGAAAGAGGGCCTCTGAAAACCAGAGGGCAAGGCAGGTCATCACAGACGTCACCACAGCTCCTATTGCGGCAAGCCCGCCAGCCATGCGGGGATTCCGAGCAATCCCATCCAGATGGGGGGCCAGCGAAAAAATCCAAAGAAAGCTAGGCAGGAAAAGAGACCAGATGGCTGACAGGCTTCCCAATGTCGCGGAAAGTAGAGGTGACAGAATTCCCGGGGCCTTGTAGCAGCCCAGGAAAGCCACGAATTGCAGGGCGATCAGCAAAGGGCCAGGAGTTGTCTCGGCAAGACCTAGCCCGTCCATCATCTCCCCGGAGGAAAGCCATCCCCAGTCACCCGAGGCATGCAGTGAGACATAGGAGAGGGCCGCGTAGGCACCGCCGAAACTCAGCACCGCAACCTTGCCAAAGAAAAGTCCTACCTGAAACGGCATCGCCATGAACCCAAGCCAAAAGAACAGAGCCAGCATTGGAACCAGCCAAATTGCTAGAATGCTCAGGGCCATGCTTAGAGACGATAGGCAAGATCTCATCTGACTTCCCGACCTCGGTGGGGATTTCTCGGAGGACTCTTCCGGCGTCGAAGTTTTTTTCAGTAATAACCCCCCGATCAAACCGAATCCCAACACCACAACGGGATAGGGAATATGTGACAGAAAGAGACCAAAGGAAATCATGGCAATCAGTGCAAGCGGCCAACTGGTTATGGTCCGACGTGCGATCCTGAACAATGCAGAGGCAACGATCGCCACCACAGCAGGCTTCAAGCCGTCAAAAAAGGAATGCATCAACGGCCAGTCGCGACCTGTCACATAGAGCAGACTTAGCACCCAGAGGAGTAGGACCGCAGGCAGAAGAAAGAGCACCCCGGCAGCGATTCCTCCCCGGATCCCGTGGAGACGCCACCCGAGATAGATGGCGAGTTGTTGGGCCTCCGGACCAGGCAGAAGCATGCAAAATTGAAGAGCCCTCAGGAACTCGACTTCGTTGATCCATCCTCTTTTATCGACTACCTCGGCCTGGAGGATCGCGATCTGACCCGATGGCCCACCGAAGCCGATACAGCCGATCTTTAACCAGAGACACACGGCCTCACCTAAGGTTGGCTTGGCTGGAGAGAGGTGGGCAACACCCATAACGGCTTGCTTTCGACCCGTCTTATCCTTGGTTAAACAGCGGCAACTCTGCCGTCGGGTCGGGGGCTCCCTGCATCTTACGACGTGTTCCGGCCAGGGTTGGACGTCCCTCGGCGTTAAGTTCCGTTTTTTCCAGATTTGTCAGGATCTCCCACGCCCGTTCAATCACCGCGGGGGGAAGTCCCGCCAGACGAGCCACCTGGATGCCGTAGCTCCGGTCGGCTGCCCCTTGGATGATTTTTCTGAGAAAAATGATCCGGTCGTTCTGCTCCCGAACAGCAACATTCAGATTCCGAACGCCAGAACGTGTACGGGCAAGATCGGGGAGTTCATGGTAGTGGGTCGCAAAGAAGGTGCGGCATCCGGTGATATCATGCAGATACTCCGCGACGCTCCAGGCGATCGAAAGTCCATCGAAAGTCGCGGTGCCGCGTCCGATCTCATCCAGCAGGACAAGACTCCGGGAAGTGCCGTTGTGGAGAATATTCGCCGTCTCGTTCATCTCGACCATGAATGTCGAATGTCCCCTCGAGAGATCGTCACTAGCTCCAACCCGGGTGAAGATCCGATCAGTCACACCGATCCGGGCCGACTTAGCGGGAATCCAACTTCCCATCTGGGCCATAACGGTGAGAAGGCCGACCTGCCGAAGGTAGGTCGATTTACCGGCCATGTTCGGTCCGGTAATGATGCCCATGCGATGGTTGGCCGCATCGAGATCGGTGTCATTCGGCACAAAGGACTCTCCGCCGGCACGCTGATCGAGCACAGGATGACGCCCCTCGTGAATCTCGAGCATCATGGAATCATCCACCACGGGACGGGCATAGCCAAAGAGTCGAGCCGTCTCTGCCAACGAGCAAAGGGTGTCGAGCGCACCTGCCGATGCTGCCGTTTCCTGCAGAGGTCTCACCTGATCCAGGACGGCGGAGCGGAGGCGTTGGAAAATTTCAATCTCGAGCGCTTTTGCCCTTTCCTCGGAACCGAGGATCCTACCCTCCATCTCCTTCAGCTCCGGGGTGATGAACCGTTCCCCTCCGGCTGTTGTCTGCTTGCGGGTGTAGTCGCCGGGAACGCTCCCAAGATTCGCCGTGGTGATCTCGATGAAATAGCCGAAGACAGCATTGAAACGGACTTTCAACGACTTGATCCCGGTGCGCTCAATCTCCGTTTCCTGCAACGCGGCAATCCAGCCCTTTCCCTCGGTGGAAGCATTCCGGAGTTCATCCAGAGCAGCATCGAATCCAGCACGGATAATTCCTCCCTCGCGGATTGTGGGAGGAGGTTCATCGACAAGTGCGGATTGAAGAAGAACGGTAAGTTCCGGAAGCAGATGGAGATGCTCCCCGAGTTCTCCTAGGAGGCTCCCTCCACACGAGGCAAGCGTTTCTCTAAGGGAAGGCAATGATCCCAAAGAAGAAGACAGAGTGGCAAGGTCGCGGGCATTGCCGGAATTCTGACTAAGTCGGGAGATGGAGCGCTCGATGTCACGGATTCCGCCGAGTTGATCGCGCAGATCGCCCAGCTTAATCTCTGAGGAGATCAGAAAACCTATGGCATCCTGCCGTCCGGTGATCGCGGCAGGATCAATTAACGGGCGCAGAACCCAGTCACGCAAGGTGCGGGCTCCCATCGGTGTAACGGTCTTGTCGAGCGCCCCGAGAAGGGTCATCCCCCGTCCGGCCCTCGAAGAGACAAGTTCCAGATGTCCCTGAGTGGAGGCATCCAGCAGAAGATGCTCGGCCTGCCGATAGCCCCTGAGGGAACGGAGATGCCCAGCATCGCGGCGAAGCGTGCGGGTCAAGTAATGGAGGAGAGCGCCGGCGGCGGTGATTCCAGACGGAATGTCATTCACGCCGAAGCCGTCCAAGGAGTGAACTTTGAAATGGGAAAGCAGTATCTCCTTCGAGGCCATCGGATCGAAGAGATAGGTCTCCACCTCCTCGGGCTCAGCGAAACCAAGGGGCAACTCTTTCAATAAATTCTTACTCCCCTCGGGAACAAGAATCTCAGCGGGAGACATGCGCACCACCTCGTCTAAGACCGCCTCGGCGGAAGAGAGCTCCGTAATGTGGAACTCGCCTGTACTCAGGTCCGCACAGGCAAGGCCGAAGAGACCCCCTTCCTTGGCCGGGGGAAGAATTGCTGCGGTGAAATTATGACTTTTCTCCTCGAGTCCTGCATCTTCCAGGGTGCCTGGGCTGAGAATGCGGGTGATCTCACGTCGAACAAGTTTTCCTGGCTGGACCTCTCCCACTTGCTCGCAGAAAGCGACACGGCGACCGGCAGCAAGCAGCTTCTCCATGTAGCCGCGTGCCGCATGATAGGGGACGCCGCACATCGGCACGTCGCCGCGCTTCGTGAGTGCCACATTCAGGATCGCCGAGGCCTCCTTGGCATCGTCGAAGAACATCTCATAAAAATCACCGAGACGAAAAAGCAGGAACGTCCCCGGCGGTAGGTCGCGCCGCAGGGCGTGATACTGCTTCATCATCGGCGTTCCCTCGGCGGCCATGGTTTAGGTGATTAGTCTGAAGACTGAAGGCTAAAGGCTGTTCACGAGCCACTCTAAGAATATCGATCCTAGGAATTGAGGAAAGCTGTCAGAGGACTGGTCGCAATGGCATGCTCGGCGGCCATGGGCAATCCGGCAGCCACCGCTTCAGCGGCCCCCTCGACAGCCATCCGGAAAGCACGGGCCATGCGGACTGGATCACCTGCGACGGCAATCGCGGTATTAACCAGTACGGCATCGGCCCCTAACTCCAAGGCCTCGGCTGCATGGCTAGGCGCTCCGATTCCCGCATCGACGATGACAGGCACCGTCGCCTGCTCGATGATGATGGAGATTTGATGACGAGTCTCGAGGCCCCGGTTGCTCCCGATCGGTGAACCAAGCGGCATGACCGTCGCGGCTCCCGCTTCCTGCAGGCGCTTGGCCAGAACAGGGTCAGCATTGATGTAAGGAAGAACAGTGAACCCTTCAGCCACCAGCATCTCTGTCGCTTTCAGTGTCTCAATGGGATCTGGAAGCAGGTAGCGGGGGTCGGGATGGATCTCTAGCTTTACCCACTTCGGCAGACCTGCGGACGCGGAGAGGTGTGCCAGACGAAGAGCCTCCTCTGCCGTATTGGCGCCACTAGTGTTGGGAAGGAGGAGGTATTTCTCAGGGTCAATGAACTCCAGGATATTGGCAAAGGGATCTCCCTTCCCGGAGAGATCGGCACGGCGGAGCGCCACAGTAACGACCTGGGTGCCACTCGCGGCCAACGCCTCACTCATGACGGAGGCAGAGGAAAACTTTCCAGTTCCCAGAAAAAGGCGCGAGGAAAACTCACGCCCGGCAATGATCAGTGGCGATGCTGCAGACATTTCCCCTATGCTATTGGTGAAGTGGCAACCCGTGCAAGAAACCCCGACAGTGGGAGTTTTAAATATGGTATTGCTTGCGTGCTAAAGCGTCAGGAACTCAAAAAGGGAATCTAGGCAACCGCTGAATCAATCTTAGCGAGGCGCGCTGCTTGGAATTCTGAAACTAAGGCAAGGTGATTGGGAGGGAGCGTGTGAAAATCTACCCCAACTCCTCTCCTCTCGCCAGCAGTGCACTTTTTGGACAGCCTCTTACGGATCAACTTACCCCGATGATATCCCTCAGAAAGTCTTTGGTTCCGCGATCCATCGGACAGCGTTTTGCATTGGCCATCGGGACCGGGGCCTCTGGCATCCTGATCGCACTAGCATTAGTGAATTTCATTAACGGGAGTGAGTTGCTCTTGAATCAAGCCTCACAAGAGGCGATCAGGCAGGTCCATAATGAGATTGGCAACTGGGACGACCAAATCGAACGGATCGGAATGCTTCCGAGGGTCATCGGAGCAATCGAGGTAGATAGTCAAAGCCAGGTAACAATCCCCTTGCTGGCAACCCTGCTAAAACGTACCACCGGCAACAGCGTCTTCGGCCTTTACATGTATCGTGAGGATTTAGACTGGCATGATCCCAAGTCGTACAGCTGGGTTAACCTCAAGAGTTGGCCCAATGCCGCATCCCCTACATACCTTGCTTACGACTTTCATGATCCTACGCAAGATTGGTATCGGGGAGCGAAGGAGGGCAAAGGACTGCACGTTACTCTCCCCTATTTTGCTGCGGGCGGCTCAGAAATCAACATGATCAGCATCACTAAGGCTGTACGCGATCCCTCCGGAAAATTCATTGGAGTGGCAGGAGCCGATGTTTCCATGGAAGAAATGGAAAAGATGATCCGGGAGATGGATCTCCGTGATTTTGGGACAAATCGTTTTGTTAAAAACGATGATCCCAAGAGTGCTAACTCAACAAGGATGGAGAAATATCCCGTCCAATCCTCCTACCTGATCTCAAAAACAGGCGCAGTGATCATCGGTCCCGGAATCGAAACAGAAAAGAGGGCTCGCAAACCGGGGTATCAGCATCCTGAAGAAAGCATGGAAACCCTTGCTGACCATGGCCTGCAACTCGCCCCTGAACATCTCTCGCAGATTCTCTCCACAGAGACCGGTTGGCTGCGTGTCGAACAAAATGGAGACAAGCTGATTTGTTGGGCTCAAAGCAAGATTACCGGATGGAAACTTATTCGATCGGTTCCCTACAGCATGATCATTGCGCCAGCCAGTCACTTGGCATCGGAATCTCTTGTGATTGGAGGGGTCGGGCTTTTTGTGCTGATCGGTGTCGTGTTCTTCACTGCTCGCAGGATCTCGGAACCGATCACATCACTCCAGTCCGTCGCCACAAACTTTGAGCGCGGTTCCTATGATAAAGGGAGAGATGTACTCAGCCGGATCGAAAAACGCCCCGACGAGCTGGGTCGGTTTGCCAAGAGCTTCTCCGCCATGGCGCAGGAAATCCACCTGAGGGAAGAGAGACTCTCGGAGTGGAACACCAACCTGGAAGTGACGGTGAAAGAACGAACTTCCGATCTGGCTGCCGCCATGTCCAAAGTCGAGAAAGTGAATGCCGCCATGGAGGCTGAACTTGCAGAGGCAGCAGCTTACTCCCGTGCCGTACTGCCTGGGAAACTGACCACGCCCGTCACCACCGACTGGGTATTCATCTCTTCTTCGCAGCTCGGTGGGGATTCCTTCGGTTATCACTGGATCGACGACGACACCTTCTCCCTTTATCTGCTCGATGTCTGCGGTCACGGCGTGGGGGCGGCCTTGCTCTCCACTAGCGTGGTGAATGTCCTCCGCTCCTCCTCCCTTGCTGACACAAACTTCCTAGATCCTGCAAATGTTCTTGCTCAACTGAATGCCGCTTTCCCGATGGAGCGGCATAACGACATGTATTTTACTGCCTGGTATGGAGTCTACACCCTCTCCAACGGCACCCTGCGCTTCGCCTGCGGCGGACACCCTCCCGCCGTGCTCGTTGCGCCGGATGGAACGATCTCCAATTTGACTGCCAAGGGCACCGTCGTAGGGGCCTTCCCCAATCCCACCTACGAAACGGCTTCGACTGAAGTAACGCCGGGCTCCAGACTCTATCTTTTCAGTGACGGAACCTATGAAATCGATCGCCCCGACTCCACAATGATGACCCATCAGGAGTTTTCCGAAATCCTCAAAGCTCCCGTCACAACAGGAACTTCCAAACTGGAAACTGTTGTCATGGAGGTGCGGAAACAGCAGCAAAAGGAGGCCTTCGCGGATGATTTCTCATTGGTGGAGTTTCTCTTCCCCGATCACAACATCCCTCCCACGGCCTCCTCGGAGTGAATGCCTAACTAAGAAAGCGTTAACTCATCGAATCTCTCCGCGAGAGGAACCAAATGCCATCCGCTTCAGCGACCGTGGCAATGCGTTCAACCTGCTTGATCGGGACGCAGTCGAGGCAGACAAACCCGATCGAGCGATTTCCTAGGCCACTGAGGAGCCGATCGCAACGAGTGCCTCGTCCCGCGTAGCGCAGACGGGATACGCGGTCTCAAACTGAGCGATATCGAAAATTCTTTTCACAGAAGGCTGGAGGGCACAAACGGCCAAACCCCCACCGACCCGCTGCAACTGCCTCCCAAGCAGGAAGAACTCGCGAAAACCAGCACTACTCACGTACTCAAGACCAGCTAGGTCGAACACAACACCTTTAGAGCCACATGACTCGATCTCCTTAGCCACGGAGTCCTTGATCATGTTCTGCTCGGTTGCATCAAGACGCCCTTTGAGTACTACGACAAGGATGGGACCGGCTTTTTCGAATTGCAAATCCATAATTCAGATTAACTCAAAACGCTCCGAGGTCAAGTACTGCTCTCTCAATGTGTCGCAAGCAGAGGCAAACAGCGCCTGAGCATCCGCTTGGCATTGACCCATGGATAAACTATCACTTGCCTAAGAAGCAAATGTCCATGCTCTCTCTGAAACATTATCTAACACCCCGATCAATCGGGCAGCAGTTCGCCCTCACCATCGGAGCCGGAGCAGGTGTGATCCTGATCGTCTTGGCAGTAGCCAACTACATCAGTGGCAGGGAGCTGCTTCTCCAGCAAACTTCACAGGAGGCACTCCGGGCGGTAAATGACGAGATCAACACGATGGATGATCTCGTCGAGAAGATGGCGATGTATCCCGAGGTCATCGCCGCCACAGAACTCTCCGGCACGAATAACGAGGGAGTTAAGGTTCCATGGCTCTCCTCTCTGCTCGTGCACTCGCCGATGCCTGCCATCTACGGGGTCTACATGGCCAGAGATTCCAAGCACTGGCAGGATCCCGATTCCGACCCGTGGGTTGACCGCAAGAGCTGCCCAAATCCGGCACACCTGAAGTACGACTTCCATGATGAGAGTCAGGACTGGTACATCGGGGCAAAGGAGGACAAAAGACTCCATGTGACTCAGCCTTATTTTGATGCGGGAGGCTCAGACATCGACATGATCAGCATTACCAAGCCCGTTTACTCAGACGAAGGAACCTTCGTTGGGGTGGCAGGCGTCGATGTGGCTCTGGACGAAATGCGAAAAATCGTCCGGAAAATTAACATTAGGGATTATGAAACGGATCTGACTCAGGGCGATGGGGGCGGCAAGGTCACCCTCTCTCCGAAGAGTCAGACCGTGGGTGTGCAGGAACCGCATGAAACGGCCTATCTGGTCTCCCAAAGTGGCGCGATCATCGTCAGTCCCGAGACATCGCAGGAAAAACCTGCTTCGAAATCTGGCGAACAGGATCCGACCAAGGCCCTGGAAGACCTGCTCAGCAACGGACTGGTCACCAGCGTTCCCGGCATCCAGAAGATTCTGGCCTCGGACAGCGGATGGCAGCGCCTCAAGGATGGAAGTAACAAGGTGATTTACTGGGCCAAGGGCAGGACCACCGGATGGAAACTGGTGCTGGAAGTGCCTTACGAACTCATCGTGGCTCCGGCCAGAAAATTAGCAGAACAGTCGGCGATCATCGGTGGGGCGGGGCTTTTTGTGCTGATCGGTGTCGTGTTCTTCACATCCCGCAGGGTTTCGGAGCCCATTACCGAGCTTCAGACCGTGGCTACCTCGTTTGAGAAAGGAAGCTATGACGGCGGGGCGGGGATTCTGGAACGGATCGAAAAACGCCCCGACGAGCTGGGTCGGTTTGCCAAGAGCTTCTCCGCCATGGCGCAGGAAATCCGCCTGAGGGAAGAGCGTCTCTCGGAATGGAATGCCAATCTCGAACAGACAGTCAAGGACCGCACCGCCGACCTCGCCGCAGCCATGGAGAAGGTCAAGACGGTCAATGCCGCCATGGAGGCGGAACTTGCAGAGGCAGCAGCTTACTCCCGTGCCGTACTGCCTGGGAAACTGACCACGCCCGTCACCACCGACTGGGTATTCATCTCTTCTTCGCAGCTCGGTGGTGATTCCTTCGGTTATCACTGGATCGACGACGACACCTTCTCCCTTTATCTGCTCGATGTCTGCGGTCACGGCGTGGGGGCTGCCTTGCTCTCCACTAGCGTGGTGAATGTCCTCCGCTCCTCCTCCCTTGCTGACACAAACTTCCTAGATCCTGCAAATGTTCTTGCTCAACTGAATGCCGCTTTCCCGATGGAGCGGCATAACAACATGTATTTTACTGCCTGGTATGGAGTCTACACCCTCTCCACCGGCATCCTACGCTTTGCCAGCGGTGGTCACCCTCCCGCCGTATTGATCGCTCCAGACGGAAACGTGCTTCATCTCTCAGCCAAGGGCGCGGTCGTGGGAGCCTTCCCCAAGCCCATCTACGAAACGGCTTTGACTCAAGTTGTGCCGGGCTCCAGACTCTATCTTTTCAGTGACGGAACCTATGAAATCGATCGCCCCGACTCCACAATGATGACGCACGAGGAATTCTCCATTATCCTCAAGGATCCTGTTGCAACAGGAACCCGTAAACTGGAATCTGTCGTCATGGAGGTGCGACAACAGCAGCAAAAGGAAGCCTTCGCTGATGATTTCTCATTGGTGGAGTTTCTCTTCCCCGATAACCAGCCTGCGTCCCATGGGGTCCTCCGATTGAAGGCCGAACTTAGCGAACTGACACGACTCCACCCGTTTCTCACCTCCTACTGCGAGAAAGAAGGTACCCCTACGGAGCAGATCTTCGACTTCGAGGTCATCCTCGAGGAACTCGTCACCAATGTCATCAAATACGGTTGTGTTCAGGCCGGGAAGGAATGCTGCCTCATCGAACTTCTCCGCGAGGGAAACCAAATCACCATCCGCTTCAGCGACCATGGCAATCCGTTCAACCCACTTGATCGGGACGAAGTCGACACAGACAAACCGATTGAGGAACGCGAGATCGGAGGCCTCGGCATCCACTTCATCAAGAATCTCACCGACTCACAGAGCTACGAATACAAGGATGGAATGAACATCCTCACTCTCAACGTAACATTCACTACTTTAGCTAATGTTGATGCCTGATCGCTCGAGAGGAGAGCGAAGCGAGGCTTTAGTGGTTCCCTGGTAGAGCTTGATCCCACTTCCTCGGTCTCACAAATCCAATGAACTTCCTCACCCAGTTGCGAAAAAGTCATACTTCCCCGCAACGATGCTGCGGGAGAACGGGCCTTGTGAAATCTTCCCCACCTCTCATCCCACATCGCATCGGATATGGGAGAACTCTGTGGAACCTTGGAAATCAACGAGTTATCACTCATCTTTTAAAATAACACATGTGTTCCATTAGTGCAATATAATGACATGTCATTCTAAAATACGTTCGCTTCAAAAATGATCCTTCGATACACGGCAGTATCTATCTTCGCGACCTGCTTGGTTACTGGCTGCGATGAGTCCGTGCCACTGAATTACTCCACTCGCGCTGATGCCAATGCCGAGAGCCTTTTCGCACGAGGATGGCTACCTGAGATTATTCCGCCATCGAGTCGCAACATTTCCATGCGCAACGAACTCGACCTGAATATCTCGAACGGTGAGTTCAGTTTCGAGCAGTCGGATCATGACGCATTCGTGACCCAGCTTGAGAGAGAGTCATCACGGGACGAGGGTGGGTCTCTCGCCTATGTCTATCACGAATGGACCTTCTGGATCAATGGCGACAAGAACCACTGCCGATTTCACATGCGCCTCACCCGGAACAAAAAACAAAGCGAACAAGACGGCACATCCAACGGCGGGTAACCTCCTTCTTTGAATTCGGGCTTCACTCTCCTCCGTGGATGGCCTAGACGTTCGGCTGAAAAATCTTCCTATGCCCCTAACTCAATCCTATTCGCGCGTTAAAGACGGTGTCGTGCAAGTCCTCGCCCTGAACGGCTCAACGCTTGTATCCTTCGGATCAGGTTCGGTTATCGACGATGGATGCAAGGTTCTGACCTGTGAGCATTGCGTGATTGCTGGCACGCAGGCAGCTATCGCAGACCCAAGGAACCCAGGACGAGCACTTTTCGGTAATGCGATCTTTGTGGACAAGGCCAACGATATCGCCGTGCTAGAATTTCCAAATCCTGTCGGCACGGCTGTCGAACTCGTGAATAGCTCGAAATGTCAGATTGGGAATGGTGCCTTTGTAGTTGGATTCCCAATGGGGGTGAACGAACAAACGCTCTTTTCTGCTCACATTGCTAGCATCACTGGAAGTCACCTCCGTATTGATGCGTCAGTGAACCACGGCAACAGCGGTGGGCCGCTTTTTGACCTCGATGGCAGGCAGATCGGCATCGTGAACGCGAAACATGGCTCACTTTCGCAGTTTCTTACACAGGTGAAGGATGCCAAGCCTGGTGCGATGATGAGTATTGGAGGGATTGATCCAGTGAAAACAATTCAAGTGCTGATACAAGAAATGCAGAAGAATCTGAATTTGGGTATTGGTTACGCAGTTCCGACCGAGAAGATAAAACCACTTCACGCCATCCTCACAAAGTGTGTTAAATAAACTCGCCGAACAAGTCGGTGGAGGCAACCGGCATTCGCCGGTGCCTCACCTCTGCCGTTAGCCTAAAACCTACACATGATGCCATCGCTTAGCGTAGCAATTTCACTTATCGCACTAGGCGTGTCGGTAATTACGGCTTGGCTTACATTTTTTCGTCGAGGTAGGCTTGTAATGACGCAGCCGACGCTGGTGTTTTTCGGGCCAGACGGACCTCAGTTCATCGGAAAAAATAAAATATACCTTCGAACACTAATATATTGCACGGCTAAGCGTGGAATTGTAATTGAGAGCCTTCACGTGACAGTGCAGAGAAACGAGTCGAAACAGAACTTCAATATATGGGTATATGGAGACAATGGAGATCTGAAGAGAGGAAGCGGTATTTTCGTCCCACAGGAGGGAATTACATTCGACCACCATTTTCTACAACCAGCAGACGGCTCTAACTTTAAATTTAAAGCAGGTGCATACAGACTGACGGTTTTAGCCAAGCTCGTAGGTGAAGAAACTCCTAAAGAGCTGATGACGATAAAGCTCTCAATAAGTGAGTCGCAAGAACTTGCGCTTTCAAGCCCGCAAACAGCTATCTTTTTCGACTGGGGACCTGATCAGCAAAACTATCATCCTCATATTCGAAACGGCATGGATATCGATTCGGATATGAAGAAACTCATAGAATCATTTGATAAAATAAAAGGAAAAGGCTAACCAAGCGATGCAGCGAACGCCCTTCGGTCGTCGCTGATCTTGCACGTTAAATAACTCCAAGCTTTTCCTGTGCTAATTAGCCCATTGGCAGATGTTCCAGCGGCCATTCCTACGATGGCAAAATGGTTCTATGATGAATGGCACACCTTTGATGGTCGTTCCATCGATCAGATCACTGCCCAACTTTCAGATAATCTCAACCGCCATTCACTCCCTATCACCTTTGTGGCACATGAGAATCTTGAGATCATGGGGACTGTTTCCCTCGATATTTCGGATCTTCCGGAATTTGACTGCTATTCTCCTTGGCTCTCATCGCTCTATGTCCATGAGGGCCATCGAGGCAAAGGCGTTGCCTCTACTCTTGTCAGTCATCTCAAGCATTTTGCATGCTCAGGTGGAGTCACTCCCTTATACCTCTGGACTCCTGGCTCTACATCCCTCTACGAGCGATTAGGATGGTTTGAGATTTCAAGAAGATCTTACCGATATAAGGATATCACTATCATGAGTTATGCCGGTTTGCATGGGTGTTCTGTACATAGTGTCGCTCAGCTCCTACGTTGAGGAAAAATGAATATTCATTACGAAACTAATCGTGCGATTTCTGAGCATGAATTTATCGACCTGCTTCGTCGCTCGACGTTAGCCGAACGTCGCCCCATTGATGACGCAAACTGCGTGAAAGCGATGCTTCATCATGCAAATTTGCTCTGTACTGCGTGGGACGGTACGGCGTTGGTTGGTGTAGCCCGCTCTGTTACCGATTTTGAGTATTGCTGTTACTTATCTGATTTGGCGGTTGACCAAGACTATCAGAAGAAGGGGATTGGTCGTGCGTTGATCCGACTGACACAGTCAAAGCTAGGGAAGCGAGCGAAGTTGATTCTCCTGGCGGCACCGAAGGCCGAAGCTTATTACCCTCAGATTGGGTTCGAGGCGCACCGATCCGCATGGCTTATCCCCGCTATCCAAGAACTAAAATAAAAATCACGAAGCCAAACCAGGCGTTAAAACATAACGCCCACGGACGTTAGCCTAATTCCTCAGCCAAGGCGGGGAAGTTTGGATGCAGGACATGACGGCTTGGAACCAAGCCTCAGGGAAGAGGCGCGGGAGACGGCCTCCCGGCAGCCCTACAGAGAGGGACTGCTTGCCGGAAGCAAGTTTGCCGTCAAAAGCCCATTAGTCATCCTACGCCGACCGTAGGCCAACGCTGCTATCCGCCGATATCGCGAGCGCCTTCCCTTGCCACTTAGATCTTGCGGAGCTGAATCGAATCAAACTTCTCATCCCCCTCAACGATGTCGCTCATCACGATGAGCTGATCACCTTTGTTCAGGAGGCCACGGGAAAGAAGAAGTTCTTCTGCCTTTTTGACAGATTCCTCGGGAGTCGCCCCGAATGGCATCACGAGCGGCATGACGCCCCAGTTGAGCGTGAGATGACGGGCCGTCACTTCCGAAGGGGTGATGGCGTAGATGGTTGCGTGCTCGGGACGGATGTGGCTGGTGTAGTCGGCCATGTCGCCGTGGCGGGTCAAGACGGCAATGCTGGCATTCGCAAAGGAGTTAGCCAGCACGACACCGGAGTGTGCGGTCTTCTGGCGGGGAGTCAGCAGGGAGGTCTGCTCGGCAAAGTGGGCGCTGCCGCTACGCTCAATACGACGTGCGATCCGGTCGAGGACCTTCACGCAATCGATGGGATATTTCCCGACGGTAGTTTCTCCACTGAGCATGATGGCATCAGCCTGCTCAAAGACTGCGTTGGCGACATCGGTCACCTCGGCGCGGGTCGGGACAGGATTTTCGATCATCGACTCCAGCATGTGCGTGGCGACAATGACCTGCTTGCCGATCTTAAGAGCTATCTTGAGAATCTTGCGCTGGATGATGGGCAGTTCCTCCATCGGGCATTCGATGCCGAGATCTCCACGGGCGATCATGACGGCATCGGTCTCCTTGATGATCTCGGCGATCAGCTTGACGGCGCTCTGATCCTCGATCTTCGCGATGACGCGGGCCTTGCTGTTATGGAGAGCCAACACACGGCGCATCTCGACGACGTCCGAAGGTTCGCGACAGAAACTCAGGGCGACAAAGTCGACGCCCACCTCGGTGCCGACAGCAATATCAGCAAGGTCTTTTTCCGTGAGGGGGGGGAGATTGACCTTCACTCCCGGCAGATTGATATGCCTGCGGGAACCAAGCGCTCCCGGTGTGAGTACCTCGCAGCGGATACGGTTATTGATCTTGGAAAGAACCTTGAGATGGATGACGCCATTGTCCACAAGGACCACGTCCCCCTCGTTGATGTCGTCGATCAGGCCGTCGTAGTTAACGTTGACGGAATAGAGCTCCTCACTGCGGGCACCACGGACGGTGAACTCCATGATGTCCCCAACCTTGAGATTAAGTTTCGTCGGGAGGTCGCCGGTGCGGACAGCAGGACCCTGTGTGTCGAGGAGGATACCTACCGGCATATCAAGCTCGGCAGCGATCCCCCTGATGGTCGGGACGATCTGGCGCACCCAATCATGCTGGGCATGGCTCATGTTGAGCCTGAAGATATTGGTTCCAGCCAGGATCATCTCGCGAAGACGCTCCGGAGACTCGGTCGCAGGGCCTAGGGTACAGATAATTTTGGTTTTACGAAGAGCAATGGTCATAAAAATGGGATGGTTTGGAAATGATGTCTCGGCAGTGTCTGGGGAATCCAAAGAGCCAATCAGAGAGGCACGCTCTTGAAAAGCATCACTTCAATGAGACTCTGTAGAATTGTGCGGCGGTTGCTATAATCCGCTTATCGGGACGACAAACTCTGGGCGCTGTAAAAAGGGAAGTTCGCCAAGTTTTTTAGGACGGCGGGTCTTCCTTTCTGGAATCAAACCATGCTGAAAACAATACTCGGAAATCGTCGCGACGATCTCTCGCGCGGTCCGTTTCCGATCAATCGAAATCCCTCCGAGTGAGGCTCCTCCGGCGTTTGCCACAGCACCCGGCACGGAGAAGGCTCCCGCAGGGGTGAAGGCTGCCCAAGCGCCGGGAGCCAAGCCAGACCCCCCTGAGGTAAGGAGAGATAGGAATTGGGTGGATTCCTTCCCTGAGTCTGCGAAAACCTGGACCCGAGTCTCAAGCTTGGTTCCCCCAGCTCCGAACCCGACAATCGTTCTCAAGACGCGGCTCCCCTGATTCACACGATCATAGGTGCCAGCCACGAGCCAGAAGTTTCCGCGTGGCGGCACTTTGCCTGGCTTGAGGACTTCGGCAGGAGCGACATACTTATTGAGTTGTTCAACGATCCCCTGAGCGAGAGCAAGCTTTTCGGCAGCAATGAAGGTCGTTAGGTCTTTCCCATCACGATCAACGCGAAAATTGTCGAAGGGGGCTTTGAATTCTTGGACATAAATCCTGGCAGGAAGTTTTTTCGGGCCCTCACCCTTGGAAAAAACATTGCCGACTCCGACAGAGGCGCAACCCGTAAGAGCTACCAAGGAGACAGCAAAAAGAAAACGAAGAGAGCAGTTCACGAGACGGAAGAGATTCAAGGTCGTTGAATTTGCTCGCGAAGCCGACGATGTCCATGAAAAAAGCAGATTGCCATGACAGCCGCTGAAGTTCCTCATCATCTCCCCGGGCCCCTTCTTCTGGTCCCGTTCATTCTTCAGTTGCTGGCCATCGCCCTCATGCCGTTTCTCTCACCTCATTGGTGGGAGCGTCATTACCCCAAGGTTGCCATGGTGCTCGGCGGATTTACAGGGGGTTACTATCTACTGATTTATCACGATGCTCCTCGCATCGGCGAGGCCCTTCATGAATATGGAAGCTTCGTGATTCTGCTGGCCTCGCTCTTTATCGTGGCTGGGGGAATCCATATAAGTATCCGAGGGGAGATGCGCCCTTCGGGAAATCTGCTCTTTCTACTCACCGGCGCGGTACTGGCTAATCTGATCGGAACGACGGGAGCCTCGATGCTTTTGATCCGTCCCTGGATTCGAATGAATAAGTATCGATTCACCGGTTTTCACACGGTTTTTTTCATCTTTCTCGTTTCGAATGTCGGTGGAGCCCTGACCCCCATCGGAGATCCGCCCCTTTTTCTAGGCTTTCTCAAGGGAGTACCCTTCTTCTGGACTCTGCTCCATCTCTGGCAACCGTGGCTCCTGGTCACTCTGGTCTTGGGCGCGATTTTCTACCTGATAGATCGTGAGAATTTTCTCAGGGCGCCCCGCGCCGTACGCTCTGTTTTGGTGGAGGGGAAAGGAAGAGCCGGTGAGCCCTCCTTCTCTGTTGAGGGCATCGCTAATCTGATTCCTCTGGGGGCGATCATCGGGGCCTTCTTCCTGCCAAGCCCCTGGCGCGAGGTCATCATGGCCGTCGTTGCTTTCCTCTCCTGGTATCTCACCCCCCGACTGATCCATCAACGGAATGACTTTTCGTTCAACCCGATCAAGGAAGTGGCTTGGATTTTTCTTGGGATTTTTCTCACGATGATCCCCGCCCTTGATTATCTCGGGTACCATGCCCCTGCTCTCGCCTCTACCATGGGCATGGGAAGCACTCACTTCTATTATGCCACGGGAATTCTCTCCTCCGTTCTCGATAATGCTCCAACTTATCTGGCCTTCCTTTCCGTGGAGATGGGCCTGCAGGGCGGTTCACTGAACCACCCCCAGGACATCATCAGGGTTGCCAGCGAAGACCCGGCACATCTGATGGCGATCTCCCTGGGAGCGGTCTTCTTCGGCGCCATGACCTATATCGGTAACGGACCGAACTTCATGGTGAGAAGCATCGTGACAGGGTCGGGCGAGAAGTGCCCAGACTTCTTCGGATACATATTCCGCTATGCACTCCCAATTCTTCTCCCGGTGCTAGCGCTGGCCGGTTGGTTGTTCCTCAGGTAGCATCATGCTATGTTTACTGGACTTATTGAATCTATCGGGACCGTTCGATCGCTCGAGAAGCGCGGCGATGCCGCCCGCGTGGCTCTCGAGACTCCCTTGGCGATCGACCTCTCTGTAGGTGAAAGCCTGGCCGTCAATGGTTGCTGCCTCACCGTTACGACCAAAGATTCCGCTTCGGCAAGTTTCGATCTCCTGGGGGAGACCCTTGCACGGACAAATCTCGGTCATCTCGCTGCCGGATCACGGGTGAATCTGGAACGCGCCCTGCGAGCAGACGGCCGTTTCGGAGGACACTTTGTCCAAGGCCATATCGACACGACGGCCCAGGTCATCTCTGTAGAAAAAAAGAACGGAGATCTCCTTCTTCTGATCGAACTTCCTCCGGCGGGAGCCCCTTACTTCATCGAAAAGGGATCAATAGCCGTGAATGGAGTTTCGCTGACCGTCTCCTCTCTCACGAACGATCACTTCGGCCTCTGGATCATACCACACACCCTTCAAGAAACAAATCTTGGCGATCTTAAGAATGGTGATCTCGTGAACCTCGAGTATGACATGCTCGCGAAATACGCGGCGCGGCAATTGGGTGACAGGTAACGAGAATGGATGATCAGGCATGCATGACCTAGCTGCCTTTCCCATGATTTTTCATCTCCCCCCATCGCCGATTACCTGAACCCTATCCCCCTCTTGTCATGCTTCGCATCGCTCTCCTCATGCTCTTTCGGGATCGAGCTAAGTATGTTATGCTCATCGTCGGACTGACCTTCTGCTCTCTTCTCATGACCCAGCAGTCCTCGGTCTTTTGCGGCCTGATGCTCTGGACCTCGGCAACGGTCCGAAACATCGGGGCCAAGGTGTGGGTCTTCGATGCCAAGGTGGAGCAGGTCAACGAAGTGATCCCGCTTCGAGAGATTGAGGTCACACGGGTCCGCGGTATACCTGGAGTCGAATGGGCCGTCCCTCTCTATGTCGGCATTGAGCAGGCCCGACTCAGCGACGGATCGTTCCAGAATATTCAGTTGGTGGGACTCGACACGGCGACTTTTGTTGGTCGTCCCATGGAGATCACCAAGGGAAGGATCGAGGACCTGCGCATGCCGGACGCCGTCATCATCGACCAAGTCGGTGTTGATAAGTTCCGAAAAAAGGGAATCACGATCGATATTGGAACCACCTTTGAGATCAACGACAAGACGGCGCGCGTCGTGGCGCTCTGCCATGCCAACCGGAGCTTCCTCGGGCAACCATACATCTACACAACCTATGACCGGGCACTTCAGTTTGCGAAGCCCCAGCGAAAGATGATGAGCTGCGTCCTGGTAGAGCCCAAGCCAGGGGTTTCCTCCAAGGAGCTTGCTGAGAGCATCAGTGCGATTCCGGGCCTGCGAGCCTTCGAACGCGACGATCTCTTCTGGAGTACCGTGTGGTGGTATATCAAGAACACCGGCATCCCAATCTCCTTCGGCACGGTTGTTCTTATGGGAGTGATCGTTGGCATCGCAATCGCTGGGCAGACCTTCTACCTCTTCATTCTGGATAATCTCCGCTACCTCGCAGCGCTGAAGGCCATGGGTGCGCGTATGCCTATCTTGGCCGCCATGGTCTTTCTCCAATCCTTCTCCGTAGGATTTGTCGGCTTCGGTCTCGGTGTAGGGTTGACATCAATCTTCGGATACAAGGTTCTTAAAATCGAACAGCCACCTTTTTTCATGCCGTGGCAGGTGCCGGCCTTTGTGGCAGTGATCATTATCCTTATCTGCTGTTTTTCAGCAGCAATTGGCCTTCGCCAGATCGCAAAGCTGGAGCCAGCCGTCGTCTTCAAATGAGCTCTTACGAAGCATCGCAAGTAGGGTCGGGTTCCATAGCTGTGGCAGTCCGTAACGTGACGAAGATCTTTCAAAACGGTGACACCCCTACTTATGCCCTGCGTGATGTTTCCTTCGAGGCTCGGTGTGGAGAACTCACCATGATCGTCGGCCCCTCGGGTTGCGGAAAGACAACCCTACTAAGCGTGATCTGCGGGACATTGGCGATAGACTCCGGCAGCATTGAGGTCTTTGGAAAAAACTTGGGCGCCATGAGTTCCTCGGAGGTGACCGGGTTCCGCAGTAAGAATGTGGGATTCATCTTTCAGCAGTTCAACCTGATCCCAACCCTTACCGTGGTGGAGAATGTTTCCATCCCGCTCATCCTACAGGGTTGGAACTACCGCAAGGCCGAGGAAAAGTCTGCAGCGATCCTTAAAGATGTGGGCCTGGGCGAGCGTATTCGATCGTTTCCAAAACAGCTCTCCGGGGGGCAGCAGCAACGGGTCGCAATCTCCCGTGCCCTAGTCCATGACCCCAAACTCATCATCTGTGACGAACCGACCGCCTCACTCGATGCCAAGACCGGTCATCATGCTCTGGAACTTCTTAAGAGGAGCGCCTGCGCTCCCGATCGCTGTGTGATTGTCGTCACCCACGATAGTAGGATTTTTTCCTTCGCAGATTGGATTGCAGAGATGGAAGATGGCAGGGTGGTAAAAAGTTGTTCCGCCTCCGAATATCATCATGCTTAAACGTCTCAGCATTTTTCTGGCGCTTGCGGGGATCCTCGCAGTCACCCTGCTCGTGTTCCGACTGAAGAAAGCCCCGCCAACACCAATCCCCTTGGTTGAACCGTCACGAGCACCCTATGCCGACTCCATCGGGGCTCGCGGGATCGTTGAGGCGGTCAATGAGAACGTCATTGTTGCACCGATTCTGCCAGGGATGATCACGGATATCTACGTGCACGTCGGGGACTTGGTGAAAAAGGGAGCCCCCCTCTTCCGACAGGATACCCGTGATGCTGGGGCTAAAGTCAGCGCCCAGCAGGCTCAAGTCGCACTCTTGGAAGCGCGCGTCAAGGAATCGGAGGTGCGGGTAGCCGACAAGCAGGATGATCTGGCGCGAGCTGACCGACTCCTCTCGCAGAGGGTGATTAGCGACGATGTGCAGCGGAGGAAGTATTTTGAACTTAAGTCGGCAGAGTCCTCCCTTGACTCCGCGCGCGCAGAACTCCTCCTGGCTCGCGCCCAGTTGACTCAGGCGGAAGTGACGCTCGATCTGCTCACCGTTCGAGCACCGCGAGATGGCGAGATCCTCCGGCAGAACATGCATGAGGGGGAATACGCGGGGGTCGCTTCTTCCGATCAGAACACTCCCTCCCTACTGCTTGGGGAAACGACGCACCTGCAGCTCCGTGCCGACGTGGATGAGGATAGTGCTTCACGAGTCCAGACGGGAGCTGTTGCCGTGGCCTACATCAAGGGGATGCACTCTGATCCCATCCCTCTCCGCTTCGTCCGGATCGAACCCTACATCACCGTGAAGAAGTCGCTCACCGGCGATAGTAGCGAGCGCGTCGACACCCGCGTCCTTCAGGTGATCTACCAGTTCGACAAGACCAAGGTGCCCGTCTATGTGGGCCAGCAGATGGATGTCTTTATCGAGGGTAAAGCCCCTAAGGATCCGCAACGCGAGAACGACAAAAAGATCCTTCTCACGCCTAAGTCATCCTGAGCCTGGTAAAGTCCCTCAGCCAAATGGTGTGAAGGCAAATTAACATTCACCGGTTTTATCAGCGGAATGAGTGGGAGAGACGCCCTGCACCTACCCTTAAGACTTGCCGGAAAAAGGTAATTTACCTCGGACTGCTATTGGAGAACCTTCGGCAAGAAAAATGGAACTCGGCGGATAAGATAGACTTTCGACAAAAGCATTTCCATAAAGTTTGGAAACGTCTGCGTCTAATTCGTAATCAGTACATTGCTGAATATTCCAGCGTGGATGTTCCACCTGAAATTCGCAACCTTCCCGAGACTGAGCGTTATAACCCCAGTAGTGCTCAGTAATGAACTCTTCTTCCGAGCCAACCGCTATTGCCCCTAAAGGACCTACTCCCGTAGCTCGAACTGATTCCCATTGATGATTTCTTTTCCAGGAATATTCAATCCGGACTCCTGATTCGGTCACACCGATGTGGTGTTTCATCGGCAGAGCTCGATAGGGCTCACCGTAGAAAGTACGTGCAGTAAAGGCAATCGCCCACTTGGGAACCAATTCGCTGACAAAAACTACTCCCCGTCGCCAGGAATTCTTGATTTTACGCCGAACATAAAATCTTAAATTCACCTCTTCAAAATCTTTGTGAAAGGGAAATGTGAACCCCAGAACCCGAGTCTTGATGAACCTAAATCCAACGATGCTCAGATACGTTTTATTATCAAAGAAGTCCAACTCAGTACCTGAAGGCACAAGTGGCTTCAGGACAGCAGGATCGACCACATAATTAGCCATTAAAAGGTGCCTCCATTCGGCAGTGAGGAATAGGGAAGTTTTCAAGGGCTACCCTTAAGTCCAGTTGAGCGATCGTGAGATGTCGATTAAGAGTTTTTTAACCTGGAGTGTTAAGCGTAAGCGTCCTTTTAGGATCCTTGTTTAAGGATTTCAGAAAACTCTCTGCCTCGGCGACGATTTTGAGACGCTCCTTGGCATCACGTTTTTGCCATGACCGGACAGGCATTGCGGTTCTGGGATTTCGGATCAAGAGCTCCTGATTCGTGTGGAAAAAATTCCAATAGAGTAGATTCAGCGGGCAGGCCCCTTTACCGCTCTTGATGCTGGGACTGAATGAACAGGTGCTGCAATAGTTGCTCATTTTATTGATGTAGGCACCACTGGCAGCATAGGGCTTGGTAGCCATGAATCCGCCATCCGCGTGCAAGGCCATTCCAAGAACGTTCGCAGCCATCACCCAATCATGGGCATCGACATACATCTCGTTGAACCATCGAAGTGCTTCCTGAGGATTAACTCCTGCCATTAGTAAAAAGTTCCCCAGAACCATGAGCCGCTGGATGTGGTGATTGAAACCCCGGTCAAGCGTTTCCCGTAGGGCTGTGGACAAACAGTTCATCGAGGTCTCACCGGAGTAGAAGAACTCGGGGAGCGACCGTGTGGCGTTAAGACCATTGACCGAGGCGTACTCAGGCATTTTTAGCCAGTAGACACCGTTCACAAACTCACGCCAGCCGATCACTTGCCTGATAAATCCCTCCACGGCATGGAGGGGTGCCTTCCCTTCTTTGAAGGCCTTCTCTGCCGCCAGAACGCACTCCATTGGTTCGAGTAAGCCGATGTTGAGCATTGGTGAGAGGATGGAATGAAAGAGATCGCCATCTTCCGACACCATCAAGTCCTGCCAGGTGCCGAATTCCGGCAAGCGAGATTCGATGAATTCGCGCAGAGCTGTAAGAGAATCCACCCTCGTGACCGGTAATGAAAAGTCAGCGGCTTTTCCCGGTGCATCCGGATAGATCGTTGCCAACTCACGAGCGACTTCCTGTGTGATTTCATCCTGTGGCAGTGGATGTGACTTTTTCGGTCGCGGCATACCTGCCTTCTTCCAGTCGGCAAAGGTGGCTCGGTTCTCCTGATCGTAGTTCCACTGCCCGCCGAGTGGCTTGGAGGCATCATCGGCCTCCATCAGCAGTCCCGTGCGACGACGCATCTCGCGATAAAAGGTCTCCATGAGAAGGCGCTTCTTAACTCCTGCCATCTCTAGAAAATCTTCCCTGGAGCACAAAAACTGAGTCGTTGGGATGATTGTGAGGGGAACAGGCAACTTGGCTTCTAGGATCTTCAGCGCCAGCTGCTCGTCATAATTATTAGGCTGGGCAACAAGCAGGGATGCGGGCTTTTGATCCCTACAATGCACTTCTAAAACAGATCGCATATCAGCTGTATTCTCCAACCGGTGATACTCAACTTCCCACCCTTCTGCTTCCCGTTCCGCCGCGAAGTGTCGCATGGCAGAGAGCAAAAGCATGAGGCGATGACGATGGTAGGGCAACTTGCCGAAGGACTGCCTCGACTCCACAAAGAGGAGGCGGTCCCTACCCTTTCGGGCCGATGCGATGGCCGCATGATGCTCCGAGAGCTGATCCGGAAGGATCAAAATAGAGTGCTTTTCAGAAGAAATAGGCATCGGTGATTAGGAAAAAGTTTACCCCTGCCGTGAGCGATTGCAGATGTAAATAGATGAGTGTTTCGAAAGTTTTTACAATTTTAGAACCAAAACTTTAGCAAAGTGGCATGAATGACGCCAAATTGACTCCCCTGCTAGAGTTAACCCATGAGCAACACTCTTACGACGACGGAAGCCTATCTTAATGAAACTCTGCAGTCGGACTTAGAGACCATTGAATTACATCCCATCTTTGGATCCGTTCAATCTGAAGCCCAACTTCGCCTCTTCATGGAAAATCATGTTTTCCCGGTTTGGGATTTCATGTCTCTGCTGAAGTTTCTGCAGGCCACCCTGGCACCTGCAACCTGGCCTTGGATGCCAAGGCCTCTGGCTCACGGTGATCTGGTGCGCTTGATCAACGATATTGTTGTCGCAGAAGAGAGCGATAAACTTCCCAAATCCCATCAAGGAGATTCTTCTCACGCCAGCCATTTTGACCTTTACCTGATAGCCATGCGTGAGGTCGGAGCCGACACGATGCCGATTACCGAGTTCCTGAGTGTCGTGGCGTCCCGAGGTCTTGATGCGGCTCTGGAGGCACCGATGGTTTCTGATGCATCGCGGGCTTTCATGAAGGATACTTTTGCACTCCTTAGAGAGGGTAAACCCCACAAGGTGGCGGCCGCTTTCTCTTTCGGTCGTGAAAATGTCATCCCAGGCATGTTCACCTCATTGCTCGAGAAACTTGTCATCACTGAAGACCGTGCTCCGATTTTTCATTACTACCTGAAGCGTCACGCCGAACTCGATGGCGACGAACATGGTCCAGCAGCCCTTCGTTTGGTAGCCACTCTTTGCGGAGATGATCCGGTGAAGCTGGATGAGGCAGTCCATGCTGCCAAGGCGGCGCTGGCAAGCAGGGGCCGTCTCTGGGATAGCCTTCTAGAGAGACTGCTTTCCGATCACTAGTCATGAGGATCAACGGGAAGGTGGTTAAGAAGGCCGACTTGCCGGAGAAGATCTGCCTGCACTGCAACCGCCCTTTCGCATGGCGCAAGAAATGGGATCGTGACTGGGAGTCCATCACCTGCTGCAGCGAAGCCTGCAAGGGAGAGTTAAAGCAAAGCCGTCGCCAGTGATCATGAGTGCTCGGGAGCGGGTTCATCTGGTCTGGCTGAAGCGGGATCTGCGCCTCCACGATCATGCCCCACTGGCCGAGGCTTCGCGGCGGTGTGCCGCAGGAGAAAAAGCCCTCGCCCTCTATGTCCACGAGACGGACTACTGGGCTACCGACAAGGCCTCGCCGGACCAATGGGGATTTGTGGCGGAATGTCTGAGGTACCTTGCGACGAATCTTGAAAAAATTAACTGCCCGCTGCTGATCGCGAAAGCTCCCTCCGCAGAGATCGTGTTGGAATCGCTCTTTGATCACTATGGGGTTGCGGAACTCCTCTGCCATCAGGAGACGGGCAACGGCTGGACCTTTGAGCGGGATAAGCGTGTGCATTGGCTTTGCAGAGAACGAGGCATCCCGGTACGGGAATTTCTCCAGAACGCCGTAGTCCGTGGCCGGAACAGACCACCCCAGAAGCCGGAGCATCAGTCTTTCTGGAGAGAGTGGATTTCGGAAGCGCAAGCCCCGACGCCTCGCTTCTGGAGTGCCCCTTCCACTCTGCCGCCGCAGTTCGTCTCCCCCGATCTCTCGACACCGGCGAGCGTCACGCGTCAACGTGGCGGCGAGGCTATGGCTCTTGGGCTACTGGAGAGTTTCCTGAATGAGCGTTGTCTTCTGCACGCCGGATACCGTGTGGAAATGGGAAGCCCCCTGCATGCCCATGAGGCCTGCTCGCGCCTCTCCCCGCATCTTACCTGGGGGAGTCTCTCCACAAAGCGGGCGTCTCAGGACTCCATGGCACGAGAGCCGCGCCCACCTCACGGGAGCATGATGCACCGCAACAGCTTCCACCGCCGCCTCCGCTGGAGGGATCACTTTCTACAGAAATTCGAGTCCCTGTCATGGATGGAATTCCGCTGCATTAATAGCTCAAGGGAGAGCCTGCACCGATGGGATCAGGCCGCTTACGAGCGCTGGGCCTCGGGCATGACGGGCTATCCCTTCATCGATGCCTGTATGCGCTCACTCAATGCCACGAAATGGATCAACTTCCGCGCCCGGGCCATGCTTGTCTCGTTTGCCTCCTATGCGCTGAATCTCGATTGGCGGCGATTCGCTCCCCATCTCGCCCGCACATTCCTCGACTACGAACCAGGCATCCATTACAGCCAGATCCAGATGCAGGCGGGCACCACCTATGGCTCCCCTCCTAGGATCTACAATCCGATGAAGCAGTCTCTGGAGAAGGATCCTGATGGGGAATTTATCCGCCATTGGGTTCCGGAGCTTCGAGACATTTCAAGCAACGCCATTCATCTTCCCCAAGATGTCAACCGACCGGGCTATCCGGCCGCAATCGTCTCACCAGGATCGCTCTGGCGCGTCATGCGATCAAACGGCCCAAAGACTCAGAATCCTAAGACAAAGAAATCTGAGCTTCAGCCGGAGCTATTTCTTCCCGATTGATGATTCTTCCAGGCGGGATACTCTTTCAGGGAGATGAGCATGGCTTCCCACTGGATCAATGCATGGCGCGGATCCCTAGCTGCCGATGCCCTGGCGATGCCTGTTCATTGGTACTACGACACAGGGGCCCTTCGACGTGAGTATGGTGTCGTCGACCGCTACCTTGAGCCAAAAAATCCCCATTCCGGAAGCATTCTCTGGCGTTCGGAATACCATGCACTCAACGAGAAGGGAGATATTCTCCGCGATCAGGCCCGCTACTGGGGAGAGCGCGGGATTCATTATCATCAGTTCCTCAAGGCCGGCGAGAATACACTGAATTACCGGCTCGCCCGGGAACTCTTCGCATTCGTGAAGGAAAGAGGTGGTTACGATCCCGATGCCTGGCTTGAGCGCTATATTACTAAAATGCTGGAGCCCGGATGGCATCGCGACACCTATGTGGAGGAGTATCACCGTGCCTTCTTCACTAGGTACGCGCAGGGTAAGAAGCCAAGAAAATGCGGAATCAGCGATGAGCATATCGGGGGGCTAGCCACCGTACCTGCTCTTTGCGCGGCGCTATGCTCCTTGGAACAGGGGATCGAGCTTTCGGAATTGAGGGTGATCGTGAAAGAGCATGTCGGGTTAACTCATGCCCATGCCAATGTACTACGTGCAGCAGATACCCTAGTACGCCTTCTCTGGAAGGTAACTGAAGGGATGGAAGTTCACGAGGCGATCCGCCTTGAGGGCGGGGACTGGATCTCAGGTAAGAAATCAGATTCATGGCTCCACCAACCTGACGAGTATGTCGTCGGATCCCGCTTCAGCCCCGCCTGCTACATCGCCGATGCAATGCCTGCATCGCTCTATCTGGTCTGGAAATATTCGCGCGACTTCTCGGCAGGTATTATCGCCAACGCTATGGTCGGAGGTGACAGCTGCCACCGCGGGGCCGTGGTAGGCAGCATCCTCGGGGCAGCTAACGGAGTGCCAGAACGGTTTTTGCTCACCCTATAATTCGGAATTATTGATTCAATGAATCCAACGCGTGAGGAGGGACTGCAAACGCTCGAGCGTTTTTTACCCCATGCCGGTATCAGCTATAGAGAGAGGCGTAATTTTGTCCCCGGAGTTGTTTCGGGGCTTTCCCCCTACGTGCGTCACCGGTTGATCACGGAAGCTGAAGTCGTCGGAGCAGTTCTTCAAAAGCATTCTTTTCAAGAAGCCGAGAAATTCATCCAGGAAATCTGCTGGCGTACCTATTGGAAGGGATGGCTGGAGATGAGGCCCTCGGTTTGGTCGGAGTATCTTGAGGCACTTCAAACGCTTAAAATCCAAATGCAAGAGGAGCCTGATGTGAATGATCGAGTCCAATCAGCCGAAAGTGGTGTTACAGGGATTGGTTGCTTTGATGACTGGGCCAACGCACTCCGTGAGACCGGATATCTTCACAACCATGTCAGGATGTGGTTTGCGAGCATCTGGGTTCATACGCTGCGTCTGCCATGGCAACTGGGAGCTGACTTCTTTATGAGGCACCTGCTGGACGGAGACCCAGCTTCCAATACCCTCTCGTGGCGCTGGGTCTGCGGACTGCAGACGCAGGGAAAGGTCTATGTGGCGACTGCCGAGAATATCGAGCGCTTCACGGATGGGCGTTATACTCCGCGCGGGCTTCTGGCTCAGGAAGCTCCGATGATGAGGGAGTCTTTCACAAATCACCCGCCACTCCCACTGGCTCATCCCGATCAGCATGTTTCGGGTGAAAAAACTCTTCTGCTCATCACTGAGGAGGATCTCCACCCGGAGGATTGGGGTATTCCTCGTAGCGATGTGTTGGGAATCGTTCTTCTCGATTCGGCTGAGGCATATCCCGGGATCGCAGCGCTCCCCGTGGGATGGAAGAGCCACGCGCTCGAGGGAGCTGCCGCACGATTGGCCGGTGAATTTCAGTGCCCTATCACGTGCCTCCAGAGTGATAAGGAATCACTATCCGCTAAACTGCGCACCCTTCTGCAGGAGTATGGAGCAGGCTGCTACAGCACCATGACTCCTCCCGTTGGCCCGACACTCAGCCTCATTGATCCGGTGCTTTCGGAACTGGTGAAGGAGGGTGTTACTGTCAGAAGACTGCGGCGTTCTTGGGATGACGCATTCTGGCCGCACGCGACCCATGGGTTTTTTAAGTTGAAGGAGCGGATTCCATCCGTTCTGAAGCAGCTGTCATTGATCCCTTGATCAATGACTTATCGGCGAGACTCCCGTAGCGTTCTATCACTCCAAGTCCTCATGATTCGAGGGCTTCAAACGGCGCTCCAGAAGCTTCCGGTGTTTTGTCACCCGGCCGCCAACTCGTTTTCTCCACATGGTAAAACTGGATGGCTTAAGTTCGCGGCGCATGATGTCGATCACCTCATGCTCTGCAAGACCAGTGCGTGTTTTTATTTCCTCAAACGTGGTTCGATCTTCCCACGCCAGACGAATCACCAAAGAAATCTGATCGCTTTGAATTTTTCCCTTCATGGCGTGTGATCATCGGATCCCAATGAATTTACGGAAGGTGAGGTTGATCCGGGGCGTAGAGATTTTCTTGGTCTTGGGCATGGTATGCTCCCAGTGATGCTGGGTGGCTCCCTTCATCACCAGCAGGCTGCCATCTTCAAGAAGCACGGAAACGACCTCCTTGGACTTGCGGTGTTTCAGTTTAAAGATCCTTTCCGCCCCAAGGCTCACGGAGGCAATGAGAGGATTCTCGCCTAGGGTCTTTTCATCATCGCTGTGCCATCCCATTCCCTCGGAGCCGTCATGGTAAAGATTCAGCAGGCAAGAGTTGAACTGGTGGCCGCACTCGCTCTCGACGCGCTCCTTGATCGTCACAAGAGCAGGGGTCCATGGTGCCGCGACTTTGCTTGTGCCGGAATAGGAGTAGGTGAACTCTCCATCCCCCATCCAGGCCACTTTCCGGGAGAGGATCCTTTTCTGTCCAAAGAGGATCACCTCGTCCTGCTGCCAAGGGATCCCTGTTAGGAGCTCTTCAAAAAGACGGGACGACTCCCCCGCCCCAAAGAGCGAGGGGACATATTCGACGATCCCATCATAAGGAAGATAAGGAAGAAGTTGCCCGTTATTCACTGGCACAGAGGCCCCTGCTGGAGTCACGACCAGTTGGGAGGGTGATTCCAGAAACGGGGCTTGCCCACATGGCAGTGCAGTGACGTTCCGATGGCATTACCGAACCACCGGGTCACAAAGAAAAGGAGGCGGGGAATCTGGTTCATGGGAGTTAGTCTAGGCTGGAGAGACGATCCTGCAGCGGTGAGATGGGATGGAAAACAGCCGTCTTGGTTGGGGAAAGGGAGATGTCGGTGGCGTTGAGTCGTTCAACCTTGGATAAGATGTCGCGTACCTCTGCAAGAGTTGCCAAGGAGGCTAGGAATGAATCGGCACGCCGCGTCCAGAGCCTATTCAGTGTTGGCCAGACAAAGAGGGCCAAAAAGCACCATGTCGTCATAACGGCTGCTCCGCATAGCCCTGCCTGCACCGGATTTATGCTTGGCAGAAGAGATGCCGCTAAAATTCCCAGCAATGTCCAAACCGCCACGATGACCAGGATTAGGATCCACGCTCCCGATCTGCGGTAATATTCCTCACGGGCTACAAGAAGGGCAGCCTCACGCGGGGTGAGCCATTGCGCGACTGTGGTCGAGAGGGAAAGGACTCCCCGGGGGGAGATGCAACCGTTCACCGTTTCTTCATCGCCATGATCGAACCAGCGAACTGGTCTCAAGGTGATCTTCAGCGGTTTCAGCTCGAACTCAAGATTCTCCTCAAAAGCTTTCTCTAAAGAGCCTGCATCAGATGGACGGCCAGCAGGGACAAACAGAAAAAGGATCAAAATGAACGCTCCCGCGGCGAGCAGCATCGGCACAGCCCATTGCCGAGGAACTTGATGAAACGCGGCGAAGAAAAGAAACCCAGTCCAGAGCCCCGCTAACGTGAGCAACCGGTTTCGCACCCAATCCTTCAGCCAACCAGTTTCATATTCCACGATACGATTCGCCGCACTTTCCAGGGCGCTGCCCATTAGAAGGTCAAAAGGGAGGTTCGCCAGAGTTATCAGCAGCGCCACCGAAAGTAAAACCGCCGGGACCGCTACTGGACCGGAGAGGCCACTTGCCCACCACGATGCACTGAGGGCAAGCCCCCAGATCAGCGCAAGATTGGCTCCGATCGATGTGATGCCCGCCCAAAGACGAACGCGCTGGTAGTTACTAGGATCCACCGTGGTAGTTTGTGCAATAGAAAAGGCCGGGTCAATGACCCGGTCGCCGTCGGTTCGCTGCTTTGAAAAGACCCTCTTAACCCTGGAGAGGCAGTCGTGCGTCACTATGATAGCTCCTGCGTTGGAGGTTGTTGGATGTTTCGAATCTTTATTAGCCCAAGTATCCCAACTCTCCTCCACATGAACAACCTCCAGAAACTTCACACCTAACACTCTGGTTGAAACGTTACCCTTACACTGTCTTAAACATTAGTGACTCCACAGGTTCTCCATTCTTAGATATGGCTGTCTCAATAAGATTTCTTTTGATAAGGAATCCCTGCCTACCAACCTTTATGAAGATCGCATTATTCCCTGCGCGAATCCTTTTCGCCATTCTTGGACTGCTCATCACCGCACACTCAACGCACGCGGCCGATAAACAGAAAAAGCCCAACATTCTCATCATCTGGGGTGATGACATCGGTCAGTTCAATCTCAGTGCAGTTAACCGCGGCATGATGGGCTACCGCACACCGAATATCGACCGTATCGCCAGCGAGGGTGCTTATTTTACCGATTGGTATGGCCAGCAATCCTGCACGGCAGGACGCGCAGCCTTTATCACAGGCCAGTCACCGATCCGCACCGGCCTCACCAAAGTGGGTCTTCCAGGTGCCCCTGAAGGGATGAAAAAAGAGGATCCCACCATCGCGACCCTTCTTAGAGCGCAGGGCTATGTCACGGGCCAGTTCGGTAAGAATCACCTCGGGGATCGGGACGACATGCTGCCGACCAGTAATGGATTTGATGAGTTTTTTGGGAATCTCTATCACCTGAATGCCGAGGAGGAGCCTGAAAACCCCGACTATCCGAAGAGTCCCGAGTTCAAAAAGAAGTTCGCCCCACGCGGCGTGATTCACAGTTATGCCGACGGCCGCATCAAGGACACAGGCCCACTGAACAAAAAACGCATGGAGACGATTGACGACGAGGTCAACGAAAAGACCTTCGCCTTCATGGAGCGTGCGGTGAAGGAGGGTAAGCCTTTCTTTCTTTGGTGGAACTCAACACGTATGCACATCTTCACGCACTTGAAGAAGGAGTCCGATGGCAAGACGGGACTCGGCATTTATGCGGATGGTATGGTTGAGCACGACGCCCATGTCGCTCAGTTGCTTGCTAAACTCAAGGAGCTTGGTCTTGAGGAGAACACCATCGTGATGTACTCCAGCGACAATGGTGCCGAGTCCTTCACCTGGCCAGATGGAGGTACCACCATGTTCCGTGGGGAGAAAAACACTCAGTGGGAGGGAGGATATCGCGTGCCGACTTTCATCCGCTGGCCTGGGGTCATTAAGCCCGGCACCGTGATTAACGATATCGGGTCCCATGAAGACATGTTGCCCACACTGCTTGCCGCTGCGGGAGAACCAGCTGTAAAGGAAGAGTTGCTCAAGGGAATGAAGGTTGCAGACACCACTTACAAAGTGCACTTGGATGGCAATAACCTCCTACCATCACTAAAAGGAGAGGCGCCGTGGCCTCGCAAGGAATTCATCTATTGGACCGATGACGGTAGCGTTGCGGCCCTTCGGTACGATAACTGGAAGATCACCTTCCTGAAACAAAATGCCCACGGCATGAATGTCTGGCTTCATCCGTTTGAGGCGCTTAGGGCGCCAATGGTCACCAACCTTCGCATGGACCCCTTCGAACTCGCTCCGGACATTGGCATGGGTTACCAACGCTGGTATCTAGAGCACATGTTTGTTATCGCACCCGCCGCAAATTATGTGGGGGGATGGTTGCAGAGTTTCCGTGAGTTCCCTCCACGTCAAAAGCCCGGCAGCTTCAATCTTGATCGTGTGATGGAGTCCGTAACCTCGGCGAATGAGTAAGGGAGAAGACTCACGGTGATCCACCGCAACCTCTGTACGCTGGCATGCATTCTCTGGTCTGCGCTGGCGACCCATGCGAGCGAGCCCCTGCCATCATGGAACGATAGTTCCTCGAGGAGGGCGATCCTCTCCTTTGTGGCGAAAGTCACCGATAAATCGGGAGGCAGTTTTGTGCCCCCCGCCCAGAGGATCGCCGTATTCGACAACGACGGGACACTCTGGCCAGAAAACCCGATTCCATTTCAGATGTCATTCACCATTGAGGAGATAAAACGACAGCTCCCTCAGCACCCCGAATGGAAGTCCGATAAGGATATTCAGGCTGCTCTTTCGGGTGACTTCCCCCCTCTTCTTCGAGACCATTTCAGGGGACTGTTACACATCATCTCTGTTGCAGGCTCCGGCATGACTACCGACGAGTTTGCTGCAAGCGTCCGTCGTTGGTTTGCCTCTGCCAAGCATCCACGATTTAACAAGGCTTACGACGGCCTTGCGTACCAACCCATGCAGGAGTTATTGGCCTACCTGAGAGCCAATGGATTCAAAAACTACATTGTTTCCGGCGGAGGGTTGGATTTCATGCGCGCCTTCAGTGAGCGAGTTTACGGCGTTGTGCCGGAACAGGTCGTGGGATCCCACACTGCTGTCGTCTATGAATTGAGGGATAGCGGTCCCGTACTGGTCAAAACCATGAACCGTCTCTTTGTGGATGACGGCGCCGCCAAGCCAGAGGCCATTCATCAATTCATCGGACGCCGGCCTATTGCTGCCTTTGGCAATAGCGACGGAGATAAAGAGATGCTGGAATACACCACTATCGGGAATCCTCTCCCATCCCTCGGCCTGCTTATCCACCACACCGATAAGGAGAGGGAGTATGCCTATGACGCCAAGCCACAGAGCAGTGGAAAACTTATTACCGCTCTAGCAGAGGCCCCCCAGCGCGGCTGGGTTGTGACTGATATGAAAAAGGACTGGCGGTTGATCTTTTCGGAGTAGTGTGTGCATCGTTCCACTGCTGAAAATATGAGATCCATCCCGTTTTTATTATTACTCGGCTTACCTGTTCTATCTGCTCAGGTGGCCCCTCAGTCCAATTACGAAGTGCTTGAGCCAGTTCCTGCAGCAAACTTCATCCCTGCTGTCCTGATGACGAATACACACTGCACCGTCGCACCTATGGCGCAGACCGATGGCCTCCACCTTACCTATACTCTTCAGAGTCCTGCTGGCACTGAATCAATCGTCGGCACACAGAGCCTCATCACACGCGTCACCGAGATGAAAGCACTCGTAGCACTTGATGAAATCGATAATTCGGAGGAGTTTGGAAAGGCGCTGCTCAAGGCGGGTGCCGAAAAAGTCGGGAGCGTGAGGGATGTCGTGAAGGATCCACTTGGAACCGTCCAACGCCTCCCCCTCGGAGCCTCCCGACTCTTGGGACGCGTCTCCACCTCTGTTAAAAATGCTGCTGAAGGGAATGCCGATCCGCGCGCTGGAGCACAGCAAGTTCTGGGAGTCAGGAGAATGAAGAACGAGTTGGCCGCTCGTTTCGGAGTCAGCCCCTACTCACGGAATGCCTTGCTTCAGAATAAGCTGGATGCCACTGCTCGGGCGATGGCGGGCGGCGCTCTCGTCGTGAACCTCTCAGGTCTCATGTTCACTGGAGGAGTTGGCACTGCCATTTCCGTAGTTGGCGTAAATCAGACACTTCAGCGCACGCTCATTGAGTCGACACCCGAGGAAATGGCAGTCAAGAACCGTGCTATACTTCTGGCGCTCAAGGCCGCTCCCGATGCGGTGGAAGGCTTTCTCTCAAATCCCTCCCTCTCACCTTGGCAGAAGACGATTCTCACTGCCGAACTGAAGGATATTGGTCTGAATCCAGATCCCTTTCTTAGGCTTGCATCGAAGCCCGCAACCCAAGAGGAGGTTCTTGATGAGATGCAGATCATGCAAATTTTACTCAAACACCATAAAGAGATCGCCCCCATTGTCTCCATTATCTCCATAAGTGAGGTCGCCGGCGCGCTTGCCGCACTAGATGCAAACGGCACCTTGGTCACACCAGTTAGCGCAGATCTTATTCTCTGGAGTGCAACGAAAGAGTCTGGTGCCGATGCGCTCCTGAAAATGGCAAAGGAAGATCCGAGGGTAAAACACGTGACTCTTGTCACAGATGGTCTCGTCTCGGCCCGTGCCATGGAGGAATTCGACAAACGGGGAATCTTCGCAACCCCCCAAGCTCTCGGACCCCTACGCTAACTAGCTTCAGAATGATTCGCTCCTTGCGGTTCTCAATGCTGGGGGTGCTTTTATTGCTGGGATGTCATCCCTCTGCACCATCCAGCGGTATGGTTTTGATCCCCGGTGGTGACTTCTTGATGGGCTCAGACGCTCCGTATGCTTTACCCAACGAGAGACCGGCTCATCAGGTGAAGGTAAAGCCCTTCTTCATGGACATTCATGCGGTCACCAATGCCGAATTTGCAAAATTCGTGAAAACCACCGGCTATATCACCGTTGGAGAGCGACCCGTCGATTGGGAGGAATTAAAAAAACAAGTGCCACCAGAAACGCCTAAGCCACCCGCCGAGACCCTTGCGCCTGGGTCGTTGGTTTTTCATCCAACCACGGGGCCTGTTGATTTACGTGATATGTCTGCGTGGTGGCAATGGCTCAATGGCGCCTCGTGGTCTCATCCAGAGGGACCCGACAGCAATATCATCGGCAGGGAAAACCACCCAGTGGTGCACATTGCTTGGGAGGATGCAAAAGCCTATGCGGCTTGGGCTGGGAAACGCCTCCCCACCGAGGCTGAATGGGAATTTGCAGCCAGGGGCGGAGTCAACGGAGAGCGCTACGCATGGGGTAACCAAGAGAGTCCTGACGGGCGTTTTATGCTGAATCGTTGGACCGGACAATTTCCCTACCACGATGATGCCTCGGATGGTTTTGCCGGCACCTCGCCAGTCGGCACTTTCCCATCAAATAGCTTCGGGCTTTATGACATGGGAGGCAATGTGTGGAACTGGTGCAGCGATATCTATCGCGCCGATGCCTTTGCTGAGGAGGCCAAAGCCGGCCTTGTTTGTTGTGACCCCACCGGGCCCAAAACCTTACAGGGTGAGAAAGCCGTTCTAGGTGACCCTTCCCCACCCATGGTTCCAGGAGCAGAACGAAGAGTGACCAAAGGAGGGTCTTTTCTCTGCCATCCCGACTACTGCGAAAGCTATCGCCCCTCCGCAAGACGTGGCACTCCACCTGACACGGGGAGTAGCCATGTTGGCTTTCGCTGCGCCAAGGATGCGAGTCCCCAGATCAGCGCAAGATTGGCTCCGATGGAGGTGATGCCAGACCAGAGGCGGGCGCGTTGATAGTTGACTGGATCCACCGGGATAGTTTGTAAAAAAGAGAAGGCCAGGTCATTGACCCGGCCTTCTTCGTGAATTTGCGCTCTGGGAGAGCTGAAGACTATTTTCCCTCGGCGTACCGCGCAAGACGGTTGGAGAGAATCAGGAAGGTCGGGGCCCAGAGGCCGACGAAGATCCCGAAGAGTTCGCCATGGGTACGAACCTCAAAGCTCACATCCTTGCCGCCGGCATAATACCAGATGGCGATGGAGGCGAGGACTGAGGCGAGTCCTAGAACGAAACAGAGGTGACTGAGTTGTTTCATAACTGTTCCTTAATGATCTTCAGAACAGAAAGAAGCGAGAAAAATCTTGTAAGCAAAACGACTACTTCCGGAAATGAAACAACTCCTTCCCATGAAGAAATTTTCAGCTACTCTTTGAGCTGTAGTTAACAGTATTAATTAAATACAAACCACCACATTCCATGACACTCCCGATTGCCGAGCAGATTGCCGCCCGCTCCTTTCCTCCCTTCAGCCTGGAGCGTCTTCTTAAAACGACTTTCGCCCCGAAAGAGGGCCAACGACTCTGCATCTTGATCGATCTGGAAAATCCAGCCGATATCAAGGATTTTGCCTTTCTGAACAACGCCTCGCTCACCATTCAGAAGCATGCCGTGGAGTCGTTCCACAAACCGCTCAATGGTGAGATCCTGGCCAAGATGGGACTCAAGGGTGGAGAGATCTTCGCCTACAAGCTCACAGGCGGCAGCAATCTTGATCTGCCGGATGAGGCTTTTGACCCCTCAGGCAAGCAGGTCAGTCTCTCCAAGGATGTCTATCCCAACTATGACATCATCCTTTGCATTTCGACCTACTCAGCAACTGCCCCTCTGACAGCCTTTGCCAAGCAGTACGGCTTCCGTGGAGCGACCCTGCACGGAGTAAACGAGATCATCCTCGCAAGCGGACTCGCTGTTGATTACGACGAGGTCAGCGTCGAGGCCGAGAAGCTTCGTCTTGGAGTGACCAACGCAGACTGGGTAGAGATCGAGTTCGGCTGCGAAGATAAGGACTACACTCTCCGCCTCATTCTCAATGGCCAAGAGGCCCAGAAAAGCCATGGCCTCTGCCGCGGTGACGAGCCTGATGTTGCGAATCTTCCCGCCGGAGAGGTCTACTTCGTTCCCGAGGGTGCGGAGGGATCCTTCCCCCACAAGTACGAGGATGGAACGCTCGGACTGATGACCGTAACCGGCGGCCGTATCGTGAAGGCCGAACTCATCAAGGGAAATGCTGCCACTGTTGAGGCCCACAATGCCAAACTCATCTCCGACCCAGTCACTGGAGAACTCGGAGAGCTGGGCCTGGGCACGCAGCTCCTTCCGGTCAGCGGACGTGACATCCAGGATGAGAAAGTGCGTGGCACCATCCACGTGGCCACAGGGCGTAGCGACCATCTCGGTGGACATCTGGTTCCCTCCATGTTCACAGAGAAGAGCCATGCCACCCATGACGACATCCTCTTTGCCCCGCACAAGACTCCTGAGATCCAGGTCAAACAGGTCCGGATGAAGCGCGGTGAGCAAAACGAGGTGCTGATCGAGAACTACGAACCCTCGGCCTACACCCACTCACTTGTAGCATGATCGTTGTCGGCGTGGCCGGCAACGAGGGTGAATAGCTTAAAAAGGCTGTTTTACTGTTAGAAAGGCCAGGCGGCTTTCACGCCAAGGGCGCGGAGAGTCTTCCCCAAATCCTAGCTTCTAACTTCCAGTCCACGCTTCATCACTTTGATGAAAGTGGCGTCATCAGATGAGCTGACTTTGCTTCTTGGCTCTTAAGAGAACCCAAGCAAGAAATACTCCTCCAAGGATCAAAAGCCAGAATTCCCCCGGCTCGGGAACGGAATCCAGGATGGCGGAGCGGTAAGAGGCCACATCGATGCTGTAGGTAAGGTTTCCAAAGACGGCTGTGTTGTCTGGCTGCCCCGAATAGTTCTCTACCAGATCCATGATGCCAGCGAGTTGATAAGAGCCGTCGTTCATCAGCACGAAAACCCCTCCGCCGGAGTCACCAACGGCAGCCTGAGCCTCGTTAGGGATCCCGGAATCGAAAGTTGTCTGGATCATGCTCGTGGAGTTCACCGTTACCACTCCGTCTGCCTGATTGCTTCCCCAACGCTTCGAGTTTGAGGAGAGTTGCTTGTATCCTGAGGCATTGAAAAAAACCGGGGGGCGTACCTCACTCCATGTGTAGGGGGTGGAACCCGTGTTGACGTTCCAGTAGGTCCTGGAATCGGCGCGGTCCTTTCCGTTGCCGATCATCGTCAACGTTTCGCCAGTCGCAGGAGATGTTCCCGCCAGTGTGAGATTGCTCAGCAGGGAAAGGCCGGTCCCTTGGCCCACTGTGATCTGATAGGCATAGAGGTCGAGGCCCGCGATATTGGTGCCGCTCCCTGATACTGACTGATATACGGCACCGTTGATGGAGAAATTACGGCTTCCCCCATCGTTATAGACATGGCCTGCGGTAAGCACCCAGTTCGCGCCGCCATAAGCTCCAAGATAGACGCCCGAACCGCCGTTCACCATCCCCACATAGTTCCACCCCAGATCGCCGTTAGACCCGGAGGGGGCGTTTGTATTACCCGAACCGTTGCCCGAACCGATCACGACGGCGAACGATGAGGTTGACGAGGTGACCGTGAGGACAACCAACAGGAAAATACAGAGTTTTCTAATGCTCATAATTAAGTCACAAAATCACAGCCTTGGAGGGGTGTCAACGGCCCATTACCACTGCATCGCCTTAATGCGGGCGGCAGCCTCGAGTGCTTTCTCGCGACTGTTGAAGGCGGAGATTCGGAAGTAGCCCTCACCAGCGCGGCCAAAGCCGCTACCGGGTGTGACAACGATGTTCGCCTCATTCAGCATCCGGTCAAAGATCTGCCAGCTGGTTTGTCCGGTTGGACCATGAACCCAAATATAGGGGGCATTCACTCCTCCATAAACCTCGAGCCCGCATGACTGAACGGCATCACGCAGAATCTTAGCATTGCCCATGTAATACTCCACGAGCGAGGCAACCTCGGCACGACCCTTCTCACTATAGAGTGAGGCAGCTCCTCGCTGGGTGATATAGCTGACACCGTTGAATTTAGTCGTGAAACGGCGGTGCCAAAGCGGATGGATGGGGCGACGCTCTCCGCCCAAGCAACATGCCGTCAGTTCCTTAGGAACCACGGTGAATGCACAGCGCGTGCCGGTGAACCCGCCGTTCTTCGAAAAGCTACGAAACTCGATCGCACACTCCCGCGCGCCGGGGATCTCGTAGATCGATCGTGGGATGGAGGAGTCGCTGATATAGGCCTCATAAGCCGCATCGAAGAGGAGAATCGATCCGTGATTCCGTGCATAGGCCACCCAGGCCTCCAGCTGTGCTCGCGTGGCGACAGCTCCCGTTGGATTATTGGGAAAACAGAGATAGATGACATCGACTTTTTCGGAGGGAATCTGGGGAACGAAGCCGTTCTCCGCCGTGCACTCCAGATAGGTGATGCCTTCGTAGGAGCCATCTTCCCTCCCCTCACCGGTGTGTCCCGCCATCACATTGGTATCGACATAGACGGGGTAGACCGGATCCATGACGGCGATTTTATTATCGTGACCGAGGATATCGAGGATCGCGCCGCCATCGCACTTGGAGCCGTCGGAGACAAAGATTTCATCATCCGCCACGTTGAGCCCACGATCACGGTAGTCACTCTGAGCGATTGCCGATCGGAGAAATTCGTAGCCTTGCTCGGGGCCGTAGCCGCGGAATCCCTCACGGGTCCCCATCTCATCCACAGCGGTGTGCATCGCCTCTCGCACGGCTGAAGGAAGCGGTTCGGTCACATCGCCGATGCCGCAGCGGATCATTCGAGTAGCTGCCTCCGGATTTGCCTCCGTGAAGGCCTTCACGCGCCGTGCGATTTCAGGAAAAAGGTAACCGGCCTTGAGCTTGAGATAGTTGGAATTGAGAGTCGCCATTAGGTCTTCAAGTGAACAAAAAACCCCGCCTTGTTGCCAGCGCGGGATTGGGAATTTTTAGTTCCATGGATCTGTTGCCGCCGACTACACATCTTCAAACTCAGATCCTCTTAAGAATCTCCTCCGTAACCTGAGCAAGAGACCGTTCGATGGAGACAGTCAGAGCATCCATCGGCTCCTCCAGGGTAGAAAACTGACTCTCCAAAAGCGTCGGGGGCATGAAGTGATCAGTGCGTTTCTCGATGCGGCTTCGGATCGCCTCGCGGGACCCCTGAAGGTAGATGAAGCGCAGGGCAGGAAGACCCACGGCAAGACGGTCACGGTAAACCTGCCGGAGGGCAGAGCAGGCAAGGAAGGTATCGAGGCCATTGGAGGAGCGGTGTTTCAATTCCTCGTTGAGGAGATCTAGCCATCCCCACCGATCTTCATCGGTGAGAGGTATTCCCGCAGCCATCTTGGCCTTGTTGGCCGGTGGATGAAAATCGTCCGCATCCAAGAAATCCCCTCCCCTAGCCTCCGATAGACGGAAGGCCACGCTGCTTTTCCCGCAACCCGACACTCCCATGACGACATATAGACCCATGACGTATCAGGCCGCGACTCCGGACGCCCAAGATGCGGGGTTCTCAAGTTGGAAGAGCATCTCTCCCGCCTTCGGGACAAGCAGGATCCCCTCCTCCTCGCGGTCAGCGAAGTCCTCCAAACGGATTGATGCAGGATCACGGTAGCCCATGTTGATCCGCTCGCAGACCTCCCGTGGAATCCCGGTTGCCAGCGTGACGCGAGCCCTGCAATGCTCGACGCCGCTCTCGTAAGTGCCGACACCGCGAACATGAGTGCTGTGGGCGATGACTCCCCACGGGTAATCCTTGAAGCGCTCCCACTGGCCGAGGAAGTAGTCGCGGCAGTGGTAGCCGAGTTCTTCGATCAGCTTCCCATGCACCACGGAGACCTCGTGGATGTGGGGTGCGTAGATAATGAGTTCCCCTCCGTCGGCAAGTACCGGTTCGAGCTTGTACATGCACTTGCCGCCCACCCAGAGCTCGTCGTACATCGCTGGCGCGCATGAAAGGATTGTGTGGAAAGGGCGCGGTTTGGTGGTGATGTGAAGTTTGCGGGAGAGTTCCGAGGCCTCGTCCCAAGCCTGCTCCGGTGTGCCGGAAAAAAGACCCGCCAGACCTCCTTTGTCGACGACCATGCAGAGGCAGCGTTTCGAAATCGTCACCAGTGAGGCGGCCCTGTCGACGACCTTGCGGACAGGGGTCCATTTGTGACCGATGATCATCGGGTTTGTGACGACGGCTCCAAGCCAGTGGAAAAAGTTCAGGATCTCCGGGCCCGCGACCCCAGGAAAGAGGTACTTGTTCCCACCTGAGAAGCCGACCACTTCGTGGGGAAAAACCGGCCCGATGATCAGTAACTCATCGTAGTCAAAGAGGCGTGTGTTGATCGTGACAGGCACCTCCATAGCAAAGAGTCCTCCAGAGAGATTGCTGATCTCGTCAGGAGTCAGAACGCCTATCTGGCGGAGCGCAGCGGGATTGTCCCATTCATGGTTTAGGAAACCGACCTTCGCGTACTGGGTGGAGCGCTCCTCCCCGGTGATCTCCAACCGCTCACAGATCGCCTCCTCGCTCATCGGGGGATGGGTTCCGAGGGCGATCATAATATCCAAGGAAGCAACCTCGGGGGCAAGGTGGCGGTAGACCTCCTTGAAAACCATCCCGAGCGGGCACCCCCGGGTGGCGTCGGGAACAATCAGTAGGAGACGCTTGCCGCTCATGCCTTCAACAGGAAGGCCCTCCGCGACAATCCCGGCGACCTGTTCAGAGGTGAGGTGATCGCTCATCGGAAGAAACTTAGATGGTCTGACTCAGGAAGCCGCCGTCCACACGCAAATCGATGCCAGTGACGAACCCGCTGGCCGCGTTGCTGGCAAGGAAGACCGCCGCACCAATAAGCTCAGAGGATGTGCCGAAGCGAGCCATCGGCGTATGCCCTAGGATGCTCGCAGCACGGGGTGTTGGGGATCCGTCGTCGTTGAAAAGGAGCTTTCGGTTCTGCTCGGCGGGGAAGAAACCTGGAGTGATCGTGTTCACCCTCACTCCCTTTGGTGCCCATTCGCGTGCCAGGAATTGGCTCAAATTTAGAACGGCGGCCTTGGCGGATGAATAGGCAACAACCCTTGAGAGGGGAAGATGCGCAGAGACGCTGGCGATATTGATGATGCTTCCTCGCCCTTTTTCGACCATGGCTCCACCGAAGACCTGGCAAGGCAGCAACGCTCCGCCGACTAGGTTGAGATCGAAACTTTTTGCCCAGTCCTTGCTACTGATCTTCTCAAAGGGGTTTTCCGGAGTCACCGTCACCGAGGGATCGTTGCCTCCGGCCGCATTGACCAAGATCGTCGGCTCGCCAAGAGCACTGTGAATCTCCTGCTGTGCTTTCTCCAGACTCTCCCTAGAAGCGGCATCGGCAGTGAAGAACTGAGCATTTCCACCGGCATCAACAATCCGGGAGACGCATTCGGCGCCACGCTCCTCATTCCGTCCGAGGACAGCAACCTTGGCTCCTGCCGAAGCGAGCCCATCAGCCAAGGCACCTCCGAGGACACCGGTGGCACCTATCACCACGGCGACCTCTCCGGAAAGATCAAACAGGCTGAGAGAATTTGTCGATGACTTCATGGACTGAATATTTGTCGATTCAAGACAAGGAGGCAACCGCCTTCATGATGGAAGGTTTTCCGAGGTTAGGGAATCGCTGATTCAATCGCATAGAGGCCGTTGCGGGAAGCCGTTGCGGATGTGAAGCAACGACCGGGCAAACAATGGGCCGCGGGCACGGAGGGCTACATCGTTTTGCTATCAGCTGAGTTGAACCAAAGTCCCGCTTATCTCCTTGCCGTGAGGCTTGTGGAGATTTCTAATCTCAGCTCCCCCAGTAATGCGCGATTAGCTCAGTGGTAGAGCGCTTGCTTCACACGCAAGAAGTCGCAGGTTCGAACCCTGCATCGCGCACCATTTTCTACCGAATAAATCGGCAGAATGCGATTATCCCCTGATTCATGACGAAAAAGCCCAACCTGGCGCAGGGATTATTGATGCGGGGCTAGGCGTGTGAGCGACACTGTAGTTTTCCTACAGCGAGTAAGCAGCAACAACACCCCGCGCTAAAAGCGCAAGCCGCCTACTCGACGGTAACGCTTTTGGCCAGATTCCGCGGCTTATCCACATCGCACCCCAACTCCACCGCAATGTGGTAGGCAAAGATCTGGAGGACGATCGATGTCAGGATCGGGGTCAGGATCTCAGGGGCATCAGGAATGAGAATGACATCGTCACAGACCAGCGAGAGTTCCTTCCCCTTACCCTCGGTTCCGATGGCGATCACAGGGCCACCTCGGGCCTTGACCTCCTCGATATTGCTCAAATTCTTGTGAAAGACGGCGTCGTGCGGGGCAATCACTACAGATGGGGTCTCAGGGTTAACCAAAGCGATGACTCCGTGCTTCAGTTCTGCACTGGGATAGCCCATGGCGGCGATGTAGCTGATCTCCTTGAGCTTCAGAGCACCTTCCATGGCCACGGGATAGTTAAACTGACGCCCCATAAAGAGCATCACCTTCGAATGAGCATACCGCTTCGCGATTTTGGCGATCTCAGGCTCAAGCTGGAGGACTTTCTCGATCTGGGCAGGAAGGGCCTCGAGTTCGGTGATAATACGGGTTCCAGCTGAGCTGGAGAGATTACGAATCCGGCCTAGAAGTAGGGCGATGAGGGTGAGAATCGTAACCTGGGAGGTGAAGGATTTGGTGGCGGCCACTCCGATCTCAGGGCCGGCATGCATGTAGACGCCGCCGTCACTTTCCCTCGCAATCGTGCTCGCCACGTTGTTGCAGATCCCAAGGGTTCGGTGACCCTTTCTCTTGCTCTCACGAAGGGCGGCCAGGGTGTCTGCAGTCTCGCCGCTCTGACTGAGAACAAACACCAGGGTGTCCTTGGTCATCGGAAGGTTGCGGTAGCGGAACTCGCTGGCGTACTCACACTCGGTTGGGATCTGGGCCAGACTCTCGATCAGGTACTCGCCAACCATGGCAGCATGAAAGGCAGTACCGCAGCCGCTGAGCACGATCCGCTCGATGGTGCGGAGTTCGGCATTGGACATATTGAGTCCGCCGAGTTTGGCGGTGGCCTCTTCATGGGAAAGCCGCCCACGCATCGCATCGGTGACGCTGCGGACCTGCTCGTGGATCTCCTTGAGCATGTAGTGAGGGTAGTCCCCCTTGCCCACATCCTCTTCAGTCATGTCGACCTTGGTGACGCTGTAATCAGCCCCATTCCCCTGAACTGTGGAGAGGGTAAATCCCTCGTCGGAGAGGACCGCAATCTCGTAGTCGTTCAGATAGACGACATCGCGGGTGTAACCAACGATGGCACTGACATCGCTGGCCAGGAAGTGTTCCCCCTTCCCGATGCCGAGCACGAGCGGGCTTCCCCGGCGTGCCCCAATCAGGACTCCGGGAAGATCCGCATGCACGATGGCGATTCCATAAGTGCCTGCAACCTGACCAAGAGCCTCCCGAAGTGCGGAAACAAGAGCTCCCGGAGTACGCTCCGAACAGCGGTCAAAGGCACGTCCGACAAGATGGGCCAGGACCTCGGTGTCGGTCTGGGAGTGAAACTGATGCCCCTCCTCTTCGAGTTGTGCGCGAAGCGAGGCGTAGTTCTCAATCACGCCGTTATGGACGAGAGCCAACTTGCCGGAACGATCGAAGTGCGGGTGAGCATTCTCGCGGGTTACCTTGCCATGAGTGGCCCACCGAGTGTGACTGATGCCGGTGGAGCCGCCGATCGGATTGATGGCGATAGCCTTGCGCAGATCATCGATACGTCCCACCTCCTTGCGCACGGAGACAATCCCCTCCTCTAGGGTGGCAACGCCGGCAGAGTCATACCCTCTGTATTCCAAACGACGAAGCCCCTCCAGAAGGATTGGGGCTGCCTCAGCACTACCGACATAGCCTACGATTCCGCACATAAGATTTTTTTAATAATGCCCTTTACCCTTGCTTGAGGGATTTTGAGCGATTTAAGAGGATGACAAACAGAAGGAGTCTTCGCAAGATGCTTCGGTCTCCACCAAACCATCCATTCTCAAGAATATGCAAACCAAGCATGTCATCGCCCCAGCAACCCGCACCCTGGCCATCATCATGGGTGGAGGAGCAGGCAAGCGTCTCTTTCCCCTCACCAAAGATAGGGCCAAGCCGGCCGTGCCAATCGGAGGGAAATACCGTCTCGTCGATGTGCCGATCAGCAATTGTCTGAATTCCGGCATCCGGGGCATCTATGTCCTGACGCAGTTCAACAGCACGTCTCTCCACCGTCATATCAACGCGAGTTACAAGTTCGACAATTTCTCCCCAAGCTTTGTCGAGATCCTCGCGGCACAGCAGACTCCGGAGGGCTCGACTTGGTATCAAGGAACAGCTGATGCAGTCCGCCAGAATCTCCGCACCTTCATGGATGGGAATTATGACTACTTTATCATTCTTTCCGGCGATCAACTCTACCGCATGGATTACCGTGACGTCCTCCAGCAGCACATTGCTGGCGGCGCGGATCTCACAATTGCCTGCATCCCGGTAAATCGCGAAGCCGCCATGGGATTCGGTATCATGGAGACGGATTCAGAACAGAGGATCACCCGCTTTGTTGAGAAACCGACGGATCCTGAGATCCTTGAGGACCTCAGAATGAAGCCTCAGGTCCTCTGGGATCTCCACGAACCAGAGAATCAGGATCTCTACCTGGCAAACATGGGCATCTACATCTTCAACCGACAGGTATTGGCCCAGTGTCTCGACAACACGATGGATGATTTCGGTAAGAACATCATCCCGGCAACAATCGGCTCGAGGAATGTCCAGGCCTATGTATTCCGAGGCTATTGGGAGGATATCGGAACAATCCGATCCTTCTTCGACGCCAACCTCAATCTCTGCGACCCAACGCCTCAATACAACTTCTATGCTCCGGGTGCTCCGATCTATACGCAGTCAAGATTCCTCCCCGCCAGCGTCATCGAGGAAACGGTGGTCAACCGCGCCATGATCTCCGATGGATGCCAGATCCGCTCGGCACGACTGGAGCGCTGCATTGTTGGCATCCGCAGCCTGATCAACCCCGGATCGCTGCTTAAGAACACTGTCATCATGGGTGCCGATTTCTATGAATCCGACAAGGGAGGGACTCCGTGGGGTGAGATCCCGATCGGCATTGGCAGGGATTGCATCATCGAGGATGCAATCATCGATAAGAACGCGAGGATTGGTAACGGGGTGGTGATCACTCCGCACGACAAGGACGTGAACTCCGAAGGCCCGGGATACTACATCCGAGATGGGATCGTTGTGATCCCCAGGAATGCGGTCCTTCCTGCCGGAACCCGCATCTAAAGATTTCCCGTTCCATCCTTTCCATGAAGAGAATCCTTAGAGTCGTTAGAATCCTTCCACTGCTTGGTATTCTCATTCTGCTGGGAGGATGCCTCTATGATAACCCTCCCACAGGCCCTTCCCGAAGCATCGACACCTGGCTTGTTGGACAGTGGCAGACCTCGACAAAAACCGGGAGCGTCTATTCCGCAATCGTGGCCCCCACAACCGCCTCGGATCATTACCATGTGATCTTCTCAAGGCCCGGCAGCAGCAGTCAGGAGTTCGATGGCTGGATCAGCCGCGTGGATGGTTTCTCAATTCTGGTTCTGAAGGCACTTGATGGCAATGGTGCTAATGATGCTGGAGGTGCTGGAAGCGTGGGCAAATATCTCCTTTGTCATTACGAGTTACTGGTGCCCGGAACTCCACCTCCTGGAGGCATCGGCGCAGAACGCATCCGTCTGAGCGAACTTCAACTCGACGAGTCGACGCGCACCCTTGATCCCTTCAAACTCCGAGCCGCCATCCGCAGCGCCCTGAAATCAGGAACCCTCCTCGCCCCCTTCGACACGGTGGCCGAACGCAAGGGAAAGCTCGAGGCACTCCCTGGCAGCATCATCTGGACAAAGACTGGCGGCGTCACCCTGAAAGGGGAGACATTCTGAGGTAGCGCGAATGAGGGAAGACAGGAGAGTGGGAAAGCTTGATTTGATGCTTCCGGTCGACTCATTCAACTCCACCTTCTAACCTTCCTACCTTTTTTTCACCTTTTACTTCTACCATCATGTCAAAACCAGCCACTACAGAAACCCGCATGGAGAAGATCGTCAGCCTCTGTAAGAGGCGTGGCTTTATCTACCAATCCTCCGAGATCTACGGTGGCATCGGGGGCTTTTGGGACTATGGCCCACTTGGTGCCGAGTTGAAGCGCAATCTGCGCGACACGTGGTGGCGTGCGATGACCCGCGAGCGTGACGATGTCGTCGGCCTTGACGCCACGATCATCATGCACCCGGCAATCTGGAAAGCCAGTGGCCATGTCGACACCTTCGCCGACATGATGCGTGAGTGCACAATAACCAATAAGCGTGTCCGCGCCGATCATGTGGAGGCACAAAGTGGTTCGGTGATCCGGTTCACCGGAGCCAAGTCGTCTGCTCCAGGAAATTGGCACCTTGACAGGACTATCACCGTGCTGATGAAGCAGGCTGAGCATATCGAGAGCTTCCGTAAGCGTGTCCGCCTGCTTATCGCGCAGAGTGCGGGCGCCGTCTCAGGGAAAGCGGAGGAAATTGAACTCCTTGGCGAGGAACGCATCGAAATCGTTGAGAACTCTATCGATTTTCACCCCGAAACCGGCGGCTTGCTCAATGAAGCACGTCCCTTCAACCTCATGCTGAAGACCTACATCGGGCCGACAGCCACCGAGGATGATATCGCCTATCTACGGCCTGAGACCGCGCAGGCGATCTTCGCCCAGTTCAAGAACGTCTGTGATTCCTCCCGCGTAAAGGTCCCCTTCGGCATCGGCCAGATCGGGAAAGCCTTCCGCAACGAGGTGACGCCGAAAAACTTCACCTTCCGCTCCCGCGAGTTCGAGCAGATGGAGCTGGAGTTCTTCATCCAACCCGATGAGTCCGTGCAGCTCATCCATGGCTCCGTAGCAGCATGGAGCGAAGAGGCTGATCTTAGCACGCCGCAGCCGAACTGGGGCTGGGAGATGTGGCACCGCTACTGGGTGGCGCAGCGCACCTCCTACTATGCCTCGATTGGACTTGGAGCAGAGGTGCTGGAATATCTCTGGCAGACCAAGGCCGACCTCGCCCACTACGCCCGCGCCTGTGTCGACATTCTCTTCAAGTTCCCCTTTGGCACTGAGGAGTTAGAGGGAATCGCGGCGCGCGGCTCCTTCGACCTGACCCAGCATCAGACCCACTCGGGCAAGCAGCTTGAGTATTTTGACGAGGAGTTGAAGGCTGCCTGCGATGCGATGACCGCGGAGCAAAAGGCAACCTTCATTGAGGAGACCCATGCAGCTCGCACCAATCCCGAGATCACCCGTGAGGAGACAACAACGACCTGCGAGAAACTCTTCAAAGGGCTCTACATCCCTCATGTGATCGAGCCCTCCGCGGGACTCGACCGGCTCGCCTTGGCCATTCTGGCGAATGCCTTCGATGAGGAGGAGGTCACCGATGACAAGGGCAAGACCGAAATGCGAACCGTGCTTCATTTCCATCCGAGGATCGCACCGATCAAGGTCGGCGTCTTTCCTCTGCTCAAGAACAAGCCGGAACTTGTCTCCAAGGCCCGTGCGATTGTTGCCCTGCTGCGCCCTCATATGAGCGTCTTCTACGACGAGACAGGAGCCATCGGTCGACGCTACCGCAGGCAGGACGAAGCAGGGACTCCCTTCGGAGTCACCATCGACTTCGACACCCTCGGGGAGGAGAAGCCCGAGTTTAAGGATACCGTGACCCTGCGAGAGCGTGACTCGATGGTGCAACGACGTATCCCGATCTCGGAGCTTCTGCCGTTCCTCTTGGAGAAGATTCTTTAAACCGAGAAGCGATGAAACGGACTCGGCTAAAACAAACACCCCTCTGAGGGATGTTTTTAACCGTTCTTAGCTTTAACGTTCTTTAACTTCTGAAGCAATTTCTCCATCACCGAATTGGGTCAGCAGCATCTCAGCCGGCTTGATCTGGGCGGCTGAGGTAATGACCTTTCCATCTTTCCTGCGAGTGATACTGAAACCCCGCTGCAGGGTTGCCTGGGGGCTGAGCACGGAAAGTGCCGAACTAACCCGACTGATCCTGCCCTGCTCCCTCTCCATGCAGTGACGAAGGATGACATCTAACTGACCCCCCAGCGAGGAGAGCTTCTGCTCTGCATTTACCAGACGATGACCCGGATAGGCAGATGCAATCTGCGCCGATATCCTGTCTAGCGTGGCATGAAACTGCTCCAAACGGCGATTCAAGAGCCTGGAAAGGGACTCCTCGAGACGGTCCGAAGTCTGACGAGCCTCTTCTGTCCGACGGTAGGGTTCTCGGAATAATGCCGAGGAGGAGAGGCGGTGCTCGGCTGCACGATGAAGCCCGATCAGCGCCTCGGCTTCGCGAGCAATCCTAGCAGCCAGGGAACGGCAGCGGTCCAAGAGCTCGGAGCCCTCTGCGGCAAGCAGTTCCGCGGCGGCACTCGGAGTGGGAGCTCGGAGATCAGCAACGAAATCCGAAATCGAGAAGTCGATCTCATGACCCACGGCACTCACGACAGGCACTCGGGATTCGGCAATGGCACGGGCCACAACCTCTTCATTGAACTCCCAGAGATCCTCCAGACTCCCGCCGCCGCGCGTGACGACAATGACATCCACAGCACCGATCGAGGGATTGCCCTCGGAGAGTTCTGAAATGGCAGCGGCAATTTCAGCGGCCGCTCCCTTGCCCTGAACCCGCACGGGATGAATGACCACCCGGAGCCCCGGATGGCGCCGATGAAGCACTTGTAAGAAATCCTGGATCGCGGCTCCCGTAGGGGAAGTGACCACGCCGATCCGGCGCGGGAAACGGGGGATCGGACGCTTTCTTTCAAGATCGAAAAGACCTTCGGCCGCCAGGCGCCGCTTCAGCTCCTCAAACCGGGCTTGAAGCACCCCCTCTCCCTTCGCCTGCACCAGTCGCACCATGAGCTGGTACTGACCGCGTGCCTGGTAAACGCTCACTGGTCCGTAAAGCTTTACTTGAAGACCGTCGCGTAATTCGACCTTCTGACCCGAAGCAGAGCGCGCAAAGAGGACGCAGGAAATCTGCGAGTGCTCATCCTTGAGCGTGAAGTAGCAATGACCCGAGGATTGCCGGCGGAGATTGGAAATCTCTCCCTCGACCCAGACCATGCCTATGCCCTCTTCAAGAAGTCCTGTGATCCGTCGCGTCAACTCTCCTACTGTGAAGATGGTCGGGGGTTTTAAAGAGGAGGATGAGAGATCCACCTCAACTTCCTCCTTGGCCCCCGCAGCGACAGCTTTTGCGGCGGTCTCAATCCTCGCCTTGGGAAGCAAGGGGGCCATGTCGAATCCGAGTTGCAACTCTTCCTTACTTTCCTTGCCCTCCTTACCTTCCTTTCCGGGGCGTCTCGGCATGCTCAGGAAAGCTGAGAACGAAGACCCGCAAGCAGCTTCTCCAGTCGCCTTGGGATCTCAAGTTCCTCTAAAAGCATCTGGCGCACGCGGGGATCGGCAACCAGCGTTGAGGCGACCAGATCCGTGATGACGCCGACATTGGTAATCTGGTTCAGATAGGCCTCGAACTGGGAGGGCAATTCGACCCCCTGTTCTTTGAATCGCACACACAGGGCGTGAAGTTGGGTGACCTTTGATTCCAATTCATCATGCGCCCCTTCACGGCTGCTAAGTTCCTCGACCCGCGCGATTCGATAAGGGCTTAGTTGATCCCAGCCTGTGAATTTCACTCGGCAAACCCCCTGGAGGATCAGGTTGGAGGTTCCATCATCATTCCGAATACAGGCCCTCACCAAGCCGGCTCCGGCGATCATTTCGACATCGCTCTCCTCCTCATTACAGGGCATCGCCATGGCGACCATGCGACCTGCGGCAAGTGCCTCTTCCAGCATCTCCCTGTATCGCGGCTCAAAGATATAGAGGGGCAACAAGGCATTGGGGAAGAGCGTTATCCCTGGGAGCACCATCACGGGAAGACTAGGTGGCAATTCCTCGATTTTTTCCCCATTCATGGCATGAGGCTATGCTTACTCGATACTCTCCATAAACTATAAAAAAAGTTTTCAGTGTCCGTTCTGTTCTTGCGCGTTCCTATGTCAAAATTGTGCCTTTTTAAGCCTTCACCCAGCCAGCTCCAACAGCTAGTTAAAGCCGTGTGATCGGCATTTATCCTTCCAAGTCTTCGGTAAAGGGCAGCATGCCGTTGATGGTCTGCCTGTTCCTTGGCGCTGCCTCCTTTCTCAGGGCTGGAACATTTGATCCCCTGAGCGTGACGCTTCAACCCAAGCTCTCCATTGGCTCGATTCCGGTCTGGGAGACTCGATCCAACACCGTTCCCTCCATTCATCCCGAGTCTGATTCCGTTGAAATCCCAGCCCCATCGCTCTCCTCTCAGGATGAGATCGGGTGCTTTGCGCTCACCGTGGTATTCCAAGACAATGGAGATGGAGGTCCCGTCGTGGAATGGAAATCGAACCAAGGGGATCTGACACTACTGAGCGCAGGATTGGGGGAGAATGGGGTGGCACTCGGGTTGAATGCTCGCACACTCCTGCTACCCCAGTCACTAACCCTGGATGGAGGCACCGTGCGGGTCTCCTTTGCGGGAAGGTTTTCCCGCCTCGTGTCAACCTGCCTTCGTCCGGCAAGGGAACTGGGCGTGGCGGCGCTAGGCGAGGATTTCAAGCCCGCCCTCATTGAGGGGGATCACCAAGTTCTTGCCGAGCAGGAAGTCTCCGGAGCCGATGATAATCCCCAGTCAGGAGACAGGACGGATGGTTATGTCATCCATGCCGATCTGGCCACCTCTCCCCTGCGTCTCGATCTCCCGGGATCGGGAAACACGACGGAATTCGTGGTTCCCCTTGCGGACAAGCCTGTGGGAAGCCTGCTTCAGGCCGAGGTAGGGGGACTGGATCCCGAGTCTTGGATTGAAATCAGCATTAACGGCGAGTCGCGCGGCATCCTCGCCCCCTATCCTTTTTTGCTGAATGACCCGGCCGTCATTCTCTCTCCGCAGGGTCATCTTCAGGTGGCTGGCTGGAGGCGTGCTTCGGTCTACATTCCTGCTCGACTCTGGCTCACCGGAGAGAACTCCGTGATCCTGACACTTCATCGCGCAGCTGACGATACCGGCGCTCCTGTTTATCTGAAAAAGATCCGAGCCGATCTTCTCTTCTCCAGCACGAGCACGAAAACAGGCACCGTCACAAACTCGTCATCATCACCATCAGGATCTCCTGAAACCCTTTCTACCGGATCACTTTACGGAAATCCTTCGCCGTTGCTTTTTCATGCCTCATCCCCGACTCCTCTTCCCGTAGACACCCGACCTTGACATCACGGACTCATCTTGTCGCCTTGACGTCCCTCGCTTGGTAGATGAGATCTAGAAATAACTGATCTTCAAACAACCGAACGATAAGACCCATCCATGAATAATCCCTCTCGCCTTACCCGCCCTTCCTCACTTCGCGGAGATTCAGGTTACACACTCTTTGAGATCATGCTCGTGCTCGGTATCATCGCCGTGCTGGTCGGCTCTGCCATCTACATGCTCTCGGGCAATATTGATGTGGCCAAGGAGCAGCGCGTGCAGAGCGACATCCAGGCCATCTCCATGCAGTTGCGGACTTACGAAATGCTCAATTATCGCAAGCCAACCACCCAACAGGGCCTCAAGGCTCTGGTCCAGATGCCCTCTTCGGACCCGAAGCCGCAGCATTGGAAGAAGTTGATGGAGAGTGTTCCGCTCGATCCGTGGGGCAACGAGTACGTCTACATCAATCCGGGAAAGTTTAAGACCGACGGTTTCGATCTCTACTCATTCGGACCGAAGGGAGTGGAGGGTGACGGCAATATCGGAAAATAATCCGAGCGGAGGGAGAAGGAGCGTTTGCGCTTTCACCCTCCTGGAGATCATCATCGCGCTCTCGTTGGTGGCGATCCTCGTCTCGGCCTCTCTTCCCTATCTCTTCGACTCCTTTGCCGCTGCTGCGGGAGATCGTGCGGCAGACGCCATCACACACAGAGTTCAAGAAATCCGCTCCAAGGCAATGGAATCCGGAGAACGTCAGAAAATCATCCTAACCTCCAGCGGGATCAGCATGGTGACCTTGCCGAGCGGATGGACTCTCCAGGTCAAGGGTCTCAATGACTCGAAATTCCATGCGCCGTCACGCAATCAATCCTGGGAGTTCAACGCCGCCGGCATCTGCGAACCTCTCTCGCTTCGTCTCTCAAATAAAGATCGGGAAATTCTGCTCTCCTTTGATGCGCTGACAGCGCAACCGACTCATGATGACGAGTGATCGTAATCACAGGAAAGGAGAAGAGGGTTTCACCTTATTCGAGGTGCTGATTGCCCTGGCGGTTTTCATGCTCGCAGTGACTGGTCTGGCCATCGCCCTGAACACAGCACTCCAGGCGGCCTTGGAGGTTAGGCAACGCTCGTTTTGTAGGGCAGAACTGGAATCTCGCCTCGCCTTCTGCCAGGCAGTCCCTCCTCCCGTTGGCAGCACAAGGGTACTGGATGCCTCCAAAAACCATGGGGTGAAGGTCGAGGAATCCCTTGTTCCCTGGCCGATGAAAAACGGGAAGGGCCTCGAGATAGCAGGCCTGAAAAAACTGACAATTAAGACAACCTCCGGCAACCAGACGGATCAAGCGGAAATTCTTCTTAACCTCCCATGATCCTGTCGGAAACCAACCGCTCCTGTCGCAGGTCTAGAAGAAGCACGTGCAACGCTTGGGCATTCACCCTACTGGAGGTGATCCTTTCCATGGCAATCATGGCCCTGCTGGCAGCCTCGGTCTATGCGATTACCAATTCCTCCATCACGGCAGCACGCATGGCAATGGACCAACAACTTGTCCTGCGCCGCCTCGATGCCTTTCTGCGAGTCACTCGCAACGCTTTCCTTAATCTTCCAGGGCAGGGATCCGTCTCCCTTCAACTAAGCAAGGGGAAGGGAGGGGAAGCTGAGCCCCGCCTAATTTTAGGGAAGGTTCAGGGGATGTTTGGGATGCCAAGCCTTGGGGGAGCATCCCTGATGCTTGCGGCAAAGGCGCGGGCGGATGGAACGAGGACGATTTGCATGGTGAGGATTCCCGCTCGTCTGAGCGACCGCGAACTGGAAGCGGCGATGAATGCACCGGGAGTGCCGCTTCTGCCCAAGGCCCGGAAACCGCGTTGGTCGTTCTTGGTGGGAGCCAATGGCGATGGCACGCCAGCCTGGAAAGAGGAGTGGCCTCCGGGAAGTCCTCGCCCCCTGCTGGTGCGTCTCCAGCTTGAACTTGATGAGATTCCTGATCCGGTGGAGGCGATTTTCTATATTCCGCCAATCTCCGCGCCTCAAGCAGAACCCCCGGCGAATGACTCTCCATCTCCATCTCCATCGCCATCACCACCTCCCAGATCATGAGTGCACCATCCTGCCGTCATGAATCGGGCATGGCCCTGCCGATGGTGCTCTGGAGCATCGCCCTGCTCACGGGGATCGTCCTGCTTTTGGCAGGCATCATCGAGGGATGGCTCTCCGAGGAGACTCGCCTGGGGAAGCTTTTCCGGGCACGCCAGCAGGCCTTGTCCGGGATAGCCGTCGCCATGAACCCCGGCGTGTTCGCTGGAGACCCCTTACTTAATCAATTTTCCAAGGATGGAAGCGAGGGGTATCAGGTAGCGATCAAGGATGAGTCCGGACTGATCAACCCGAACTATTTTCTCGCACAGACCCCTGATCAGCGCTCGACGCTTGGCCAGCTCTTCACGGCCTGGAAACTCGACAAGAACAGCTCGGACGCTGCTGCCGACGGCCTCTACGACTGGCAAAGCCAGAGTCCCTTCCGGTCGCTCCACGGTGCTAAAAAAGAAGATTATGACGCAGCCGGCATGTCGGGCCTCCCTCCGGGGGCTCCCTTCGCCTCTCCAGAGGAGATGGCGTTGGTGATCGGGTTTGGTTCCGTCGTCCAGGCCAAGCCCGACTGGGTCTCCAACTTCACGACGTATTACAATGGCCCGCTAAACATCCTCCGGGCGCCAAAAAACATTCTGGTAGAACTGCTCGGCCTGCTTCCCTCCCAAGCAGATAACTGGATCGCCTTAAGAACAGGCAAAGATGGCATCGAGGGAACGGATGATGACCTCAAACCAACCAGCATCACCAACGCCATCAGTCTGATAGGGGTCAACGGAGCAAAAGCAGCCCTCATTGGGAGGATCTGTACCGTCACAGGGTCGGTGCGACGAATCGAGAGCACCGGAATCTGCAACGGGGTGAAACAAAGAATCACGGTCATTGCTCCCACGGACCCAACACAAAATCCCCAAGGCGCAAGCTCTGTGCTAGGATGGTCGGAGCAATAATTCTGCCATGAAGAAATCCTCCGCAAATAGCACGCCGGAGTTCTCTTTGCCTGAGAAGGTCAAGGGAAGGAAGTCCCATGTTTCCAACGAGAAAACAAACGAGAAAGAACGTGTCGGTGGCATTGTGATCGAACGCCCCGGATCACAAACGGGACAATGGGAACGATGGTACCTTCCCGCAGAGGGAAAGCCGGAAATTTTGGACAATGAAGAGGTTCTTCCCAAAAAATCCTCCCTCGTGATGACACTTCCCTCCTCATCCCTTTTTTCCTGGCCACTCTGGATCGCCTCGGAGGGTGAGAGTCATGATCTGGTCAAAATGGAACTCGCCGGCAGACATCTTCTCAAACGGGGCATGGAAGAGGGATTGACCGCTCTTCCCATCCTTCAACTCGGTGATCGTCGGCTCGTCCTGGCTGTGGCAACCGAGGCACCATTTCCCGAAGAAGAGATGCCCCATGGTTGGAAAAATGCCGGACGCTTCGAGATTTCGGCGCGTATTCGGGGGCCTCAGGAAAAGCCCGATATGATTCTATGGCAAGAGCAGGGTGTCGTTCAGGCCGCTTATTACCGGGATGGACAAACCGTCTGGTTCTGCGCCGTCCGCCCCGGACACTGCGGATCCCTATTGAAACGTGCCTCGGTGCGGCTTCTGTCGGAGGGGATTCTGAGTCATCTTCCGGCCACGATCCTCCTTCAGGAGATCACCTTGGGAGAGCGCTTTTTATTGACCAAAGAACTTACCGCCAACTTTCCCCAAGCCAGCGTCTCCGAGTCTCAGGAAGAAATTCCTCCCACACTTCCATCGACACCGAGCGATCTCACTCCCGTCGGGGCACGACAGGCTAGACTTCTCAAAAAACAGAGTGAGCGACTCTTCTCCATCGGCTCCTTGGCGGCCATCATCTATCTGCTACTCCTAGCCTGGGGTTCGGGAGATCTCCTCTTGCGGCAGGCGGCATTAAAACGAATACGGAGGGAGGTCGCCAGTATCGAGGCTCCTGCTCTCCAAGCAAAACAGGAATCAGAGCGCTGGAATGCCCTTCGACCTGCGGTGGATCCAAGCACTTACCCCCTAGACTTGCTTGCTGCCGTTTCCGCACCGACCGAAGGGGGCAAGGTCCGGCTCATTAACTTTAATCTTGAGAATTCTCACCTCCAGATTTCAGGCGAGGCGACCGATGTCACCCAAGCCTATGCCTTTATCGAGCAGCTTAAGAAAAACCCGCTACTCCGGGAGTATGACTGGACATCGGGCCAGCCTCAACTCGCGGGAAAGAATAGCGTGAAATTCGAGATGGAGGGAATTCGGTCCGGAACATCCAGCACGACGCCATGAGAACCCTGGCCGCCAATGAAAAAACCCTCCTCCTGCTGTTATGTGGCGCGCTCTTTATTGCTGTCAACATGGCGGGACTACGCTCTTTTTTGAAAGCAAGGGATGGGCTCCAGAAGGCCATCATCAAATCGACAGCGGAATTAACCCTGGATAAAAACTGGATCGCCCTCGGAAACTCCCTGACACCAGCCGATGCCTGGATCAACTCCCATCCGATGCCATGCTTTCTGCCTGACGAGGCAAGCGCACAGCTTTTAAAGTCGGAACGCGATGCGGCTGAATTAGCGGGACTTAAAGTTGCTGAAGAGAATCTCCTTCCCTCTCAGGAAACCACTTATGGAACAACCGTCGCCGTTTCAGTGAAGCTGACGGGTCCCTTCGAAGGAGTGGTCAAAATGCTCTTTTCTCTCCAAAACCCCACGGCATGGCGTACGATTAAGAAATTGACATTGAAGAGCGATGCGCAGCCCCCCAATGTCGTTACCGACCTTGAATTGCATCAATATTTTCAACCCTCCATCCATCCGGAATCTTCACCGACACCAAACCACCCATGATCTGCAGTAGGAATATCGGCATTCCTGGAAAGCCAGCCCATAGAGCAAAGGCATTCCTGCTGGTGACCTCAGGCATCTTCTTGGGTATGGTCTCTGCCTCAGAGACCTCGGGAAGCGCCGTCGATGCCGTCGACGTGTCTGCAACGCTCTGGGGCAAGCCTCGTGAGCTGAGCTCCTTTAAGCAGTTAATCAAGCACTCCCCATTTTCACTTCCCACGGCTGAAGAAAGCTCACCCCTTTCAGATCGCTACGCCCTGACAGGAATCGTCAACATCAATGGAGAGGAGCAGATTTTCGTCTTTGACCGTACCGACCAGAGCCGTGAGCTCCTCGGTAAAAATCCGAACTCTAAAAATATGTCCCTTGTCTCCCTAATATGGGATGGACACTCCGCACCTCAGAAGGCAAGCATCCTGGTGAGTGGCGAAACGGGCACGATCGGTTTTCTCGAATCAACGCAGCAGCAAGGGGCACCTCCCGCCCAGAGTGCTCCTGGATCCATGGCAGCGGGCATTCCCTCACTCCAGGGCGCTCAACCCGGAGTGCGCTTACCTCAGTTACCCCCGCTTCCCCAACTCCCCGGAGTCTCCCAGTCCCCACAAACACCTCCGGGCGTTAATGCGGGACGACGCATTATCCGAAGGCCAGTTGTTGCAGCGCCACAGCCCTAAAACTCTGCTCCATGACTTCCCTGTTTCGTAACAGCAAGACATCTTTCCTAATGCCGGTTTTTCTCTTTGGCTTGGGCCTGATTCTTATGGGCACCATGAGTCAAATCGTTGCCCAACAACCGAGTTCGCCTATCTCGGCAGCATCTGCAACTGAAACCCTGCCGACACAACCTCTAGAAGAAGGTGTGTCTATCCAATTTCCGCACACCTCAGTGACCGAGGTGCTCATGACCTATGAGAAACTCACCGGAAAGCGCTTGATCCGAGATTCCAATCTCGCAGGCCCTGAACTCTCGATCATGGTTGCGGATCTGATCCCAAGGAAAGAGGCGATCTCACTTATCGAAAGCTCACTCCTACTCAACGGCTACACCATCGTTCCCGTCGATGAGAAAACCGTGAAAATCTTGGGTCCGAGTCGCCCCCCACGCACCGAGGGGCTCCCTCTCTATTTAGAAGAATCCCAGTTGCCTCAGGATGGAGACAAGATCGTCAGCTTCTACAAAACGCTCCGATTCCTCTCCCCCTCGGAGGCATCCAACCTGATTGATGGCGTTATTCAACGGAACGCCTATGGCAACATTGCCTCGGTCCCCAATGCTAACGCTATTGTGATCACCGAAAAAACCCCTATCATCCGTAAGGCGCTCGCCCTGCTTGATGTCGCGGATCATGAACCGAGCCAGATCATCACGGAATTCGTCCCCCTTCAACGTGCCAGTGCCGAGAAGATCGTCGAGACCCTCAACCAGATGTTCGGGGGTGGCACTTCCGGTGGAGGCAATGCAGCTACTCCTCAGGGAGGCCAAGGGGCTGTCGCCTCAACTGGAGGAGATGCTCATCTTCTGAGTGGTAAGGCACAGTTCATTGCTGACAAGCGCACCAACCGGGTTCTGATGATCGTGAGATCCGATAATTACAAATACCTCAGGGACCTCATTTCCAAACTCGATCAAGCCGTGGAGTCAGCCGAACCGCTTGTCCGTCCCCTGAACTATCTCTCTGTCAACGATCTCTTCCCCGTACTGGTCGACATGCTTAAGGGTAAGGATGACTCCGACACAAAGGGAGGCAGCTCGACTGGCAATAACTCACAAGCCAACTCCAAACAAAATCAAACGCAGAACTCCTCCACTGGGTCAAGTGGAGCAGCAGGTGTCGGAGGTGGGGTAGCAAACATGCCCGATAAACTCGGTGAAGCCGCTGCCCAGAATCCACCGCAGTCGGCAACAATTGGATCAACCAGTATCATCGCTGACGCGTCAGGCAACAGCATCATCGTTTACGGCCCTCCCGAGAGTAAGACAAAGGCCGGTCAGATCATTGATCTTCTTGATCGTAGGCCCAAGCAGGTTTATCTCGCAGCAGTTATCGGGCAACTCCAGCTCAATGAAAATCAAGATTATGGTGCCTCATGGTTTTTTAAATTCAATAAAGGAGGCAGCAACAATGTCTTTGCCGCAGCCGGTGGCTTCACCAATCTAGTGACATCGACCTTCACGAATGCACTCAACAGCTTGCCTTCAAGTCTCACCGGGCTCACGGTCTACGGAACAATCGCCGAAGGCGTCGCCACCTATGCCCATGCCTTGGAAAACACGGGGAAATTCCGGACAATCTCCAGACCCGTTGTCTACACGGTGAATAACAAGAAGGCCGTGATCTTCTCCGGACAGAATGTTCCCATCCCCGGCCAGACAACATACAATAGCAATCTTTCTGGAGGTGCGGTAAATCCCATCGCCTCGCAGACCTCAACGATCCAATACGAGCCTGTCGTTCTCAAATTAGAGGTCATCCCACTCATCAACTCGGATAAAGAGGTAAACCTCACGATCGCACAGCATAACGACAAGATCGGCGACTACGTCAACATTGGCGGAAATTTGGTTCCCAACATCCTGACGCAGGAACTGACGACCACCGTCCGTGTTCCGAATGGATCGACCATTGTTCTCGGAGGACTTATTACAGATGACAAAACCACCTCGCTTTCCGGCATTCCCGGACTCTACAGAATCCCAATCGTTGGCCCTCTCCTTGGCGGGGATAGCAGCAAAAAACGCACTCGCAGCGAGCTTGTCATCATGATCCAACCCATCGTCGTCGATTCCAATGAGGCCATGGAGAAGGCTAGTGTGGAGGAAGGATCTGATAGCGAACTTGGAAAACGAGCCAAGAGCATCAAGGAAAAATTGGATCCGACACCCAGCCCAACTCCCAAGAAAAAGGGATTTCATCTCTTTGATCTACCAAAGATCGATAATTACTAGGGAGCTGGCCTCACTTTCTGGTGGACGATCACGGGGAGAGATTGCATCCTTTCAAATCCTTCATCTACCGATGGAGTGAAAAACGGGTAGGTACCGAAGTGGCCAAACGGGGCGGACTGTAAATCCGCTGGCATCGCCTTCAGTGGTTCGAATCCACTCCTGCCCAGTTTTTTGCGAAGCAAAAGATATTGCATCCTGTGGATGATGAACGGAGTTCGATTGCCCGGCGCGACAGCGCATTCCACTTTCAGAGCGTAGCGAATCTCACTCGCAAAGCCTTTGGTAATACCAAAGGATCATCCACTCCTGCCCAGTTTTTTGCGAAGCAAAACATATTGTATCCTGTGGATGATGAACGGAGTTCGATTGCCCTGCGCTACAGCGCATTCCACTTTCAGAGCGTAGCGAGTCTCACTCGCAAAGCCTTTGGTAATACCAAAGGATCATCCACTCCTGCCCAGTTTTCTGCGAAGCAAAACATATTGCATCCTGTGGATGATGAACGGAGTTCGATTGCCCTGCGCGAATTTCCTACGGATTACAGCTAGGAAGCATCAGTTTCTCGCCACAGGCTGACTCTAAACTCGTCTCGGCAATCGCTTATTGATATTTGTGGGACACCATTTCCCATGGCCCTCCACCCCGAATTTCCCTCATCTCCCTACGCTCCGCTGATTCCCTGCTCAGCGTTGGTTTCTGGCGGATGAGGCGTTGAGGAGCACCACCTATGAGAAGCTCCTGCCTCCTCTCGTTGCCAGCATTAGGAAGGAAGTCTTTGCATGGCGCGAAAGTGACTACAAAGGGGCCACTCAGCGATAGGATTTCGTGTTTGTGGACCAGGGCGGATTTGAGACCCATCAGCCGAAGAGCTTCGTATCTTTGGCAACAAGCTTCACGGAATATCGCTCCCAAGGAGTAACAAAAGTGAAGAGTAACCAATTTGATGGGGTTTAGGAGGTTTATAAAACTCTTGTAAACTTCCTAAGCTCATTATAAATCTCGCACATGGATCCAGTTTTTAACCCTTACTCTCCTGGCGCAGGAACTCAGCCGCCGGAACTTGCTGGTCGTGACGGACTACGAGAGGAGGTCAGAATTGCCATCGAACGAACCCGTCACGGGATGCCTGCCAAAAGCATTCTAATGGTTGGGCTACGAGGGGTTGGCAAAACCGTCCTTCTGGATCGGATGCGTAATGATGCTGAAAACAGTGGCATCCAGACCCTTCGCATCGAGGCTCCAGAGAAGAAGTCACTACCCGCCCTTATCGCACCCCAGTTAAGGCAAGCCCTACTTCGGCTTTCACGCAATGAGAATGCGAAAGAAGTGGCTAGGAGAGCCTTGCAAGGATTGGCAGGATTTGCCAAGGCCCTGAAATTCAAATTTCAGGATCTAGAAGTGGGGTTTGATTTCGATCCCGAACCCGGTCTCGCTGATAATGGAGACTTGGATCATGATCTTCAGGCTCTTATGGAGGTCGTTGGGCTAGCGGCCAAAGCAGCGGAAACAGCGATCATCCTTTTTATTGATGAACTTCAGTATGTTGAAGAAGAGGAACTCTCGGCATTGATTACAGCTCTTCACCGCTGCAACCAGCAACGACTTCCTGTGCTCCTCGTCGGTGCTGGACTCCCTCAGCTCCGTGGCCGAATGGGAAATGCCAGATCCTACTCTGAACGGCTTTTTGATTTTCCAGTGATTGGACCTCTTGAGCCCGATGAAGCAGCACTTGCAATTAATAAACCGGCAGAAGATCAAGGCGTAAAATATGATCCTGACGCTCTTGAGCAGGTTGTCAGTGAGACGCAAGGTTATCCCTACTTCCTACAGGAGTGGGGAAAACATATCTGGGATACCGCCCCTTCCTCACCAATCCACCGCGCTGATGTGGACAGAGCTACGGAATCTGTCATTGCGGCTCTGGATGAAAGCTTCTTCCTTGTTCGCTTTGATCGTCTCACCCCCTTGGAAAAAAAATATCTTCGAGCCATGGCAGAATTAGGGCCCGGCCCTCATCGCTCTGGAGACATTGCATCGGAACTTCAACGCCAAGTGACATCCCTAGGGCCGATCCGGAATCAACTCATCTCCAAGGGCATGATCTGGAGTCCGAACCATGGAGACACAGCATTCACCGTACCTCTGTTCGACCAGTTTATGCATCGCATCATGCCGGGCGATGAATGGAAGCAGTAAACAACCATACATCAGTGATGGTCTCCTCTCTCAATCTCGTAGCAACACCCCCAAAACCTAATCTCTGATTGGGAAGGGATACGCGTGGAGTTTAAGGAGGCGAACGATAATTTTTCGACTTCGGATATAGGCAAATATTTCTCGGCCTTGGCCAATGAGGCAAATCTGAGGGAAATGGATTCGGCCTGGCTCATTTTTGGTGTAAAAGACCAGACCCGCAGGATCGTCGGCACAGAGTATCGATCAGACCGTCAGCGTCTCGAAAGCTTGAAGCATCAGATAGCGCAAGACATTGATCCGAATACTACATTCCGTGAAATTCACGAGCTGACTCTCGCGGAGGGAAGAGTCATTCTGTTTGAAATTCCTGCTGCCCCGCACGGTATCCCTATTGCTTGGAAAACGCATTACTATGCGCGAGATGGCTCTACCCTCACAGGCCTAAGCATCAGCAAGCAGGATGAAATACGCTCCCAATCGATGGCCGAAGATTGGTCTGCCGTAATCTGCGAGGGGGCGACGATTGCTGATCTTGATCCTCAGGCTCTGGTAAAAGCACGGCAGATTTTTATCGGCAGATACCGCGAGAGCATCCCTGAAGCAGCGATTGTGTCGTGGGATGACGAGACATTTTTAAGTAAGGCCAAGTTGACCTTCAGTGGAGGCATCACCCGTGCCTGTCTCATGCTTTTGGGGAAAAATGAATCCACTCATTTTCTCTCTCCCGCCGTGGCAGAGCTCTCTTGGAAACTGGAGGGACCCGAAAAAGCCTACGAACATTTCCATCCACCTTTTTTACTTACGACATCGCAGCTCTATCAGCGTATTCGCAACCTTCGGCTAACCCTCCTGCCTCCGGGGCAACTCATCCCGGTAGAGGTCTCTAAGTACGATCAACAGATAGTACTGGAAGCTCTTCACAACTGTATTGCTCATCAGGATTATACAATGCAAGAGCGGGTGCTTGTGATTGAACGGCAAAGCGAGTTGATCTTCCAAAATGCAGGGGAATTTTATGATGGCACTCCAAATGATTACATCCGGGGAGATCGCTCCCCGCGGCGCTATCGCAATCGCCATCTCGCGGAGGCCATGGTTCATCTGCGCATGATCGACACCATGGGATTTGGTATTCGTGAAGTCATGTGGAGAGGGCAGGCTGCACGCTATTTACCCCTTCCGGATTTTGATCTCACGGAAGCACGCCATGTCACTCTCCGAATTCAGGGAAGATTCATCGATGAGAATTACAGTCGCACCCTGCTTACGCATGCCGATTTACCCTGGGTGGAAATCTTGGCTCTCGATTGCATTCAGAAGGGATTCTCTCCTGATGAAGAGAGCCTGAGAGTGCTTCGCAGACAGGGGCTTGTCGAAGGGCGAAAGCCTCATATCCATGTGACGGCGGGGATTGCTGCGGCCACGGATACCAAGGAGGATTATATTCGCCACCGCGCCTTTGATGATGCCTATTTCTGTAATCTAATCGTTGATTATTTGGATCAGTTTGGGGTGGGCCAAAGAAAAGACTTTGAACGCCTTCTGGCAGGTAAACTTTCCGACCTGCTGGATGAGAAGCAAAAAGCGCACAAAATCCATAACCTTCTCACAAAGCTCAAGCGCCAGGGTTTTATCCATACGGAAGGTAAAAAACGTGGAACCGTATGGAAGAAAACATCTTAAATGAGTCTTCATCAGAGAGGTGTAACCAAAAGTAACCAAAATAGCATGGTTTCCCGACCGCTCATTTTCGACGCCCTAAAAATCCTTACAACCTTCCATGGCCCGTTCATCACCTACTGCACATTACGACCTCACCGAGCCTGAGAAGCGCGACCTCATCAAGTTGAACAAGGATAAGGAGGGCATCGTCACGCGTGATGTCTTGACCAAGAAATGGACCGACTGGGTAGATTACTGGGCCATCGACTTTGACTACGAGAGCCGGAAGGAAATCATCAAGGTCGCCAAGAACATGGGCGTCGAGGGTGCTCTTCCCGGTGCAGCCGACACAGCGGAGTTTCTCGACTTTGAGGAACGCTGGACGGGGGCCTATATCTTCGAGAATGAGTGGCAGAGCTTCCGCACCCGCAAAGACCGCGACTTGGAACTCGTTTCAGCCACCCACACTTATGACAAACCGGGCCGCTACACCATCGCCGTCAAAGTCATCGACATCTTCGGCAACGACACCATGAGTCTAGTGCCCGTGACCATCGGGTAGCTTGATGATTGAGATGCCCAGATTTATAGCCGTCTTAATAAAAAGAATGCCTCCTGACCTCAGGGAGCGAATACACGCAGAGCCATGCAGGTTCTGAACTTAGAGTTTTAAGGTCGAGATGACTGACGATGCTTACCCTCCTTGTCTAACCCTCTCAGCCTCTCAGCCTCTCATATTCTTCTGCCGTTAAGGAATGAGCATTAGCCTACCGCTTCACCTTGCCAAGCCCCTCTCCGTCGTGAACGGAGAGGTCGGCATTCCGGAACTGGGGATCATCTGGCAAGGACATCTGGAACATCCGACGCACTCTGGCTCCTGGCATTTAGTGGCAAGAGCTCAATTTAGGCCCTTTCCACAATGGCTTAGAACTTGGCACCCATGGACCAGAAGATGTTCTGGCTGACCAGATCCTTGTTTCCAGCTGCCGCATTGTAGAAGAACGAGGTGTTCCAGCGCTTGGCAAACTCCACGGTCAAGCCAACCCCCGTGTAGAGATAATCGCGGATCCCCGTGGCACTCGTGTTGCTGAAGGTCGGGCTCGTTCCTCCCAGGTTGCCGGTGATATTGTAAGGGTTCTGCAGGAACTCATGCTGCCAGTTGAGCGAGACCTGAGGCACCACCACGATATCCTTACGGGCTTTATTGGGGATCCATGAGTAGGCCGCATGGGCTCCGACGCTGGAGAGCATGCTCTCGGTATTCCATCCCGAGGAATTGAAGTTGAGCGCCTGCGCTCCGGTTTCATTCACGTTATTGACCTGAAGGTAGGTGTACTGGAGATTGGCTGAGGGGCCAAAGGTGAAGTTCCCTTTCTTCACGTCGTAGCCTCCGGCAATCATGGTATCGAGTTCTCCAACTCCAGGAGCGCTATTGGCCGTCCTGTTGACTCCGGTGTACTGGATGACGCGGGTGACCTGCTCGTTATGGTAGGCTCCTCCTGCCAGCGCGTTGGCATAGAAGCCGACTGCTTCTCCCTTGGCGTTCTTCTGGCCCCAGGTGGCGAAGCCTCCGAATCGGACAGCATTGTCGATCAGCCTACTTCCGGTTCCAAGTCCGCTGCCATTAGCTCCCATCTTGGTGTAGGTCCCCTGGTAGCCGCAGTAGAGTCCGGTTCCGAAGGAATCATTCCACCTGTAGGTCAGTCCCGTGGTCACTCCTCCTCCCTGACTGTTATAGCCGGGGAGCATGTTGCCGCTATTAGCTCTAGCGAAGATGCCGTTACCATCAACGAACATGCCCCAGTGGTTATCGAGGCCAGGACGGAGGATGTCGTTCTTGGAATCCAGCACTCCTTTGGCCGGATCGTTCTCGCTCTTCTGGTAGATCGCTGTGTTGCCGAAGCCGTTCATGCTGAATCCACTACCAGCTACCCGCAGGCCCCAGAGGCGTTGCTCGAGTTCCATGTTCTGGGCGTTGGCGCTGTTGAAGGCGATCGTCGCCACCGACTTGTACATCGTCGGCATGATGGCGTTGAAGGCCTGGTTGTATTGAGAGGCGGTCAGACTGTCCAAGCTGGTGGAGATGACTAGCCGATCACCGCTGGTGGCGGGGATGAAGCTATCGAGGGCCCTGGCCACATTGACCTGGTTGCCATTAGCCGCGAGCTGGGTGTAGCTCGCAGGGGCAAACAGGAGGTACGCAGTCGTGTCTGCTCCGGTGAGTTCGAGGAGCAAACGGATGCGCTGGGTTTCTGGGGCCACAATCGAGGCAAAGGATCCACTGATGCTCGATGCGCTCAGGAAGGCCTCCTTGGTTCCGAAAGGCAGGACAGAACTCACAACCAAGCTACCTCCCAAGGTGGCTGAGCCGCCGACATTGAGCGTTGCTCCTGTAGCCACTTCAAATACTGAGGAACCAGTCAGGACGAGGTTGCCAGTAATCACATTACCCGCATCGGCAATGCTCATGACTCCCGAGTTGGTGACGCTTCCATTGACCGTAGAGGGATCAACGAATAAATACCCGCCAACTTGGTTCTCAATGTCACCATTCAATTTTCCATCAACCAAGTAGGTTGATCCACCCTCTGGGATAATAACATTTGGCATGGTCAGTTCACCTTGGATTATTACAGATCCGTTGTTGGTCGGCGATACCCCGCTCGTGATGGTCAGTTTGGCAGTTGGATCAACAATCAAGACTCCATTGGTCTGGAAGGCCACCGCTTCAAAAGTCGCGGTGTTGGTGACGGTTGTCCCCGTGCTTAAGGCAATCAAATCGGAGGTTGGATTATACCAGAGTGCGTTATTGCTGATGCTCAGGGTGTAGCTGACAGAGCTTAACACCGAGTAGTTATCTATCGTGTAGCTATTGCTCACTCCCCAGGACATCAGCTCCATTGCATTAATAACCTGAGTATTATTGGCGAAATCAAAGCTGTGGGTAGGTCCGCTGAGGCTAAGGGCACTGGTAATGCTAAGTGCAGGCCCATTGGTTATGTTGATGAGCGCAATGCTCGCACTGCCATTCCAAACCAGCGAGGAGATGGTGAGGTTGGTTGCGAGAGAAAGGACACCTGAGTTGGTGAGCGTCACCGCGCTTGTTCCCAGGGCGTTAGTGCTCGCGGTCCGCAAGGTGCCAGCGGAGATCAAGGTCGTACCCGTGTAGGAGTTATTCCCTGAGAGGATTGTCGTGCCAGTGCCGAGTTGCTGCACCGCACCTCTTCCCGTGATACTGCTTGTCAGGGTGAATTGGTTCGCTTGATTAAAGTTCAGTTTTCCTGTGCCGCTGCCGAAGGAGATGGTTGGAGTGACCAAGGTTCCTGCCGTATCGCTGCCACCCAGGGAACCGATGTTCACGGTGCCGGTGGAGTTGCTATTTGGTGCGATGATGATGTTGGAGGCCCAGACGCTACCACCATTGGCCACCGTGAGGCTGCCCTCATAACCCACATAGAGACTGCTTCTATTGCTCCAGAGGGAGTTGCTTCCCGTCACCACCACGCTGTTATTCGAGGAGGTTGAGTCGTAGCCGATAATTCCGTAGTAATTGACCACTTTGCCCCCATTGGAAATCATCAGGCTGTTTCCACTGCCCGCATTGCCTACAAAGAGAATGCCGCTATTAGTCCAGAGGGAGTTGTTTCCCGTCACCACCACACTGTTATTCGAGGATCTTGAGTTGTAACCGATGTAGGCATAGTTGTTGGCGACTTTGCCCCCATTGGAAATCACCAGGCTACTGCCGCCCCCCTGAAAGCCTACATAGAGAAAGCCGCGATTAGTCCAGAGGGAGTTGCTACCAGTCACCAGGACATAGCTGTTGGAGACATTATTGCTATAGCCGATGTATCCTCTGTCGGAGGTGACAAAACCTCCATCAGCAATAATCATTCCGTTGCTGCTGCCCTCATAACCATTATACCCGATGTAGGCATCCCTGGTGATACTCAGAACCGTGCCGGAGTTGGAAACAACAAGCGTGTTATTCGTGACCAGGTTTGTATTCCCAGCATCGCTGTAGCCGACATAGGAGGCATCGCTGTAGCTATTGGTCCCGGAGAAGAAGTTGGTCGTCTGGTTCGCGCTATTGCTCCCCACATAGAGATCGCTCTGAGCCTCAGCCCTACCCATCATTCCTAGGCTCATCCCTAGACCTGCTAGGAGGATCAAGAAGCGTGAAAAGGGGCTGGAGAATGTGGATTGTCGCAGAAATACCATGGTCATCGTGTGTTTTTTTTGAGTTTTCCCATCTACCCAAGCCGAAAAAATCATTGTGGTTGTATGCCGTACCAGAAGCAGGTGTCAAATAATTTTAAAAAAAGAGAGACCTGTCGGTGAACTCAGTTTATCTGAAACAAAAGATGCTTCTTGGCATGCTGCTTAGAGCGGTTTTGCTTCATCTCTAGACATTCTTTGTGGCGGCATGAGGCGTTGGGCTGTGTTGTTTCGCTTGGGCTGTAGCGCAAAAGACCACAGCCACTTCGCTTGCTTCTTACACACCACCTCATGACATCCGCAAAATCCTTTGTCTCCATCTGAATCAAAAACGCTCGTGATGCCCTGCATCAGGGCATCGCTGGTGGAGCACTGTGATAGAGGTTAAATGCCCTCCCTCACGCGCTGATCCGCGAGCCCTCTTACTCCAACCGGATCGACTGGATCACGACGTTCTCAGTCGGGAAGTCGTTGCTATTGGCAGGGAGGCCGCTGATGGCGTCGAGCACTTCCAATCCCTGGGTTACTTTACCAAAGACGGTGTACTGACCATTGAGCTGGGGCATGGCCTCAAGACAGACAAAGAACTGGCTGCCATTAGAAGCGCGGGTGGGGTTGATCGTGTCGGGGAGACGCCCGGTGGCAACCCCCCCCCGCTCCAGCTTCAGGCGAATCTCGGCGGGGATGGTGTAGCCGGGGCCTCCTGTGCCGGCACGATCCGTATCCTGAAAATCAAGACCCACTTTCTGAAGCAGGCTGTAGAGGATGCTTTGGCGGGTCTTAGGATCACCCGTCTGGACCATCTGATGGGGAAAGAGTCGATGAAACCGCATTCCGTCGTAGTAATGACGCTGGATGAGGTCTTTGAAGCTGGCAACAGTCTGCGGCGCGGCGGAATCGTTCAGCTCGATCACGACGCGTTGAGGTTTCTTCTCCTTGCGCACCTTGATCAGCATGACGGCTGCCTGAGGCCCTGATCCGGCGTTACGGGGTGCTGTGGCACATCCTGTCAGGAAAAGCATTGGCAGGAGAACCAGAGGAAGCAGGGATCGAGTATTCATGAGCCGGTGACTTGAATGATGCTGAGCTTAGTCTTTCCTCCGGTCAAGGGATCGAAGGCAAAAAGCGAAACCTCACTCTCCACAGCAGAGCGCTTGAGATAAGCCAAGGCGTGGACCACGACTGGCTCTCCAGCTCCGGTCAATCGGGGAGCAACGCTAGTGATCGTCCCGACAGTCCCCTCCTCTGTGAGAACTTCATGGCCTGGCGCGAGAGGCGTGTTTTCCGGCGCTGTAAGAAGGGTTAGCAGGCGATTGACCCGGCCAATGCTCTTGAGACGGGAGATCACTTCCTGTCCGGGATAGCAGCCGCGGTCATAGTCGATGTGTGTGCGGTCGAGGCCGGCCTCCGGCGGCAATGTCTCCTCGGTGAGTTCAGATCCCCAGGCAGGAATTCCCCGCTCGATTCGCAGGGTCTCGATGACTCGGGCATCAAGTCGTGGGAGCAAGGCCACGCCGGGGAAATCTTCCCCAAGATCCTTGAGATCCCTAAGATCGTGGCCCGGCGTTCCCAAGCGGTTCACTCGGATGCCGGGAGCAGAAACCCAAGGCTCTGTCTGAGCCAACTTCCCAAAAAGATGGATGGTTGGGGGAGCGGGCTCCTTGATGACCGAGACGTTGTCCGCCACGATGTACCGCTCCAAGCGAGCGATCAGGGTCTCTGCCAACGAGGGATCACTTTCGACAATCAGATCGTCCTTCTCGCACCAGATCAGCAAGGGAGCAGAGAGCTTTCCCTTCGGTGTCAGGATGCAGGCGGCCAATGCATGTCCGTCAGCCAGGCGCCCCAGATCGCGTGTGATCTGTCCGTTCAGATAGCGGAAGGCATCGTCTCCGGAGAGACGCAGAAGAAGTCTCGGAGGCAGGAGAAAGGCACCTCCCTCCAGCTTAGCCCGTCGCAGTTGGAGCGCATCCGCCGGGGCCAATGTTTCCTGAAGCATTCCCGATGGTTTTAGGAATTCTTCGGGCCGCCAAAGAGGCCAAAAAACTTCTTTTTCCCAAGCTTCTGGTCAACACCTTTCCTTACCTTGGCTTTCTTAGGAGAGCCGGCAACGCCGGGCGAGAGAGGTGAGTGATCCGGGAGATCCGTCACGCTGCCCGCATACTCGTAGTGACGGGCCAAGGAGGCAAAGTCATCTTCTCCCCATCCAGCCTGCACCGCTCCCATCAAGGCTCCTGCCGCTGCGGCGGTGACAGGCATATCGATTCCCTTGCCCTCGACCGAGCGCAGCGCGATCTGGAGGTCCTTCAGCATGTTCTTGACGGAAAAACGGGGCGCAAAGTCACCGGTGAGCATCAGGGGCATCTTGGCGGTGATGGCTCCGGAATTTGCGACATTATATTGCAGGGCTTCCTGAAGGCGAGGAAGGGGGATGCCTCCCCGGGCAAGCAAGGCAAGGGCCTCGGAGAGCACGCCGATTTCCGCAGCGCTGATCATGTTGGTGGCGATCTTCACGTAGGTGGCAGCACCCACGGGGCCCATGAGCAGGATAGCCTTGGCCGAGGCCTTGAGAACGGGCATGACCCGCTCAAGCACAGACTCCTCACCTCCGATATAGTAAACAAGCTCTCCTTCCGCGGCAGCATCCCGGCTGCCAGTGAAAGGGGCATCCAGAAAGGAAGCTCCCCGTTCATTCACCAAGCGTGAGGCCTCGAACGTCTCGGCAGGGCCGATCGTCGCGTGATTCATGATGATATGGGATTCCCTCAAGGCAGGACCCATGGTGCGAATCACCTCCAGCAGCGCTTCACCATCCCGGACAAAAATCTGGAGAATATCCGCAGACTCAGCAACCTCTCGGGCAGAAGAGAGAAAGTTTGGTTCGGCACGTGGCGAGCGGTTCCAGACAAAAACGGAATACCCATCCTGTCTAAGAGCCCCCGCAATACGGCTCCCGATGATCCCTAGTCCGATAACCCCGACGGTTGTCTTTTGAGAGGACTCCATCGGGATTATCTAGTCGAAAGGAGCTTTTACTTGGCCGGTGCCACGGCGGCACTCGGGGCAGGCAGGGTGCTCTCGATTTTCGCGGACTGGCGGAGCTCCTGCATGATGCCCTTGAAGATCTCACGACGCTTTTGGGCCTGAAGGAACTGAATGATCTGAACCTTGGCATCATCGAAGGAGGCGGTGCCAGCAGGCTTCTTGTCAGTGACCTTGATCACGTGATAGCCAAACTTGGTCTTCACGGGGGTGACGCTCACTGCGTCGACCTTCTGGACGAAAGCTGCATCGGCAAACTCCGGCACCATCTTGTCCTTAGAGAAGTAACCCAGATCTCCACCGCGCTGCGCTGCACCAGGCTCCTCGGAGAGCTCGGAGGCCAGTTTGTCAAATGGCTCGCCCTTGTTAGCACGTACGATCGCGGCCTTGGCCTTGTTCTCGGCGGCCTTCTGCTGTGCGGCAGTGGCATCGGGGGCGACACGGATCAGAATATGGCTGGCTTTAACAAGGTCGGGGTTGGTGAACTCCTTGGTATTGGCCTCGTAGAATTTCTTGGCATCGGCCTCGGTAACGCTGTCCTTGCCGGCGACCTGTGCCTGCATCCACTTGGATTGGCGAATCGACTTGGTAAGGTTGGCGACGAACTGGTCCAGGGTGAGCCCAGACTTCTTCATTTCGGCCTGAAAGACCTCCTCGGAGGGGAACTGGCTCTTGATCTTGGCAAGCTGGGAATCAACATCGGCTTGGTCGACCTTGATTGTGGCGGACTGCTTGTCGACTAGTTTCTCCATGATCATGCCGTCGAGGATCTGACGATAGCCTTGCATTTTCTGTTCAGCAGTGAGGGGTGCATTGGCCTGACCGCTTGCGGCGAGAGCCTCGTTGAAGGCCTTCTCCAAGTCAGCTCTGCTGATCTTGTCTCCGTTCACAACGGCAACGGGATCCTTCAAGGCAACCGATGAGGAGCTTGCACCCCCCTTGGCCACGGCGTCCGAGATCACCTTCTGGAGATCAGGGGAAGCTGAGGATTTTGAGGAAGAGTTCTGAGCGTGAAGAACTCCAGCCGAAAGGATAATCGAAAGAAGGGTGATGAATCGTTTGGTCATGAGATTGGTTGTGGAAGATCTACTTTGCACGGGATGAACGAGCACGCCAGCCGAAATTCGTCTCTTTTTCGTCTTTTTAGGGAGCCACCATCGACTCTCACCTTGGGGGTTTACTTTCGCGAATGGCTGGATAAATTCTTAACTCTTGCTCACGTGGCGAAACTGGCAGACGCGTACGTCTCAGAAGCGTATGGGGAAACCCATGGAGGTTCGATTCCTCTCGTGAGCACTTTTCTTCTTAAACCGTCCCAAGACCCCACTAGAGAGCCCCTCACTACGAACGCCGATGGAGATCTACAAAGAGAATCCCGAAATGGTACGGGGACTCTTCTCCGATATCGCGGGGCGCTACCAGGCGGTCAATCATCTGCTCAGCGGGGGACTTGATTTCTACTGGCGCGCCATCGCCGTGAGCCTGGTCCGCCCATGGAAGCCAGTCACCGTGCTCGATGTCGCCACGGGAAGTGGAGACCTCGCCATGGCCATCCGGAAGGCCTGCCCGGGAGCACGTGTTATTGGTGCTGACTTCTGTGCTCCCATGCTGGAGGTAGCACGAAAGAATGGGCTCCCCGAACTTGTCGTTGCCGATGGGATGAGCCTCCCGTTTGCCAAGGAGAACTTCGATGTCGTCACAGCCGCCTTCGGTCTGAGGAATATGGCCTCTTGGGAGAAGGGACTCTCCGAGATGGCCCGCGTACTCAAACCGGGCGGGCACCTGCTGATTCTCGACTTCTCTCTCCC
>CANKWU010000008.1 GCA_947487385.1 Spartobacteria bacterium
AGTAATGGCGGATCGATGGAAGCAGAGCGATCCGTCGAGAATGCAAAGTGACGGTCCGGCCAGCCAATGCATCAAGGATCACGAGAACTTATCACATCCATACCTATTCAGCTTTTCTTCCTGAGTTCCTGAGTTCCATATTCAAAAAACCCTGTTTGGTTCTTCTAAATCCTTTTCGAAACCAAAGGCCTAGGCGCTGATTGTTTTTGATCCAGCAGATTCACCCATTCCAAATAGCGGAGAGCCATAATTCCTTATGAGGAGCGTCCAAGCAACTGGTCGGCAATCTGTGCCAACCGGGTTGATTTGGATCCGAGCCCCTTCAAGGCACTCAGTGCTTTTTTAGTCAGGCGATCAGCCTCCTTGCGTGAAGCCTCCAGGCCGATCACCGCAGGGTAGGTAGCCTTGGAGGCCTTCAGGTCCTTACCGGCACTCTTGCCGAGTTGTTGGCTGGATTGCGTGACATCGAGAATGTCGTCGATGATCTGGAAGGCGAGACCCAGTGCCTCACCGAATTGCGTGACTGCCTTCAGTTGCCCCGGCGTTGCATTGGCGATCATCGCCCCCAGGCGAAGGGAGAGCACGATCATGGCCGCTGTCTTTCGCTCGTGAATGAAGCGCACATCGGCGATCTTCAGCTTTCTTCCCTCCGCCTCAAGGTCGGCGACCTGTCCCGCGATTAACTGGAGACTTCCTGCAGCCACCGCAGTCTCTTGGAGCAGAATCGAAAGGGGATAGCGTTTGGCAGGAGTAATCTCAGCAAGAAGGGCAAAAGCCCTTGTCAGAAGAGCATCCCCGGTAAGGATGGCGACCCCTTCGCCGTAGACCTTATGCGAGGTCGGGCGGCCTCGCCGGAGGTCATCGTTATCCATGCAGGGAAGATCGTCATGGATCAGTGAGTAGGTGTGGATCAGTTCCACAGCACACGCTGCTGGAAGAATGGAAGGGAGATTCTCGGCTCTTTCGAAGTCAACGGCTTCCGCAGCTGCTAACACAAGGATGGGACGGAGTCGCTTACCTCCCCCAAGTACGCTGTAGCGCATCGCCGCGTGAATGGTGATTGGTCGAGCGGAAGCCGCGGGCATAGCCTTAGCGAGCGCTTTCTCGACAAGCTTGCGCTGCTTCTCCAGATAAGCAGAAAGGCCATCCACGCCTTGGGAGCGGATGGCCTTTCGGGAAGTCATGGTTTGGTCGGGGATGCCCCGGGAAACCAATAATGGAAACTTAGAGGGTCTTGCAGAAGTCCTCGAAGCGGTCGAGACCTGGCTTGATGACATCAAGACCGGTCGCATAGCTGAGGCGGACCACACGATCATCACCGAAGGCAATACCGGGGACGACGGCGACATTGGCCTTGCTGAGCAGACGATCGGCGAAGTTCGAGGAGGTCATGCCGAGCTTGGAAACATTGGCCAGCATGTAGAAGGCACCCTTCGGCTTCACGGCGGTGATGTTGTGAATTGCGGAGAGGCGCTCGAACATGTACTCGCGGCGGATGTTGAACTCCTCGCGCATGTCGGCAACGCACTGCTGGCTACCAGTGAGAGCGACGAGACCACCTTTCTGGGAAAAGGAGCAGGGACCCGAGGTGGTGTGGCTCTGCATGGAGTCGATCGCCTTCGCGATCTTCTCAGGAGCACCGAGGTAACCAAGACGCCATCCAGTCATGGCATAGGCCTTGCTGAAACCATTGACAGTGATCGTTAGATCCTTGGCCTCAGGCGTGAGGGAGGCGACGGAGACATGCTCGGCACCGTCGTAGGTGAGGCTCTCGTAGATCTCGTCGGAGAGAATCGTGATTTCCTCTTCGGCGGCCACCTCGACCAGAGCGCGAAGCTCTTCCTTGGTGTAAACGGAACCCGTTGGATTGCCGGGGGAATTGATGATGACCATCTTGGTACGGGGGCTCATCGCCTCCTCGAACTGCTGAGGGGTCATCTTCCAGTCATTCTCCTGAGTCGTCTGGACGATGATCGGCTCGGCACCGGCAAGACGGACCATGTCAGGATAGCTGAGCCAGTAAGGAGCAGGGATGATGACCTCATCACCCTCGCCGCAGACAGCCATGATGGCGTTGAAGCAACTCTGCTTGGCACCATTGCTGACAATGATCTCACTCGGCTTGTAGTCGAGACCGTTGTCGCGCTTGAACTTCTCGCTGATCGCGGCGCGCAGCTCGGGCATTCCGGAGCTGGGGGTGTACTTGGTGAATCCGGCATTGAGGGCCTCGATGGCAGCTGCCTTAATATGCTCTGGTGTGTCAAAATCAGGCTCTCCGGCTCCGAAACTGTAGATATCTACACCCTCGGCGCGCAGGGCCTTGGCCTTGCTGTCGATGGCCAGGGTAAGTGAGGGGGTGAGTTCGCTGACGCGTGTTGCGAGATCCATGGTAAACAGTGGGTTGGGTGTTGGGTTGCTAGTGGTGCGCTATGTGCTATGAAGAGAAATCAGAGAGCGGCCGTTATCTTCGTTTTGAAGTCATTTTCCTCAAGGCGGATGATCCCGGTCTCGCGGACGACATTCTCAACGGAATCGGAAGCATGGGCTCCATTAATCATGATAGTGGTGCCGAACTCCTTGCGGATCGTGCCATGGGCGGCATTGGCTGGATTCGTCGAGCCAAGGGCCTCGCGGATCTTAGCCACGGCGTTCGGTCCCTGATAGATGAGTGCGACGCAGGGCTGGGTTCCGGGGATAATCTTCTCCTCGTCCGTACATTCGGAGGGACGCTTGCCAGACATGAAGGCGATGATCGACTCCCACTGGGCGCGGCCATCAGGGAGCTTCTCAATCAAAAAGTCCAGAACAGGGCCGTAGAATTCCTCGCCCTGAGCCACGGACATATAAAAGGGCTTGAACCCGACCAGCGCCAAGCCGGTGCGCGCAAAGAGATCGATCACCCCACCCGGGCGGGTGTTTGGGTAGGCAAAGTTATCAGGCTTGATCAGAACGAGTGTCTTCTCCGTAGCCTCAGCAAAGGAGGTAGCGACATCCTGAGTCCCACCCTCGGCATCAGAAGCTGCCGCGAGCAATGTGAGTCCAGCAACCGCCTCGGCGACACTCGTAGGAGCGATCACGCCTGGCTCGAAATAGAGAATCTTGCCGTTTTCCTCAGCGCTTTCCACAAGGTCCCCGTACGTGTCACGGAGAGTCTCGCCACGCCCACCCATGGAGTCATCGTTGCCGACAATCGAGGCGACTTTGGCGACCGCATCCTCACCCTTGAGAACCAGGATAAGGCTCTGTGAACCAGCAGAAAGCGCGTTCAGGTAAACGGCTGTCTTGGCCTGTCCAGAGAGCGTTGAGGCAAGCTCCGAGAGAAGCTTGGCGGAGGGAGCGAAAACACGTCCGGTATAAAGCTCAAGTCCGCTACGCGAAATGAGGCGGCTTAGAATGCCCCCGGCGCGCCCCTTGCGGAGTGCGGAGGGAGTGATGAATGCGTAGGAAAGCTGTTCAGCCATGGAATGAAGAAGAATAAAGATGATTTACCGCCCAAGAGGGCGCTACGTAACGGCGTTCCAAGGCGGATGAAAAAGGTAGAGTCCCCACCCTTGGGAGTCAAAGGCTTTCTCTGATGCCCGGCAAAGCCGGCCTACCATGATGGCTCACAGGGATGAAGGGGATGCAAAGGATACTCAAGAAGAACGGCAAGATCGGAGTTCGGCATAGGAGCTGATCCCCGTGAAATCTCAACCTGCTCCTGAACTATGCCTCAACCCTTCAACCCATCTTCTTAGCTTCTTCAAACTGGGCACGCCACACTTCCAACCTGTAGGCGATGCGTGACTCGGCGCCATAGCGGGTCGGATGATAATAGCTGCGCCCCTCCGGCAGATAGGCTTGAGGAACATAGCCCCCTTCGTCGTTGTGGGCGTATTTGTACCCCTCGCCATGACCGAGGGACTTGGCTCCTTTATAATGCGAATCCCTCAGATGAGCCGGAACCGCCAACGTGCGGCCCTGGGCCAGATCCTTCTCGGCTTTGCCTAGGGCAGCATAGGCACTGTTGCTTTTGGGGGAGGTCGCCAGATAGACCACTGCGTGAGCCAGGGTGATCCGGGCCTCGGGTAATCCAACAAACTCCACCGCCTGCTGGGCGGAAATCGCCAGCGGGAGCGCCAAGGGATCAGCCAACCCGACATCCTCGCTGGCAAAGATCACGAGCCGCCGTGTGATGAAGCGGAGCTCTTCCCCGGCATGGAGCATCTTGGCCAGCCAATAGAGAGAGGCATCGGGATCACTACCCCGCAGGCTCTTGATGAAGGCACTGGCCGTGTCGTAGTGATCATCCCCGGTTCCGTCATAAACCACGGCCTTCTTCTGGATGCTCTCGGAGGCAGTTTCCAAGGTAATATGAATCCTGCCGTCCTTTGCAAAGGGGGTGGTGCGAGCAGCGATCTCCAAGGCATTCAGGCACTTGCGGGCATCACCATCAGAGACAGCAGCAAGATGACGGGCCGCATCTTCATCGAGATCAATCGGAAGATTTCCGAGCCCGCGCTCTGGATCAGCGATCGCACGGTTCTGGAGTACTATCAGATCCTCCTCAGTGAGGGGTTGCAGTTGGAAAATCTGGGATCGGGAGACCAGCGGGCTATTGATCGAGAAAAAGGGGTTCTGGGTCGTGGCCCCGATCAGGCGCACCGTTCCTCGCTCCACATCGGGAAGGAGAGCATCCTGCTGGGCTTTGTTAAAGCGGTGGATCTCATCGATAAAGAGCACTGTGCGCCCACCGTTCCGGGCCTCGAGTGCCGCCATGCCGACAGCCCTCCTGATATCGGCGACCGAGCCCTCGACTCCGCTCAACTCGATGAAGCGACTCTTTGTTCGGTTGACAATCACCTTTGCTAGGCTGGTCTTTCCCGTGCCCGGAGGACCATAGAAGATCACCGAGGAGAGGCGATCCGCTTCGATGGCGCGGCGCAGGAGCTTCCCCTCGCCCAGGATATGGCTCTGGCCGACATATTCCTCGAGCGTGCGCGGGCGCATCCGTGCTGCCAGAGGGGCATCGGCAGGCAGCGAAACCTCTGCATCCGTGGTGGCACTCCCGAAAAAATCATCCATCCATTCAGCCTAAGGAGTGCTCATTTGACTGGCAAGGCAACCGCCTCCATTCCATGCTGAAGTTGTATGAAAACCATTCTGACAGCACTTGATTTCAGCTCGATCTCCCAGAAAGTCGTGGATGGTGCGGCGGAACTAGCTGGCGCCATGAACGCCCGCCTGGTGCTCCTGAATGTCGTTGAACCTGTCGCCGCCTATGTTCCGGTAGGTGCGGCCATGGATGTGATCACGGCGCCGATTCCTATGGAGCCTGCCGACCTGAATCTGGTCAAGGAGCGCTTGGAGCAGTTCGCAGCCCCACTCCGTGCCAAAGGGCTGACTGTCGAGACCATGGCTGTCGTCTCACTACCGGCCAATGAGATCCTGAACCAAGCCGCGTCGACCCAAGCCACGATGATTATCCTCGGCTCCCACGGCCATGGTGCGGTCTACCAACTCTTCAGCGGAAGCGTGGTGACCTCGGTGCTGCACAAGTCGCGTGTACCGGTCACAGTGATCCCGGTTCACGCGGTTTAATCCGAGGCCATAGAGACTCGAGACCCGTCAAGCCGATGCGGATTCTTTTCACGAAGCTTCTGCATATTGGCGACAATCTTCTTCTCACGCCGACCCTTGTTGCTACCAAGGGAAAATTTCCGGACTCCGAGATCTGGGTCGCCGTACGCCGAGGCACGGAAGGCATTCTTGCCGGGTGTCCCGAGATCGACCGGATCGTCACCACAGCCCGTCCCGAAGAGGGGCGCCGTACCTGGGGCGACTTCGGCAAGGATCTCTCCACGCTTGCGGAGATCGCCACGACTCCCTTCGACTATGCCTTCGAGTTGGGCGATAACAACCGGGGGCGGATCCTCACCACGTCCAGCCGGGCCAAGATCCGCTGTGCCAACAGCTACGAGCGCCCCGAAGGAATCCCGCTCTCCAGTTCCTGGAAAAAACGCTTCACCCACCTCGTCACCACCGGCCATGGCCCGGTGCATCAGGTGCTCCGTGATTACAATGCCGTCCGGGAGACCTTGGTATTGCCGGAGAATCCGCCACCGATGCGTTTCGCACGCGAAGCCATGCTCTCCCATTCGCTGGAGGCGGCCATCTCGGGTCCCTACGCTGTAGTCCACGCCGCCACCCGCTGGGCCTCGAAATCCTGGCCCCCGGATCGTTGGAAGCAGGTCGTTGCCGCACTCCTGAAAAAATTTCCCCAGGTCGTGATCAGCTGCGGCCCGAACCCCCGCGAGATCGCAGAGGCCTTGCTCCTCTGCGAAGGATTTCAGGGCAACGTCGTCTCCACCGAAGGTAAGCTCTCCTGGTCTCAGCTTGCCAGCATGCTTGGCTCGGCATCCCTCTTCGTCGGCGTCGACACGGCGGCCATGCATCTGGCAGCGGCGCTTCAATGCCCTTCTGTCATCCTCTTTGGACACCCTCCCTCCTATCAGTTCCGCCCATGGAAATGTTCTCACCGGATCGTCCGTGCGAAAGATTCAATGATTGAAACCGAGCGCTATCAGCTCCCCGGCGAGCAACTCATGCAGGAGATCAGCGTCCCAATGGTCACGGAGGCCATTGAGTCGCTGCTTGCTGAGAGAGTCTCCGTTTTAAGCTGAGGCTCAGGCTTTCGCGGCAAGTCGCCCATAGAGCTCGGCGAGTTGCAGACTTAATGTTGGCAATGAGGGTCTTGGCAACTTCTCCTGAAAATCGAGCAGTGATTTCCTGAAATCCTCATCGGTAACGGCCCGCTCCAGCAAATCCGCATAGGCGGCATGATCAGTCGGTTCAAAAAGTCCGGGATGCCCTTCACTCAGCAATGCCGTGTTCCCCTCAATGCGGCTGGCCAGTATCGGAATCCGGCAATCGAGGGCCTGCAGCAAGGCGAGCGGCTGCCCCTCCCAGTGCGATGCCAGCACAAAGAGATCCAGCGACTGAAGCCACGGGGCCACTGGGCGCTTCCTTCCGGCCAGAATCAGATGCTCACCCAGATGATGGACGGCAATTCCCTTCTCCAGCGCAGGGCGGTCCTGCCCCTCGCCAAAGAGCAGGAACTTGGGGACAACACCCCCGCGCTTGGCAAGCAAAGCCATCGCTTCGATTGTCGCTTGGTGGTTCTTGGTCGGATGAAGGGAGGCGACGGAGCCGGCTAGGAATTCCTTGCGATCAAAGCCAAGTCCCGAGCGAAGACTATCCCGATCCCGATTCTCAACCGCCCGGAAAACAGCCGGGTCGATCGCATTCGGCACAACGGAAACCTCGTTCGGATTCAGTGCGAAGGCTGCAATAAGATCACGCCGAGTCTCCTCCGAGAGGGCGATCACATGGTCGGCCCAGCGATAGATATACCGCATGAAGAAGCCCTTCCGACCCTTGAGCTCCAGAAAGGTCTTCTGCTGATGAACAATCGATCGGATCCCAGCCAGCTTGGCAGCAATCACGCCGAAGAGTTGGTCGTGATACGACTGCGCATGCACTACTTGAATTCCCTTCTGACGGAACCATCGGGCCAGTCGCAGCATGCCGAGTGGGTTCATTCGTTTCGTCGGGAAGACTGGAACCACTTCGATCGGAAGACCCGCTTCCTTGGCCTCCTCGCCAAGGACTCCGAGATGTCGCAAGCAGACAAAGCGCGCCTCGACACCCCCGGGAAGGTACTTGCTCGCGGAGAGGAGAAAATCCTCGGCGCCTCCAACCGGCATCGAGATGAAGAGAAAGGCAACCTTCACCGGTTGATCCGGCTGCTCTATGCCCGTGGCCTGATTCATGAATTCCCCGCCATGTCCACCTGACTCACAACCAACCCTACCACTGGAGACCAAACAGAATGATGCCTTTCGGTTTCTCGGGATTATCGGGATCCCAGGTGACATTGTCATGGCCATCACCATATTTCCTCGGGGCAAGAGGATTCACCAACTGGAGCGGCTTCTTCATGTTGAAAGCTTGGGCCACCACGCCGGTGATGTCATAGGGAGCGGGTTTCTCGATCGAGTTTGGCTCGACCTTGGTTTTCTTGGGCTTGGGAGCCACAAAGGAAGCATCCGAAACGGCCTGCTGCGCAAAGCCGGAACCTGCAGCCATGAGAAAGGCGGCCAAGGGGATAATGAGGCGAGGGAGCTTGCCGTACATAAAAGAACTTTACTCCCCTTTCGGAGCGAGGAGCAAGCCTCCCGAGCCAACTCTTGCCATTCCATCTAACGACATTGCTGCTTCAGCGTTGCCCAATCCTCCCGCGCCGTTCAGAATACCAGGATGGATTCTCTCGAGCGCGCTCGGCGCGTTCTCTCAATCGAAATCGACCAACTGCATCGACTCTCCGAGCGACTGGACGAGAGCTTTACTGTGGCGGTGAGCCTCTTGCGCCATGCTATTGAGCACCGTGGGAAGATCGTCGTCCTGGGAGTCGGCAAGTCGGGTCATGTGGGTGAGAAGATCGCCGCAACCCTCACGAGCACCGGCGCCCCCTCCGTGGTTCTTAATTCTCTCAATGCTCTTCATGGTGACCTCGGCCTGATCAACGACGGGGATGTGATTCTCACGCTCAGCTATAGCGGGGAGACCGAGGAACTTCTCAGAGTTCTGCCGGCGCTTGCACGGTTCAACGTGAAGAAGGTCTCCCTGACCGGAAATCCCTCCTCGACCCTTGCCAAGGCGAGCGACGTCGTCCTCGATGTCTCCGTCACCCAGGAGGCCTGCCCCCATAATCTCGCTCCCACCTCCAGCACGACCGTCATGCTGGCTCTGGGTGATGCGCTGGCCATGGTGCTTCTGGAAGAGCGGGGCTTTACCCGCGAGGAATTCGCGCGTTACCACCCGGCCGGCCAGCTCGGTCGCTCCCTCCTGCTCAAGGTGCGTGATATCATGCGGGGCGGCGAGGAATCTGCGATCGTCACAACGAGCGATTCGGTCATTGAGGTTCTGAAGACCTTGACCTCGAAGCGGGCTGGCGCCGCACTGGTCGTGAACGCCGAGGGTCAGCTTGCCGGCATCTTTACCCATGGTGACTTTGCACGCCGTTTTCCCACGGATCCTCAGATTGGAATGCGCCCCGTCGGTGACGTCATGACACCCAACCCCATCACCATCCACGCCGACAAACTTGCCGCCGAGGTTCTGATGGTGCTAGAACAGCATCGGATAGATGATCTCGTGGTCACGGATACCCAGGGAAATCCCTTGGGCGTGGTCGACTCCCAGGATCTTGCCCGACTCAAACTCATTTAATCTTCACCCTTCACACCACGACATCATGGCACTCGCAAACGACCTCCGCAAAGGAATGGCAATCAAGTACAACAGCAACGCTGCCATCGTCCTTGAAGTCACTCATCGCACCCCCGGCAACCTCCGCGCCTTCGTCCAACTCATCATCCGCTACATCGGCACGGGTAAGTCCGCCGATGTTCGCTTCGCTTCCACGGAAAAGGTCGAACTCGTCGAAGTCCATCGCACCAAGCTCGACTTCAGTTATGCAGATCAGGACGGCTATAACTTCATGGATCCCGAGACCTTCGAGACCATCACCCTTCAGGGCGATCTCCTTGGTGATGCCAAGGATTTCCTTGTTGAGAACATGCAGGTGGAAATCCTCTATGTCGAGGGACGCGCCGTCTCCGTGGAGCTTCCCGCCTCGGCCAATATCAAGGTAACCGAGTCACCCGAGGGAGTTAAGGGCGACTCTTCCAGCAACGTCATGAAGACCGCCACGCTGGAGACCGGAAAGGTGATCCAGGTTCCCCTCTTCATCAAGGAAGGCGAGATCGTGAAGGTTGATACCCGGACTGGGGCCTACATGGGCCGAGCCTAAGAGGTAGCTTCCAAGAAGCGCAACCTCACCGACGCGTGGCACGCCCTTCTTCTCCACAGAGAAAGGGCGACAGCCGATCATCGGGGAAATCACCCCGCGCCGCGACGCGTCGCGTCCGCGTCACGAGTACGATGAACGACTCTCCGGATCTCTTCGACCCGGAAGAGCCTACCCCTCAGTGTGATCGGCCACGTCACCCTGATCACCCTGATCACCCTGAACAGACCACGGCAACCATACCCAAGTCGTGGGTGAAGTTCATTATTGGACTTTTCCTGCTTCCTGTGGCGCTCATCCTGACCGAGACCTTCTTCCAGGCCTTCACCGCCTCGATTCAGCATGGCCTCTTGGCTACGCAATCTTTCGGCTGTTTCGCAGCGGGAATGGTTCTCCTCGGCATCCTTTTCTTCATCGTTCCCCGCCAGATCCTCATGTGGCCCTATGTCTTCGGCCACGAAATGACGCATGCCATCTGGGTCAAGCTCTTTGGCGGCAACGTGAGTGACCATTTCCATGTCAGTCTGGATGGCGGGCATGTCCTCACGGATCGGGTGAATACCTGGATCGCCCTCGCCCCGTACTTCTTCCCCCTCTACAGCTTTCTGGTCGTGACCCTCTACGGCGCCGCATCCCTGGCGGCGGACCTTAGTGCCTACCGCTGGGTGTTGTTTCTGCTGCTCGGTTTCACGATGGCCTTTCATCTCGTCTTCACCTGCCTCCTGATCGCCAAGGGCCAGCCGGATCTTCATTACGGAGGGACTTTTTTTTCACTCGTGCTCATCTACCTCATCAATCTCCTGATCATCACCGGACTGCTACTGCTAACGGGAAAGGATATTTCCCTGACCTCGCTTGGTCATGACTTCGTGGAGAATACCAAGGACTTCGTTCAATTCACCAAGGAGCTTGCTGGGTTTCTCGGGATCCTCGTGACCTTTATCTCGGATTGGATCAGCGACCTTTGGAAAGGATTCGCGAAGTAGTTAGTTCACAGAGGGAAAGAGGGGGACGCAGCACCTCGGCAGGACGCCCCAAGGATACATCCAGGGTCGAAGGAGTAGTGGGACAGTCCCGACGTGCCCAATCCATCGGCACCACATCCCGGTAGAATAACTCCAATGCTTCACTGGCCTGGGCAACCTGCCATCCGGCCTTGCCTTCTCTTACCAGGAGAGCTAGGTATTGCCCCCCATCATCTCGTAGCGCCTGATCCCACTTTCTCGGTTTCACAAACCCAATGAACTTCCTCACCCAGTTGCGAAAAAAGTCATGCTTCCCCGCAACGATGCTGCGGGAGAGCAGGCCTTGTGAAAATCTTGCCCACCTCTCATCCCACTACGCATCGGATTTGGGAAAAACTCTGAGGAACATTGGAAATCAACGAGTTATCAATCATACTTCTAACCAACACATGTGTTCCATTATTACAATATAATGGCATGTCGTTCTAAAATACGTTCGCCCAACCGCATAGCGCACCTAATCTCACCCAGATATACCCATGAGCTCCACAATCGCCCAAGCTAAAATTCGCAGTCCAGAAGCCATTTTACAGGCGATGGATAAAGATGGGGTCCGCGACAACTCCAACTTACTTACTCAACTCAGTGCGGAGCTAAGCGTGTCACTGGCGAAAGAAGCCGACACAGTTTCACGCCGGAACCTGAAGATTGCCAATATTTCTTGCTTCGTAGCCGTGATTGCTTTGATCATCTCCGTAGTCCAGATTTTCGCACACTGAGCCAACCAAGGGCGAACAAAACGGATGCAGGCAACGGCTCGAAGGCGATCTGTCGTGTCAGCAACGTCTTGCACTCGCCGTCGCCTGATCCGAGACGTTAGCCAAAAGTTATCATGACTACCCATGAATTAGTCGAAGGTCTGAACCAAATCCGTGACCTAATGGTTTCCGTTTCCACGGGCGGACCTCGAATCCAAGATGTAGACGAGCGGTATCAACGCACCTACGCCAGAATTTCAGCAGCGTTGGCCGCAAAAGGCATCACGAATCCAATTACGTATGGAAGCCTTTGGGATTGGTATGGACGGTGGAGTTCTGGAGATTTGCCAAGCTATCAATCTCGTAGGACGTTCGTATCGAACCTCTTTACTCCATTACTGAATCGAATTCAGACTGGGAAAGAACAGGAATATAAACTTACCGGATGGGAACGGGTGGATAGAACAGTTGGAGAGATCCGTAACCGCCTGGCCGCAGCCGAAAATGAGGAGCAGTTCCAAGCCGTCGGCCTTCTGTGTCGTGATGGATTGATCTCCTTGGCGCAGGCCGTTTATGTCCGATCCGAGCATCCCCCACTAGATGGAACAGAGCCAAGCATAACGGACGCCAATAGAATGCTAGAGTCGTATATTGCGGTAGAAATGAAGGGTGATGCGAATGAAGAGCTTCGGAGATACGCCAAGGCTTCTCTCCGAATCTCAAACGCACTGACGCATTCTCGGACTGCTGATTTCCGTAGCGCAGCCATTTGTGTAGATGCGACTACGACTACTATAAATGTCATAGCGATTCTCGCAGGTAAGCGTGATCCCAAATAGGAAAATGAGGCTAACAAGGCGCTCCAGCGAACAGCGGCGGGCCGTCGCGGTTGCAATCTATGCTTCTCGGCGCCGGTGCCACAGCTAGACGTTAGGCAATGATAATTAGCTTGCTAGATATTTATATTTAAAAATGAGAAATCTCTCTTGATTATTAATCATATATAATATATTATTGATAGTCAAATGAAAAACTATAACTATACATTATATACAAAATACGGATCAGCATTTGAGAATATATTTGCAAACACCCATTGGATAGAGGGAGAATTATTCATTCTTGAATCCGATGGTATCGAAAGTTCCTACAGAGATATTATTGAATTTAACAGACAGGAATTATCCGATGGTAAAGAACCAATTCCCCCTATTTTTACTTAGCATTCAAAAGCCCAACCAAGCGATGCACCCAACGCCCTGCGGTCGTCGCTGAGCTTAGACGTTAGGTGCTTTGTGCTCCCTCAACACTCTTGCCTTGATGCTTTCAACTGATACGATGCCTCCTTGCCAGAAGTGCTTCGTATCCACGGATACCGTTTTTTCTTCTTTAGCCGTGAGGGAACAGAATCTCATGGCTTTCGCAGCACGGAACTGCGAGAACTCCACAAATTGATTGAGCAGCATCGCGAATCGTGAATCGTTGCTTGGGATGAGCACTTTAGCCAGTAGGCCTGTTGCAGATGCCGTGGATGTATCCTTCCCGGACGACGAACTTGTCGTCACGCTCGCTGATGCTCGACGGGTTTCAGCCCCGCTCGAATGGTTTCCTAGGCTACTACGCGCCTCACCCGAGCAACGCTCAAACTGGCGTCTCATAGGTCGGGGGGTCGGCATCCACTGGGATGATGTTGATGAAGACATCTCTGTGCGGAGCCTTTTGGCAATCTGACCGAACACCTAACCAAGCGATGCAGCGATCGCCCTACGGTCGCCGCTGATCTTATACGTTAGGCAGTCCCATCTCCAAAGCGCAGGAAGTTTGAATGCGGGGTCACGCCCTAGCTCAATCCCAGGCCTGATCTCTAGGCCCCGATCGCGGCGGTCAACGCTTCACCAATCTTGTCAGCAGCCACGTTGATCATCGTTTTGTCGGGACCTTCGATCAGAAGTCGGACCTTGGGCTCGGTGCCGGAGTAGCGGAGGAGGACGCGGCCCTTCCCAGAGAGAGCTAGTTCTGTCTCTGAAACGAGCGCTGAAACTTCCGTCAAGGAATCAAGCGACGGCTTCTCCCTCACGCGAAGGTTCCGCTGAGCCTGGGGGTATTTCTTGAGGCAGCGGCGGAGTTCGCTGAGTGGCTTGCCGCTTTCGGTCATGATACGCAGCACCTGAAGTGCCGCAATCAGTCCATCTCCTGTCGTGCCATGGTCACGGAAGATCAAGTGGCCGCTCTGCTCGCCTCCGATCGAGAAGTTCCCCTCACGCATGGCCTCGACGACATAGCGATCACCCACAGCTGTGCGGAGCACCTTGCCTCCGGCAGCGGCGATGGATTCATCAAGGCCGAAATTGCTCATCACCGTGGCGACGAGTGTCTTCCCGGCAAGCGTTCCGCGCTGGAGTGCATCCAGCGCTGTCATGGCTAGAATCTCATCCCCATCGACGATCTCCCCCGTTTCATCACAGAGAACCAATCTATCGGCATCCCCATCATGTGAGATGCCGATCTGAGCGCCGCTCTGCTGAACCAAACGGCTGATCTCTTCTCCATGGGTGCTTCCGCATCCCTCATTGATATTCATGCCGGTCGGCTCCGCATGGAAAACCGAGAGGGTCGCCCCAAGGTCCTTGAGAACCTGGGGAGTCGTCTGAAACGAAGCCCCATTCGCACAATCAAGGGCTATTTTGAGTCCATGTAGCGACATTCCGGGGACGCTTGCCTTCGCCATCGCTCCATAGAGCGCGATGGCATCAGAAATGATCGAGGTGGTACCAATCGCCTCGCCGAGCGGCCTCTCTCCATCAATCTCATCCGTGAGGATCAGTCTCTCCAAGCGCTCTTCCAAGGCGTCATCCAACTTGTAGCCATCACTCCCGAAGAGCTTCAGCCCGTTGTCCCCGGAGGGATTGTGCGAGGCGGAGATGACGACTCCCCCATCCGCATTAAGTTCCCGAACCAGGCAGGCGACTCCGGGTGTCGGGATCACCCCCGCAAGCAGCACATCGGCTCCGATCGAGTTAAGGCCGGCAATCAGGGCAGACTCAAGCATTTCTCCCGATCGACGCGTGTCCCTACCAATCACGAAACGGGGGCGGCCCTCTCCCTTTCCCCTCATCAGGTATCCGGCGGCGCGTCCTAGTCTTAAGGCGACCTCAGGTGTGATGGGATGGGAATTCGCGGGTCCGCGGATGCCATCCGTACCAAAAAGCTTTCTGACTGCCATGAGAGGGGAGCGTTATTTCTTGGGGTTATGAGCCTTGCGCTCCGGTTTAGGTGTCGCGACTTTCTCCTCAGAGCTCGGAGAGTTCTCCACGGTCCACGATTTGTGTTCCGGGAGAGGGCCGAGGTTTTGATGAATGAGATACCAGAGCGCCGACCCCAGAAGCAGGCAGACCAGTTTCTCCTTCCAGTTGTTTAGCAGGATTTTTCGCATGATTTTCTTCGCTGATCAGAAGCTGTGACAGGCGCTTTCTGAACTGCTCGACGTTGAGGTTGCGCTCGATGGCACCCGAGTGACAAATCGAAACTTGTCCGCTCTCTTCGGAAACCACCAGGACGAGGGTGTCGCTTTCTTCGGTAAGCCCAAGCCCCGCACGGTGCCGCAGTCCGATCGTCCGGTCGAGATCGTCGCGCTGAGTGAGTGGAAAAATACAACCCGCCGCCACGATCCGATCACCACTCAAGATCACTCCGCCGTCATGCAAGACCGTCTTGGGATGAAAAATCGTAAGCAGAAGCTCCTTGGAGAATTCGGCATCAATATAGACTCCGCTCTCAGCAACAGACTTCAGGCTCAGGTCCCGCTCCACTGCGATGAGGGCTCCGAAGCCCTTGCTTGATAAATCAAAGACCGTGTCGGTGATCTCCTCGATGGCCTCGCGACGCTGAAGAGCCGTGGTAAAGAACCGATGGCTGCCGAGTTCATTAAGCGCTCGCCGGAGTTCAGGCTGAAAGAGGACGACCAAGGCGATGGCAAGGAAGATAGAAAAGCTCCGGAGCAGCCACCCAAGCACGGCAAGATCCAGCACCTGGGAGATAAAGGTGAGCGTGAGAAACACCAGGGCCAAGCCGATCAGGATCCGCGCTCCATGCGTTCCCCGGAGGTAGAGATAGATGTAATAGAGGATCGCCGAAAGGATCAGGACCTCGAGCCCCGAGGTCCAATAATGCCCGATCAATGCAAGGGTTTTATGGAAAATAACACTCACGGCATCAGCGGTTCCCTGGCAGAGCCTCGGCCATGCGTAAAGCCTCAAGGTGGGGGCTCACGTCATGCACCCGGAAGAGGCTGGCTCCAAGGGAGCGGGCAAGTGCTGTCACGGCCAGACCTGCGGCAAGTCGCGACTCAGGGGAGACTTGATGCTCTGTGCCAGTGACTTTCCCAAGAAAAGACTTTCTGGAGTGTCCGATCATAAGCGGTGCCCCGAGCTTGTGCAGCAGGGGGATTCCACGAATGAGCGCCAGGTTATGCGCTACGGTTTTCCCGAAGCCAAGGCCAGGATCGAGAATGATAGCCGCAGAGTCCACACCACAGCCTAGGGCCGCGTCACGGCGTGCTGAAAGATATTTTGCCACCTCGCCCACCACGTTGTCCTGTGGATAGGTGGGATCGGCCTGCATGGTTTGGGGGGTCCCCTGCATGTGCATCAGGATAAGTCCGGCGCGGGCCTCAGCAACCACCTTTCCCATGCCAGGATCACCTGAGAGGGCTGTCACATCATTGATAATATCGGCCCCCTCGGACAGGCACGCCTCGGCCACAGCGGCCTTGGAGGTATCGATGGAAATCGGCGCATCGGATTGTCGTCGCAGAGCTTTCACCACAGGCACGACACGGCGCAGCTCGTCTTCAGTGGAGACTGGAAGTGATCCAGGTCGCGTTGACTCACCACCGAGATCAAGCAGCAAGGCTCCCTCCTCGAGAAGTTTTAATCCCTGCTCGCAGGCCGCGGAAGGATCCAAAAATGCCCCACCATCCGAGAAGGAATCCGGGGTCACATTTACAATCCCGACGATGCCACCCCGCAAGGAGAGATCCAACTCACGCCCGCAGAATCTCCAGATCATAACTAGGGATTTAGGCTCTTCGGGGAGCGTTCGGAAATGAAAGACTTAATCAGATGAGATGCCTTAGATGCTTCAGCCTTCAGTTCTTTTGCCTAGCCGAAGGCTGACCGAGCGTCCGTGGGCATCAAGTCCTTCGACGGCGCAGAAGGTCTCGATGAACGGAAGCGATTTCTTAAGCGAGGCGACATCGTAGCGGACGATGCTGGTGCGGCGCTGGAACTGCTCCGCAGTGAGGCCGGCAAAAGCCTTGCCCGCGCCACCAGTCGGCAGCTCGTGGCTCGGTCCGGCAAGGAAGTCCCCCGCAGCCACCGGTGAGATGTCGCCGAGGAAGATGCCCCCGGCAGAGTTTAGCTTGGTTGCAAGGATCTCCGGCTTGCGGACAGCGAGGGACACATGCTCGGCGGAGAATCCGTTGGCGATCTCCACGGCTTGAGCCATGTCACGCACGCGGACAAGGACGGCATTAGCCATTGCCTTGGCGAGATGCTCCGGACGGGTGGAGAGCGCCGACTGCCGGATAATCTCTTTCTGGACAGCCTTGATCATCTTGTCCGAATCACTCAACAGCACGACGACGCTGCCGGCACCATGCTCAGACTGAGCGAGCAGATCAGCAGCCACCCAGACGGGATTAGCCTTCGCATCAGCAATCACGAGAACCTCGCTGGGTCCCGGGAGCAGGTCAATGCCGACACGCCCGAAAACCTGGCGCTTCGCCTCGACGACATAGGCATTGCCGGGACCGAAGATCTTGGTGACGGGACGGATGCTCTTGGTGCCATACGCCAGAGCCGCTATCGCCTGGGCTCCACCCACGCGGTAGATTTCCGTGGCGCCGCAGAGATCAAGTGCCGCGAGCAGGGCGGGAGCCACCGTCCCATCGGCAGAAGCGGGAGTGACAGCCACAATTTCGGGAACACCAGCCGCCTTCGCGAAGCCACAGGTCATGATCGCGCTGGAAACAAGAGGCGCCGTTCCCCCTGGAATATAAAGGCCCACACGGGGAAGAGGATCAAAGCGCTCACCGACAAGTGCCCCCTGCGCGTTCTTCATCGACCAGTTCTTGCGCAGGCTTTTTTTGGCAAAAGCCGTGACGTTCGCAATCGATGCAGAGAGTGCTTTCTTGATCTCCGGAGACAAGGAGGCGCGGGCCTTTTTGATCTCCTCGGGAGTGACGCGGATCTTTGCAGGCGTGATCTTCGGCCCGCCAAATTTCAACGTGTAGGACAGCAGTGCCGCATCACCCTTCTTCCGGATATCGGCAATGATTTCCTCGACCGTCTCTCGCACCTCGGCACGCGGTTCGGCCTGGCGGTTTAACTCGGCAAGGGAGCGGTCAAAGCCGCGGTCGTTGTAGGAAATCAAACGCATCCGCAAATACTAACGCGAGAATCTCCCGGGGTCAAAACCCGTGCGTAGCCACAATCACTTCAGCCAATTACGCGAGACGGAAGCGGATGGCGGCAGCCACTCCCAGCGCGCCCAGACCAAAGAGTACACAGGCGGAGGGTTCGGGCACCGCTCCCGGATAGAATCCAGAGGTGAAATAGACATAACTATTGGTCGCGCCATAGTCATTGGTGATCAGTCCAATATAACCGTTTGAAGCATCGTAAAGCATGTTGAATGCATTGAAGACATTGCGTCCTGAGTTGAAATACTGCGATCCATACGGGGACTGATTCTGTGAGTAGATTCCATTCGTTCCCGGTGGTGACAGGAAGACATTATTGCTGGTGCCTCCATCCGAGGCGCTGGTGTTATCAAAGGAAGGATTCAGATAATTATTAGAATCACCATTGATTTTGTAACCAACGCCCCCTCCTGAGTTGATCAGATTGATCGACAATGCCGGATTGGAGAGGGCACCATTGGTGTAGTCGGCAAGGGTGAGATACGAATAGCCAATGCCGGAATCAAGAACGATAGAACCGGGTGCGTTCGTTACCCCACCGATGACAACCTGTCCGGTTGGAGTCTGCCAGTCGGGCACTGAATTCGAGCTGGTGAAGCCGGTGGGATTGAGCTGCGTGTAGGCGTAGCCTGTATTCTTCTCCGTCAGACCAAGCTGCACTCCGGTCGGAGTGATCACATAGCCCGCCACCATGAGGCCATTAGTCATCGATGAAAAATTCAGGAAGGGATTATAAATCTGATTCCTATTATTTCCAATGGGACCCGTGCCCTGGCCATTCAAATCAAATCCAACTCCGAAATTGGAGACTGAACTGAGCAGAGGATTATTAGAATAATACATTTTCTGCCCATTGGAGAGAGTGACATTCGCACCTGTAAAATTCGTTGAATATGTATTCCCATTGGTATCAACGATCATGGCAGTTCCTGAACTGCTCCTCATTCCGAAGGTTGCATTATCTTTGGTTGCCTGAACGGCTTCTACGGCAAGAATATCGACCGTTTCCGAGACATTGGTCAGGTGTCCGTTTTGATCGGTTACGACAAAGCTCACGGTGGAAGGTGTCCAATAGCCAAGATTATTTCGTCCGGAACTGGTAAGATTGATTTCCCCAGCGAACGAGCCGGCGTTGGTTGTGAAACTAGGCCCAAGTGTATTAGCATCAACATAGATTCCGCGGGATCCGGTATCCAGATTGAAAGTTAGTGACTGGCCTGCAATTTGGGCCGTCACCTTGACGTCATGCGAGTTAGTGCCAGAGTTGTCAGGGCTAAATCCGGTCCCATCGGCATAGTTGAGAAAATAGGAATTCCTGTATCCTGCATAGCCAGTCAGTGGATTATCCTGAGCGTACAGAAAAGTTCCGCCCGCCAGACAACAAAGCGTTGCCAACACTGAGACAAGGGATTTTTTCATAGGCGCATGCCTCATAACAAAAGAGGCTCACATTCGGCAATTGGAAAACTCCTCTATGGCTTTGTCCAAACAGGTCTCCCAATCCAGAAGGGGTTGGCAACACCCTCTCGATAGGCTTTCAAGGAAGCGCGGGAGGAGTTCACCCGCAGATTACTGTAGGAGCCGTCGTCGTTCTGCCACCGCTCGTGCCAGAAAATTGCTGCCTTCAACCTCGGATATTTGGCAGCATTTTCCATCTCACGGAAAGCCTCCGCGATCCAGATGCCCTTGTCCTCATTGAGCTGATGGGATTCCGTGACACCCCATTCGGCCAGCATGATCGGCTTCTCGGGATCAAGGGCACACATTTCGGCATAGGGCCACTCAAGCAGGCTGGCAAAGCCGCACCATTTGTCATCCTCCTGATTGCTGGTCTGCTTTCCGTAGACGCTGAGACCCAGCCAATCAACATACTTCGACCCGGGATAGTAGGCAGCCGGTTGGTTCCACGAGATGTAACCGGGAGGATCAGAGTAGTTATTGGGCTGGAAGACCCAGAGAACATTGGTCGCGCCGCGGGCACGCACGCGCTCAACGACATGTCGCCAGGCTTTCTTGAAGGTTTCAGGGCCTTCCCAGGTAGCGGGGTTCTTGATGTCCCCTTTGCCGAACCAACTCTTCTCGGGGCCGTCATCCATCCCCGTGAGCTTGTCTACGGCAGCGTTTGAGGGAGTTGTGCTTGAGGGATTTGCGCTGACAGGCGACGTAAGCTTGATCGGATCACGGGGACCCTTGCCATAAAACCATCCCGACCAGGGGAACCAGGTGCCGTTCATTTCACAGGCAAAGGAGACAAAGAACTGGCAAGGTACCTTTGCCGCTTCGTCGGCCCATTGGTCGATATAGCCATCCCATTTCCCGGCAATGATCTCGGTAAGGGAAAACTTATCAGGCCCTTGTTTCTGAACATACGGATCATCCCAAGGAGACCAGAAGAGGAGTGGCACAGCTCCATAAGATCGGACACACTGCACCTGCTGGGTGGGAAAGGTTCCCCTTCCCCAGAAGGATCCAAGAGCAACAAGGGCCATTGGCTTGCCCGTGAGATGCTGAAAGCTCTCCAACGCCTCGTAGGTCACTCCATCCTCCCCATCACCGAAGTCACAATAGGCTCCGGTATACATACCCTTCTCCGGAATCTGCAATTGCTGGTACGGGCTGGCGGCGCCCAGAAGAGAGCTTGCAGCACCTAGCAGGAGTGCTGAAAAAGTGATGTTAATGAGGCGGGACTTCATGCGTCGGGCAAAACGTGCGGGGCTGTCTTGGCGGTCATCGTAGGCTGCAATGGCGCCCGTTGTTCCTTCTGGATGATTGCGGCGGCTGTCCGGTCGAGCTTCGACCAGCGCACCCAACTTCCGGCGAGAGCCTTGAGAATGCATTTCCAGACGACATAGCCGAGCAGGGGTCTGTAAAGAAGCCTCATTGGAACACTCAGCCATGCTATCCGCCGTGGCCGACCAGCCATCGAGAGTGCGATGACACCAAGGAAGACATCCAATAGCAGCGAAGCGACAAAATAAGGCCAGATCGCGACACCACGGCCAAGCCAGAGCGACCAGAGCACGATCAGGTCGAGCACAGGAGTCAACGCCACCACTCCCATCTGAAAGATCCAGACCGAGGGAAGGGCAAACCAACCGAGCCAAGCTGAACCGGGATTGAATGTCAGATCGCCATGCTTCCAGAGACACTGAAGCGTTCCGAAGGCCCAACGGAAACGTTGCGAAACAAGGGCCTTGACGCTCTCGGGCGCCTCGGTATCGGCAAATGCCTTTGAGGAAAAAACAACCTTCCATCCCAGACGATGGAGCTGAAGTGTGAGATCGGTATCCTCGGCCAACGTATCGTTGGTGATGGGTCCGGCTTCCAGAAGCGCCTTGCGCCGGAAGGCACTGAGTGCTCCAGGCGCCACGGAGATACAGCCTAGGAGATCCTGGGCACGGCGGTCGATCTCGAAGGCAGCAGTATACTCCAGATCCTGAAAACTACCGAGCCAGTGCTTTGTATTGCCAACACGGATGTAGCCAGAAACCCCACCGACCTCCGGATCGGAAAGAGAGGTAACCAGCTGGCGGATGCCGTCCGGCGCGACCATGGTATCGGCATCAATCATAACGATCGTCTCGTAACTCGCGAGTCCCAGTGCGCGGTTGAGAGCCAAGGCTTTCCCAGTATTCTGCTGGCTTATGAAGCGGACAAGGGGCTCAATCGCCGCGATCGCTTCCACGACTTCCGCTGTGCGATCCTTGGAGCCGTCATCGACCACGATGATCTCGAGTGGTGCGGGATAATCGGAATCCAGGAGATGCTGGATGGTCGAGGCTATGACCCGTTCCTCATTATAGGCCGCGAGCAGGACACTGGCAGGCGGATAGGAAATCGGCGGGTGCTGCGGATGTAATCTCTCTCGCTTTCGTTGACGTTGAGCACAGAAGCAGTAGAAGAAAACACGCAGCAGCGCGAGCAGGGTGACGATGACAAGAAGCGTCCAAGCGGCACTCTCCAGGAAGCGCATGACCGCGAAGGCCCCGTAGACATAACGGGCTGAGAGCGGCTGATTTTCCTCACGGAGCGGAGCCATGATAGTGTCGCGGGGGAGATTGATGATATCTGCTAGCGGCACGATCACGTCGCCTCGGCTTCGTAGCCAATCGATGATCTCCGGAAGGGCCTCCACGGTCTGGGATCGATCACCGCCGCCGTCATGCATCAGGATGACCGATCCTGTAGCCCGTTGATTCTTAACCCTGTCGATGATTGCCCGCGCGCTCGGCCTCTCCCAATCATCGGGATCAATCGATTCGGCAACGGTTAGATATCCAAGATCACTTACCACCCTTAGAGACCTGACTTCGCCAGGCTGGGTCGGAGTTCCGTCAATGCCAAACGGGGGTCTGAAATAAGCGGTCGAATGGCCTGTTACAGCCTCGATCAGCCTGGTTGTGGCGTTTAGCTCCAATTCGATCTGCTCGTCGCTCTCTTCGGCGATATTCTGGTGGGAGTAGGTATGATTGCCAACCTCGTGTCCGTCTCGTACGATTCGCTCTAGTAGATCGGGATAATGCTGGGCCTGAGTTCCAAGCACAAAGAATGATGCGGGGGCATTCTTTTCTTTCAGAATCTCCAAGATCTTCGGAGTCCATTTCGGATCAGGACCGTCATCAAAGGTGAGCGCTACCTTGTGGGGCCCTGGATCACCCTGCCGCGTGATACTCTCGGGCATCGGCAACTTGATGTACTGCTCCACCAATTCGCCGTCGGGATGGATCTCCAGATGGCGTTCCCCCCCATGGGAATCGCCACCGACGGTGATAAAGTCTCCTGTGCCGCTGGAGGCGATGAGTTCATCAAGGTTAAGCTGGGAGAGCTTGGCAATGGACTGGAGATCAGGCCGCTTTTCTGGATTCATTCTCAGGACATCCCAGACAGCGGGATCTTCCTGCCCAAGCCGGTAGAGGCCAATACCACCGGGATGGAAAGGAGCAATCAGGCGGCGCTGATTGAAGAGCGTGACCGCATCAAGGAACCAGAGTTCGTGCTCCTGGTTCTGATCGGGGCCTGAGAGATAGTTGAAATTTGGAGAGCCATCCTCGCAATCTAAACCATTCAGCGGGTCGATCCCCGCCAGCGAGGCCCTGGCCATGGCGTCGGTAAAGCCAATCTGCTCGACGCTCTTATTGTCCTTCCTCCAGTCATTGGCACAAGTGCCAAGACCGATCACCCACTGCGAAGGATCGCCGTAGACCATCATCGTTTTCAGCCAACCCTGGAACCAGGTGCTGCTGGCGAGGGGGCCCGGGTCGTCGACTTCCGAGTTCTCGTCATAGAGCGCGGCGACCAACCTGTCAACGAACCCGGCGATGGCATTCAGATCAAAGGCATCAAAATCAGCTCCCGTAGGAACGGCAAACCAGAGCTCTTTCCTTGCGGCATGGAGATGGTCGGCCATCTCCTTAATCAGCCTCGAATACTCATCCTGATAGGTCGGATCAAGCTGGCTTAGTTCCAGAATCAGCCCTGTCGAACCCGGCGGCAGTCGGCTCACAAGCCGGTCTAGGAAGAGACTACGCTCGGCCTCGGGTTCATGAGCCAGCTCCTCCACAGCCTCTGGTTGCCATGTATCCCCATCCAGGTTGCGAAGAATCGGCAGGAATCCAAGACCCTTCCGTAGGGAGAGGAGGCGAGCCTTGTCGCTGGCATCCTCCTTGAGCGTTCCTTCCACCCCGCTGAGGATGAACCAATCGACCGCCACATGGGTTAGTTGGTCGGCATGATGCTCCAGGGAAAGAAGTGAGGCAGGATCCCAGGGGGATACATAGCCAAGCACGATGCCTGAATTCTTCGGAATGCTGGTCACGATGGATTGCCCCCGATCCTGCTGGCCTAGGTGAATGCGGCTCCAGTCATCTTTTGCATTCCGGAGGGGAATCTTGGCCGGGGGAAGTGCCTTGAACCGAGCGCGGAACTCTCGCACCACCGAGGGAAGCAGTAGCTTAGGTCCGATCAGCAGGCCCCAGATGAAATAACCGGTAGCGGTGACAAGCAAGAAGCATCCGACAACGGCCGTTAACTGAAGGACACGACGCCTGATACCCCGAGGGTCGGCAAAGACACCCTTTTCCTGATCAGAGGACACGTTCAATCAACGGCTGAAAATCGCTGCTTCCGATCTGAATAAGAGCTCACCTTCGCATATTATCACGGGGAGCCCCACAAGTATATGAGAAGAGCCCATCACCACGGGCACGATGAAAGAATCTATTCCTTCTATTCGAAGCCGCCTGGTGATGCGGGGATGGGAGTAGGAAACCGTGGAGGGGGGTTTTGGAAAGCACCATTAGCTCCCTGCGGACCCATCGGATTGTTATTCTGTGAACCACCAGAACTTGTGGAGGATTGAGATTGACTCGACTGGCCATTCTGAGCTGGTGAAGCCGCCTGTTGGGCCACTATTTGAATTACCTTTTGCGCTATGGCCGCTTGGGGACCTACCCCGGCTGGCTCGGAAGCTGCAGCTTTTGTTCCGTCACTAATTGCTTGGGTAACAGCACTCGGACTCATGCCTACAGCTACCGCGGCAGCGGTAGCTTGCGCCAGAACCTCACGTACTGTCGTAGTAGCTATGGCAGCCTCTGTTGCCGTATTAGCAGCAGTAGTACCATTGGGAGCTGCTTCGCCTCCGCCAACTCCACTAGGAGATGCGTCTGAAGCCTGCTGAGCTGAGACAGCCTGGATAGTCGTCGTGGTCGCGGCGGCCAAAACGGAACCTATGTCCGCGCTAGAAGCGCCTCCGATCGAGGCCCCGCTGATGGTACCGGTGACGACTGCGGCAATGGACGCTGTTTGCGCTGTTTGACGACCTTCGGCAGGTCCAGTTCTTGGCGCACCAGGAGCTGAGGCAGTGGCTTTCACCGCAGCGTTTACAGTTGCTCGTGCAATGGCAGTGGCAGCATAGGGAGCTGCCGCGGCACTTGCCTTGGCGCAGGTCTGGGCAGTGGCGGCTGCTGATGATGACGAGACTCCTGATCTAGGCGAAAGGACTGAAGAGACGGCAGCAGCGGCAATAGAGGCTGCAGCCGGGCAACTGGAGACACTTCCGAGTCCACCGTTGTTCTGAGCAAGCAGAAATTCCGTCTGGAGCATGAGGAAACAGGGCGCGATCATGCCTGCCCCAATAAGCCTGCTTGACGAACGAAAGAAGAAGGCGCCGTGTTTCATGAAGATAGATGAGGGTTATCTCTTGGTTAAATCGAACGAAGGGTGATGCAGATCATGCCTTGATCACTATGATCACTATTTTTTGCCGAACGGGGTCTGGAGTTCCCAATGATGCCTCCCTTGCTGACATTGATCGCCTGCATCACGCCATCTTGCTTTGCAAGGATCGGAACCTTTTTGCCATCGACAAGCAGCGTCACGATAATTTCGCCGACTTTGACCATGTCGCCGGGGTGCTTGTGAACTGCGATCACTTTGGCGCCCAGAGGGGCTGGGATATCGTGCTGGACACTATTTTGATTAATAACTTTTTTTACAGCAGAGGCTACCGCGCGTTGATCGGATAACTTCCCATCCTCTGCGAGCTTATCAATTTCGGAAGTCATCTGCGTGACAGCTGGGGAGTTCGTGGTAGCCATTGCTTGGGGGGCAACGGGTGGCTGAACTAAAGTCGTGGCCGGCTTCGGAAGCGGGCTAGGAGATATCGCAGGAGAAGGCATCTGGCTCGGCGCCGGAGTCGCATCCTGCGCCTGAAGAGCGGACGGCGCCGAGAAGACCAGCAAGATAATTGCTGAACCCAAATTCATGAAATCTGTTCTATTTGACAAAATCATCTTAACCTTAACTTCCACCGGTAGCCTCGGTTATGCAAGCAGGAAAGGCTCCCTCCATGTGACAATTTTGAAGCAATTGACAGATTGCGTTGATTGAGCTTCGAGTGTTGGGTAGTTCATTTTTAGGCTTTGTTTATTCCCCGAAACAGTCTTCTGATGATGAAATATTTAATGGGCTGTCTAGTCCTAATTTGCTCCGGATTTGTTACATCCTCCCCTCTGGCCCGCTATGGGCTGGATGGACATGCCTTGGATTCATCCGGCCATGGAAGGGATGGATCACTTAAAGAGACATCAACCGCCCTAGATAGAAGCTCTCATGAGAAAGGAGCTCTCAGTTTCAGAGCCCACTCCGAAGCCCGCTTTCCGGTTGACTTCACAACCGTAAAGGAAATCACCATCTCCGTTTGGGTATGGAGGCAGTCGGCGGATAATAGTTTCTTTGTAATTAACGATGGGTGGATGAAGGGAGTCATTCTAGCATTTGAACCCATACTTGGCCCTACCCATCAGGAGCGAGTTGCTCTTTTGGCGGGAAATGGCACGGAGTGGTTCAAGGCGGTTACTCTGGCGGAGTTGCCGGTTCGCTCATGGTTCCATCTGGTTGGCACCATCGATGCCAAAGGGAATATGATGATTTACCTTGATGGAAAGTCATTGGCTTCCGGCTCCATGCAGCCTTCGCTGAATTTCGAACCAGGCAATCCGACAGCAACGGTCTTCGGAAGCATGCACCATGATGCCATGGATGCTGAATTGGGAAGGGTGAATGATTTAACTTTTTATGATAAGGCACTCACGCCAACCGATGTACAGAAGTTACACAGTTCGGAGTTGGCAGGGACTTTACATTCATTGATTTTCTGGATGCTGATTCTTCGATTGGTCCCCTTGACTTTCATGGGGGTCGGTTTCTCGGTTTATTTGATTTATTGGATGAGAAAGCACCTCAGGAAACACAAAGAGGAAGTCAGGCAGAAAGAGGAACAAGGGTTTATTGCAGAAATTCCTGTTAACCCCTACTGAAGTTGGGGGGTGATTCGCAGATCATAACTTTTTTAAAAAAAGGCGTCTTTACCTGAGCGGGCTCAACAGAGAAGATAGAAGGCTGATTTATGAGGACGATCGGCATTGGACTAGCCGGCTTCGGCACTGTAGGCGCTGGGGTCTATGAGAATCTGGAGCGCCACCGCGAACTGATTGCGGAACGTTCCGGATATGCATTTTCCGTGCGTCGGATCGTCGTGCGCGATCTGAAGAAACCTCGTGATGTCCCGGCCCCCGCCTCTCTCTTCTCCAGCCGGTGGCAGGACCTGCTAGAGGATCCCGAAATCAAGATCGTCGTCGAACTGATCGGCGGGACAACGGAGGCCTTCGACCTGACGATGGCGGCGATCCGCTCGGGACGCATCGTCGTCACGGGAAACAAGGCTCTTTTGGCTGAGCGGGGAGCGGAAATTTTTGGCCTGGCGAGCGAGTGCAAAGTTCCAGTTTTCTTCGAGGCGGCAGTGGCCGGCGGCATTCCGATCATCCAGTCTCTCCGCGATGCCTTCGTCGGCAACCGTATCGAGTCAGTACACGGAATCCTCAACGGCACAAGCAACTATATCCTGACCCGGATGCAAGAGGCAGGGCTCGACTACCCCGATGCCCTCGCGGAGGCGGTCGCGCTAGGTTATGCCGAGGCCGACCCCACGCTTGATATCAATGGTTGGGACGCCGGACACAAGGCGATCATCCTGGCCGCCCTCGCCTACGGATTCTGGGTCGATCCTGCCACGGTCCGTGTCGAGGGGATAGACCGCGTGAGTGCGGCGGACATTCATTTCGCGAAGAGCCTCGGCTACTGCATCAAGCTCCTGGGATCGATTCGCGAGAAGGAGGGCAACGTCGAGGTGGGGGTCGCCCCGACTCTCATCCCTCTCGGGAATGTCCTAGCGTCGGTGACCGGGGTCTTCAATGCGGTGGCCGTCCGTGGTGATCTCGTCGGCGACAGTCTTTTCTACGGACGCGGGGCTGGACGCGGCCCCACTTCCACCTCGGTCATCGGGGATCTTGTGGAAGCGGCCCATGTGCTGGATGCCCCGCGCCAGACCTACGGCTTTTCCTCCCACGGTCTCTATGGCAGCAGTCGTCCCGCTGCAGAAATCATCGGCTCCTATTACCTGCGCCTCTCCGTGGATGACAAGCCAGGCGTTCTAGCCCTCATTGCCGGAGTTCTCGGCGGGGCAGGTATTGGCATTTCTTCGGTAGTCCAGCCTGAGTCGATAGCCGGGGTTGAAACCCCTCTTGTGCTGATGATCCACGAAGCCGCCTACGGAGCCATGTGTGCCGCCCTTGCGAAGATCGCCGCCCTCAACTGCGTGAAGGGAGAGCCCGTTCTCTTCAATGTGGAAACCTTTTCCTGATTTCCTGATCTGAATTTGATGAAAGAGACCTTCAATGATTGTGGCGTGATTGAGCGCTACCGGGAATTCCTTCCCGTCACCGATGCCACGCCCGTCATCTCCCTGAGCGAAGGCTCCACGCCACTGATCCATTCGCCCAAGCTGAGTGCGATCACCGGCGGTGAGGTCTATGTCAAATACGAGGGGCTGAATCCAACCGGCTCCTTCAAGGACCGAGGCATGACCATGGCGATCTCCAAGGCTGCCGAGGAGGGGGCCCATACCGTCCTCTGCGCTTCCACGGGAAATACCTCTGCCGCAGCTGCAGCCTATGCTGCGCGCGCCGGAATGAAGTGCGCCGTCCTTCTTCCTGCGGGACGTATCGCAGGAGGCAAGATGGTCCAGGCCTATATCTATGGAGCGACTGTCGTTGCCATCCGGGGAAACTTTGACGACGCCCTGCGACTCGTGCGCGAGTTGGGAGAGACCGGTGACTTTGCAATCGTCAACTCGATCAATCCCTACCGTATCGAAGGACAAAAGACCGCCGCCTTCGAGATCATCGAGGAGTTGGGGAATGCCCCCGATATCCATATCCTCCCCGTTGGCAATGCCGGGAATATCACGGCCTACTGGAAGGGCTACAAGGAGTTCAAGGATCTGGGCCGCAGCCACAAGCTTCCAAGGATGCTCGGCGTTCAGGCTGCCGGATCAGCGCCCCTCTATCATGGTGCCCCAATGGCCAATCCCGAGACCGTGGCCACAGCCATCCGGATCGGACGCCCCGCCAGTTGGGACGGAGCCATCAATGCCGTCTCAGAGTCTGGCGGCTGCTTCGAGATCGTCGAGGACTCGGAGATCCTGGCAGCCCAGAAGTGGCTTGCTTCCAACGAGGGAATCTTTGTGGAGCCTGCCAGCGCCGCCCCCGTGGCCGCTCTCTTCAAATGCTTCAACCGCAGCGGAAAAACCACGCAGTGCGACTCCTGTCCCTTCCGCCAGGTCCAGCCTGGATCCAAGGTGGTACTCACGGTCACCGGTCACGGACTTAAGGATCCCGATACGGCCAAGCATGCGGTGACTGCACCCATCGAAACCGAGGCCACGGCAGCAGCTGTCCGTGAGGCCCTGGCTAAGATCGGCTGATCCCAAGCCCTCAACTCTAGCCCCTCGACACTCGACTCACTCATGCCCCTCATCGTTCAGAAATACGGCGGCACTTCTGTCGGTAATCCCGAGCGCATCAAGAATGTCGCGCGTCGTTTACTGGAGGCTCAGCGCGAGGGGAATTCCGTCGTCGCGGTCGTTTCCGCGATGTCTGGTGTTACCGATTCCTTGATCAAGCTCGCCCGCGAGGTCTCCTCGAAGCCCACGGAACGAGAGATGGATGTTCTGCTCTCCACGGGTGAGCAAACTACAATGTCTCTTACTGCCATGGCGATCCAGAGTCTTGGCGGCAAGGCTGTCTCCCTGACGGGTGCCCAGGCTGGCATTGTCACCAACGGCGTCCATACCAAGGCCAAGATTAGTAATGTCACCCCAGACCAGATCAAAAAGCACCTCGATGAGGGGGCGATTGTGATCGTGGCTGGCTTCCAGGGAGAGACCAGCGAGGGAGACATCACAACGCTCGGTCGTGGCGGCTCCGACCTCACGGCCATTGCGCTGGCTTCTGCCCTTGATGCCGATGCCTGCCAGATCTTCACCGATGTTGACGGCGTCTACACGTGCGATCCCCGCATTGTGCCGACCGCCACAAAAATCGAGGCCATCTCCTACGACGAGATGCTCGAGATGGCCAGCAGCGGCTCCAAGGTCATGCAGTCCCGCTCGGTGGAATTCGCCAAGAAATTCGGCGTGACCTTTGAGGTCCGCAGTAGCTTCAACAACAACCCAGGAACAACCGTGAAAGAAGAATCCGCAGGAATGGAACAGGTCGCCGTGCGCGGCGTCAGCGTCGAGCGCAATCAGGCCAAGGTCACCGTCAGCCAAGTCCCCGACAAGCCGGGATGCGCGGCCCGCCTCTTCACAGCACTCGCAGATGCTCATGTCATGATCGACGTGATTGTTCAGAACGTCTCCGCCGCAGGTTCCACCGACATCTCCTTCACCATGAACCGTGACGAACTCGAGAAGATCGGAGATCTTCTCGACCGCGTTGCCACCGAGATCGGGGCGGGCAAGGTCAGCAAGCAGGATGGGATTGCCAAGCTCAGCGTCGTTGGCATCGGAATGCGCACCCATTCCGGCGTTGCGGCAAAGCTCTTTGAAGCCCTTGCCAAGGGTGGCATTAACATTCAGATGATCTCCACCTCGGAGATCAAGATCGCCGTCATCCTCGACGAGGAGAAGATCTCCGATGCAGCTAAGCTGGCCCATACCGCCTTCGGCTTGGACGCAGCATAAAATTCAAATTCTCGCGCAGAGACGCAAAGGCGCAGAGATGGGATGACGAAATGTCATGAGGCAAAAGACCCAGCCAAGAGTCCGCTTAATGATGAGAGATGGTATGAGAACCCATTGCTGATCAATCAAGTGATTCTCTGATTTGAGGAGAGTAATGATGACGGTCCTCTCCGACCCAACCCTTCGTCTTTTCCTCCGCGCCTTTGCGCCTCTGCGCGAGAACTCTCCCTTTCGAAGGCTTGGCCACCACCCACGCCATTCCCACAAAAGAGAAAGCCCCGGATTACTCCGGGGCTTTTCGTTGATTGATTGAAGAAGAGTTTTATTCCTCGCTCTTCTCTTCCTTGGCTTTCTTAGGAGCGGCCTTCTTTTTAGGAGCTTCAGCTTCAGCTTTTTCAGCCTTAGGTACCTTCGCTTTCTTGGCTGGCTTTTCAGCAGCTTCGGCGACAGCTTCTTCCTTCGCAACGGGGGCATAATCGACCCACTCGAGGTAAGCCATCGGGGCGCTGTCACTGAGGCGTGCTCCGAGCTTCACGATGCGGGTGTATCCTCCCTTGCGGTCGGCTGCGGCGGGTGCGATCTCGGTGAAGAGCTTCTTCACGATATCCTTATGTTTCAGATAGGAGATCGCAACGCGACGGGAGTGAAGATCACCCTGCTTGCCCAGAGTGAGCATGCGCTCAGCCAGGGGCTTGGTAGCCTTGGCTTTGGCAAGGGTGGTCTTGATGCGATGGTGCTCAATGAGGCTGCAGACCTGGTTCGCGAGAAGCGAATCCCGGTGTGCTTGGCTACGGCCCAGCTTGACGGTTTTTTTACGATGACGCATGGCGTTTTAGTTTTTTCTACTATGCCTTATTATTCGGCAGCGGGGGCAAGATTCTCAACAAGGCCGGGCTCAAACTTCATGCCAAGGCCCAGACCGAGCTGGACGAGCTTGTCCTTGATCTCGTTCAGCGACTTCTTGCCGAAGTTGCGGTACTTAAGCATCTCGGCTTCGCTCTTGAGGGCGAGCTGTCCAACAGAGGTGATGTTCGCGTTGTTAAGGCAGTTCGCAGCACGTACGGAAAGTTCGATCTCGTTCACGCTCATGGCGAGCAATTTCTTGAGGCGATTGTTTTCCTGGCTGACCTCAACCGGGGTCTCGTCAAACTCGACCTGTGCGTCGTCGAAGTTGACAAAAACGTCCAGGTGATGACGGAGGATCGCCGCGGACTGAAGAAGGGCTTCGTCTGGGGTTAGGCGTCCATCGGTCCAGATGTCGAGGATGAGCTTGTCGTAATCGGTCCTCTGGCCGACGCGGGTCTGCTCGACGGCGTACTTGACCTTGGTGACGGGCGAGAAAATCGAATCGATGGCGATAACACCGATCGGCTTGTCCGGGGCCTTGTTCTCGTCACCCGTGGCGAAGCCGCGGCCAACCTTGACCTCGAACTCAGCCTCGAACTTCATTTTCTTGTCGAGGGTGCAGATGTGCTGATCAGGATTGAGAACCTCGCACTGGGCGGTTGATTGGATATCACCGGCTGTGATGGCGCCCTGCTTGTTGACCGAGAGGATCAGGTTACGGACCTCATGATCATGGGCTTTGAACTTGACCTTCTTGAGGTTGAGAATGATCTCGACGACATCCTCGACGACTCCGGGGATAGCGGTGAACTCATGGGGAGCCCCCTCGATCTTGACCGAGGTGATGGCTGCTCCCTCAAGGGATGAGAGAAGGGTGCGGCGAAGCGAGTTGCCGATGGTGTGGCCGTAACCGGCCTCAAAGGGCTCGGCAACGAACTGTGCGTAAGTTTCAGTGGCGGTTTTCTCGTTCTTGACGAGGGTCTTCGGCATTTCGAAGCGACCGAGGCGGATGGGCATAATATCTGATGGATTCGTTACCGGGTTTCCCTTGGCGCGTTTCGATGATCAGCAAGCGCTGCTCACCCAAGGACCGACGGCAAAATGTTTGATGCGCAGCTGATAAGAATAGCCCATTTGTAATGAGCTGCAAGGATGAATAATGAGGGATGAAGGATGAAAAGATTTTTTCGGGGCAGATCTGCCTTTTTCGGCGTCTTCATCACTCTGACTTCATCTTTTCATGCCAAAAAAACCGCCACCCCTTTCGGAATGGCGGTTTTCTGAATGATACTGGTCGTTGGGATTACTTAAGCGGAACGGTCTTTATGGTCTGAAGAACGCGGCTGGCAATTTTGTAAGGGTCGCCCTGGGAATTCGGACGGCGATCTTCGAGGTAACCCTTGTATTCGCTGTTCACAAAGCTGTGAGGCACACGGATCGAGGCACCGCGATCGGCGACACCATAGCTAAACTTGTCGATCGACTGGGTCTCGTGGAGACCTGTCAGGCGGAAGTGATTGTCAGGTCCATAGACGGCGATGTGCTCGTCCTTGAACTTGTCGAATGCTGCCATGAGCTTCTCGAAGTACTTCTTGCCACCCTTCTCGCGCATGAACTTGGTCGAGAAGTTGCAGTGCATTCCGGATCCGTTCCAGTCAACATCCTTGCCAAGCGGCTTGCAGTGGAACTCCACATCGACGCCGTACTTCTCGCAGACGCGCATCAGGACATAACGGGCAAGCCAGATTTCGTCGGCAGCCTTTTTGGATCCTTTGCCAAAGATTTGGAATTCCCACTGGCCCTTGGCCACCTCGGCGTTGATACCTTCGTGGTTGATCCCCATCTCGAGGCAAATATCAAGGTGCTCCTCGACGATATCACGGGCGATGTCGCCAACGCTGTTGAAGCCGACTCCGCAATAGAACCTGCCCTGCCCCTCGGATGGGAAGCCGCCCTTCGGGAAACCAAGCGGTGCACCATCCTTATAGAGGAAATATTCCTGTTCGAATCCGAACCAAGTATCGGGATCATCATGGATGGTGGCGCGGCCGTTGGAAGGATGAGGCTTGCCGTCAGGCATCAGCACCTCGCACATGACGAGATAAGCGTTCTCGCGGGTCGGATCAGGGTAGCTGGCGACGGGCTTGAGGAGGCAATCGCTGCTCTTGCCCTCGGCCTGACGCGTCGAGCTGCCGTCGAAACCCCACATTGGGAGATCCTTTAGAAGGGGGGCCTTGGTGAACTCCTTGATGGCTGTCTTGCTGCGGAGGTTGGGAACCGGCTCGTAACCGTCGAGCCAGATGTATTCGAGTTTGTACTTCGCCATGTGATTGGGGTGGTTGTGGTGCGTCCGTTGTCTATTTTTAATCACTTTCCGCGTATCGGACTACCGACGAAAGGTGATGTCCCAACTTTAAGATCGGGTATAATATGATCAAGCAACTTCAATGCCAAAATGCGGAATTCCTCTCGTGCGAAGAATTCCGAGTGAAAAGTAGGAAAGTGCAAAGGTAGAATGAAGGGGGCACGCAAACCTTTCACTTTCACTTTTTCCCACCTTTTACTTTCCCCCCTCTCATCATGCTCACCGTCAAGGATACCCAGCGCGCCACAGTTCAGGTCTGCTTCGATGGGAGCGTACGGAAGGCGTTCCATGGGCCGAAGGCCCAAGAGCGTTTTGAGAATGAGCTGTTTGTACTCCGTTATCTAGAAAAGTCAGGGTGCGATTTTGTTCCCCGCGTGATTTCGGCAGATTTAGAAAAGCTTCTTCTGGTCACAACGAACTGCGGCTCCCGTGTCGACCGTCTCGACGAAGAGCGCTGCCGGGAACTCTTTGCGGAGCTGGAAGGGTTCGGGGTCCGGCACGACGATCCCGAACTCCGTAATGTCACTTACCGCCAGCAGGACGGGCGCTTCTGCCTAATCGATTTTGAGTTTGCGACGATTCTGAAGAAGGAAGAACTGCCGATCTTAACACCCGAGAAGTTACCGTCCCCCAAGCTTTCTCTCACATGGTCCGGATGCTCTGACAAAGGACCCTCGCGAGCCAAAAACGAGGATGCCTTCATGGGCTTGGCGATTGATGAGGTAGAGGTGCGTCATCTCGGAAAAATCGGGGCCTCATCGAATGCAGACGCCGATCTTCTGTTTGCTGTCAGCGACGGGATGGGGGGAGCGAATGCCGGTGAATTCGCCAGCAGGATAACCATTGAGAAAATTACCCGCATGTTTCCCCCGCTGATCCGTCAACGGGCGAGTGGCACTCCGATTGGCTATGAGGGAGCCTTTGCCTCACTCTTCTCGGAAATTAACAAGGCTTTGCAATACTTGGGGGACAGCTACGAGGAGTGCCGGGGAATGGGTGCGACCCTGAGTCTCTGCTGGTTCTCGGAAGAGATGATGCACTTCGCCCACATCGGTGACACCCGCATCTACCACCTGTTCAAAGATGGAAGAATCCTTCAGCTCACCAAGGACGACACGCATGTCGGCTGGCTCCAGCGGACCGGTCAGATCAGTGAACGGGAGGCCAAGTCACACCCCGCCAAGAACCGCCTCCAGAAAGCCCTCGGCGCGGGGAATCAGTTCGTCAACCCGCAGGTGGGTGAAACCCCATGCCGGCCCGGAGACCGCTTCCTCATCTGCACCGACGGCGTTACCGACGCCCTCTACAACGACCAGTTGCCCGAAGTTCTCGCCGAGTGCCCCAAGGGAACACTCCCCGCCCTGCATCTCGTCGGCGAAGCGATCGAACGCTCCGGACGGGATAACACGACGGCCGTGATCGTGACGGTCGGATGAAGCTTCCATGAGAACCTTCCTGCTGCTGATCCTTTGTGTCACTGGGCTCCAGGCGGCCGATACGATCCGGGTGGTGACATGGAACCTTGCATGGTTTCCGAGCGGGTCACCGAGGAGGGCCTCTCCTGAAGTTGAGGAGCGGCGGGTGCAAGCGGCGGCGGCCGTGCTGAAATCGATCGACGCCGACCTAATCTTTCTTCAGGAGATGCGCGACTGGGAAACCTGCGAGCGGTTGGCGCGCGCGATGGCCCCCTCACGCTACGAGGTGGCGGTCTGTTCGGCCTTTCCCCAGACTCCCACACAGCGGCAACCGGGCAGACAGCAGGTGGCCCTGCTGACCAAAAAAAGCGCCCATGCTGCCTGGAGCGAACCTTGGAAGGGTGATGCCGGAACCTCGTTGCCGCGCGGTTTTGCCTTTGCGGCGGTCCCCTCCCGGGAATCACCAGCTTCGGCGGATACTTCCAACCCGGCGCTCAAGTTACTGGGCTGTTACTCGCTCCACTTGAAGAGCAACCTTATCCGCGGCAAGGATCCCGAGAAGGCCGCCGAGAACATCCTGAAGCGCGAACTCTCGGCACGCCAACTCGTCACCCATCGCCATGATATCGAGGGACGCATTCTGCCAGCCGTGAAACGCTTCCTTGTGGCCGGGGACTTCAACACCGATGACGGCAATTCCGAACTGGCCCGGGAGCAAACGTTGGAGACCTTCGCCAAAGGCGGCCTCAAGGATTCGACCGAAGGGCTTCCCAGATCGGAACGGATCACCCACCCGAAACGGGGACACTACAAGGATGCCGTCTTCGACTACGTGCTCTACTGCGGTCTCAAGCCCAAGGGAAAACCGCGCACGCTCAGGAGCAACGTCTCCGACCACTGGCCGCTGGTTGCGGAATTTGAAGTCGAGAAGTAGCGAAGTTGATCTGCCCAAGTGGAGCTATTGCTCCGCAGGCCAGAAACTATCCTTTTAACCTTTTAACTCTTCCACTTTTTAACCCAATCGCCTCGCATTACTGCATTGGCTGACCCAACTCGTACTTAGCAAGTTCTTCAATACGCTTGAGGTGGCGGCCACCGTCGAACGGGGTGGAGAGCCAGAGATCAACCAGTCGCTTTGCGGTCTCGAGCGAGACCATGCGCTCACCAATCGAAAGGACATTCGCGTTGTTATGCTGGCTGGCCAGCTTGGCGGTTTCATCGCTCCAGGCGATGGCGCAACGGATCCCCTTCACCTTGTTGGCCGCGATAGCCTCACCGTTTCCAGACCCGCCAAAGACAATCCCCTTATCAGCCTCTCCCTTGGCAACCTTCTCCGCGGCGGGAATGCACCAGAGAGGATAGTCCGTCGACTCGGCGGAATGAGAGCCGCAATCGATCACCTCGTGTCCCTGAATACGGAGCATTTCTGCAATCGCCTGCTTGTATTTGAATCCTGCGTGGTCGTTGCCGAGAGAAATTTTCATGATCGGGTGTATCGGGAGCTGCTAAATTAGCCCTCGATCGTGTTGATCTCAACCGGCTCGACCTTCACTCCCAGCTCCTCGAGCCAGGCGATCGATCGCTTGATCTCGCCGCGCTCGCCGATGAGCTCGAGGCAGACGAGACCGATCTCATTAGTGACGCTTGCCTGGCGGACATTCGTCGTGACGGCGAACTTGTGCCCGAGCTCATAGACGATGGGGCGTGTGATGAGCTTCGCCGGATACATGAGCCAGAGGCGGGTCGTTTCCATGGTTACTATGATCGGTGCTTTTCTCGTGTTGGGCAAGCGGGGCTTCTAGCCTCCAGCGATGGCGGGGACGATGGAGATGACATCGGCCTCGTTTATCGGAGTCTCCTTTTCCTGAAGGAAGCGCACATCTTCGTCGTTCACGAAGATGTTCACGAAGCGACGGATGGTTCCATTCTCATCGACTATGCGTTCACTAAGGCCGGGAAAGGAAGCATTGAGCTCGTCGAGAACTGCCCCAAGTGTCGCTCCAGAGGAAATGACCTCCTCCTGATTGTTGGTAAGTTTACGTAGTGGGGTGGGGATGCGGACGGTGGGCATGGGATTAGGTTATAGGGTTTGGGTGATAGATATTGGGGAGTGAAGGTTAGCTTTTTGCCCCGACCTCATCGGCGACGAGAGCCTCGAACTCACGGAGGCTCGGTCCGATCACGCGAGGCTCACCGACTTTGCCAACAATGGCTTCCTGAGTCTTGAGTCCATGACCAGTGATGCAGAGGACTGCGCTCTCGTCCTTGGGGATCTTTCCCGAGGCAATGAGCTTCCTCGCACAGGCAACGGTGACGCCACCTGCGGTCTCGGCGAAGATCCCAGTGGTCTCGGCAAGAAGTTTGATACCCTCGACGATCTCCTCATCGGTGCAATCTTCACAGCTTCCACCTGTCTCCTTCATGCTCCGGATCGCATAATACCCATCCGCAGGAGTACCGATGGCGAGTGACTTGGCGATGGTGTCGGGGTTCTGGACCGGCTTGACTATTTCAGTTCCTGCCTTGAAGGCCGTACTGATGGGTGAGCAACCCGATGCCTGGGCTCCGTGTATCGAGAAATCGCTCTTAGGAACGATGTCGAGGTCGATGAACTCCTTGTAAGCCTTGTGGAGCTTGGTCAGGAGTGATCCGGAGGCCATGCAGACCACGGTGTGGCGCGGTAGCTTCCAGCCGAGTTGTTCGGCAATCTCAAAGCCCATGGTCTTGGAACCCTCCGCGTAGTAGGGCCGGAGATTCACGTTCACGAAGCCCCATCCGTACTTGCCTGCGATCTCGGAGCAGAGACGGTTCACCTGATCATAGGGCCCCTTGATCCCGATGACATTGGTTCCATAGACTAGCGAACCGAGCACCTTGCCCTGCTCAAGGTTTGAAGGGATCAGCACGTAGCTCTTGAGTCCGGCATTGGCGGCGTTGGCGGCGACCGAGTTCGCCAGATTGCCGGTGGAGGCGCAGGCAACGACCTTGAAGCCGAGCTCTCGGGCGCGGCTGAGCGCCACGGAGACCACGCGGTCCTTGAAGGAAAGAGTTGGATAATTGACGGAGTCGTTCTTGATCCAGAGTTCGCGGATGCCGAGGGCCTTGGCCAGTCGGTCGGCCTTCACTAGGGGGGTAAAGCCCACCTGGGTGCCAACAGTCGGTTCTCCATCGATCGGGAGCAGCTCCCGATAGCGCCACATCGTCTGGGGTCGGGACTCAATAAGCTTCCGGGTCAGCACGGCGCGGATCGCCTCGTAGTCATAGGCGGCCTCCAGCGGGCCGAAGTCGAACTCGCAGATGTGGATTGCCTCTTTCTCGTAGAGGCGTCCGCATTCGCGGCATTTCAGATTACTAAACCAAGGTTTTGTGGTCATGGGATCTCCTCGTTGTTGCTCATCAAGAGTGGCGAAGAGACCTGGTGCCTCAATCCCTGCGGATCATCGGCTCTGCCAAGTATCTCATCTTTTCCCCGATTGCTCGGAGCTGGATTTGGCACCTGGGCCTACGAAAAAAATCCGTAGCGGTTGCCGTGACATCAGCGGGCCAGTCCCTCCGTCACTCTTGATAAGATTGAAATCGAATCATTGAATTTAAGATTCTACTCGTCAAGAGAAGTTTCAGCAAATGCGTTGACCATGCAGCCGTTCTCTGATTATCATTTCTCTCCTTTGTTACATGCAGCCATAGCTCAATTGGATAGAGCATCTGACTACGGATCAGAAGGTTTGAGGTTCGACTCCTCATGGCTGCACTCTCTTTTAATCAGGGTCTCTGAAATGCACCCTTGATCCACCCAGAGAATCGGACGCGTTCCACAAGCGCCATGTGAGGGACCGTCAGAGCGGCCAGTCCTACAAAAACAATCTGAATCAGGCGTTCATCGAGGGACTTTCCTTTAAGGAACCACCAGGCAAGCGCCGAGACCATGGCAACGCCGATCATCGGCAGGAGAGCAGAAAGAGCCAGGAGGCGTCTCGAAAGAGATCCCGAGTAGTCGATGGTCCTGAGGATATGGCGAGCGCTGTGCATGCCGCAAAAAAAGAGGGTGAATGCGATGAGCGGAGGCGCTGCAACACTCAGCAAAACGACGGAGGCTATCTCAATGGCTCCCAGCCAATCACTCCACGCAAGCAGGATCACTCCGATTACAACGCACGGTAGCCAGAGCCAGGCAATCAGCTTGATCCATGGCATGAGCAGAAGGGCAGGCTCATTACCCACAAGAAGCCCAAAAAGTTGCGCCATCTCCTCCGAGTGAAAGAGTGCGGGCAATAGGAGCACGCTTCCCCCATAGAGGATTCGAGTGGCGTGGGGGGTTCCCTCCTCAGGATCCCCCGAGAAATGGGCCGCTGAGATTAAAAGAAACAAAATCAAAAAACCCATCGGCGCCCACCACCAAACCGCCACAACAACTGCCGCTAGAAGAAGATAGATCATGGTGAAAATCATCCAGTCTGTTGGCTTCCGAAGATCGTAAAGTCTGTAAGCAAAGATCGTGTCGAATGCCCCATGCGGGACCCCCAGAAGAAGGATCAAGGTCGCAAGGATAATGAGTCCTGATTGCCCGTTGAAATCCCCCTTCTGGGACCCAACCAGTGCGAAAAAAGCCGCCGCTCCAAGCGCGCAGAGGCTGAATAAAAATCCTTGAATGCGGAACGGGCTCATCGGTTTCATCATTCCCCCTTTTCTTTTTTTTCTCTTCTTGATTTATGGCTGTAGGGTAACCTCATGGTCTTGTCCAATTCGCTCAGAAAAGGCGCCGGAGGAAGTGATGCCATGATTGTGAGGCAATCAGCAAGACTCGCGCGATCACTCATGAAGCGGGCCACGCGAGTCGGGTCCACCTTGGAAAAGAGTGAAAAGAAAATATCGGGAGCCAGTTCGGGATGGGCGTTAAGCACATGCAGAAACAGAGCGTCCATGGTGCGGATGATGAGAGGATCTTGCGGATGGGATATTGGGGGACGACCCTTGGCCAACACCATGGCGCACTCTTGCGACCACCTCCAGATACGCTGAAAGGCGTATCCACTGCTGGGTCTGGCCCCTCCAGCCATCAGCCCCGCACGGACGTAGCTGGGATCAGTCTGTCGATTTTCAGGAGGTATCCCCATGGGGAGGATTCCATGCTCTTTTCTGCCGCTTGAGTAACGGCGCCCTTGAAGTCGTTGTTTGACGAGAACGCCAAACGACTCCTCCAAATCCTCTGCTTTCAAAGGCTCCGATCCGAAAACCGTAGCCTCCACAAGGGCTTTCCTCTTGGAGAAAGGGAGAACATATAGAAAGAGGATCCTTTCGGATGAACTTCCAGAAAAATCCATCAGCTCCACGCAACCCGGATCAAAGATCTCTTCTTCAGTTGTGATCTCTTCCCCAAGGAACGACTGCCAAAGAAGAGGATCAAAATCACCAAAATGCGGGACCTTGGGACGAGTATCCACGATCCGTGGGGCCGTGGAGACTCCCATCGGAGTTTCCACATGCCAGAGCCCACCTCTCTTCAAAACCTCACCCGAGACGATGCTTTCCATCTTCAAATTGATCCGAGAGGACTGGTCAATCACTCCTACTGCAGCCTGATAGAAGTCTTTGGAGGCGACCATGAGGTAGGGATTTTCTTTGCATCGGCGGGTGATGCGGCCCTTGGCCGTGATGATTGAAAAAGATTCCCAACGGTGGGTCGCAAGCTTTTCTGAATTGGACCCAAACCCGCCCCAAAAACACCAGGTGCGGTCATTGGTATATTCCTGCCTGCCCTCGAGAATAAGAGTCCGGGGGCTGGCCTCTCCATAGTTGGCAAGATTCATACCGAGGCTCAATCCGGCACAGCCACCCCCCAAGATGATGAGATCGGATTGATTGCTCATGGAGCGATCTCAAGGCCTGCAAGTGCGATGTGGAGTTCCGAGCGGTGAGCGCAGGTAGCGGACCAAAACGATCTCTCTCTCGATCCCTTTCTCGATCCCTTAAGCGCGAGGCTCGCGAGAGCTGACACTGTGATAATCGCCTTTTGATGGGAAGAGACCATAGCACGTCGGGACCAGCAATCTCCCTTGCGTGAAATAAGATCGAGACCAATGCCACGATAGACCCTGGAGGCGATCAAGATAGCCCCGCGTGCACGCAAGGGCAGGTAGGAGAGTCCCTCTTCGCCGCTTCGGTAGTAGTCTTCGGAAAGTCGCAAGAGCTCGAGGACGCCCGAGGCAATCTTAGCGCACACGGCAGAGCTAGGGTTGATCAACTCTTGGGAAGAAAGATCTCCAACAAGGGTCCAAGGAAGGTATCGGCGACCCATTGCGCCATCCTCAAGGACATCGCGACAGATGTTGGTCAATTGCATGGCAATCCCAAGGTCGACGGCATGCGGGTAGGCTGCTGGTGAGCTGACATCAAGAACACGGCACATCATGAGACCCACAGTGCCGGCCACGCGGTAGCAGTAGCGAATGAGTTCATCCACATCACCGATCCGAACCTCCTCCAGATCCGAAGCGATTCCATTGATGAGTTCAAGAATCGGCTCTTTCGAAATACCACACTCTCGGGCTAGTGCTAGGCCGTCGCTGAGGGAGGCATCAGCAGATTCACCACTTAGGACATCTTCCCGAGCCGCTTCGATTTTTGAGCGCGCCTCATGGGGAGAGGAGGACTCATCGGCAAGATCGTCCAAATAGCGACAAAATGCATAAAGCCTTGTTGCTCTCTCCGCATGCCTGCTCCCCAAAAAGTGTCGTGCCCAATAAAAGCTCCGCCCCTTACTGGAGAGCACCTCGTTGGCAGAGGGTTCTAAGCTCATGCCGGCCTCATGCCGGGTTAAAGGCTTCGGCACGCGGCAGAAGGGCATCCACCACCTTTGCCGAACAGAGAACCCCGGGCAATCCAGCGCCAGGATGAGTGCCTGCTCCGGTAAGGAAGAGATTCCTGATCCCCTCACCTTTATTATGAAAGCGAAACCAAGCAGACTGACGAAAAATAGGGGCGATGGAAAAACCTGCCCCATGGGTACTCAGGTACTCATCCCTAAAATCCTCCGGAGTCTTGAAAAAATCTGCCCTGATCGTGGAGGAAAGTTCCGGAAGAATCGTCTCCTCCAAGGCCTTCACGATCCGATCCCGAAGTCTTGGTCCCTGAATGCTCCAATCAATACCGGATTGCAAATTGGGCACCGGGCAAAGGACATAAAAGCTATCGCACCCCGGTGGCGCAAAGCTTGGATCCGTGGCTGTCGGACGGTGAAGGTAGAGCGAAAAGTCATCCGCCAGGATTTTTCGGTCGAAGATATCTTTGAGTAACTCCTGATACCTTGGGCCAAGCCAGATTGTGTGATGGGCGACCTCCGGGTAGAGGCGCGTCGTTCCAAAATAGAGTACAAAGAGCCCCATCGAGTATTTTGCCCCGGCTAGCTTGAGTCGTGAGGAGAGCGCCTGTTTCTTGGAGCTGATCATCTTACCGTAGAGGTGAGCGGGGTCGGTGTTGGTGATGACGAGGTCTGCTTTGACTATCTCCCCACCCTCCAAGAGCGCCCCTGTCGCCTTCCCATCCTCCACGACAATCCCCTCGATCGTTGTGCCCAACCGTGTCGAGATCTGATGTCTCTCCATGAGACTCCCGAGTGCCGAGGTTATCGCCGCAGTGCCACCCATCGCAAAATGGACGCCGTGGACCCTCTCCAGATAATGGATCAGGGAATAAATACTCGTGGTGTTGAAGGGGTTACCACCAACAAGGAGCGGCTGAATCGAGAAGGCCTGCCGCAGCTTGGGACTGGAAAGGTAACGGCAGACCATTTGCCAGACGGTTTCATAGTTACGCAGGCGAAGCAGTTTAGGAACCTGCCGTATCATGGTTAAGACACGGTGAAAAGATACCGCAGAAAGCTCCTCAAACCCGACTTTGTAAATTCGCTTGGAATGCTCCACGAGGCGCAAATATCCCTCCCGGTCCTTGGGTTCGATGCGCCCTATTTCTTCCAGAGTCTCCTCGAGCGTCCCACCGTAATTGAAGGCGGTGCCGTCGGGGTATCTGAACCGGTACCACGGTTTCAGAGGCACGAGTTTCACATGGTCATGGAAGTTTTCCCCAAAGAGTGCAAAAAGCTCCTCAAAAAGAAACGGAGCGGTGATGACCGTGGGACCGGCATCGTGACGAAACCCCTCCTTCTCATAAACCTGCGCACGACCTCCCAGCCTAGGGGATCGATCAATCAGCGTGACCTGATATCCTTTTGCCCGGAGCCTAAGCGCAGACGCCATGCCTCCATAACCGGCTCCGATAACGAGAGCGTGCATGAATGGATGATACTCAGTGCATCCCCTCGAGGCGATGCGAGAGTTCCTGGGCAAGCTCACGAAGCAGTACTCCAGAGCCGTTAGGAAGCGATCCAGCGAGTGAGACCGCCTTGGCCAAGTGCTCGAGCGCGTGACGGCGCGCCTTCTCGGACGCCTCGTGGATCTGGCAGCGGCTTGCCTCGGAAATCACTAGGAGCGCATTGACGGAAAGGGTCCCGCGATCCTGCTCCACATCCTCCATATCATCGGCGATCTGGTATCCGATGGCAAAGTGCTCCGCCGCACGCCTCGCATCCTCCGACCACATCCCTTTGGAGGAACCCTGAAGGGTAAGCTCCAGCGGAAGGCTCAAAAGCGCGCCTGACTTGGCTGAGGCAATGGCGTCATAGGTGGCCATGTCCTTCTCTTCATCTCCGATCGGGACAAGCCGCGCGCACTGACCTCCAATCACGCCGGCAATACGGGAGTGAACCAAGGATAGCAATTCGGGAAGGAGGAGGTCGTTGCTGAATCGCGCAAGGGCTGCATAAGCGGCCGAGAGAAGCAAATCCCCGGAACACAGGGCGACATGGAAGCCATAGGCTGCGTGGACGGTTTCCACTCCACGACGGAATTGCTGGCGATCCTCCAGATCATCATGAACAAGGGAAGCATTGTGGATGAGCTCCACGCAGGAGGCAATGGCTACCGAATCCTCCGGGGGAAGCCCCAGGGCATTCCCCGCAGAGAGTGCAAGCCTAGCACGGATACGCCGACCTCCAGAGGAGAGGTGATAGAGAGCAGCACGAGTGGAGTCTGAATGCCCCTCGATCAATCCTGCCGATCCCGCCAGCGATGCGTGGACTATTTCCATCATTCGCTCCTCCACCACGCCGAGCAAGGACTCACCAGGGAGTCCGGCTCCGACTCTTATCTTGGGAATCGTGGACATAATGGTAGGCCTAGGGGGTAGTGCCCGAATACTGACCTTACTGTACAGAGAAAATCCGTGCGCCGAATAAACCGGCGCACGGAGAAACCCCTAAACGTTACTTCGCGTGGGAGTCTGTCTCGGTGACAGCAGCAGCCCAGATGATGACACCGAAGGCGATTTTATTGAGCACATCGGCCAAATTATAAACAATGTTGAGGCCCTTCATGCTCTCCTCATGGTTCATTCCAGTAAGGTAACCGACGAAATAACCGATGGGATAGATCGCCCAACCGAAGGTCACAATCAGACGCATGAGGTTGAATGCCGTCTTGACAGCAGGAGGTGACTGATGAGCGTTGATGCGGCTGGCCTCGCCGAAGAAAATCTCAAAAAGGATGAATCCCCAACCGAGCATTCCCACGATGAAGGCAGGGAGTACGGGGACATAACCGGCCTCGCCCACATATCCACCGATCAGCATGACAAGGGTCCCGATCAGCAAGCGCCAGAAAACGCCTGCGGGAACCTTCGTGATGGCCGAAAGGATTAAGAAGAACTCCACCATGAGGAGTGGCACGGTGATGAGCCAATCGATGTAGCGATAAACGGTCGGTGTGTCGTGGGTGGTTACCCAGACTTCACGCATGTAAAAGTAGTGAACGGCGGCAACCAGCGTCACGAGCCCGGAGACAGTGAGAGAAGTTTTCCACTTCCCAGAAACCCGCTGGGTTTCAAGGAAGAAAAACGCGGTGGAGGCAACAAGAGCCATAGAAATCAGCCAGAAAGAAATTCCGACAAAATCATTTGGCTCAAGGACAACTCCTGCGGAGGCTTGCGCTCTGGCAGGGATGAGAAGAGTCGCAAATGCGACTAGCGGTAGTTTAGAGAACAGGGGACGCATCTTCATTTTTTTTGGTGTTATGGGTTGAGACTTACTCTTTCTTTAAATTACAAAACTTAAAATTAAGAAAGTAAAAAATCGTGCCCGCTAGTTTTTCCGCTCTGTCCAGGATGGATCGCGTTCACCGCACCGCGATATACTTTCGTTTTCTCCTTCATAATCCTTTGACGGGATTCGTTTCTTGGCTTGAAGTAGTCTTGTGAAGACTGTTTCCCCCGCATCCTCCACGAGATGGCTCCTCCCAATGATTGCCCTGCTCTCACTCTTTGTTGGATGCGAAAAATCGACGTATGAATCCCCCGAGTACAAGGTCGTGGAGAAAGAGGGCTCCTTCGAGATCCGAGACTATCCCGAACTCACGATCGTCTCAACTCCGATGCAGAAACGCGGTGAGGATGGATCCTTCATGCGGCTCTTCCGATTTATCTCAGGACGCAACGAGCGCTCGCAAAAGATCTCCATGACCACCCCTGTCCTCATGACGGGCGCTGAGTCCGGAATCATGAGCTTTATTGTGCCAAAGGATGTCGCTCGGCAAGGGGTCCCGACCCCCTCCAATCCCGAGGTAACGATCAGCACCAAGCCTCCAGCCCGCTATGCTGTCTATCGGTTCTCAGGACCCAGCAAGCCGATCCCTAGTCAAGAAGCCGCTAAAAAACTCCTTGCCTGGGTCGACGCGAAACATCTTGAGATTTCCGCTTCGCCTTCACCATTGCCTCTCTACGCTTACTATAATCCCCCATGGACACCAGGATTCATGAGACGGAATGAGGTTTTGCTTCGATTGGCACCTTTGGCAACTAAAGTGCCGGCCCATCGCTAGAAGGCTATCAGCCAGCGCATGGATCTCTGGCTCTCACCGCATGATGCCAGAGTCAGGGATCTGAGAGTCCAAGGCGGTTTATCTTATGGGTTTGCCGAGACTCCGTTTGGAGGGTGTGCGCTGTTGATGAGCGATCGGCACGTGATGTCCCTTCATTTCACAAATTCCAAGCAGGAGTGCCTCGACTCCCTGCAAATGAAGTGGTCCAATTTCCCACTTCGTCACAGTGAAGTCGCCGATACGATCATTCCGCGGATTTTTGAAAATCCGGAATCAATCCCACTCCTGGTGATAGGCACTCCCTTTCAACTCACGGTCTGGGAATATCTGCGGACTATTCCAAAAGGATTAACCCTCACCTATAGCGACGTGGCTCGTGCGATAGGACGACCGACCGTAGCGCGCGCCGTTGGACAGGCCGTCGGGGCCAATGAGCTTGCAGTTCTCATTCCCTGTCATCGGGTTGTTTCAAAAGGGAAACTGACAGGATACCGCTGGGGACTAGAGCGCAAAAGAAATCTCTTGGCTTGGGAGCTGACCAGCCGCGACCCGCTCGAGATGCCGTTCTAAGAATTCTTCAGAAACTCGATCAGATCCTCCGAGAGGGGCGATTCCCAGCAATGGGTCTGACCCAGGTAATCGAGCTCCAGCAGGCAAGAATGTAGCGCGTGGCGTGGGAGCCAGAGCTGCGCGGCAAGTTCCGGGGTCCAGCCGGTCTCGATAAATCGTAGGTAGTATTCCTCGGAAGGCCCATAGATTTTGTCGCCCACCACGGGATGCCCCGAATGCGCAAGGTGGATTCGAATCTGATGCGTCTTCCCGGTAAAGGGAGTGCAGTGAATGAGAGCGATGGGGCCATGCTCCCGATGAGTTACTCTTTTTAGAACGCGAAAGACTGTACGCGAAGGGGCCCCCTCCGGGTGGACTCCGCGCTTGAGCCAGATCCGGGCATCCTGCACCTCGCCGAGTCGTAGGATCGGCTCCCGTATCTCCCATTCCTCTCTCTCGGGCCAGCCCGTGACGATGGCCTGGTATTCCTTCTTCACCTCCCCCCGCGCCATCGTCATGCCGCAGGTGCGGGCGGCCGGGGCATTCTTGGCCACGAGCACGATGCCGCTTGTCTCACGGTCAAGCCGGTTGATCAATGAAACCTGACCTCCACTGGCGATCTCGTAGGCAAGCAACTCCTTGAGCCGGTCCCAGAGCGTCACCGGATCGCCCGGCTTGCTGGGATGGATAAGCAAGAAAGGGGGCTTCTCCACAGCCAGCAGATCGGGGGTTTCCCCAAGAATTCGAAAGTCTCCTGAAAGGGAGGCCGTTATAGAAGCTTGCTCGGACATGGTTGGTCGTTCATTTGTGAACAACATGATCCAACTCGTCAAAGCCTCCCGCTCCTACGGCACCCCTCCGGTCATGGCTCTCGACTCGGTTTCCTTGAACATCGGACAGGGTGAATTCCTTGCGATCACGGGAGCCAGTGGTTCAGGCAAAAGCACGCTGCTGAACCTGCTGGGAGGGCTTGACCACCCCACCTCGGGCCAGGTCATCGTGGATGGGATCCATCTGGAGCATGCGGATGACCAAACCCTCACCCAGTACAGAAGGCTGAAACTCGGTATCGTCTTCCAGTTCTTCAACCTGCTTCCCTCAATGACCGTAGTGGAGAATGTCGAGCTTCCCCTCTTGCTCCGCGGTGATCCCTCCTCGGGAGTCAGACAATCCGCCCTGAGCATGCTCGACCAGGTCGGGATGACTCGGCGTGCCATGCACTTCCCCCACCAGCTCAGCGGGGGAGAGATGCAGCGCGCGGCCATTGCCAGAGGGCTTGTGCACACACCATCCCTCTTGCTGGCGGATGAACCGACCGGCAATCTCGACTCTGAAAATGCTTCCCAGGTTCTCGACGTGATTGCAAAGATTGCTTCACTCCGCACCACTACCGTCATTATGGTAACACACAGCGATTCGGTGGCGGCTCTGGCCGACCGGCGCATTAGGATGAGGGATGGGCGCATCACTCCAGATGCGACCTGATTCGTCCACGTATCATCCTCATAACACTTTAAGAAACAGAAGATTTTCCATGGAACTCCAGCGCACTCTTGCGAAGTCTGCCAGCCTCAGCGGCCCCGCCCTCCACAACGGAGGCAACGTCACTCTTACCATCCATCCCGCACCAGCCGGCCATGGTTACAAATTCCGCAGAACGGATCTACCGGATGAGCCGATCGTGGATGCCTTGGTCGATTATGTGAAGACCGTCGAACGATCCACAACCCTTGTGCAGGGAAATGCCAAGATCCAGACCGTCGAGCATGTCCTCTCAGCCCTGGCGGGCCTGGGTGTCGATAACGCCCTGATCGAGATGGATGCCAACGAGCCTCCGATAGCCGATGGCAGCGCAGCCCCCTATGTTGCCCTGATCCAGCAGGCTGGCATCGTTGACCAGGAGTCTGTCCGCGCCCCCTTCGAGCTAGGCCAACCGATTCATCTTGAAACGAGCGGTGGCTCCATCATGTCGGTCTTCCCTCATGCGGGATTCAAGATTTCCTGTACCCAGGCCAATCACGACGGACGTTTCACCCAGTACCTTTCTCTTGAGATCACCCCCGAGGTCTATGCTCGAGAGATTGCCCCGGCCCGCACCTTCGTGCATTACGAAGATGTGAAGGATCTGATGGAAAAGGGTCTCATCAAGGGTGGCAGTCTGGAGAACGCCCTCGTGATCCGTGGCGAATCTGTCCTCAGCAAGGAACCGCTCCGGTTTGCTGACGAGTTCGTCCGTCATAAGATCCTCGATATCATCGGCGATCTGGCCCTTGCAGGACGTCCCCTGAGAGGTCATGTCGTCGCCGTCAGGCCCGGCCATGGCCCCAATACAGAACTCGCGCGCGCCATTGCCAAGCGCCATAGCGACCTTCTGGCGATGGCTCCCACCCCGGTAACCTCGTCGTCACCCGTGATGGATATCAATGAGGTGATGCGTGTCCTTCCCCACCGCTACCCCTTCCTAATGGTTGATCGCGTGGTCGAGTTTGACGGCGAGACGAAGGCTGTTGGCGTCAAATGCGTCTCGATTAATGAACCCTTCTTCCAGGGGCATTTCCCGGGACACCCTGTCATGCCGGGAGTCCTGCAGCTAGAGGCCATGGCTCAGGTGGCGTCCATCGTCATGATGCGCAAAAGCGAGAATACCGGAAAAATCGGCTACTTCATGAGCGCCGACGAGGTGAAGTTCCGCAAGCCGGTCTTTCCGGGCGATACGCTCTTCATCCATGTCGAGATGCTTAAGGCTCGTAAGAATCTTGGTAAAGCTTCCTGCAAGTGCGTCGTCAACGGCGATGTGGTGAGCGAAGGAGTCCTACTCTTCGGAATCATCAACAAATAGGAGTCTGTCATGTCACGTATTCATCCCACAGCGATCATCGACCCGAGTGCCAAAATCGGCCAAACAAGTCTGGTGGGTGCCTACTGCATCATCGGAGCAGGAGTGGTCATTGGCGAGGAATGCCGTCTCCGCGCCCATGTTACAATAGCCGGCCCGACGACAGTCGGTAATGGCAATAAATTCTATCCCTATTCCTGCATCGGCCATCGGAGCCAAGACCTCAAATACGAGAAGGAGCCGACCTACCTCGAGATCGGCGACGACAATTGCTTCCGGGAGTTTTCGACGGTTCACCGTGCCACGGCACCCGGTGGCGTGACACGCGTGGGTAGCCGCGGCAACTTCCTGGCCTACTCCCACATCGCCCACGACTGCGTGGTCGGAGACGATGTTGTTTTTTCCAACAACGGCACACTGGCCGGCCATGTGGTTGTCGGGGATCATGCGGTGATCGGCGGTCTTAGCGGCGTTCATCAATTCTGCCGAATCGGAGCCCATGCCATCGTGGGTGGCTGCACAAAGATCGTACAGGATGTCCCCCCGTTCCTGATCGCTGATGGGAATCCCGCCGAGATCCGTGGCGTGAACCACGTAGGCCTTGAACGTCGTGGGTTTACCCATGAGTCAATCCGCGATCTCCGCGAGGCCTACAAGGTGATCTTCCGCAGTAATCTCAATACCACTCAAGGCCTAGAAGCCCTGCGCTCCCAATTCCCTAACTCCGATCTTGTCACTCATCTCGCCGATTTCATCGCCTCAAGTGAACGCGGGATTGTGAGATAGGGATGACCCGCTGGAGCATTAATCACTAAAGGAGCAGAGGCACCTCTTCACCTTTTTTTCTCTCAGGGAGACCTTTTCCTCTCTTCAACCCTTCCATCCAAAGAACTTACGGCTCTTGATGATCTCGGCTACTTTGGGAGGAACCATTTGCTCCCAGCCAGGATCACCTTCCTGAAGCTTGGTCAGGGTCTTTGCTGAGTCGATGCCTAGGTAGTCGAGCTTGCAACCGGCCATCGGAACGATGAAACGGTTCTCGATCAGATAGGAATACAAGGCTCGAAGGCTTGGTTCGACCTTGTAGGAGGCAGCCTCGATGATGTGACCCTTCTCATCCTTGGTGGGATAGACATAGAGACGCACCCCTTTCTTAAAGAGCCGCCCAAGACCCTCGAGAATGCCTCCGTCCAGATTGGTGTAGTACTTCTCGTCGAAGATCTCGTGGAGACTCGGAATGCCAAGCGGCATCCCGATCACACGGTCCGTGTAGCGCCGCAAATACTGAATCAGACGGTAGAACTCGCCGTAATTGGAGATGAGTACCGTCTGCCCCAGAGCTCCGAGCATGTCGACGCGGTCGAGGAAATCCTGCAAGTCGAGCTCCCCGCCGCTCATCAGATTCCTCATCGTGATCTCCAGAATGATTTCTGGCTTCTCGCTGTTCAGCTCCTCCTCCATCAGGAACATCGAGTGACCGCACTCGAGCATATCGTAAGCCACATTGGTGACCGGGCGGAAACTGCCGCGCTCGATGATGAGGGGCTTGTGATAGAAGGCATCCGCCGCCTGCACCACTTCCCCATCAGGACGGAAAAGCACGGCCTGGGCAAGCCCCTGAGTGACCAGCTCCAGACACATGATCCGGTTATCGACCATCGCGAAATCAGGTCCCGAGAATCGGATCATATCGATCTCGATGCGCGTTGACTCCAGATCATCCAGAAGCGAGGCGATGAATTTCTTCAGATCCTTACGAAGGAAAAACGCCCCATAGATCAGGTTCAGTCCGACGATACCCAGCGCCTCCTGCTGCTCGAGGTTATGTGGATCGAGCATGCGGACATGCATGATGATCTCGTTGGGCTGAGTGCGGGGATGACTCTGGAAGCGGATTCCCATCCATCCGTGCGATTCATTGAGTGTCTTGTAGGACCGGGCCGCTACGGTGTCGGCAAAGGCAAAGAAAGTGCGTTCCGCTCCTACCTTCTCGTCCAGACGTTCGATTAGCAAATCATACTCATGATCTAGCATCTCTCCCAGACGCTGACGACTGACAAAGCGTGTGCTCTTCCCGTAGATCGCATCCGAGAAAGTCATGTCATAGGCGGAGATCGTCTTGGCGACCGTCCCGGCTGCACCGCCGACATGGAAGAAACGCCGGGCAACTTCCTGGCCTGCCCCAATCTCGGCGAAGGTTCCATAGATCGGCTTGGACATGTTGATGTCGAAGGCCTTCTTGTTCGCTTTCAGATCGATCGGATTGAGCATGGAGAATTTCTAGAGAAGCCTTTCGCCTCTGCCTAGGCAATCCGTGTGGCAATTTCGAAACAAAGGTTGGTGATTTTTTCTCGCGCAGAGACGCAGGGACGCAGAGATGGTGTTGCTGAACTCTTTCTCGGGGGATGCCTCTTGATATGATATCCTGCCATTTTCCGATGGGTATCTCCCCACTCACGGCATTTTATCCAATGTTTTTCTCCGCCTCCCTGCGTCTCTGCGGGAGATTATCTTACAGGCAGTACTGTTCAGTTTTCTGATTTCATGAGTTCCACATATGCGGTCTAACCCCTCTATATATTCTGCCCGGAAGCCAGGCGCCCCCACCAGAATGAGGGTTCGCTTTCAGCGAATCTAACGCGGCATTACCCTGATGCCTTGTTTCATCACTCTGCGGCCCATGGACGGGGCGGGGTCTCCGCTGGGGTGATTATGGGCAATTAATGCGGAGACGATACCGGGGGACTTCTCCTTGGCTTTTTGGAAAGAGATCAGGATATCCCTTGGCGCGGCGATGGACTCATTCAGCGTTCCGACAAAGAGAACCTGGCTATGGATCACGCGGTCGTCTTTATCCAAGAACGCAACCTTGAGGCTCTCCAGTGAGAAATCAGGCGTCTTGCGGGCCTCATCAAAGAATCCCATGAAGTGCTGTCCGGCCCGTTTCTCCAAGCTAGTTAACTCGTCAGTCTCGTAGCGGTTGGGCCCCTCTTCTTGACGCTTGCGGCTGAGTTGGCGCATCCGTGCAATGGGATTCTCTGCGCGGCGTGACTGGAGAGATTCCGCTTCTGTCAGGGCGTTCTTCCTGAAATGCGAATCAATTCCAGCTTGAAGTGTGTCCCCCATGCTTCGCGCTCCACCAAACATATCGGGCTCGTCGGAGTGGTTCTTGATGGAGGTGGTGATGTCGCGCATCAGGTCCTCAAATCCCGACACCGTCTCCTCGGAGTTGACTGGCTTGATCCCTTTTTTGTTCTGGGGGTAGTATTCGATCTTCTTCTGGAGAGCTAATGCGATGGCGTTGATGGTATCCCCATCTTTCCCCATTTCAGTTTGCTCGGACGCCCGCCTGAATGCCTGACCAATGCGGTCGCCGTTCTTGACGTACTCGACGACATTCTCAAGCATCCTTCCGATGGCCTCTGCGGTATTCCCGTAACCAGCTTCCCTTAGATGGAGGGCGGCGGATGTGGCTGACGGTATAGCAAAGAGCTGTTCAAGCCGTAGCAGTCCTCCGGTGGCTGCAGGACAACACAGCTATTAGCCAATATCCTGAAACTTTAAAGGTTGAGTTTTTTATCAAGTATAGATCCCAGATGCTCTTGGAGATCTTCATTCTCAAGGCGCTCGAGAACAGTTCCGAAAAAGCCTCGCACGATGAGCTGAGCCGCCCGTTGGGGAGCAATGCCTCGGGCCATCATGTAGAAGAGCTCGTCCTCGTTCAGTTCTCCTGAGGTTGCCCCGTGCGTGCAGCGGACGTTATCAGCAAGGATTTCCAAACCAGGCATGGAGTTGGCCTCGGCCTCGTCGCTCAGCATCAAGTTCCTGACCTTCTGGTAGGCGTCAGTCTCATGGGCATGCTCCTCGACCTTGATCAGGCCTGCAAAGATCGTCCGTGAGGAATCCGCCAAGGCATTGTGATAGAGCAGATCGCTTGTGGCACGCGGGGCAAAATGATCTTGGAAGGTCCGCTGGTCGATCTCTCGGGTTCCGGTTGCAGGGTTGATCGAGAGCATGACACTGCGGGATTGCTCTCCCAGAAGGTGGCTGTTGCTCTCGCCCCGGATATAGGCACCTCCAAGATTCATCTGCAGGGCGGTTGAAACTGCCTCCTTCTCCACCTCGGTGGTGTTGATATGAAAAGCTGTTGTCTTGTCGCTCCATTCTTGGACAGCCACGTAATTCAGCTTCGCATTCGTTCCCAGCGTGAGGTCATTCACGGCAATAGCGAGGGAACGCTCCTCCCGCGATGAAACAAAATGATCAATCACGGTAGCGGAGGCCCCTTCACCGAGGACGATCAGGGTGTGGGGAAAGATGGTGGCATTCTCCCCCTGGACCCAATGCCAGATCTCGATCGGTTTCTCGATAACGACTCCCTGAGGGACGTAGACGAATGCCCCGGAGCGCAGAAGGGCACGGTGAAGGGCGGCGAATTTCTTTGAGCCAAGGCGCACCTCGGAAGTCATGAAACTCTTACGGAAGAGTTCTTCGTGATTCTTGGCAGCTTCCTCCAGTGGAAGGAGAAGCACTCCGGCAGGCAATCCTTTCTGATCACTGTGGACGAGAACTTCATTCGCGAAGATGAGCTTCGCAGCGAGGTTGGAGTGGGCCGAGGAACGGGCGACAAGTAACGCAGCATCCGTGACGGGAACAGCGGCATGGAAATCGGAAAGATCGATCGCCTGGAGATTGGCAAAGCGCCACGGTTCATCATTGCGCTTTGGCTGGGGCAGAGATTGAAAAAGCTCCCAAGCCTTATACTGGTCCTTACGGAACCATTCGGGCCAGTTGTTGGGGGTGCTCGAAATGCCAGTCTCGGCGGAAAAAGTGGTGGAGATACTCATCCGACCGATCCCTCCATCTCGAGGTCGATGAGACGCTTCAACTCAACGGAATATTCCATCGGAAACTGCTGAACGAGATCATTCACGAAGCCGTTCACCGCAAGGCTCATGGCGGCGGCTTCACTCAAACCGCGCTGCTGCATGTAAAAGATCTGCTCCGCGCTGATCTGACTAACGCTCGCCTCATGCTGGACGGCATTTCCCTGACCGCGAACGCTGATGGCAGGATAGGTGTCGGTGCGACTGTGACTGTTGATCAAAAGCGCATCGCACTCGGTGTTATTCTTGCAACCCTTGAGATGCTTCGGGACATGGACCATACCGCGGTAAGTGGAGCGGCCAGTGCCGAGACTGATCGACTTGGAAATGATGTTGCTGGTCGTGTTGTCAGCCGCATGGATCATCTTGGCACCGGTATCCTGGTGCTGGCCGTCACCGGCGAGCGCAATAGAGACGACCTCACCGCGAGCCCCCTTCCCCTTCATCACAACACCGGGATACTTCATGGTGAGTCGGGATCCGATATTACAGTCGATCCATTTCACCTCGGCATCCTCGTGAGCGATACCGCGCTTGGTGACGAGATTGAAGACATTCGAACTCCAATTCTGGACGGTGATGTATTGGATCTTGGCACCCTTCATGGCGACAAGCTCCACAACGGCGCTGTGCAACGTGGCTGTTTCGAATTTTGGCGCGGTACAACCCTCCATGTAGGTGAGTTCGGCCCCCTCATCCGCGATGATCAAGGTTCTCTCAAACTGGCCGAAGTTTTGGGCATTGATTCGGAAGTAAGCTTGGAGCGGGTGCTTCACCTTCACTCCGGGGGGGACATAGATGAAACTTCCCCCGCTAAAGACAGCGGAGTTCAGGGCGGAGAATTTGTTGTCACCACTCGGGATCACTTTGCCGAACCACTTCTTGAAGATTTCGGGGTGCTCTTTAAGACCCTCAGAGGAGCCGACAAAGATGACTCCCTGCTCGCCGACGGCAGCCTTGATATTCGAGTAAGCTGCCTCGCTATCGAACTGGGCCTCCACTCCGGCAAGGAACTTGCGTTCCTGCTCGGGAATACCGAGACGCTCGAAGGTCTTTTTGATGTCATCAGGGACCTCATCCCAGGTTCGCTTGGGAATCTGTCCCTGCGAGAGGTAGTACCGGATATTCTCGAAGACAATACTCTCGAGGTCCTTGGTCGCCCAATGAGTCGGCATCGGCTTCTCCAAGAACTTACGATATCCCTCCTTGCGGAAGGCACGAACCCAATCGGGGTCATCCTTCACATCGCTGATGTAGTCGATCGTCGCCTCGGTCAGTCCTACGCCCGCATCGTAGGCGTAGTCCATCTCATAGCGAAAATCACCTGCGGAACGGTCAATATCGATGTCGGGTTTGGTCTCGGTGCTCATGTTGGGAGTTAAAAAGTTAAAGAGTTAAAAGAGCAGGGAAGATACCCGCTTAGGCGGCCTTTGTGCTGGATTCCCCGTATTCTTTCTCGACCCAGTCATAGCCCAGAGACTCAAGCTTGAGGGCGAGATCCTTGTCGCCGCTGTGGATAATCCGCCCTTCGGACATGACATGGACCTTGTCAGGAACGATGTAGTCAAGCAGGCGCTGATAGTGGGTGATGATAAGCATGCCGATATTAGGGCCACGGAGGGCATTCACACCTGCGGAGACGATCTTCAGCGCATCGATATCGAGACCGCTATCGGTCTCATCGAGCACCGCATAGGAGGGCTCGAGCATTGCCATCTGAAGGATCTCACAACGCTTCTTCTCACCGCCGGAGAATCCCTCGTTGACCGAGCGGGAGGTAAAATTGCGGGGCACGCTCAGCGCATCCATCTTGGCATAGAGCTTGGCGTAGTAGTCGGTCGCCTCAAGCTCCTCTCCCTCGGGAAGACGCGCCTGAAGTGCGGCGCGGATGAAATTGGCAATGGTGACGCCAGGTATCTCCATCGGGTACTGAAAGGCAAGGAAGAGTCCGAGGCGGGCGCGAACATCAGGCTCCAATCCGAGAATACTCTCCCCGTCGAGCAGGACATCGCCTGAAGTCACGTTGTAGTCGGGATGTCCGGCCATGATCTTGGCAAGCGTGCTTTTTCCGGCACCATTCTTGCCCATGATGGCGTGGACCTCTCCCTTGGGAATGTCGAGGGTCAGTCCCTTGAGGATCGGCTTGTCACCGATGGAGGCGTGAAGATCCCGAATGGAAAGTGACGAAGAGGAAGGAGCGGACATGGTCGGTTACTTGGTGGATGGTTTAGCGTTGGAATGATTTGCGTTGGAATGATTTGAGGTTTTGGAAGGGGTTCCGCAGTTCGCGCAAAGGCCGCGGAGCGTGACATCATGCTGGGTCACCAAGAATCCGGGAGGGAGCTTCCATCCTTTCCCACGGGTCTCGGAAAATTCGATATCAGAGATATGCCCGCATTCCGTGCAGTGGAAGTGTCCATGCTCCTGAAGATTTGCGCAAAAGCGTGTCGGTTCCCGATCAACATGGACTGCTTTCACCAAACCACTGCCCACCATGGTCTCGAGGCAGTTATAGACGGTGGCGAGCGAGATCGAGGGCATCCTTTTCTGGGAACGGATGAAGACCTCCGTGGCTGTCGGATGATCCATCTTGTCCATCAGCACTTCGTAGACTTGGCGGCGCTGCGGCGTCAGCCTCAGGCCTCCCTGCACCATGGCCGAGGCATACTTCCTCATGGGGGAGTCGTTGGGGGGGGATGTAGATTTAATCATGAGATAGAATCTCAATCTACCACCCGTATCAACGCATTCAAGCTTAATTAAGAACGATTCTAAATAAGGGGGGTTAATGAATTTGATAGATCGCCCGGCTCGCCTTCCCCGACATCAGAATCAAGCAGAGGAGATTGATCGAGTCTTCGTAATACTGCTCCCTACTCCCGAGCGCATAGCGTTCCACCTTTTCCTTCCATGGCGTCATACCTAACGCCATCGCAGCCACGCCGGTAGGAGTAATGAAACAGGCTGTGTCAAAGTCGCTATGATGCAGGGGACGCCCATCCAGGCGGTACCCGGCCCTGAACTGTTCCGGATCGTTCACGTTCATCATGGCCCATTGCATAAAAGATCCTAGGATCTCCTTAGCTCGAACATCCTGTGTGACGAGGAGAGCCCAACCAATTCTCCACGGGACTCGGCAAGCATTGTAGTAAAAGTCACCGTCATGGTACCCCTCCAGAAAGCCCGGCCGAGCGGGTGCCCAAGTCCAGTTTTTTTGAACGCCGAAATCCGGAATGAGTCCCGTCGTTGGCGCGGATTGATTCTGTAATTCTTTGAGGATTTCATAGGAGCGATCCTCAACCTTGCCCCAGAGCGGATCTCCCGTGGCATCGGCAAAGGCCCGAAAATGAGTCGGCATCAAGTCAGAGGGACGAGTCTGCCCCGGGGCCTCATTCCAATCGCCAAGACGCAGCGAAAAATCGGGCCTCACCAGCGATGATCCGATGGCCCCGATCAGGTTCTTCGCTTCCACCTGATAGGCATCATCCCCCCAGCGTTCATAAGCCAGCAGAAGGGCATAGGCCATATCGAGTTCCCCGTCGGTGGCGCAGTCGTTTTTGCCGGGACGTTCATCTGGCGGAATCTTCCAACACATGAAGGCGTGATTAATCGATGAAGGAAAACGCTTCCGAAACCTATTGAGACCGTCGAACTGTTGTTTGGCCTCGGGATCCTCATCGGCCATGAGCGCAGTGATCAGCATTCCATATCCCATCGCCTCGGAGACCGTTCCTCCCTTACCATTGTAGTCTACCTTGAAGTCTCCCGAAAACCGGATGGAGGGCTTTAAGTATTTCTGCTTCCAGTAGGAATAATAGGCATAAGTAGCCTTGCGTGAGGTCCGACTGAGTGCGGGCACGACATCCCCCGCTTTCAGGGGATGAACACCAGGAAGAAACACTCCCGCGAGCACACAGATCAGTCCGACGTTCCATGCAAAGGATCGGGGATTCACAGGCTTTCGGAGAGATGCTCCAGAAGGCGCGGGCGGCTCTCTGGAAGCTTATGCGCGACGGAGGCCAGGGATCGATGGGCAGGAACTGAGGGATCATGGATGCCGAGAGATTTGGCGAGTTCCGTCTCAAAATGGGTCACGGCGCGCCGACTCGGTGACTGCGTTCGCAGGAAGCCCCAGGCCCGTTCCAACAAGGCAAAAACTTCCGGAACCGGATGCATCGGTTCGGTGAAGAGATCGCAGAGTTCTGAGAAATAGGCTGCCGAAAGAATGGTGGAATAGGTCGAGGGGAGAAGCGCACTGGTCTCGACCACCACCTCGCTGAGAGAATGAAGTTCACCACTTTTGGAAGACTTGAAGGAGATTTCCGCAACCGTGAAAAGTTCCAACCTTCCGGAAAAGAGGCCTCCCGGCTTGGTAGCGCTGCGGGCCGTCGTCTTCACCTTGCCATGCCGGTCAGTGAGCCAGATCACCACAAGGCTATTCTCGGAGAACCTGTACCGCCTCAGCAGAATGGCACGCGCTTCCTCCATTCGCTATTATCTTCCCGATTCATCCTCCATTGCCTGGAGAAGGCACTCCTGAATGAACGCGTAAAAATTCACCTGCATGAGAGCGAGGCCCCGTTCGGTGGAGAGATCGGAGGACTCCTTCTCGGAGAGATCTTTTTCAGTGAACCGATTTTCCTCAGCAAGAGCTAAGCGGAGAGCATTCAGTGTCGTCAACCAGGCATCCGTATGATCGGGAGAGATCTCCAGGATCCAGGAGGGAGTCTTCCCCTTCTGCTGAATCATGCCGGCCAGATCGTCCGACACTACGGCTCGCTCCAGATCAAAATGATGCCTTAGGTCCGGCTGTACATGGTCCTGCCAGTCAAGGCGCAGCTCCTTGCCCTCACCGGGAGATGGCAATAGACGCGCACTCCCCTCGGGATAACGCTCCCAGGGGTCCATGGCGACAACCTGCAGCAACTCGCCCAGCAAAGGATGAATCCTGCTAAAGCGGAAGTTTCCGTTTTTTGAGCGCTCGAAGATCATCGGCATTCAGTCCCTTAATTAACCTCTAGTAATCTTAATTAACCTCAGGAGGACTTCTCCAGGGTTGCCAGCAGAAGGAACGCGTGAAGCTGCTGAACGTAGTGCTCCGCCCGCTCTCTGCCGCCGCTCCAGACGACCGATCGTCCCTTGCTATGGACCTCCATCATGTGTCTCTCGGCGCGCTCCCTTGTCCACCCGAAGATCCTACGGAAAACCATCGTGACATAGCTCATGAGATTCACAGGATCATTGTGAACCACGACCAGCCAAGGAAGATCAAGACCCTCCAACAGATCGGCTTCTGGAGCATCAAGAAGCCCCGGCTCGCTCATCGCCTGCATGGTTGACTCACAGGCATGATCTGCTCCGAGCTGGCAAGATCAACCGAGGCCCCGATCCCATCGATCAGAAAACGGGAGATATCACGGCCATCCATGCCGGCACCGATTCCCTCCTGCATCAAGTACGAGGCGACCATCACCCTGGGTGGAAGATGAAACAGGTTAGCTCGCAACGCATGGGTGATCGCGAAATGCCCGGGTGAGTTTCCCGCTTGGACCGCAGCGCGATACCGCTCGACCACCCGGTCACCACGGGGAGCAAGCAATCCCAGAAGCAGCCTCTTTCCCTCATCACGGCTCGACAGGCGGACCGATAAGGGAAGCGCCTTATCCAGCACACAATCAAGTGCCGTGAGTTCAAAACTCCCGCCCTCGGTTGCCAAGGCGACAACCTGCAGAAGCGTTGGATGAATGATCGGGGTAAAGAGCGAGGCATTCCAGTTTAGCACCGAGGAGGCCACCGGCCCCCGGATCGAGAGGGTCGCCTCCCCCATGGCATCCAGAAACGGATTGCAGAGCTCGGCACTCCGGGCAACAAGGGAATAATCCCCCTCCTCAGGAATTTCCTCACGTTGGATGGCAGCCTCTCTCACGGGTCGAAAGCTAGCATACCTCCCGAAGGGAGGCCTCTAAAATTTCCTTCTGCCGTGCGTGCATAATGAAACGCTCTTTTTCAGTCAGATCATCATAGCCCAGGAGGTGCAGCAGACCATGAATGGCACAGAGGGCAACCTCGTGGTCAGCAGGATGAGCGAACTTGCGGGCATTAGCCGTGGCAATCGGAACACCGATCAGGATCTCCCCATGCTCGAAGGTGATCACATCAGTCGGCGTCGGATCATCCAGAAACTCAGCGTGAACCTTCGTGATCGCAGCCTCCCCCACCAGCGTGATCTCGATTTCCGGAGGGAGCTGCCTTCCCGGAGATCGAGGTTGGGAAAGACAGAGGGGCAGCGCTGCTTCCACGATCCTACGGATGAATGGCACATCGAGCTTCAAGGAACGGGAACGCTGGCGGTTGGCCCAGAGAAGAGTGGTTCGTTTCATCAGATTGCGTCAGCGGTCCCTAAAAGCACTGTATCCACCCAATGCACTCTTTTTCACTCTATTCCCTCTCATCCAGAGTGCCGGCGGTGACTCCGAGCTGGGATCTCGCTCGGAGTGAGCGCCAGAGATCGCTTCCCTGGGTCTGACCTCCTAGAAGGGCTTGGTAAGCACTCAGGATCTCCCGCGTCCTTCCAGCATCCTCCTCGAGTAACTCGACGCGGAAGTGACGCACTCCGGCATCGCAGAACTCCTGAAAATATTCCGCCCCAGTTTGAGCGACTGCATTAAACAAAGTATTCCTACACCCAACATCAGCGCGCAGTGGATGCTTCATGCCGACGCGATCGCGAAGGTGGACGCGGTGGCTCTCGCACGGTCTGCCGCAGTCGGTGTGATCCTTCCCCTCGGAGAGGAAGGCGGCGAAGACACAATGCTCCATATGAAACATCGGCATATGCTGATGAATCGTCAGCTCGAACCATGCAGGAGTCGCGGCCTTGAGAAGGTCCAAGACTTGACCCGCATTCAAATCATAGCTCACCGTGACGCGGTTCAGACCACGATCCATGAAGAACTGGGCACTTAGTGGATTGGCCACATTGAGGGAAAAGTCACCGACCGTGACGAGATCTGTCCCTGCGAAATGGGTGATGGCCCCGAGATTACGAATCAAGACACCATCGGGATCGGCATTTTCAATCAGCTTGAAGAATCCCTCCTCTGTCGCTTTCTGAATACGAGGAGTAGCCAGCAGAATGCGGGCACCGCCATGAGCCCTCACCAGGACCACGGCATCCTTGTAACGACGAATATCCTCGAAGTCGGCATAGAGTTCCTGCACCCCCGCGTCGAGCGCGGCTTCCAGCTGTTCCATGCTACGGCAGAGCACATTGAGTGAGAGTGGCTCAGCGGTCGGTATAGCCACCTTTGTCGCAGGCCTCACATTCTGAAGAAGATCGCTCCAATGACCGGGAATCTCAATCCGTGGGTGGTTGGATGCGATCAGCAACCGCTCCAGCAATTGACGCCTCATTCTGTTGATCTCACCGATCGGAAGAATCACCTCCCCCTCGATATTGATGATGATCTTGCGAAGTTCGAGGCCTGAGTCGGCCGTTTTTTCAAGCTGCACGCGAAGTTTTTCCTCCGTGAGAGGTGCATTCCTCGCAGCCTCGAGTGGCAGGATCGACTCCACGGAGACATCTCCGGACTGCATCACAAGAGGCATCTCGGCACGGCCTGAAAGGATAACATCAAACGGGGTTCGATGCCGCGGAGCGATACGGCTTGTGTAGGATTGACGGAGTCGCTTGTCGAGATCGGGATCATTGGTTTTCCAGATCCGATCACCAACCTTCAGACACTTCATGTTGAGATGTCCGTGACGGAAATAGTAGCGGCCCTCCCGGATTTCATAGATTCGCCCCCCCTGTTCCTGATCGGTATCAGTTCCTGCATCAAAGACGATCCCGTCTCCAGGTTTAAGCGGGACAAGGGCCTCAAAGGCCACGAAGTCCGAGCCGAGCGAGGCAATCGTCGCGACAAAGGCTCCTCTCTTCTTGCCGAAGCGGGCATGCACCAACTCCTGATGATTCACCCCATGCATCCACCCGGAGTAGAGTCCTCGTGAAAAGGCCATCTCCAGCTGGTAACGATCCTCAGGACTTGCCTCACGGGCAAGACCAGCCAAGGAAGCATCGATGGCCTTCCGGTAGACTTGGCAAACCGCCGCCACATATTCAGGGGACTTGAGGCGTCCCTCGATCTTGAAACTGGTGACGCCCGAGGCGATCAGTTCGGGAAGATCGTTCACCGCCGCCAAATCCTGAGGTGAGAGCAGATAGCGGCGGTCTCCGAGATCACGAATGGCCCCATCGACCACCAGCTCATACGGCATGCGGCACGCTTGGGCACACTCCCCACGGTTTGCACTCCGCTGTCCCAGGGACTCACTGGTCAGACATTGGCCGGAGTAGGCCACACAGAGGGCACCGTGAACAAAGACCTCAAGCGGCATCCTGGAAGTGTCGAATCGCTTCAGTTCACGCAGGGAAAGCTCGCGGGCCAGCACCGAACGCGTGATTCCCAACTCCCTGGCGATTTCGACACCCTGGGGAGAGGTCAGCGTCATCTGGGTCGAGGCATGAATCGGAAGCTCCGGCACCAAGGCAGCCGCCAGCCTCACTAGGCCGATATCCTGAACGATCAGGGCATCGACCCCGCAGCGGTTCAGCAATCGCAGGTAATCAGCCGCATCCTCCAACTCCGAGGTGAACACCAAGGTATTCAACGTCACATAGGCCTTCACCCCATGGCGGTGACAGAAGGCGATGACTTCGGGGAGTTCCTCCTCGGTGAAGTTATCGGCACGCAGGCGTGCATTGAACCTTGGCAATCCGAAAAAGACGGCATCAGCCCCGTTCGCGACGGCCGCTTTCAGACAGTCCCATCCTCCCGCAGGAGCAAGCAGCTCGGGACTTAAAGGCATGGTAATCAAAAGATGAATGATGAAATGTAGAAATAAGTCGGAATGCTCAGCTCTTCATCGTTCATTCTTCACTCCTCCTTTTTCCTTTGAGTTCATCCTCCCGCTGCAACCTTCATGAGTTCCAGGCGATCACCCTCGACCAATGTGACAGATGACCACTCCGACCGATGAAGTGCCTTGCCATTATACTCCACGAGCATCAAGGGCAACGGCAGGGAAAGCTCGTGAAACAGATCCTCCAATGACGTGGACGTCACCTCGCTGGATTTACCGTTAATCGTCAGAAGAGGCATCAGCTTGAATGATAAAGGTTGAGGGATGAATTATGAAATTGAGGCCACAGCCAAAGGCTTCCTACTTTCATCATTCATACTTCTGACTTGATCCTTTCTCAATATCGCAGCGTCCCAGTCTTTCCAGACGGGCTCCAGACCACGGGCTTCAAGCATGGAGGCGACCTCTGCAGGAGTACGCTCATCGCTGATTGAGAACTGCTCGGTGGCCGAGGTGCTTCCACAGGTTGCCTCGATCCTTTTCCCCTTTACCGTTTGATGGAGTTGATCAGCTCCCTGTCCGGTATAGCCGCCCGGTTCGGTATGGCTTCCAGCGCTCATCATCGTGATGCCGAGAGGGGCCAAGGCATCGCGCAAGGGGGCAGTTTCACGCGTGCTTAGGATAATGCCGACCTGCGGGAAGCTCACTCGGAGGGCGCAGATCAGCTGGGTGAGGTCGCGGTCGTCGAAAGAAAATCTGGGCTCGAAGGAGCCGGCGGCGGGACGAAGCCGGGGAAGACTCACCGTGATCTGGGAAGTCCAGCAGACACGTTGAAGGTAAAGGAGATGGGCAGCCAGGGCCGTCGCCTCCCCACGCCATTCCGAGAGGCCGAAGAGCACCCCGATGCCGAGCCTGCGGAATCCCGCAGCATGGGCGCGCTCGGGAGCATCAAGACGCCAATTGTAATCTTTCTTGGGACCTGCAGTGTGGAGCTCGGGATAAACTGAGCGGTCATAGGTCTCCTGATAGACAACGAGACCTTCTGCTCCAGCCGCCACTAGGGGAAGGTACTCCTCGGTCTCCATCGGGGCCACTTCGAGTGAAAGACTCGGCACCTCTCCGGAGAGGCGTTCAAGGCATTTTTGGAGATAGCCTCCTGAGACAAATTTCGGGTGCTCACCGGCGACAAGCAGGACATTACGGAATCCCTCGGCGGCAAGATGACGCGCCTCGGAGGCAACCTGCTCGATCTCGAGCGTCACACGGAGGATCGCATTGTCTCGGGAAAATCCGCAGTACGCGCAGGAGTTGATGCACTCATTGGAGAGATAGAGGGGGGCGAACATCCTCATCGTTTTGCCAAAATGGCGACGCGTCACGGATGCAGAGCGAAGGGCTAGTGCCTCCAGTCCCCGATCATCGCATGGTTCAAGCAAACGACGAAAGGCCCTCAGCTCCGCAGAGGGTGTCGCCAAGGCCGAATCGATCTGTGTGGAAAAACCCATGGTGTGGAAATTATGTAGGATGGGCGATGAAGGATGAAGAATAACCCGATGACGATTTCAAACGAAACTCACTGCGTATTTTTTCATCATTCATCCTTCTGCCTTCAGAATTTTAGCCGCTGCCAAGCGGCCAAGTACCTCCATCTCGCTAGCGGTGGGGGCACGCCCCTCGGCACGCCAGGAATCATCGAGCACCGCAACCCGGCTGACACGGCCGTTTTTCCAGACCAGTGAGTCGGGAAAGCAAGGCCCCACTTTCAGGGGGTCGCTCCAGAGATGGATCGCGAGTGTTCTTTCAGGATGGATGGCTGATGCAAGATGCATCGGTCCACTATCGGAACTGACGATAAAAGAGGCTCCTCGAAGGATGGCGGTGAGTTCCAGAAGCTCGGTGCGATTGCTCCAGTCTTCGACATTACCCGGCCACTCCACCTGCACGGCTTCAGCATCTCCCCTTCCGACGATGACGACACGGAGAGGAGAAGCCCCTTCGGAAAAGGCCTGGATCATCTGAGCCGTGAGACTCTTTCCCTGACCACGGGAATAAGGATGGATCACCACATACGGTTGCCGGATGGAAAACCCTTCTGGAAGTCCTCCCTCGGGCAGCTCGAACTCGGGACGATCTGGACGCGGAATGCCCATTCGATCGAGCACCGAGAGATACCGGTTCACGGCATGATCAGTGCCGGAGACTATCGCCCTCTCCCCATGCATTAGACGCGCTCCCTCGCGCGCATCGGAAAGTCCTATGATGCGCGGGGCTCCGGAAAATCGTGCAAACAGGGCGCTCCGCAGCAATCCTTGAAGATCGATCGCCAGATCAGGCTTCCAATCGGACAAGGTCCTCAGCCAGGCCAACGAACGGAGCCATCCCCCCGGCCCTCGGAATTTATCCCGTGGGAAAAGCAGTGTTCCTGAGACCCCCGGATGAGACTCCACAAGCGAGCGCCATGCCGGATGAATGAGCCAGCGCAACTCGGCTTCAGGCCAGTGGCGATGGATAGCCGAGACAACCGGAAGGGCATGGATCACATCGCCGAGAGAACTCGGCTTCACCAGCAGGATGCGTCCTGGGGCTTTCGTGATTTCCTTCATGATCCGATTTATGCTCCTGTACGGAGCCTCTCCGCCAGCTTGGCTGGAAGTCCTGCATCCAGGACAGCCCTGCTTGCCGACTCGACATCATACTCCACGCGGCGGAGCCAGAGGCCGCCCACCTCCTCGTCATGGATCATGTAGGCAGCCCTCCAGTCATGATCACGAGGTTGACCCACCGATCCTGCATTGATCAGCAACTTGGGTGACTTGGGAAGCTCGACACCATCAGCATTCTCGAAGAATAACATTTCACCGACCCCCTGTCCGAAGACCTTGGGAACATGGGTATGTCCCGTAAAGCAGAGAGGGGTGCGTTGACAAGCCATACTGAGATCAGCCTCAGGCACGGCACGGATATATCCCCAAGATTCCGGCGAATCGAGTGTCGCATGGACAAGCGTCGATTTTCTGATCTGCCGTTGAGGCCGAAGGGATCCAAGCCATGCCTTCTGATCGGCATCCAAGATCGTTCTTGTCCACTCCAGGGAGAGCGCAGCATTGGAACTGAACCCCTCAAGAGAGCCCTCTTCACCAGCTGCCTTGTCATGATTTCCGAGGACGCAGGCCCCGGGGAGATTTCGTACGATCTCAAGACACTCCCTCGGATTCGCGTTGTAACCGACCACATCCCCAAGGCAATGAAACTCGCTGCACCCATGCTCCCGCGCATCGGCAAGGACAGCCTCCAGAGCCTGCAGATTGGCATGGATATCTCCCAGGATTGCGCAGCGCATTCAGCGGGAAGGTGTCGAACCGGTTGCGCCCTCAGCGGGGATGCGCTGATCCATGGGAATGTTCAGCTTTTTCTCCAACTCATGGATCTTGGCAAAGAGGGAGGGCATCCATTGTTTTTTCCCCTGGCGATAAAGGGTCAGGAGTCTGTCGTAGGCTTCACGTTCCCTGCCGGGAACTTTTTCCATCTCATAAGCTGCAAAACGGCCGATGTAGATAGGTGCATCGGGAAAGGAGGCCGCCTTGGTAAAGGCATCGGCGGCAGCATTGTGGTCCTCCAGCTTGTCCCGCAGCAAGATTCCGAGGCGCTCGTAGAGGAGATAGTTATCGGGATTGTTGCGGATGCCACGCTCCAGGAAATCGCGACCGAGATCGATGTATTGGCGACGCGCCCTCTCCCTCAGCACTTCGCTCTTCTGCTTAGCATCCTGAAGGGCGGCAACGCTGGCATTCCAGGCCATATGCCAGGCGGCAATATCCCAGTAGAGAAGCGAGTGGGGTTGGAGCGTTGTGACCGTATTAAAGAGCCCCGCCATACGCCCCCACTCGGTCTTTTCCCAGGCGGAATGGGCATCGATCCAGAGAAGGGCGGCTAACGGCGCCCGGAATCCGCTGAGTGCCGCCAGGAAGCCCGACTGACCGATCTGTTCCCGGAGAGTCAGATTCAGTGGTATCGTCCTGAAGTGGGCGGCTTGGGACTCACGTTGAAGCTTGGCCTGCCACGGCAGAAGAAGAGCACCCGCAATCGCCACCATCAGGATAGCGATAAGATTCCGGCGTAATAAGGACAGGCCTGACATCGAGTGAAATCCCAGTGCTTCTTAAAGCTCCCTGCTCTCGAAGACAAAGCAGGCGACGGCATAATAAACCGAGGTATAAACCGCTCCGAGTGCGATCGTTTGCCAGAAGAGGCCCATTGGCAGAGCCGTTCCCGCCACGATATCATCGCTAAGGTTGAAGGCCTGAAGGTCGGGAAAGAGGAGCGCCACAAAGGCCGTGAAGATCCGGGTCCACCAATGAATTCCGATACCGCTCATCCAGTATTCCCGAGCTGTTACCTGAAGATGCCCGATGAAATAAGCCGAAGCCGAAATAAGGACCGCAAAGATTCCCGAGGTGGCAAAGGTCGAAACGAACAAGGTCAGGGAAGCGAGCAGGATGCCCTTCGCCAGCAGGATCGCCATGGCTGGAATGAGGTCCCAACTGAAGGCGGCTTTTTTGATTTCGGCTAAGGCGGCGGCAAGTTCCTGAGGCGATCCCGCAAGAGATAACCGAGTCTCTCCAAGAGCCATGTTCTCCCGAAGGAAGAGGACACTCAGAAAGAGCAGTCCCATGACAAGAGTCGATACCGTCAGGAGAGTGACAACCCCTAGCAGCTTGCCCAGGAGGTACTCATACCGTGGAACCGGCTTGGAGAGGATGGTGAAGATCGTGCGATCTTCCAGATCCCGAGGCAGCAAGGTGGCCGTTGCCAGGATGGCAAGCAGGCTCAGGAAAACCGACATGGCACCGAGCGAAACATCCTTGAGCATCTGGAACTCCTCCTGGAACGAGAACTTGGCCAGGAAGGCCGAGTTTCCGATCACGACCAGGCCAAAGATCAGCAGGAAGTAGAAAACCTTCTGGCGGACGAGTTCGGTGAAAGTATTCCTTGCGATCGCATGGATCCGGATCGGGGTAAGCATAGCCTGCGTCATGACTTGGTTTGTTTTCTTGCCTTGCCAGCAGGAAAGCGCGTTCCCACGTCTCCCCCCCCGATGGCACCGCCAATCTGTTCCCTCTTGCGACCATGGGCGATCACCGTCTCGATTCCTGCGTCAACGGCGGATTGCACGGCCTGGAGCTTCGCCTGCATCCCACCTGTCGAGTGCTCCCCCTTATCGGGCGTCACATGGCGGAAGGCGTCGGCAATCTCCGTCACCACGGGGATACGCTGAAGCGTGGAGGATGTTTTTAAGGAAGCCTTAGAGGAGGTCTTAGAGGAAGCTTTTGAAACAGAAGTCGATCTGGCCATCAGACCATCCGTACTGGTTAGCAGGATGAGAAGACGCGCCTTCACTAGCTGAGCAACTTCCGAGGAGAGACGATCATTATCGCCGAAGCGAAGCTCCTCCACCGCCACCGAGTCATTCTCGTTGATGATCGGAACCACTCCCGGAGACTGCAATAACTTGGTCAGCGTGACATTGGCATTCCGCCTGCGACCCACATCAAAGATATCGTCATGCGTAAGCAAAAGTTGAGCCGGGCGCAGTCCATGCACTCCGAGATAGCGTGCATAGGCCGTCATCAGGACTGGTTGCCCAACCGCAGCGCAGGCCTGCTTTCCGGCCAGATCCGAGGGGCGCTTTGCTAACCCAAGGGCATCGACTCCCGCCGCCACAGCGGCACTGGAGACCACGATGACGGGGATTCCCTGCTCCACAAGTCGGGCGATCTCCCCGCAAAGCCTGCGGAACTGACCTGGATCCAAGGAGCATCCTCCCTCGCGAGCAAGGATGCCGGTACCGAACTTCAAGACGACGGGACGATTTTTCATGAGATAGTTGACGCTCCTATTCTGCCTTAGAATTCATCATTAATTCCAGAAATCCCGCTTCCAGGGCGAGCCCCTCCTGGATACCACGCTCCAGAGTGCTTCGGAGTTTTTCCACAGCATCAAGGCAGCGGATCATCCTGCGGGATTCATCAAGGGCCACAGAGCCTTCCTGCACATCAGCATGCATCTTACGAAGCATATTGCCGAAATAATCGGCCACTACTCCGAGCAGGAGCGAGCGCTCCTGTAGCACCTCGGCCTCGGAGCTGGCCTTGAGCACCTCCTCGCGATTCTCCCAGTCTCCCTCGGTCGTCTTTCCAAAGTGCGCCTTCTCCGCCGCCAACTCCTCCTTGGTTCTCTCCGCAGCTTCCTCCCTCACCTCCTCGATGAGATCGCGAAACACCCTCGTGAGGCCGAAGGCAGCCGTGGCATCCGTTTTCGATCCCGGCCCGAAGAACTCCGTCAGTCTCCTCGCAAGACGTTCCTCCCTTGATCCCACCGGACGAGGAATGGATGAATGCAGAACGACGGCAATACAACGGGAACGGATGGTCTCCAGCAGCGCCTCCGGAAGCTCTGTTGTCAGGATGAGCAGCGACCCGTCCGGCGGTTCCTCCAGCGTCTTCAGAAAAGCATTCGCTGCTTGAGGCATCAGGCGGTCTGCATACCGTACCACGGCCACCTTCCGGGAGCCTTTCTCCGGTTTGCGATGGATCGCATGCTCAAGCCCCCTCACCTGCTCGGTGAGGAGTTTGCGGGACTTGGATTCCGGTTCGATCGCATGGAAGTCAGGATCCTTCTCCAAGGTGATCTCGCCTGAACCCAGAAAAAGAGCGGCCAGCTCATCGGCAAAATCCTGAACTCCCGATCCGGGCGATCCCGAGATCAGATAAGCATGACCGAGGCGTCCCTCGGCAAGGGCTTTCTCCAAAAGATGGAATGCTTCTTCCCTAGTGAATGCCATGCGATTCCTCCTCTCCTCCAATCTGAAATCTCTCGCGCAGAACCTTCCTGATAGCCGACTCCACTCCCTCCTCATCCAAGGAGGCATCAACCACGACAAAGCGCCCTGACTGTTCCGCGGCCAGCTTGAGATACCCCTCACGCACCGCCTCGTAAAAGGACTCCTGCTCCTGCTCCATGCGGTCGGTAGGCCCTGTGGTAGTAGCAGCTCTAGTAGCCGCTCGACGCCGCCCCTCGGCGGCATCCAGATCCAGCAACAGCGTCAGATCGGGAAGAGTCCCACCCACCGCAACGTCATTGATCCTCGAGACCTCACCTGAATCTAAAGCCCTCGCCACCCCTTGATACACCGTCGTGGAATCAAGGAACCGATCGCAGAGAACTACGGCTCCCCGGGCAAGTGCAGGCCTGATGACTTCCCTCACCAACTGGGCCCGGCTGGCGGCAAAGAGAAACAACTCAGCCTCGGGAGTCATTGCTGACGCCGAGGCGTCATACTGGAGCAGATTTCGGATCGACTCCCCGATCGGAGTGGCCCCCGGCTCCCTCAGCATGACCACTTCGCGTTCCAAGGAACGCAGAAATTGAGAAAGGTGGCGAATCTGCGTAGATTTTCCGCACCCTTCCGACCCCTCAAATGTGATGAAAAGACCAGCTTGTCCCATGGAGTCTCTATAATAGCGAGATACCAGAAGCATTGAAGTGCTAAAAAAACTCCTGTGGGAGCGCTGATTTAATCCCATGAAGGCCGCAGAAGAACTTTTGCTTGTCCGGCATTTGCTTCGCATCCGCTACGGCTTCACGCACCGGCTTTTATGCGATTTCATCAGCGCTTCCCTAACGTCCTCCACGCAGTACTGCAAAACACCTCTATTGCCCTCGATTGCTTCTCCCGCAACGAATGGATCAACCTCTTTAATCACGCCAACTATGCGTCATATTAAATAGAAAATTCTCTAGAAACCTCTCTGAGCCCTGCTTGGCGAACTTGTAAGTATTCCTTACAAGTTGCCTCTGCTAGGAGTTCACCTTCCTCATAAACGGCCTTCAGATGAAGGGTGATGTTTTGAGGAGTCGTCTGACAGATAACGGTGAACGTGACAGATGACGAGGAAAAGAGCCTCCCATCAAAAGCTCGTTCTTACCAAAGGACAGTTCCAAGACCATTCCCTTACCATGCCCCTACCATTCCCTGATGATCAGGTAGATCCAGTTCCCTGCGATGAGCGCCACCACGCCGATGCGTACAGTAAGTGCGATTGTTTTAGAGAGCGGTTCCCATCTCAGACGCGGCAGCCTCGCAGAGACAACCACCACACAGTAAAGGAGATAGAAAGCCATTCCTATAAGAACGGCCATTAGGAGTGGATTAAAAAATAGGGCTGCCTTGAGATTGCCGTGAAGCAGGCAGCTCAGCCCCCGTGTCATGCCGCAGGTGGGGCAGGGGAGACCTGTCAGTTTATGGAGCGGACAGAGGGGTGTCGGTAATCCTGAGAGGAGCCAGCCGAGAGCCAGAATGCCGCCAAGAGCGACAACCAGTCCCCAAGTCAGCTCTGGATCATGCTCTCCCGGAAAGAGCGGTCGCCAGAAGAATCGAGGAACCAGCAAGGGCTTATAAATTAGGGAAGCTTGGGCAGCGCCGGCAGGCCACCGCCCGTTTGATGGCTTAACTCGGCGATGCCGAGTCCCGCTGCAGTACCCAGCAAGAGAAGGAGTCCGCAACAGAGCAATCCTGGGAGGGTGATGGCAAGTGTCGCCCTCCAACCCTCCGTCGACTGGGCTTCCTTGAGCCCGATGATAATGGCGTAGGCACCCCAAATCACGCCGATCAGGCTACCGCAGAGTGGAATGACATTCAGCACCGCCGCGCTGGCCTGCGCATAGCAGATGACTCGAAAGGTGGTCTCGAACGGGCGGTTGGCCCCGCCCAGCAACTTCAGGCAGAGATGCGTGATGCCCGAGGAAATAAAGGCGCTCAAGACATAGAGCGCCGGGGAGAGCAGGACCGATCCGATCAGCGCCACAGAGAAGGAGGATCCCGAGGGGAAGGATGCTGCATGGGGAATTTTCGGCGCGAACAGGGCGGGATTCATGGTTGTCATCACGATCTGGTAGAAGGCGGAGACGGCGAACATGAGACTGCTCAGCAGCACAAAGTAGAGCAGGGGATTGGCCAATCCTCCGGTCTGCTTCATGGAAGCGAAGGTTTTGGTCGGGCGTAAAAGCACGTCGCCGATCGTCTGAGAGAGGGCAGCAAAAAAACCGATCCTCTCACGCTCTTCCCAGGCTGGGCCGTTTCCCTCAGCTGTTAGTGCGGCTAAGGGTGTCTCGTTGATACTTACAGCAGTAAGTGCTGGAGGCGGCAGCTCCATCCCCCATTGAGGGGCCATTTCGCCGAGAGGCTTCCACTCAGCCATTCCTTCGCGCCAAGCAAGATCGCCTGCCGAGAAGCGTCCGGAATGAATCCCCTCCCGAACCGCCGCCTCGCTGAACGAGCCTAAGGACTGATGGTTACGCGCAATGTGGATGTTGGACATGGGGAGAGAAAAAACTGAAAACCCGAAAGCGGAAAGCGGAAACTTTTGTTTCTCGGGGCGCAGGTCGAGAGTCAAGGGCTTCCGAAAACCCTTCATAATTCATCACTCATCCTTCATATTTTTCTCCCCATGCCTTCTCCAACCACGCTGCTGATGACGCTGGATTGCCCTGATCAAGTGGGGCTCCTGGCCAAGATCACCGGTTTTGTTGCCAATCACCGGGGGAACTTCGTCGAGGTGAACCAGTACACCGACTCTATCAATAAATGGTTCCTAGCCCGCTTTGCCTTCACGGTGAGGGGGGGGATCACCCTGGAATCGGTGCGCTCAGCCTTCGCCCCTATTGCCATCGGCATCAGTGCAACATGGTCGATCCGCGACAGCTCCAAGCCGTTGAGGACTGTGCTGCTTGTCAGCAAAGAGGATCACTGTCTAGCTGACCTGATCTGGCGCTGGCGCTCCAGGGAGATGAACATCGAGGTGCCGCTTGTGATCTCGAACCATGACTCTTTACGCTCCACTGTGGAGAAAGAAGGGCTACCGTTCCTCCATGTTCCGATTCCCATGGATGAGGCAGGGAAGGATGCCTCCTTCCGACAGATGAGCGATGCCATCCGCGATGTTTCGGGAGAGCTGACCGTTCTCTGCCGCTATATGCAGATTCTGCCCGGATGGTTCTGCGAGGAGCATCACAACCGCGTGATTAATATCCATCACTCCCTGCTTCCAGCCTTTGCCGGTGCCGATCCCTACCGGCGTGCCTATGATCGGGGCGTGAAGCTGATCGGGGCCACCTGTCACTACGCCACCGAGGAGCTGGATGCCGGCCCGATCATCCATCAGGAGATGATACCGATCAACCACTTCCACTCTCCCTCGGATATGCGGCGTCTCGGACGCGACTGCGAACGGCTCGCCCTAGCGCGTGGTGTGCGCCTCCATGTCGATGACCGCGTCGTGGTACACGGCTCCCGCGCGATTGTCTTCGGAGATTGATCTCATGACTACTGCTTCCTCTATGATTCACCTTCGCGCACGCGGGCTTTGCCAAACCTATGATTTGGGAGAGGCCAAGCTCCAGGTTCTCAAGAGAGTCGATCTTGATGTGAATCAGGGAGAAGTGGTCTTCCTCCGCGGCGCATCCGGCGCAGGCAAATCGACACTCCTCTATATCCTTGCTGGTCTGGAGCATCCTAGGGAAGGAAGTGTCGAGTTCGAAGGCGAGCAGCTCTTTATGCTCAAGGGGGATCGTGAAGCGCTCTTGCGGAACCGCCGCATGGGATTTGTCTTCCAATCCTATTTCCTCCTGCCGGAATTGACGGCTCTCGAGAATGTCCTGCTTCCCTCGATGCTGGGCGGCAGAAAAAACGACGCTCACGCCCGCGACCTGCTCGACCGGGTGGGGCTTTCGGGACGCCTCGACCATCTCCCCTCACAGCTTAGCGGCGGCGAGCAGCAGCGTGTGGCCATCGCCCGAGCCCTGGTGAATGATCCCAGCATTCTCTTTGCCGATGAACCCACAGGGAATCTCGATGCGGTGACCGGAGCCGGGATCATCGAACTGCTTCTCGGATTGGCAAGGCAGGATGGACGCACCTTCGTGGCCGTCACCCACGATCCTGCGCTCGCCGCACTCGGTGACCGGCAGCTCTATCTCAAGGAGGGCTACCTAGAAGAGACCTTTTTAGCCCCATGACCAATTCCCAAGATCCTATCACCGAAACCACAATTATCACGCCCGTTCAGGTGATGTTCTTCGACACGGATGCCGGTGGTGTCGTCCACAACATCGCTTACCTCCGCTTCATCGAGACGGCCCGCACGCTGCTCGCCGTCAAGCTGGGCATGGACTGGGAACGGATGGCCCGAACCTCGGTCTATCCCGTGGTGGTACGCACCGAGATCGACTACAAGAGGCCTGCAATCCTAGGTGATGAATTGGAGGTTCACGGACACCTGGGTGAGGCCACCCCTGCCCGCTTCTGGTGCCATTTCGAGATCAAGCGCCCACGCGATGGTGCTCTGCTGATCACGTGCCAGCAGGCCCTAGCCTTCGTTAAGATGCCCGAGGGGAAGCCTCTCCGCCTTCCCAAAGGCTGGCCGGTACCTTTTGCGCCGGAAGTTTAACAAAACATTCCCATTTTCAGGTTTCAGGTTTTAGCATCCTCAGATGGAACAAGTCGTCATTATCGGATCCGGTTGCGCCGGATGGACCGCAGCGATCTACACTGCGCGTGCTAATCTCAGCCCTCTTCTGATCACGGGCCAGCAACCGGGCGGCCTGCTCACCACCACCTCGAGTGTCGAGAATTTCCCCGGCTTCCAGAACGGCATCGAGGGAACGGCGCTGATGATGGAGATGCAGGAGCAGGCCACGCGCTTCGGAACACGAATCCAGTATTTAAGTCGCGTGGAGTCAGTTGACTTCTCCTCTAGCCCCCTGAAACTCACGGTCGATGGAAAGGTAATCGAGACTCGCAGTGTGATCGTCGCCGTAGGAGCGGGTCATCGCCACCTCGGCGTTCCCGGTGAGCACGAACTCGAGAACAAGGGGGTCACCTACTGCGCCACTTGCGATGGGGCTCTTCCGATTTTCCGCAACCAGCCGCTTGTTGTGGTGGGAGGGGGGGACTCTGCTTGCGAAGAGGCCAGCTATCTCACCCGGTTTGCCTCACAGGTCTATCTGATCCACCGCCGCGATGCCCTCCGCGCCTCCAAAATCATGGCCGAGCGGACACTCGCCAACCCCAAGATCACACCCGTTTGGAACTCTGTCGTCGAAGAGGTGCTTGATGTCACTCAAAACCGCGTTACCGGAGTGCGCCTGAAGAACATCGTGACCGATGAAGTCAGCACGCTGAATTGTGCAGGGGTCTTTGTGGCGGTCGGCCACACACCGAACACTCAGATCTTCCAAGGACAGCTCGCCATGGATGAGGCTGGGTACATCACCCTTGCCGATGGAAGCCGCACGAACATTCCTGGGGTCTTCGCCGCCGGGGACTGCGCAGACTCCGTCTACCGCCAGGCAATCACAGCCGCAGGGATGGGCTGTGCCGCTGCGATCGATGCGGAACGCTGGCTTGCTGGACTTTAATCAAGATCCTGGGCTCTTCCTGCCCTCCCCCTTTCTTCTGTGGTAATTTGCGATCTCACCCAATTCTACTCCCCGTTCTCGGGAGGGGTGAGGCGTTATGTTGCGGAAAAGGCAGCGCACTTAGAAGCGGCCGGTGATCGCCATGTACTGATCATTCCCGGCGAGAAGACTGAGCGTCGCATCGTGGGCCTCCAGACCATTTATACCATCGAATCGCCGCTGATTTCACGAACAGCACGCTATCGCGCTCTCATAAATCTCAACCTTGTAGAAGAGGCCTTGGAGCGCGAAAAGCCGGACCTGATCGAATCGGGCGACCCCTACCAGATAGCATGGAAGGCGCTCGCCTCGGGACGCGCGCTCGGCATTCCCACGGTCGGCTTCTACCATTCGCACTTCCCGGATGCGGTGCTCCGCTCGGTGGCCAAATACTTCGGCTCCATTTCCGTAATGATGGCTGAGGAAATCGGGAAAAAGTACGCCGTCACGCTCTACAACAGCTTCGAGCGGACTCTTGTCCCAAGTGCCGGTCTCTCCGAGCTCCTGCGTACGTGGGGAATGGAGAATGTCGAAACGCTCGAACTTGGTGTCGATACGGGCATCTTCTTCCCCGACAAAGAGCGTGGTCTTGCTGCCCGCAAGGCGCTTGGCTGGCCAGCTGACAAACAAGTCCTGCTCTATGTAGGCAGGCTCAATGCCGACAAGAATGTTCGCAAGCTCTTCGAGGCGTTCGAGCTCCTGCACAAGAGCGATCCCGGACGCTTCCATCTGGCCGTAGTCGGTGATGGCATGCTTCGCGGTGTGCTTCATCGTCTTGAGGAAGAGACACACGCTGTGAGCTGGATTCGGTACTGCAATGGGGCGAAGGAGTTGGCTGATATCTATCGTGCCGCCGATCTCTTTGTTCACCCTGGGGTCAAGGAGACCTTCGGACTGGTGACGCTCGAGAGTCAGGCCTGCGGAACCCCCGTCGTCGGAATCCGCGGCAGCTACATGGATGCGATTAACTTCAGCGGCCTACACAACTGGTCCGTGGATAACAATCCGGAGACCCTCGCAGGAGCGATCCGCACAGTCGCGGATCAGGATCTCGCGGCCTCGGGCCTGCGTGCCTCCGCCTTCGTGAAAGGCCATTACTGCTGGAAGGAGGTTTTCGGCCGTCTCTTTGCGATTTACCGAGAGGTGATCGCCTCGTACAACCCATAGAGTGATTTCATCCGCACATGTTTCCTCGGCTCGGACAACTACCCAGGCCAGCGTCCAGATCCGCCGCTATGAGTCTCGCGATCGCAAGGCCGTCCGACATCTCTGCTGCGAGACCGGATTTCTAGGCAAGGCGATTGATCCCGTCTTCGAGGACCGGGAGATTTTTGCCGACTACCTAACCCGCTACTACACGGACATCGAACCGGAGTCTTCCTTCGTTCTGGAGCGGGAGGGCATTGTGAAGGGCTATTTGCTCGGCTCCTACCGCCCCTTGCGCCAGCAGCTCTTTAATTTCTTCAACAACATCCATCTCTTCACCCGCGGGATGGCCAAGTACCCATTCTACAACAAGGCCACGCGTGATTTCATCGGCTGGATTCTCCGCACCTCGTGGAAGGAAGTCCCGCAGGCTCCCCGCCGTAGCGCCCATTTCCACTTCAATATTCTGCCCGAGGCTCAGGGCCTTGCCCATAGCACCAAGCTCATGAACAGTTATCTGGATCATCTGCGCAGCAAGAACGTGCGTCAGGTCTATGGTCAGGTGGTGACCTTTGAAGCACGGCGCGGAGCCAGGGTATTCGAACGCTACGGCTTCCGAGTGCTGAACCGCAGCGAGATCACGAAATACCGCAAGACCCACCCCGAACCGGTCTACCTCACGACCGTCCTGAAGGAGCTCAAGGAGTAAGGCTACGAGAGAGGCATTTAGGCTGAAGACTAAAGACTGTTAGTTCGGAACTTTGCACTGCGGTTTCAAGCCTTGAATTTTCAGCTATCGAGACGATGGTCGGCTTTCTCGGCTTCTTATTTTCACAACTAAAAGTCTTCTGCCTTTAGCCTAAATCCCTTCCCTCCATGACAGACACCGAGGCCGCAATCATTCTGAACATGCTTCCCCAGGTGGGGCCCGTCCGAGTGCGTCGACTGACCGAGCGGTTCGGATCACCCTCCGCAATTCTTGCGGCCTCTGGCTGCGATCTCAGAACAGTGGAAGGGATCGGGACGGAAGTTTCCTCGGTCATCACCTCATGGAACGAGCATGCCGACCTGGCTGCCGAGCTGGCTTTGGTTGATAAAGCCGGGGCCCGAGTCCTGACGCAAGCCGACTCCGAGTATCCCGAACTCCTCAAGGAGATCCATGATCCCCCAATCGTCCTCTACATCCTTGGCAAGCTCGAGGAACGCGACCAACGGAATGGCATCGGCATCGTCGGCACGCGGAAGGCAAGCCACTACGCTCTGGAGGCGGCCAAGAAGCTGGGCTACCAACTCGCCTACTCCGGACTCACAGTCTACAGCGGTCTGGCACGAGGCATCGACACGGCCGCCCATCAGGCAGCTCTAGCTGCTAACGGAAGAACGGTCGCTGTTCTTGGGAGCGGTCTGGCCCATATCTATCCTGAGGAAAACATTCCCTTGGCCCAGAAAATCGTTGAGAACCACGGGGCCGTGATCAGTGAATTCCCCATGGGGGTCACCCCGACCAAGCAGACCTTTCCTAAGCGGAACCGGATCATCAGCGGCTGCTCCTTCGGCCTGCTCGTGGTGGAGGCGGGATTGAATAGCGGCGCCCTGATCAGTGCCCGGGAGGCTGGAGATCAAGGACGCTCCCTCTATGCGGTGCCGGGCCGGATCGACCATCCCGGGACGCTCGGATCGAATCGCCTCATCCAACAGGGAGCCAAGCTTGTGATTGATGGGGATGATATTCTAGCCGATCTCCCGATGATCTTTGCAACACCGCCTGAGCTCTCCCGTAGCCGCCCGAAGGTCGAATTGACCCACGAAGAGCTCCTGGTCTACGAGGCAATCGGGGAAGATCCGACCCCTGTCGACACGATCATTGCGAAATCCGGTTTGCCAGCGGCAACAGTCTCTTCTAGGTTGCTCGCCCTTGAACTAGGTCGTCATGTTCGCGCCCAACCTGGCAACCGTTTCCTCAAATTGATCTGATTTTTCGTAAGTTTCCCCATTAATCCTTTCCGTCTTTAGCATTTCGCTTTTCACTTTTCCCTCCATGTCCAAAACCCTAGTCATCGCCGAGAAGCCCAGCGTCGCAGCAGATCTGGCCCGCGCCTTGGGGGGAAAGGTAGCAAGGGCCGAGTTCTTCGAGGTGGACGACTATATCATCACCTCGGCGGTGGGTCACTTGGTGGAGCTCTGCCTTCCGAACAAAATGACCGGGGGCAAAGGCCTCTCTTGGAAACTGGATTCGCTGCCAATCATTCCCGAAGAGTTTGAGCTTCAACCCATTGCGCGCTCCGCGGATCGCCTGGCCGTGGTCAAGCGACTGCTCAAGAAGCCCGAGGTCACCTCGGTAATCAATGCCTGCGATGCCGGCCGCGAGGGTGAGCTCATCTTCCACAACATCATCCAACTGACCGGTTGCAAAAAGCCAGTCAAGCGCCTCTGGCTCCAGTCGATGACCAAGGAGGCCATCCAAGAGGGATTTGCCCACCTTCGTAACGATGCTGAGATGCAGCCGCTTGCAGCCGCAGCTGTCTGCCGCTCAGAGAGCGACTGGCTTGTCGGGATCAACAGTACCCGCGCACTCACTGCTGTGAACTCCGGCCAAGGTGGCTTCCAGCTTACGCCCGTAGGACGCGTCCAGACCCCGACACTCGCGATCCTAGTCGAGCGTGAGGAGAAGATCCGCGCCTTCATACCGAAGACCTACTTTGAGGTCCACGGAGTCTTTTCCGTGGCTGCCGGAAGCTATCCCGGCCGCTGGTTCGACGAGCGTTTTAAGAAATCCGAAGGGGAAGCCGATGCCGCTGACAAGAAGGCCGAGCGCCTCTGGGATCACGCCGCTGCGGAAGCGATCCGCACTAAGTGCGAAGGCAAACCGGGCGTTATCGAAGAGACCAAGAAATCAACCAGCCAGGCCTCACCTCTCCTCTACGATCTGACTACCCTCCAGCGCGAGGCCAACGGCCGCTTTGGCTTCAGCGCCAAGCGCACCCTCCAGCTGGCCCAGCGCCTCTATGAGCATCACAAGGTGCTCACCTATCCCCGTACTGACTCCCGTTATCTTCCCGATGATAACCTTCCTGCGGTAAAAGCAGCCTTTAAGTCCCTTGAGGACAAGGAGCTGCGCAAGCATGCGGCACATGCTTTGGAGCAGAACTGGGTGATCAAGACGGGCAAAGTTTTTAACAACGCCAAGGTCTCCGACCACCACGCCATCATTCCAACGGGGGCATCCACCGCGGGGCTCGACGAGGTCGAGGCCAAGCTCTTCCAGATGGTCGCCCAGCGATTCGTCGCAGTCTTCTATCCTCCCGCCCGCTTTGATGTCACCACCCGCATCACCCGTGTGGAAGGTGAGCCCTTCAAGAGCGAGGGGAAAGTCCTCACCGATCCCGGATGGCAGGCTGTCTACGGCAAGCAGGCTGTTGCCGAGGGAGAGGAAGATGCCAAGACCTTGGTTCCTGTAGCAGGAGCAGAGGGTCATCTGGAGACCTCACGTACTGACTCCGTTCAGGTGCATGAGGCCCAGACGCGCCCTCCGGCCCGCTACAACGAAGCAACCCTGCTAAGCGCTATGGAAGGTGCTGGCAAGCTAGTCGAGGATGAGGAGCTCCGTGAGGCCATGAGCCTGCGTGGTCTCGGCACTCCTGCCACGCGCGCTGCCATCATCGAAGGACTCTTAGGCGACGGCTATGTCCTGCGCGAGGGGCGCGACCTCACGGCCACCAGCAAGGGATTGGCATTGGTCAACCTGCTCAAACACATGGGCGTCGCTGTCCTGACCTCTCCCGAGCTAACCGGTGAGTGGGAACACAAGCTCAAGCAGATGGAGGCCGGGGAATTCAAGCGACCTGAGTTCATGGAGGAGATCCGCGTCTTCACCCGCGACATCATTACGAAGGCCCAAGGCTTCACCGACGATGCCGAGGGGGCTTTCCCCGACCTAGAAGTCGTTTGCCCCAAATGTGGCAAGGGCCCCTTCAAGGAGAATGTCCGCCAGTTCAAATGCAGAAACTGTGACCTGAGCCTCTGGAAGTCTCTGGCAGGCAGGCCGCTTGAGCGCCCCGAGATCACTGAGCTCCTCACGAAAAAAACCGTCGGCCCCTTGGATGGATTCCGCAGCCGCTTTGGGAAACCGTTTTCCGCCGAACTGGAGTTCGATCCGGAGTTCAAGCTCAAGTTCGTTTTTGGTGAACGCGAGGGAGATCCCGCTGCCGAGGCGGCCATCCGCAATTCCGAGGCCATCGCCCCCTGCCCTGTCTGCAAAAAGGGCACTATCCGCGAAGGCGTTACCAGCTACGTGTGCGACCAGTCGATCGGCACGGAGAAGTCATGTGAGTTCCGCACCGGCAAGACCATCCTCCAACGCTCCATCCCAAGAGAGGAAATCGTCAAGCTGGCCGAGACCGGCAGAACGAACCTCATCGCTGGATTCGTCTCCAAGAAAGGGCGCAAGTTCGCCGCCTACCTCAAACTGGATGGGAAAAAAGTTGGCTTCGAGTTTGAACCTAGGGAACCGAAGACTCCGAAAGCCGGGGGAGCCGAAGGGGAAGGATCAACCGTAAAGCGGGGTCGCTTCGGCAAACCACTCAAGCCCAACCTCGCGACGGACGCCGTGGCTGAGGCCGTGGAGAAGAAGGCGAAGAAGGCAGCTAAGCCGAAGAAAGCTCCCGTAAAGAAAAAGGTGCCTGGGAAGGCAGCTTAGTCATTCGAGCCGAAGGGTGAGAAGTCCGAGTCCCAACAGGCACGAGGATGCCTGATCCGGGCGGATCGGCAGACAAAAAGGCACCGGCTAAGAAATCAGCTAAAGCCTCGGTCTAAATTTTCTTTGAGGCGCACCCGCACCCACCACCGCATCCTGGTTTCTTACGCGCCCTGAGCCAGCGGGTGATAAAGAACGTAGCAGCGGCTAAAACAAGGCCGAGGGCGATGCCTGTCTGAAGCTCTGGTGTCACAGATTAAATATAGCAGCTTTTAAATAATCCCCCTGTTTTCTCTGCGCCTCAGCGATTGCTTGCCCGGCCGTTGCTTTGCATCCGTTACGGCAGCGGGAAAATCATTGGGTGTTAATGGAATCCGAGTACCCGGCCACCTTGGTAGACTAGGAAAGAAAGCGCATAAGCCGTGCCGGTCATGTAGCAGAACTGAAAGAGAGGCCAGCGGAAGCTATTCGTCTCGCGCCGCACGACTGCCAGCGTGCTGACGCACTGCATCGAGAGAACGAAGAAAACAAGAATCGAAAGACATGTAAGGGGCGTGAATGTAGGTGTTCCATCGGTGCGTTTCTCCTCTCGGAGTGTTTCCACTAGAGTGCCATTCTTCTCACCCTCAACCCCTTCGACGTTGTAGACGATCGACATGGTTCCGACGAACACCTCGCGGGCGGCCTGTGCGGCGACAAGGCCGATGCCGATCTTCCAATCCATACCGAGTGGTGCAATCGCAGGCTCGAGTGCATGGCCGATCCGGCCGGCATAACTGTGTTGGAGTTGCTCTGTCTTGGTTGGCTCTGGCATTCCCACGGGTGAATTCATCTTCGGGAAGGAAGCGAGGAACCACAGGATGATCGCTATACCAAGGATGACTGTTCCGGCCCGCTTCAGGAAGAGGCCGGCACGCTGCACCATCTGCGCCGCGATCTGCCGGAGGGAAGGAAGCCGGTAAGGTGGGAGCTCCATTAAGAAGATTGGGGTTTCACCACGCAGGATGGTCTTCTTGAAGAGCCACGCGAAGAAGAGCGCCGCAGCGGTACCGAGTAGGTAGAGACCCATCATGATGGCTCCCTTGAGCCAGACGGTCTCGGATGGAAGCAGGGCCGCTATCATCAAGGCGTAGACGGGGAGACGGGCTGAACAGCTCATGAGCGGAGCCACCAGAATAGTGACAAGGCGGTCCTTCGGATTCTCGATCGTTCGCGCGGACATGATCCCCGGAATCGCACACGCGTAGGAGCTTAGAAGGGGAATGAAAGATTTCCCGTGGAGGCCGACCTTGCTCATCACGCGGTCCATGAGGAATGCTGCACGCGCCATGTACCCGGTGTCTTCAAGCAGACCGATGAAAAAGAATAAAATCAGGATCTGCGGTAGGAAGACCACCACGCCACCGACTCCCGCAATGACTCCATCGGTGAGGAGATCGCGAAGGTCACCGGGGGGCATGGCTCCCTGCACGGCGCCCGAGAGCATTCCAAATCCAGCCTCGATCCAATCCATCGGATAGGAAGCGATCGTGAAAATGGAGACGAACATCAGCACCATCATCCCGAAGAAGATGAGCCACCCCCATGCCTTGTGCGTCAGAAGGTCATCAAGCCGTTGGGTGAGCTTATCGCTCATGGCGGTCATTCCTCCTTGGGCGGCATGGCAGAGCTTGCCAATCTGGTCGTAGCGCTGTGCCACAACAGTCTCACGCCACTCCGGCAGCTCCCTGTCGAGAGCTGCGCGCTGGCCGATGGCCGCGCTCAATGCGGAGCCAGCTCCCAGTTCTGCTGCCACGGAGGCGGTATCAGAATCCGTGGCTGCAAGTAATATCGATGCCTTCATACGAGCCTGCGCTTCGCCTAGCATCCCGCCATTATCTCGCAACTGACCGGGCCAGCATGCTGCAACCTTATCTGCTGCCCGAGTCCAGGCCGAAGGGAAATCAGGCTTCCAGGCGCTGCGTGGAATGTCAGCACGACTCAAGGCTAACCTGAGCGGGAGAAGCGTCTCTCGGCGCGTTGCCTGTACAGGGATTACCGTCACGCCAAGCTCCTCAGCGAGTCGCTCCGCGTTCACCGGCGTCCCTTGTGCCTGGGCGACGTCGATCATGTTCAATGCGATGATGGTCGGGAGCCCTAGCTCGATGACCTGAGTGATGAAGTAGAGGTTGCGCTCGAGGTGGGATGCGTCGACGACGCAGAGCACACGGCTGGGTCTGGGCGTGTCCTGACGTAAGTCCAAAAGCACGTCACGAGTGATCCGCTCGTCAGGGGCATGGGCGCCGAGGCTGTAACTGCCTGGCAGGTCGAGCAGTTCGACTTTCTCACCGTGTTGTCCGATGAACTGTCCCGACTTCTTCTCCACCGTGACGCCTGGATAGTTCGCAACCTTCTGTCGAAGGCCCGTAAGAGCATTGAAGAGGGTGGTCTTCCCGCAGTTGGGATTTCCCACGACAGCGTAAGATTTGGGGTGTGCTTCCGCCTTCGATCCACTGATTGGCTCCGAAGTCTGAACGTGTGAAATGGAGAAAACGGTCTTTGTTGGAGTCGGCGATACGACATGCGCAGGGGGAATAGGCTGCACGGGCCACATCGTTTCGGTGGCCGTCTGCGCGGAGTCGGGAGTGATCAAGACCTGAGTCGCATCGGCGCGGCGGATGCTAAGTTCGAAACCTCGTAGACGAAACTCCATGGGATCCCCCAGCGGGGCACTTCTTACGAAGGTGATCTCTGTGCCACGCAACACACCCATCTCGCGCAGTCGCGTCGCAAGTTGCTCATCGGCGGGCAGTCTCGTGATGACGCCGCGCTGGCCGGGCTTAAGAGTGGAGAGTGATGTCATGAAAGAATGAGAGGGCAGCTTTTGGGCAATGGAGCGACGAGACAACCTGCCTTCAAGAGACTGAGACGCAGTATCAAGTTCATTCCATGCCGGAGGCCAGCTGTTTTTAAGATATCTCCCACCCCTTAGGATGCTCGGGTTGAGCTGCGTACTGAGGGTGTCCGTTTGCGTGGGCTCTTGGCTGCCTTTGAAGACTTGAAGTTCTTGCAGGTTCCCAGCAATCGCAGGCGGTCGCAGCTAGCCTCGATACGAAGCGCCTTTTGAGTCGGAGAGAAGCCGAGTCGCCGGGTGATGCAGTTCTGCATGACATCAATGTTGGGATCCTCAAACTCGATGATCTCCCGGCAGTCTACGCAGATGAGGTGGTTATGATGGGGGCTCTGCAGGAAGTTGGGATCGTAGAGACGTTCGCCCCCTCCAAGTGAGATTTCCCGAAGCATGCCGCTCTCCACTAACAGTAAAATCGTCCGGTAGATGGTCGCGCGGGAAACGGCTCCATCGCTTTTCCGAAGCAGAGGAATCAGATCCTCGGGACGGAAATGATCGCTATTGCGGAAAATCAGCGTGGTCAGTGCTTCACGCTGCTTCGTGAATCGGAGCCCCTTCGAGGCAAAGATGGTACGCGCCTGCCCAAGGACTGCTTTCAGGGATTGTTGATCCATTGCCCCTTCACCTTGCCCGGGAGCAGGATGCGGGTCAAGACGGCTCAGGAGGCCTTCCAAGCAGGTTGAACGGTCGTCATCAGAACTTCACCTGCACGCCTGCGTACCAGTTACGCGGCATAGAGGGGTCGATGCCGGTCTGTGTAATCCGGGTGGTGTACTTGAGGTCGAAGAGATTGTTGATCCCGCCGATGATACTGAGTCGGTCCTTGAGGAGATTTACCTCGTAAGTGAAGTCCCAGACATTATAGGCCGGCATCAGGTACTGTTGGGTGTTGTTGTCATTGGCGTAGGCAGACGCACTGAACGTCGTCAGAAGACCCAGCTTCATGCGATCGCGCCAATTATAGAGCACACCCAGTCGAAGGAGGTAGTCGGGCGTGTACTGGGGGGTCTTCCCTTGGAACTGTCCGCTTGTGTAGCTCCCCTGTTGCAGGGTGTAACCCGCCGTGAAAAGCATCGACCCGTAGGTATCGACAAGGCTGTGGATGTTGGCTGTGCCGCCCTGCTTGATGTCTCCAGGTCCCGTTTGCTTAAGCGTGGAGCGTGTGCCACGCAGATCGTCAGCTAGGCCAACCGCATCCAGCTGGAGCATGTTATCCCAACCGATGGTCGAGGAGTTGCCAATAGTCTGGATGATGGTTGTGCTGGGGGTGGGATTCACAGAGCCAATTTGGTTGTAAAAGTTCAGGACGAAGTAGCTGCTTTGCCACGCTAGCCACGGGCGCGGATTGCCGCGGAACCCACCCTCGTAGTTCCAGGCGATGCTCGGTTGGAGATTATTCGGCACGGAGACGTTGGGAGCGTTAGGGATCGCCTGACTGAATGTCACAGGCTTGTAGGATTGGGAGGCATTGCCGTAAGCCGTGATCCATTCGTTAAATTTGTACTCAGCCCCAAATCCTGGAAGGGGCACGAAGGCGTAGTTATTCTCGTGGGAAAGAGGGGTTCCCGCCTTGGTTTTGGAGATGTTGACCGACTCGTTGATGCTCTGCCAAATATTCTCGAAGCGCACAGCTGGAATGAATTGGAACTTACCAAAGACGAAGCGATTCTCCGCAAAGAAGGAGGTGTACCAGTTCTGCCTCTTGCTCTGGTTCGAGAGGGATCCCGTCGCAGCCCACGGAGTGGCGCCCGTTTCTTGAGTAAACGGGGACTGCGTGTTGTAAAGCATAGCCCCTCCGGTGAAGGTGTGGGTATTGCCCAGGAAGTCGTAGTCGTATCGCAGCTGGGGAAGCATGCCCCAGGTGTAGAAGAGTTGGTTCTGAATCTGGTTGCTCTGTGCTGCTTTACCCGTCGGGATAGTGCCGAATCCCCCCCCGTTCTGGCGCTGGCTCCAGCGGCCGTAGTAGTTCCACCAGGTGCGGAAGCTGAAGAATGCTTTCTCGCTGAGGTCATTCTCATGGAGCAGGGAGACGGCATAGCGGTCGATGTGGAGGTTGTCGTAGAAGCGGGAGGTGCCGGTGGGGTTGGAGTTCCAGTTCACCGCGTTGGTGCCGTTTGCCTTGGTGAGTCCGCCCGGTTCCTGAATGTAGTTCTGATAGGCATCGACAATGAGATAGGTTCTCTTGGTCGTCTTGGCTCCCCAGGCCAGCGTGCCGCTCCAGTTGTTGACCGTCCAGGCGCTGTTGGCCTGCCGGAAGCCGTCTGTCTGGCGGTGGTTGTAGTACCCGTAGTAGCCAAGTTGCCCCGTTGTTCCGCCGAGTTCGGTGAAGTTGGCAAAATAGTTGAAGCTGCCAAGCGTGTTGAGGGTTCTCATGGTGAAGGGCGTATCCAGCGGCGGCTTCTCCATGATGTAGTTCACCGCGCCTCCAGGCTGCGGCCCGTAAAGCAAGGCTGCCCCCCCTCTGATGATTTCAAGGCGCTTTGTCGCATCGATTGGAGGCGTGTAGTAGGCCTCGGGGTAGCCCAGCATGTCCGCATGAATGGGAAACCCATCCTTCATCACCTGCAGGAATTGCATCCGCGCAGGCGGCAATCCCCTTGTGCCAATACTCACCAGCGGCGTTGATTCCTCCGAAAGAACGATGCCTGCCGTGGTCTGCAGCGCCTGGCGATAGTTGTTGTTGTTGATCTGCGGGAGAAGGTTGGGATCGATATTATCCGTCCTTTTTCCGGCGAAGATTTCGGCCCCCTCGACATCAGGCAGGAAGGGGCTGTCCTCGGGTGGCTGAAGCCTCTCGATCACCTGCACTTCCTCAAGCTGGGCGGGGGTCGCCCCATTGGTAGCTTCAGCTTTCTGGATCTCTTCGATGACAGCGGGGGCGGCTTTGAGTGGTGCGATCGTAAGTAGAAAAAGTGTCACCAAGAGGGCAAAGAATCGCCCGGCAAAAGACGAAACACTTCTGTTATTCGAATTCATGGGAGAGTGTTGATACATGAGACTGAGACCCAGTCGCAACAAAAAAGGTGAGATTGGGTCTCATTTGTAAGTCATGGCGAACTCCACCCACTCCACCATCTCAGCGACCCCGAATGTCGAAGTTGTAGGGAATGACCACGGTGTCAGGCAGTGGCACTCCGAGGAGGCACTTGGGGAAGTAGGTGGACTCGCGAGCCGCACGAACCGCGGCAGAATCAAGGACAGGGTTTCCGCTGGAGGAGGAAACGGACGCAGCAGTTGCCTGGCCAAGGGCGTTGACCTGCACGGTTACCATGACACGACCGAGCTTGCGCGCCGCCAGCGCAGAGGAAGGATAGGAGGGGGTGACACGGTTCCTCCAAGAGGCATGGGTGCGATCCTGACTTGTACTTCTTGTCGAGCGGGTAGCAGCAGTAACAGCATTCCCTACGCCTTCGTTCGATGCCTTTAGTGGTGGACTGGAACGAGGTTTGGGTGTGGAAGATGATTTCGCCTGAGGTGTAGCCTGGGGCGTGGGTAAAGGAGTTGGCGAAGGCGTTGATTGGAGGACTGGAGCTAATAGCGGATCGGGAACGGCCTCCTCCGGTTCTTTAACTTGCTCTGGCTGGGGCTGTTCTTTGATCGGTTGTTCTACCTTCTTCACGGGGGTCGACTCGGCAGGAATCTGCTCCTCGGTGATCTCGATCTCGGCGGAGGGTGGCTCCTGCGTGCTGATCACGGGTGTTGGCATGCTTGCCCATGCCCAGAGGATCGCCCAGTGGATCAAGAGGGCTGCAAGAAAACAGACCGGAAACACCCGGTTCATTTCTTAGTCTTCATCGACCCGGCAGCTGGTGTGTCGGACGCGCCTTGTACTTTCGTTTGAATGGCAATCCTACGGATGCCGAGTCGCCTAGCTGTGTCGAGCACGAGGACGGCCGTACCGAAACTTGAATCGGTGTCTCCGCTAATCAGTAGCCTGGGATCGGGATCTGCCGACTGGAGATCCCGCAGAGCCGCCTCCAAAGCCGAGGAAGGGATGGTCTGGCGATCTACCGCGATTTCTCCGCCACGAGTGAGGGTGACGAAGTGGGTCTCACCGCGGTCCTGCGGTTGAGCGGTGGTGGCTCCCGGAAGGTTCACCGGGATCCCCTTGTTCTTCACCATGGAGAGTGAAACCATGACGAAGGTCGCCAGCAGGAAGAACATGATATCGATCAGTGGGATGATCTCGATGCGGGCCCTCTTACGGGACCCAGGAGATGGAATGGAGACCGGCATATCCGTGGTCCTACTCGCGGCCAAGGGAGCTGCGGCGAATCAATAAGATCTCAAGCCTGTTTCCCGCTTCTTCCAGCTCAGTGCGGGCTTCCTCCATACGGGCGTTGAGATAATTGAAGGGAAGCAGCGCCATGATGGCTACGAGCAGGCCGAAGGCCGTCGCAATGAGGGCTTCGGCGATACCGCCTGTGATTGCGGCAGGCGCGTCGAGTTCTCCAGCTATCAGTCCGAAACTACGGATCATCCCCATCACAGTGCCAAGCAGTCCAAGCAATGGGGCAATGGTGATCGCAGTATCGAGAAGAGGAAGGCCTCGATTGAATTTTTTCAATTCGCGCGAACTGGCAGTTAGCAGAGCCGAGGTGTAGCTGGTGTCGCGTTCGCGAAGTGCCGCAGTGATCACAGAGGCCACAGAGTCACTGGATTTTTCGCCAGCTCTGATGGCCTCATCCGGGCAACCATGCTCCACGCTGGCAAAAATTTCCCGCACGGTCTGTGGCGAGCGATCACGGTGGTAACGGATCAGAAAGATCATGCGTTCGATGATGGTTGTCATCACAAGCAGGGAAACAATGAGGATGGGGACCATGATGGGCCCTCCTTTAAGAAAAATACTGAGTGAATTCATAGACAGGGATGTTGGTGTGATGAAAAATCTGTTCGCCGATGTTGAGGCATGAAAGTGTGATTGAGATTGAGATCCAGTCGCAAGAAGAAACTTGTCGATCTTATGCAGTGCTGCCGTCCCGAGAGAGGAAGAGACTATCTCCCGTCTCCGTGTTAAGGGGTGTAACGCTGGGCGAGTGGAAGTCGACGGCCCATACCGAAAGCGCGGCCAGTCACCTTGAGACCGGGGGCTGCTTGCTCACGCTTGTATTCATTGCGATCCACCATTCCCGTAATCCGACGAACCAAGGCCTCATCATACCCGCGCGATACGATCTCACGAATGGGCAGATTCTCCTCCACGTAGAGAGCGAGAATAGCATCGAGCAGATCGTACGGGGGCAGGCTATCCTGATCAGTCTGATCCGGACGCAGTTCGGCGCTTGGTGGCTTCGTGATGGTCGCGGCGGGAATAACCTCCTTTCCCCTGTTAATCCAGCGCGCCAGCTCGTAGACCAGCGTCTTAGGCAGGTCAGAAATAACTGCCAAACCGCCACACATATCGCCGTAGAGGGTGCAATAGCCCACGGCCAGCTCACTCTTGTTCCCGGTGGTCAGCAGAAGGCTGCCAAATTTGTTGGAGAGAGCCATCATCGTGACCCCACGCAGACGGGCCTGCAGATTCTCCTCGGTGGCATCCTCGGGCCGGTCTTCGAAGATCTCACGCAAGCCGGCCTTCATCACCTCGTAGGAATTTGTTATTGGAATGTTAAGGCACTTGATACCAAGGGTTTCTGCAAGCGCAAAAGCATCTTTTATACTCCCTTCGGAGGAATAGGGGCCGGGCATGGCCGCACCGGTGACATTTTCCTTTCCAAGAGCTTCCACGGCCAGGACGGCCGTCAGAGCGGAATCAATCCCTCCGCTCAGTCCCAGAACCGCACTCTTAAATCCGCATTTGCGGAAATAATCACGCAGACCTAGCACGAGTGCCCTGTATAGCTCGCCGAGTTGATCGCGGCTATCGCCGTGGAACGCATCCGTAGGTTCCTCAATAACAAGAAGTTGCTCACCGAATCCCAACATCTCCTGAACACGCTCGCCTCTGGCAGAGAAGACCGACGAATGCCCGTCGAAGACCAGCTGATCATTCCCACCCACCGAATTACAATAATAGATGGGTAACCCAAATCGCTTGGCCTGAGCATGTAACATCTGAAGCCGGCGAGTCGGTTTTCCATATTGATAGGGTGAGGCGCTCAGGTTGATCAGGATCTCGGCCCCCCCATTCACCAAATCGGCGGGGGGATCAACGCGGTAAAGTGGTCCGGGTAAGAACTCTTGGGTCCAGAGATCCTCGCAGATCGTGATGCCGACTTTTTTCCCTGCAACCTCGATTGGTGCAGAAACCTGGCCTGGCTCAAAGTAGCGGGCCTCATCAAAGACATCATAAGTGGGAAGCAGCCTCTTGTGGATGATCACGGGCTCGGCTCCTTTACACAAAAGCGCAGCGGCGTTGTGAAACGGCTTCCCCTGGCCGCTCAGATTCCGATTAATGAATCCCACGAGAAGCGGTACCTCACCGATGGCCGCCTGGATCCCGGCAAGCGTTTCCAGATTCCGCTCTACGAACTCCCCGGCAAAAATCAAGTCTAGTGGAGGATAGCCCGTGATCGAGAGCTCGGGCGTCACCACCAGATCGGCACCCTGGTCGACCAGCTCATGATAGGCAGCCAGGATCCGCGCGGAGTTTCCGGCGAAATCACCGACTGTCGTGTTGATCTGGGCGATGCCAACCTTCATGGATTCGACTCTACCAGAATCCCCACTGGCGTGTGGCACAAATGTAGAAACCCAGCCCCAAGTTTGCCACCGCATGGGCTGTGACACAGGCGGCGAGACTCTTCGTGCGGGTGGCCACAAGGTTGAACAGTACTCCGGTCAAGAAGGCGGCGGGCCAGTCAGCCGGGGAATGTACCAAGGTGAAGGCAACCGCCACTGCCCAGAAACTGAAGCGGGAACTGCTCCCGAAGGGCAGCTTCGTGAAATCCTCATTGACCAGGTAGCGCAGCAAAAAGCCGCGCCAGAACAATTCTTCTACCAATGGCACCACCAGCACAAGCCGTGCAAATCGGGCTACTAGCATCCATGGGGTCAGGTCAGCAACGACTCCAGGGTCGAATCCATCCATCCGTCTCGGCTGATGGAAAAGCTCCTGCGGCGCGACCCAGAGTCCAAGCACCAAAAGACCTATTACCGTACCGATCAGGAGTTTCCCACCTGTGGTTCCGCTGAAATCATAGTTCTTCCAAAACCAGAGCACTGCCACAGCGCAGACGCTGCTTTGGATCGGATAGATCCAGTACATCGGGTCAAGAACCACTCCACAGAATGAGGTAATCCCCGCCGCCTTGGCGGCAGAAACAGCAGCCAACCCGACCATGAAAAGCACAAAGGGGAGCGTGTAAGCGAGCAGGTCGCGACTTGGCTTGAACATCCTTCTTGCATAACTGCTGTGATCGAGAGTTGGAAGATAGGAGTTGGAAGATAGGGGGGGTGGCTCGTTAGGATCCACAACGATGCCATCCAAAAAACCCTCCGACTCCTTACCTCTGCTAGGTTCGCATGTGCCGACGATCGGCGGAGTTGCGACAGCTATCGACCGTGGTGTCGGCATAGGCTGCACGGCCATGCAGATCTTCGTGAAAAACAACATGCAGTGGTTTGCCAAGCCCCTGCCTGAGGCGGATGTGAAGGCTTTCACTGATCATCCGCTGCGGGGGGGGATGAAAGCCGTGGTAGCACATGCTGGCTACCTGATCAACCTCGGGGTCGAGGGAACCGAGAATCATGAGAAATCTCTGCGCTCCCTATCCGACGAGATGCTTCGCTGTGAGCAACTCGGCATCCGCGCTCTTGTTCTCCATCCCGGATCCCATCTCGGCGCGGGCATCGAGGCCGGCGTCGCCTGTGTTATTCGCAATCTTGACAGGTTGCACGCCGAGCACCCGGATCTGAAGGTGCGCATCACTTTGGAAACAACAGCCGGTCAAGGCGCCTGCCTCGGAGCGCGCTTCGAGGAAATCGCAGCCATCCTATCGGGCGTGAAGCATCGCAACCGCCTGGCGGTCTGTCTCGACACAGCCCATGTTTTCGCCGCCGGATACGATCTCTCGGCGCAAAACGGCGCAGAGACGACCTTCGCGGAGTTCGATCGGGTGATTGGGATGAAACATCTCACTCTGCTCCATATTAATGACTCGAAGGCCGCGCTAGGCTCGCGAGTCGACCGGCATGACAATCTCGGCAAAGGAAAGATCGGCCTTGAGGCCTTCCGCTGGGTCATGCGCGCCAAGGAACTTGCGGCGATCCCGAAGATCCTCGAAACCCCCAAGGGGAAAGACCTTGCCGAGGACGTGGAGGCGATGGCCCTGCTCCGGAGTTTTCTGGAATAACCGATTGACTCGCGCAAAGGCGCAAAGACGCAGAGGTAATGATGTGGGAGATTCGTTAAGGATCGAAAAATCCTGTGCCGTGGATTCCCCCTCTCTTTATTTCAAATTTCCATGTTTCGCTCTTTCTCCGAGCCTCTGCGCCTCTGCGGGATAATTACCGCTTCTGACAATCCGTTTGATTTTACAAGTTGCCGATCTTAGAACTGATGACTCCATGTACGAAGAAGAGAACTCCGCCTACTCTGGCGCCTACCGCCAGTATGCCCAGGACAATGTCCTCGAGAGTCGCGAGCTTCAGGTGGAGCGGAAGTTCTTCCGCCTTGAGGTCCGTGAGAATGATCGTGGCCGCTTCCTCCGCATCACCGAAGAAAATCAAGGGCGGCGCAATACCGTGATCGTCCCCGACTCCGGCTTCGGCGATTTTGCGAAGGCGGTCAGCGAAATCCTGGCATCTCAGGCCCAGTCCTAAACATTCTTAGGAAGCTCTTCGTATCCGGGGAAATAAGGGATGAGGGACACGACGGAAACCGAGCGCCTTTGCAGTGGCTGCGGCATGTGCTGTGACGGCGTGCTCTTTCACACGGTCGAACTCCAGACGGGAGACCAGCCTAGGAAACTTTCCGCGTTAGGACTGAAGATTCGCAAGCAGAAGGGGGTCGAATTTTTCCTCCAGCCCTGCTCGGCCCATCGTGAAGTGTCAGGAAAATGCTCCTGCCTAATCTACGAGGATCGTCCGGCCCGCTGCCGGGCCTTTGACTGCCGTCAGCTCCGCGGAGTTCTCTCGGGCGAAGTCACCGAGGAGGTTGCACTGGAAAAAATCCGCGCGGCTCGTGAGAAGGTATCACAGGTCACGGTTATCATGGGTCAGATCGCCGAGACGAACCCCAACCGCTCGCTCACTCATCGCGTGGCAAATGCACTCACTCTTCCGAAGGGTGCCGATCAGACACCGCTTCATGATGAACTCAAGATCGCCATGGAGGATCTGGAGGCCTTGCTCGTGAAAGACTTCCGCGTCTAGTTTGGCTAAATCTCGCCTTCGGCGTCCGTGAATACTCCCCTTCAGATCCTAGTCATCCGGCGCGATAACATCGGCGATCTGCTCTGTACTACCCCCCTGCTTCATGGGCTGCGCAGAAAGTATCCCGATGCTCGGATCTCGGTTCTGGCCAGCAGTTACAATGTGGATGTCCTGGATGGAAATCCCGATGTGGATGAGACACTAGTTTTTCTTAAGAAGAATCAAAAGAGCCATGGATACGGAAGGCTAGGGATGCTCTGGAACCGCTGGCGACTTCTCCGCACGATTCGCAAGCGCCGCTTCGATCATATCATCTTGGCAAACGGAGGCTGGCGCTACGCCCACACGCTCGCAGGGAAACAACTGATCGGGTTTTGCGAACCCGGGGAGCCAGCCCATCGTCAGCCCGATGTTTTGGCTCCGGATCACAACGGCTTCGAGGAGCATGAGGTTTCCAAGATGGCAAGACTCGGAACCCCACTTGGCATTGAAGAGGCTCTGGGTGCCACGAAGCTCTTTCCCTCCGCCGATCTTGTCAGGAAGGGAATCGCCCGGCTTGGCTCATTGGGCTGGGATCCGAAAAGGCCATCCGTGGCGCTTCACATCAGCTCGCGTAAGCCAGACCAGCGGTGGCCGGAGGGTTCGTTCGTCGAACTTGCCAAGACCCTGACCTCCTCCGGACGTTTCCAGATCCTCCTATTATGGTCACCCGGTGCCGAGAGTGATCCCATGCATCCCGGTGATGACGGAAAAGCGGAACGCATCCTTGCCCAGCTTCATGGTTTGCCGGCCTTTCCCTGCCCCACAGCTGAAATCAAGCAACTGGTCGCCTCCGTTTCCCTCGCTGATTACATGATCTGTAGCGACGGAGGGGCGATGCATGTCGCAGCTGCCTTGAACAAACCGATCGTCTGCTTTTTCGGCACCAGCTTTGTGACAGAATGGCACCCTTGGGATGTGCCCTACAGAGCACTCCAGAAACCTTCCCGAACCGTAGCCGACATCACAGTCGGGGAGACATTGGCCGCCTTTGCGGAACTGCAGAACAAATAATTCTCGCGCGAGTCCTCGCAACTTTCGACGACAGGGCGATCGATCCAGTAACTAGCTGATGAACTGTTGGTTGCTTCAGTAACTCCTCACGGCGACATAGACCGTCCCGGTGGATTCCCCGCCGCGGATGGGATTCGGAAAACCCACGACGGTCGCTTCCACCCGCACGAAAACTTCACGGAGCCTGATGCAGAAGGCTTCGTCCGGAGACTCATCCGACCAGATGGCAAAGACGCCACCAGGATGAAGATGTTGTCTCAAGGTCTTTAGTCCCTCCACGGTGTAGAAAGCGGCGTGGCGCGGATTGAGCCAATGCTGGGGCGTGTGATCGATGTCTAGGAGGATGGCATGGAATCTCGCTCCCGGGGATTCTGCATGAAATCCCGTCTGCGGATTCGCTGCGAGCGCAAAGAAATCTCCCTCCACATAGCGTGTCCGCGGATCAGCGGAGAGTCCGGCTCCGAGCGGCACCATGGCGTTCTGATGCCACCGGATCACCGGTTCCAAATAATCAATGATGCTGAGCGATCCCACCTTCGGATTTCCATTCCCCACATTTCTTAGGGCAGCGGCGGCGGTGTATCCCAGCCCCAGGCCTCCCACAACCACATCCAGTTTTTCCCCCGCTGGGACATCCACGGCAGCTAGGCCCAAATCGGCCAGCGCCTCTTCAACCACATGAAAGAGACTGCTCATCAGGAACTCCCCATTGAGGATAATCTCGTAGACCACCTCGTTCTCCAGCATAGGAATTTTGCGCCTCCGCAGAATGAGTGCACCCAGGGGCGTCTCGCAGTAATCGAGCTCCTCAAACGACTTTTCCATGCTGGTACCGATGGTTCCTTAGGCTCAGTTCCGGGCGCGTCGTCGTGCCTCCCGGCTATTGGCGTGACCCCCCTTACTCCACCAAGCAGGTGCGAGAGCGGGCGCCTTCTTTTCATCGGGCTCGTTCTTGAATTTGAGCTTCGAAGCAGCTTGTTTTTTCTTCTCGGCCTGACGCTTGGGAGAAGTGGAAGAAGTTTTAAAAGATTTTCCCAATTTCCCAGCTCCAGCCTTCCTATACATCTCCAGACGGCAGTTGAATCCCCCGAGATCAACCGTCTGCTGGTATTCCCGATGCAGGGTCGGATCCTGGGGTTCGGTGCGCAGGGGATTCACCAGGACCAGCCTCCCTCCCGGGCGGAGCGCGCGGGAAGCCGCCGCGTAGAGATCCGCAAAGAGTCCCTGCATATCCTTGATGCGGACACGCCGGCCTAGTGGGGGATTCGTGATGATGAGGGAAATACTGCCGGGAGTAATAGGTGCATCCCTAAAATCACACTCCGTGAACGAGCTTGTTGTTGCCGTTCTCATTCCCTCGATTTTTGCTGCTTCAAAATTGGCTCGGGCCACCTCGATCGCCTTGGGATCGAGATCCGTGCCATGAACAGATGTCACCCCGCCCAGCAGTCCCCGCTCGATAAGCTCGAGCCCCGAACCACAGAAGGGATCCCAGATCACCTCGTCATCGCAAAATCCAGCTAGCCTCGCCATACAGGCTGCCAGTGGGGGATGCGAAGCGGCAGCGATGTCGTCCTGCCTGTAGCCCAGACGAGGGTCGGGATAGAGCCGTGGACGCAGCTCGACAGATGATTCACCCCGGTTAGCAGCCATCACGTCGATCGACCAGGGCGCCTTCCGGGCATCATTCAGGATCTCAGGGCAGAGGGCGTAGGCACGATCGATCACCTGACGGATGGCACCACGCTGATGGCCGCCTCCCGCAAATTCCAATCGATAGCGCGGGGCATTCTCTGTACCGCTGAGCATGAGATCCCGGGCTCGCTCCGAGGCGATGCAGCGGGCCAAGGGCTCGACCCACTTCGGCCCCTCCTCTCCGCTTACTGTTCCGAGGGGAAAAGCCACCGTGGCAAAGCATCGTAGCTTGTAGAGAGAAGCAAGGGTGAACTCTCCCGTTGAAGCGAGTGGCTTGAGTGTGACGCAGCCGGGCTTGGTCGATTCGATCATCCATTGCATGGTGGAGAGCTTTTCAGCCGCCTCATCGCGGACGAAATCCTCCAGACCTCGACGGCAGCGTAGTAGTACCCTCATATCAGCGTCCCCATGACGCAGGGGAAGCAGGGCGTCGAGAAGAACACCTCCAGCATCCTCCTTGCGCGAAACACCTGCCTTCACTTTCTGAACCGTCATCGCCGGCAGTTCTATCCCCTCCTCAATCAGCGCAAGCGTCGCTTCGCCGCCGACTTTCTCCAGAGCACGTCCGAGATAACGGGTCTCCCTACCCTCCTTATCCTTATTACCGGTCTTGAGCAGTGCCAGTATCTCGCGTTCCCCCACCTCGCCGGCACCGATCTTGGGCAGCGCAGCCAGAGCATAGCGGCGGATTTTCTCCTGAGGATCCTTCAGTAGGTTGATCAGCCAGGCTCGAACTACAGCCTGTTCCTCATCCGTCCTGAATCGGGAAAAGATCATCCCGACCGCTCGGATCACAGCCACGCGCTCCAGCCGCTCACGGGCCTGTGCCGCATCGAACCGGGGCACTTCACGAGCCCACAGCTCCTCCTTGGGTAGATCCCGTAGTTGCTTGTAGAGGTCCTGATCGGATTTCATCGCACGATCATGCCAGCTTGCGGCGCAGAACCGAGTTTTAATCCGTCGTCATATACCCTCAGCCGCATGTTTTCTTAGACTCGCATAGGATCCCTCCCTACAAGAGAATCATCTTCTCATGAAACAACTTCTCCCACGTCTCTCGATCCTCATTCTTTCGCTCCTTCTTCTCCCAGCCTGCACCTCCCATTTGCAGCAAAAGGAGAACTTCCTGCGCGAAGCTGGGTTCTTAGCCGTAAGGCCGACAACGCCCTCCCAGATCGCCAAAGTCCAGGCTCTCGCTCCTGGCAAGATCACGCAGATGACCCGGAAGGGACACACGCTGTTCGTCTTCTCAAACCCTCGTAAGAACCTCCTGCTTGTTGGTGGCAATCCCCAGTTCGAGCGCTACCAGCACATCCTCTATTCCAAGGTCGTCATTCCTGATCAGGC
>CANKWU010000009.1 GCA_947487385.1 Spartobacteria bacterium
TTAGAGGCATTAGTCGCATAACCCACATAAGTATTGGAGTAGGCATTGGTGCCAGAGGTGAAGTTGGTGGTCTGACCGGAGGAGTTCGATCCGACATAGAGGTCGGTGCTTTGTGCCTGAACTCTACCCATCAATCCCAGGCTCATCCCCAGACCTCCTAGGAGGATCAAGAGGAAGGAATAAAAGTTGGGAGATTTGGGAAGTTGCGACTTTCCCGGAAACCTAATCACCGTAGATCGTGCAGTGTCTACGTGTTTCTCCATATAGAGAGTATATGAAGACATCTATAGTTGTCAAAGATTCAAATAAAATATCATTTCCCTCTTAAATAGAAGAGTTGAGAGGTTGGAGCGGAAAGGCTCCAGGATCATGGCTTCGGCAAAGAACAATCGCGCTATCGCGAGGGCAAACATCCCAAGAGTGTTGAACCCCTAGGAGTTCAACATCGCGCGCATTTGCGCAAAGCCGTCAGTAACTTCCTCATCTGACATCGGGGCGGATAAAATCTCCTCCATACTCCCCGACTCTACCCCCTCGCCAGCCAGTTCCAGCAGAAAGGGACTAGGGGTGCAGGACATGACGCTGCCGAATTTCCTCCGGGTGGAACAGTGGGTGATCGTCAGGCGGTGACGGGCCCGGGTGATACCGACATAGAGTAATCGGCGCTCCTCTTCCACCGTTCCCTCTGTCTTGGAGCGCTCGTGGGGTAGTAGTCCATCTTCGGCACCGACAAGCCAGACCTCGGGATACTCGAGTCCCTTCGCTGCATGAAGGGTAATCAGGGTGACGCCGTCCCGCTCCTCGGCTTTCTCCTCCTCGCGTTCCTGCTCCAGAACTAGGCCGTCGAGGAAGCCACGGGCACCGTCACGGGGATGCCTCTGGCAGTAGCCGATAAGGGCATTGAGAAGTTCCCGGACATTCTCCTGACGGTTGTCGGCCTCTTGCTCGGTCTTGCAACTCTTCTTGAGATCCTCGAAGTAGCCGCAATCCTCCAGGATTGTGCGCAGGATCGCAGCGGGATCGGCTCCTGGGGTCTGGAGCTGGATACGGTAAGCACCCCAATCCTCAGTGAAGCGCTGGATAGCAGCGCGTGTCTTGGAAGAACTGACATCGAGGTGCTCCGGATCATTCAGGATCGCTAGGAGGCTCTTGCCGTTCTTGGCACCGGCCTCGGTGGCCAGCTGAAGCGTCGCGCTGCCGATCCCTCGCGGAGGATTGGCCAGGACTCGGAGCAGAGCATTGTCATCGTCGGCATTCAGCAGGGCACCGAGGTAGGCGACGACATCCTTCACCTCACGGCGGTCGAAGAAACTCTTCCCTCCCACGACGCGGTAGGGAATGCGCCGCTCACGGAGCATCTCCTCGAACTGCCGTGACTGGGCGTTCATCCGGTAGAGGATGGCGAAGGAGGTCCAGGGGAGTGCCTTGGCGCTCAGAGGTCCAGAAGCCTGGATCTCGTCGGCGATGAACTCGGCCTCGGTCTTGTCATCCATGGCCGAGAGAATGCGGACAGGATCACCCTCTTTCCGATCGCTCCAAAGGTTTTTGCCACGGCGGCGGGAGTTGTTTTTGATGAGACGGTTCGCCACGGAGAGGATGACGTCGGTGCTGCGGTAGTTCTGCTCGAGCTTGATGACCTCGGGATCGGGAAAGTGACGCTCGAACTCCAGTAGGTTGGCCGCCTCGGCTCCGCGCCATCCGTAGATGCTCTGGTCATCGTCACCCACGACGCAGATATTCGGGCGGTGGTCGGCGGTCAGCAGGCTCACCAGTTCAAGCTGGAGCTTATTCGTGTCCTGGAACTCGTCGACAAGGATATGCGTGTAGCGTGAGCGCCATTCCTCACGGGCCTCTGGATGATCGCGCAGAAGCGTGCGGGCCTGGAGCAGGAGATCGTCGAAGTCCATGGCATTGAGCGTGCGAAGCTCGTTCTGGTACTTCGAGAAGAGGCTTCCCAAGGCCGTGTCGGTCGTATCGGGTTCTCCAATCCCGAGGTTCTTGGCCTTGCTAATGATGTTGCGCGCGAGGTTCGGATCCAGGGGGTTCTCCTTGTCATGGATGCGGGCGGCGATCTTCTTCACCAGGCCGATCTGATCGGACTCATCGAAGATGCTGAAGTTCTCCTTGTAGCCCAGGAAGTGGGCATGCTTGCGAAGGAGTCGCACGCAGAGAGCATGGAATGTCGAGAGGGTGATGAGCTTGGCTTGCTCTGATTTCACGGCGTTACCGACGCGCTCACGCATCTCCTTGGCGGCCTTGTTGGTGAAGGTCACCGCGAGGATCGAAGAGGGATCAACTCCCTGCGCCACAAGCCAAGCGATGCGAGCCGTGAGGACGCGGGTCTTCCCGGTGCCAGCACCAGCCAGGATAAGCATCGGCCCCTCCGGATGGGTGGCGGCGCGGTACTGCTCGGGATTGAGATCAAAGAGTCGGAAGCCGGACACGAAGGATAAGAACTTGGAAGCAGGGAAACGGGAGGGGTAGAATAATCAGGGTTGCAGGAGAACAGGAAGCAATTGAGGGATTTTCTAAGGTTCCCTTACGACGGGTGGACAAAGGCCGATATCTGCTCGCAACTGATGCCATAGTTGCCGACCTCAGGATGAAGCGTGGCGCGAAATTAAAAAGGGTATCTCTTCTTCAGAAGGAACATTCTGATTATTTCTGATTGACGTAAAAGTAACTGCCAACAGCACGACATAGTTCGAATTGAGACTTATTATATGCGGCAAGGATGTTTACGTAATCGAGCCTGATCTGAGTGATAGTTCTTTCAGCATCAATGGCCTCCATGACTTCCGCTACACCGAATTCCTTGCGTTCGCACGTAACCACCAAAAATTTGTTGGCGGCTATGAGTGCTTTCTGAGCTGTGGAAATTTGGCTACCCAGAGAAAGCATCCGTGTGTGCGCATCCACGACCTGACGAATGACTTCGTTGCGATACTTTTTGTTTTCCAACTCGCTCTCCTTGACTTGGGCGCTGGCTTTGTCGATTCGCCCCTTATCGAAAAGGCCGCCCGGCCCGATTTTCCAAGAGATTCCGACAAAGTAATCGGTGGAATTGTTAAAATTATTCGCACCGGCATTCCCCACGCCTCCTCCAAGGCCACCCCAGAACGTTGCCATCCCAAGAGTGGGAATGGCGGGCCCGTAAACTGCCCCGGACTTGGTGGTTCGAGCGGCTTGAACTTGAGCGTTTGCTTTAAGAAGCTCAGGACGGAAAGCTAGGGCCTTTCCTACCAAGGACCCAAGCGTCTCTTTTTCGTCGAAGAACGAAATAGGCGTGAGGTTGGTCTGGTCGGGGACAAGCTCAATAGCGGGATCAAGATTGAGGATTTGCGACAGCCAGGCGGCGGCGATTCTTTGATGTGCCCGAGCTTGCTCCAGAATGAGTTGGAATTTTTGCTCCTGGGTGACCGCCTGATACATGTCCCCTTTAAAGGAGATACCGCTATTGGCTGCGCGTTCCACCTGACTGGAGTAGCCGCTGGCGATGTGCAGGGATTCGTCCGCAACATCGACTGCGGCCTTGGCTGCGGCAAGGTCGAAGAAGGCAACGGCTGCCTGATAAATAGTATCCTGCCACTGGGCATCCGTGGCATGCTTGGCGGCTTTGACGAGCTGATGAGTGGCAAGGGAGTTGTAGATGGCCTCGCCGATTTGAATCTCCGATAAAAACCCTCCGCCTACACGAGTTTGCTGCTTGTCGACATCGACTATCGGACCATGCACTTCCTGTATATTGCCGTCGTGCTGCGCGAACCCGGGGCCCCCGGAAAGCGAGGGAACGAATTTCTCGAGAGCAATCAGGTGATTCGCCCTCGCCTCGATTAGCCGCTGTTCGACAATCTTAATGTCGAGATTATTGACTCCCGCAAGGCGCAGCGAAGCTGTGAGGTTAATATGTTGAGGAGCGCCATCCGCGGAAGCTCTTTCCACCTCCTCAGACGCAGAGGCGCAACAGGGCAGGAGAGGTGCAAAGCATAAAGCGAGGGCGTAAAATGCGATGAACCGGTGATCCGTGATTCTCACTTTGGTTCAATGGTTTGAATAGCCTGGCCCTCGGTGAGGGGGCGCTTTCCTGGGAGAATAATTTTTTCATTCGGAAGAACCCCTTCCAGAACCTCGACATTTAAACCATCATCAAAGCCCACTTTGATGGGAGTTTTCCTTGCCTTCCCGTCCACTGATTTCATGACCGAGGATGACGCCTTTTCGGTGACGATAGCACCCTTTGGTAAAAGGAGGACATCGGGATGTTTTTCGACGCCAATGCTGGCGCGTGCATACATGCCAGGACGGAGAACCAGACTGGCGTTGGGAATATCCGCTTCTACAAGCATCGCTCGAAGCGTCCCATCCAGCTCATAACTAAAACGGGTGACAGAACCCGTAAAGGTCTGGCCAGGAAGGCCTTCGACACTGAATTTGACCGGTTGGCCATTTTTGACGAGCGAGGCGTCGGCCTCAGGAATAGCTATCTGCATCCGGACAATACTAAAGTCCGCAAGCGTGAAAAGCGCCGCATTGTCGGGGACGCTTCCCGTGCTGGCAGCGGGAACAAATGCACCCGGATCCAAATATCGCATCGTAATGACGCCATCGAAGGGGGCTTTGATCTTTGCGAAGTTCTGCATGGTTTCAATACGGCTGATCTCTGCCGAGCTGACCTCAAGGGCTGCCTCCGCCTTGTCCACGGCAATGGGAACGATCAAATCGGGCGCCCGTTTACCCGCCTCGCGCAAGCGTCTGGCCTCTGCTTCGGCCAGTTTCGCATCGGCTTTAAATTTCCGGAGGTCGGCATCTAACTCGGGAACTTCGATTTCAGCCAGAAGCTGTCCCTTTCTAACACTATCGCCTTTATCAACCGTGACCTTTCCAAGATAGCCGCCGACCCTTGCATAGAGGGTGGCCTGCTGATTGGCATGAATCGAGCCGGGGAGGGTGACAAAGCGGATAATTTCGCCTCGCTGCGGCTGGACTGTCTGAACTTGAGGGGCGAGATCGGCTCCTGTCGACGTTTCGGGAATAGCAAGCGTTAGAAATAGGATGATGATAAGCCTATGAGTAATGGTTTGCATGGGGATCAGGTGGCTTTTCCTTCCGGAATAAAAGTGACTGGGGAAATATAGTGGTTGCTGGTTGGATCTTCCGCGTCAAGCGAGACCGAGACGCGTCCGGAACGTTGGCGGACAATGGAAAATATCACCGGTAAAATGAAGAGCGCAGCGATTGTGGAAGCGAACAAACCGCCGATGACGGCCCGACCGAGAGGCGCGATCTGTTCGCCTCCTTCGCCCAGGCCGAATGCCATCGGAAGCATTCCCGCCATCATGGCGAAGCTCGTCATAAGAATCGGCCGAAGGCGGCTCGTCGCACCCTCGATAGCGGCGGCGGGTGAAGCTGCTCCGCCGAGCCTTGAGCGCTCCGCAAAGGTCACGAGCAGGATGGCATTGGCCATTGCCACGCCAACAGCCATAATCGCCCCAATCGCCGACTGAATGTTGACGGTCGTGCCGGTAACCCAAAGCATTGATGTCACACCGGCAAGGACCGCAGGAATTGTCGAGACGGCCACAAGCGATAGCTGCGCAGACTGAAAGTTCGCCGTCAGCAGCAGAAAAATCACCAGAACCGCAACCAGCAATCCGGAGCGAAAGCCACCGAGGAGTTCCCGGAGAGTAGGAATCTGGCCTCGAATGTTCACCGTGGTCTTTGCCGGCAATGGGCCGATGTCCGAGATTGCCTTTTCAACAGCACGGGACACATGGCCGAGATCGGAATGGTAAATATTGGCCGTGACGGAGACAACGCGGCTCATATTGTAGCGCTCGTACTGGCCCACGGCGGCTCCCGGAGCAATCGAGGCGATATTTCGGAGCAGGACGCTACCGCTTATTTTGCTGGTGACGGGCACGTTTTTTAAATCCTCGATTGAACGGCTTTCGGTTTGAGGGATTTGTACCTGGAGGTTGTAGCTGACGCCGGACTTCGAATCGGCCCAGTAGTTGGCCGTCGTGAATCGGCTTGAGGTTGTGGCTGGCACCAGAGAATGGGTGACATCGCTCATACTCACGCCCATCAGTCCGGCGCGTTCGCGATCCACATTCACATCCACCGTGGGGTAATCCAACGACTGGGCAAATTGAATATCCCTCAGTTCGCGGACCTGTCTGAGTTTTTGGTAAATCTTTTCCGCATATTCACGACTGACGGCTAAGTCGGGGCCGCTTACGGCGACCTCAATGGGCGTGTTCGAGCCAAAGCTCATTACTCGATTCACGATGTCGCTTGGTTCAAAGGAAAAGAGCACTTGTGGCATCTCCACGGCAAAACGTTTGCGCAGGCGTTCTTTTAATTCCTCGGTGCGGACTGTAGCTCCATCCCTCAACCGGATAGCAAGCCAACCCTCCTCAGGCCCACCGTTCCAGAGATGAATAAAGTTGATTGGGTAATTAGACCCGTGCACGCCGACAAGTCCGATGGTGAGCGCAATGTTCTCCTTGCCTACTTCATCTGCAATGATGTCGAGCGCCTGTTTTGCATAAATTTCGGTGTTTTGCACCTGCGTTCCGGAGGGCGCGCGGAGGCGCATTGCGAATTGGCCCGTGTCGGCGTGCGGAAAGATTTCAAGGCCCAGTTGGCTTCCAAAGCTGACGATCACAAGAGCGGTTACTCCAAGATAAGAACCCAACAGCACCCACCGAAGCCGCATGGATTGCTTTAAAAGTTGCCCATAGCGTGCACGCAGGCGTGCATAAAATGAGGCATCTTGGATTTCCCCCTCATGCCCGCGCATGAACCAAATGGACAGGATGGGTACCAGGGTGCTGGAAAGTATGTAGGAGGCCGCCATGGAAAAGCCGACTGACAGAGCCAGCGGCGTAAAGAGAGCCTTGGCGGGACCGGTCATGAACAACGCCGGAAGAAAGACTGCCAGAATGCAGAGCATGGCAAGGAATCTGGGGAGGGTTGTCTCTCGGGTTGCGTTGAGGACCGACAGGCTAAGGGGAGTTCCTTTGGCCAGATAGGAATGAATGTTTTCGACGGTCACCGTGGCTTCATCGATCAGGATGCCTACGGCCAACGCCAGGCCGCCAAGCGTCATAATGTTCACGTTCTGTCCGGTGAGCCAGAGTGCGAAACAGGCAGCAAGTAGCGATATTGGAATATTAATCACAACAATCAAGGCGGACCGCCAATCGCGCAGAAAGAGGAGCACCATGAGCCCCGTGAGAACAGCCCCGATTAGGCCTTCCTGGACGAGCGAGTGAATGGAATGCAGAACAACTGGCGTCTGGTCGAATTCAAAACTGACCTTAACGTCCTCAGGGAGTACGCTTTGGAATTTCGCAATGTTCTTTTTGACGAGATCGACGACGGCTAGGGTGGAGGCATCCGCGCGTTTTGTTACAGGCATATAAACAGTGCGCTTTCCGTTCACCAATGCGTAGGAAGTAATGATGTCGGAGGTATCCTGTACTTTGGCCAGATCGCGGAGCAGGACCGCGCCGGTAACACTGGTCTTGATCGTCAGGCTCTCAAGATCCTTGATGTTTTTGGCCACAGCATTCATGGACACGATAGGGTATTGATCTCCTAGATTAATGTTGCCTGACGGGCTGATTAGATTGGCCTCGGAAATCGCTTGGACAATGGAATCCGGCGAAAGGTTATAGGAACGCATCTGTTCGGGATTGATATTGATGACAATCGTGCGGGCGCTGCCTCCAAATGGGGGAGGTGCCGAGACGCCTGGTAACGTCGCAAAGACTGGCCTCACAAGGTTTAGCGCCGCATCTTGGATTTGGCCGACTGTCCGTTCAGGGTTGTCACTCGAGAAAACGAGATAGCCGACCGGCACGCTTCCCGCATCAAATCTCGTGATGAAAGGCCCGGGGGTTCCAGCTGGCATGAATGCGCGGGCGCGGTTCACGTAGGCTACGGTCTCAGCCATTGCGCTCGACATGTCAGTGCCGGGGTGGAATTGGAGCTTCATGATGGAAGCTCCCTGGATTGATTTCGATTCCACGTGTTCGATGCCGGTGATGTAGAGGAAGTGATATTCGTAATAGAAGGTGAAATAGCCCTCCATTTGCGCCGGATCCATACCACCGTAGGGTTGAGCAACGTAAATTGTGGGAACTCCCAGGGATGGAAAGATGTCCCGTGTCATCCGTTGAATGGAAAGAAAGCCCCCCAGAATAATCGCTATGACGAGAACAATAACCGTCAATGGCCGTCGTAATGATAGGGTTACAATGTTCATTTTGGAGAAGGAGTTTTCCCTCGAATTGTCCCTGCGAATTCGCGGACGATACGAGGATAGAGCTCGTGCTCAGCCACCTGGATCCGAGCATGCAGCGACTCGGCGGTATCACCAGGAAGAACGGGAACGTAGCTTTGACCCAAAATCGCGCCCGTATCGACTCCGGCATCGACGAGATGGACAGTGCAACCGGCTTCGGACACGCCTGCCTCGAAGGCCTGACGCCAGGCCTCCAGTCCTCGGAAGGCAGGCAGGAGCGATGGATGGATATTCAGGATACGGCCAGGGAAGGCCTGCAGAAGGGGGTCCTTGATGACCCGCATGAATCCCGCCAGCACGACGAAATCAACCTTGGCCTCCCGGAGTAAGCGGACAATTTCTTCCTCTGCTTCGGATGACATCTTCGTCCGGAAGGAACCCGGAGCGACAAAGTGACAGGGGATTTCAAACTCCCGGGCCAGATTCAGAATGCCCGCATGCTCTACATCGGAGAGGACGATCACTGGGTGAGCACCCAAGGTTCCGAACTGAAAAGCCTCCGCTAGGGCTCTGAAGTTGGATCCTTTTCCCGATCCAAGCACCCCGAAACGGAGCATGGGAGATTCCCGGGAGGCCGATAAAACAGAAACCCCCGGCATGTGAGTGCCGAGGGTGTTCATCCCTTCTTGATGGGAAGAGAAGAGAGCCTTACTTGGCGGAAGCCTCTGCCGAAACAACAGGATCGACGTTCACGCGGCGACCGGCCTGATCGAAGCGTACCTTGCCCTCGATGAGAGACCAGATCGTGTAGTCACGTCCAAGACCGACATTGCGGCCGGGAACAAATTTGGTTCCACGCTGGCGGATGATGATATTGCCAGCGATAACGGTCTGATCACCGAATTTCTTCACACCGAGGCGTTTGCTTTCGCTATCGCGTCCATTCTTGACGCTTCCCTGTCCTTTTTTATGTGCCATGGCGGTAGGTGGGTTGGATTAAAGGTTTGGTTGAAAAAAGTGACGAATGATTAGGCAGAGATCTTGGTGATCTTGAGCTCGGTGAGCTGTCGGCGATGACCGACGGTGCGGTGATAACCTTTGCGGCGTTTGAACTTGAAGGCGATTACCTTCTCATCCTTGTACTGATCGACGACCTCGGCCTGGACCGTGGCTCCGGATACGTGCGGCGTGCCAAGGGTGACCTTGTCGCCGTTCACGATGAGGAGGACATCGCTGAAAGTGGTCTCTTTGCCGGTTTCGACAGCGAGCTTCTCGACACTCAGGACGTCTCCCTCGGAGACGCGGTACTGCTTGCCGCCGGTTTGGATGATTGCGTAGGACATGGGAAAATCTTTGGAAAAGGAGTAAGAGGATGCCACGGAAGAGTTCGGGAGACAACAATATTTTTGTTTTTTTCCCTCTTGCCCGAATGTCATCTCCCCGTATGATGTTCAACCCATCTCTTGCTCGGGTGGTGAAATGGCAGACACGTGCGTTTAAGGGGCGCATGCCGAAAGGCATGAGGGTTCGAGTCCCTCCCCGAGCACCACCTCCAGCCCTTGGCTGGAGTGGAAGAAAGTAAAAGGTATAAGGTGTAAAAGTCCTTTGTCGGTCAACTGACCTTAAACCTTCCTACCTTTTACCTTCACACCAACAGAGTCTCCGCCGGATGATCGGCGATTCCGCTCAGTTCGATGAGTTTCTTGAGCAGAAGCAGAGACGCCAGCGCATCCGAGAGCGCCTCGTGCCATCGAAAATCAGGAAGCAAGGCGCGCGCCTCCGCCTCCAGTGAGAGTTCTCCTGCCAGCCCGGAGAGAGAATAGGAGGAACGCCCTGTCAGAATCTTGCGACTTAGCGTCAACGTATCAATCCAGGGGCCGAACCCATGCATAGGAAAGGCCCGCAGGTAACGCTTTTCCGTTCCGACTCCATGGGCAACCATCCAGCGCCCTCCAAGCCGCTGCTTCAGCTCGGGCCAGAGAGAGAGGAGTTCGGGGGCATCCCGAAGATCCTCATCGGTAATGCCATGAATCTGGCGGGCCGTCCAAGTCACGGGACGTGAGGCCTTGAGATAACTCCGGTAGAAGGAGTCGGACGACACGGAGAGACCCTGCATCCAGACAACGCCTAGCTGGACAGGAATGCCGGCTTCGTTCGGGCGCTCTCCGGCAGATTCAAAATCAAGCGCCGCAAAGGACAGCTCCCCGACGGTTAGTGCCACGGGAGAGAAGAAGCTATGACCTGCGGAGAAGTTCCGCGGTCGACTCCCAGTCGAGACAGCCATCCGTGATCGAGACCCCATAACGAAGCTTGGAAGGATCACCTTCCAGCGATTGGGCCCCATGCTCGATATGGCTCTCCAGCATCGCTCCGACGATATCGGAACGGCCCGCGGCTCGCTGCTCCAAGACGCTGTTCCAGACCTCAGGCTGACGCGCCGGATCCTTGCCGCTGTTGGCGTGGCTGCAATCGATCATGATGGCCGTCGGAACGCCTGCAGCCTTGAGCTTGGCGGCGGCATCCGCGGTCTGATGGGGATGATAATTCACCCCGTCGCGTCCACCGCGGAGAACGAGGTGGCCGTCGGGATTGCCCGCTGTCTTGATGATGCTGGTCATACCCTCTTGGTCGATGCCGAGAAAACTGTGGGGACTGCGAGAGGAGCGCATAGCATCGATGGCCGTCTGGATGCTGCCATCTGTGCCGTTCTTGAAACCGATCGGCATCGAGAGACCGCTGGCCATCTCACGGTGTGTCTGCGACTCGGTGGTGCGGGCTCCGATCGCCGACCAGCTGATCAGGTCGGCGATGTACTGGGGCATGATCGGGTCGAGCACTTCCGTGGCTGCCGGCAGTCCAAGGGCAGCGACATCGAGCAGGAGCTGACGGGCCACCTTGATGCCATGCTGCATGTCGCCGGAATCATTCAGGTAAGGATCATTGATGAGCCCCTTCCATCCCACCGTCGTGCGGGGCTTCTCAAAATAGACGCGCATCACGAGGAAAAGTTTGTCTTCAACCTCCTTAGCGAGATCCGCAAGGCGGCGCGCGTAGTCGAGAGCGGAAACAGGATCATGGATTGAGCAAGGGCCGACAATAACGAGAAGACGGGGGTCCTCGCCGCGCAGAATGCGGCGGCAGGTCTCGCGGTATTCAGTTACCTCGGCAAGAATTTCAGCACTGGCAGGGAGTCTCTCCTTGATCTCGCGGGGAGAAACAAGACGTGTCACACCGCACACGCGGGTATTCTCGGTGCGGGGCTTCTCAGAAGTGTCTGTCGTGGTCATGGTCGCGCTAAAGTCTCTAAACCGCCTCCAGGAGTTGAAGGCCTTTTAGGCCCACTAAGGAGGGCTGAATAAGATCCATGCAGATGGGGTGGATTGCAACTCGCAAAAGGAGGCTTCACCTCCTTGGTAAAAAGTTGGAAAGTAAAGCGTAACAAGGCTCACTCGGGAGGGGGCGGCATCATCTGCCCCAACTTTCCCACTTTTTACCTTTTAACTTTTTCACTTAAACCTTCACCCTTACGCACATGCCAACCTTTGACGTTGTTTCGGAAATCGAGCGGATGGAGATCGAGAATGCCGTGAATCAAGCGGTGAAGGAGCTTGCTACCCGCTTCGACTTCAAGGGAAGCAGTGCCAAAATCGAATTGACCAAGCCGGAGTTGATCACTCTTTCTGCCGAGGATGGCAATAAGCTCAAAGGTGTCCGCGAGATTATGGTAGCGAAACTCGCCAAACGCGGCATCGACCTTCGCAACGTGGAGCAGAAGGATCCATCCGTCTCCTCGATCGGGAATACACGGCAGGAGTTCGTGATTACCCAGGGACTCGACGGCAACAGGGCCAAAGAGATCACCGCCGCCATCAAGGCGGAAAAGTTCAAGGTGCAGGCTTCCCTACAGGATCGTCAGGTGCGTGTCACCGGTACCAAGCGGGACGAACTTCAGGAGGTCATCGCCTTCCTGAAGGGGAAGGACTTTGGGGTGTCGTTAAGCTTCAAGAACTTTAGGGACTAACCAACCGAGGCCTCGTCTCCCAGATGCTTGCCTGGGACGAGATAGTTCCGCACATAGTCGCCCACGGATTCCTCTAGCGTGGTGGTGGGAGTCGCCCAGCCAGTGGCGCGGAGTCGGCTGACATCGGCGCAGGTGTGGTACTGATACTGGTTCCGAATAGGATTCGGCATATCGATGAACTCGATCTTCGGCTTGCGGTCCAGTGCCGTGAAGAGAGCCGTCGCCAGATCGACCCAGGTGCGGGGTGTTCCTGTGCCGATATTGAAGAGGCCGTTGGCTGTTGGTGAGTCAGCGATGTGGAGCGTCATGGCCACGGCATCCTTCACATAGACAAAGTCGCGGACTTGCTCCCCATCCTTGTACTCAGGACGATGGCTCTTGAAGAGACGGACTTGGCCGCTTTCAAGGATCTGTTCGTAAGCCTTCGCAACAAGGCTACGCATCTCTCCCTTGTGCCCTTCATTGGGACCGAAGACGTTGAAGTATTTGATGCCGGAGATCCGGTCGAGCCAGCCATTGCGCTTCGCTTGCAGATCGAAGAGGTGCTTGGAGTAACCGTAGGCGTTCAACGGACGGAGAGTCTCAAGATAATCGATGCCGTCATCCATGCCGCGCGTCCCGTCACCGTAGGTGGCGGCGGAGCTGGCGTAGACGAAGCGAATACGACGCTGCAGCGACCACTGGGCAAGGCGCTTGGTGTAGCCGAAATTATTCTCCATGAGATAGCCGGCATCGGTCTCGGTCGTCGCGGAGCAGGCGCCGAGGTGGAAAATGGTGCGAATCGAGTCGAGGCTCTCCGGCTCGCACTCAAGCCGGTCAAGGAAGGCGTCGGCCTGCATGAAGTCGTCGAAGCGCAGCGGGGAAAGGTTCTTCCATTTTTCATCCTTCCCGAGGACATCGGTGACGAGGATATCTTCCTGGCCGCGCAGGTTGAGGGCATGGATGAGGGCGCTTCCGATCAGGCCAGCGCCGCCGGTAACAAGGATGGATGGAGACATGAATTTTATTGTTTGTTTTGATTGAGTCCGCTCTCGTCAAGTTCCTCCTGGAAGATCTCGGTTTTTTCACCAAAGATGCTTTTGGCAACCTTGATGTACTGGGAGGCTTTTGAAGGATCTCCCTTTTTGTAGGATCGCGCGGCGGAAGCGTAATACCAAGCCGGAGTATTGCTGGGGGTCGGGGAATCGAAAAGTCGCTTCTGGAGCTCTGGATCGGCATTTCGGGCGAGCAGCAGAAGGAGAAGTTTATACTCCACCAGTTCGTTGTTAGGCTGATCGATCAGAAGGTTCCTGAAGTAGGTGATCGCCGAGTCCCACTGCTGCTGGAGAGCAAGGAGAGCGCCAAGGTTGTAGCTGGCCGGAAAGAAGCGCGGGGAGGCTTTTAGGGCAGACTCGTAGCAGAGGCGCGCTCCTGCATAATCTTTGGTCTTGGTCAGGATCGCCCCTTTTAGATTCAAGACGGTTGGATCCTCAGGACGGAATTGAAGTGCGGGCCTGAGATCCGAAAGAGCTTTCTGATAATTCTTCTGTTCCAAGGCATCCAAGGAGGCCCTCATGGCGGCATCGGCATCCAAGCCGGAGACCTGAGCATTCAGTGTCCTGAATGCCATGAGGCTTAGAAATAAAAAAAACAAGTTTCCTGCGGACAAAAACCGAAAAGTCTTTGGCTGCGACATGCTCATGTTCAACGATTGAGCAGCATGAAGATAGCACGTCCAGTATGGCAACAAGATCTTAGAGAAACTAAAGAACCCTGGTTTCAAAATGGCTGCTTGTGGCGGAGGATTTTCCGCTCCACGGCTCTGATCCTGTTGCCCTGCCTAATTCCCTGTCTTTTCCCCTACTTGACCCTTAACGTATGGGGCGACCAATCCTTTGCCGTGGCGCTTCCGGAACTGGAGGGGCCAGTGACGCTCGGGATCTTCTCCGAAGAGGGAACCCTTGTACGGCTTCTCTATCGCGAGGCACCCGTGCAATCCATTCCAGCCGGACTCAATGGGCTCATCATGACCTGGGATGAAAAAGATGAGCAGGGGCACCCCGTGACGGCAGGCACCTATTGGGCGAAAGGATTGGTTCACGGCCCGCTGTCTGTCTCCTGCCTGCCGTTCTCGGAACTTCACAATGGTCCGATGCTGCCACCTTGGCCCGTTGTGTGTGCATCCATGCCGGTGTTGGAAAATAGTCTCTCTGTTCGTGCTGCCAAAGATGCCTTGATAGAAAAAAAAACTCTTCTCTCAGTGAGTGCAAGCCTTGATGGAAACGCCTGCATCCTTGCCGTGGAGGGGCTTCCGATTCTTTCCATTCCCCTGCCCTCCGAGATAAACAAGCATTCACCACAAAGCATCCGCCTCGCCCATAACCTCAATGAGGGAAGAGCCTCCCTTATGATCGAGCAACCCAAAGGAACAAGCACCTACGTGATCGCAGGCCTGGACCACTTGGTTCCCCTTTCGGCAGGAAAGCTGGAAGTCTCTTCAGATGCTTTCCATTCCTCCCCGTCTGCTGGAGAATCCGTCCCATGAACGCCCTCCGGATCATGCTCATGCTGATGGCCCTCCTGATGGAGGGAGGAGTCGCTATTGCTCAGCAACAGACGCATAAGGAAATCAAAATCCCCTACTCGTTAGCTTGGGGGGACGGTATCGACAAGGTTCGAGAGATGATCAATGCGGTGAAGGCCCATGAAACGTCCTGCACCGAGAAATCGATCGGCAAAGTTGTTCTGGAAGCTGAAGGGCTCAGCATAGGCGACACATTGCTGAAAAAGTCGCTCTTCATCTTCAAGGATGGTTCCCTTATTGAGGTAGAACTCCAGTATGACGATCCTTCCTGGGATGCGGAGAAGACAGTCGACTTCTTCGATCGCACCCGACGCCGCATCGACGAGCGTTACGGCTCCGGCACTCTGCTGGTCAACAAAGTGAAGGAACATCCCTCAGGGGACAATATTCCGAAGGAAACCACCTACACGCTGATTATCTATCAATGGAGTCAGCCGACTGTGAACCTTGAGCTGAACTACTACAGCATCGAGGAAAAAGATAAATCCCTGCGCATTGTCTCTCTCCACTATAAGACGCCGTGATTAGGAAATAGGAGCTGGAAGATAGAAGATAGGGAAGCAAGCCGGGGGGTCGAGAGCTTGGATTCAGCAAGCTGCCTAAAACAGCTTTTTGATAAGCCCTCGGCTTTTAACCCTCGTCTCTCTTCTCAGATCACTAAGCTATCTCCACCGGGCACTCTGGCAGCGCCTTGAGGAAGGCCTTGCCGTAGGGACGGGAAAGAATGCGACTGTCTAGGATCACGATGGAGCCTCGATCCTTAGAGCTACGGATGAGCCTACCGACTCCCTGACGGAGTTTCAGGATCGCCTCAGGAAGTGAATAAGTTTGAAAGGGATCACCTCCCGCGAACTCAATCTCCTCCAACTTTGCCTCGGTGAGGGGATGGTCGGGGGTCACGAACGGAAGCCTCGTGATAATCACGCTCGAAAGAGCCTCGCCAGGCAGATCCACACCCGTCCAAAAGCTATCGGTCCCGAACAGCACGCTCTCCCCGTCCTCGCGAAAGCTCTCCAGCATGCGCGAACGCGAGAGCTCTCCTCCCTGCACGATGAGATTCCATCCTTTCTTCTCGAAGAAATCTCCCATCCGGGCGGCGACCGACTGCATGGTCCGGTAGCTTGTGAAGAGGACGAAGGCCCGGGCACAACTCTCCTCGGTGAAGTGGCTGATCCATGTGGCTAGCGACTCCTCATACGTGGGATCCTTCGGTTCCGGCATCTTGCGTACGAGATGGAGCTTCATCTGCTTTGAGTAATCGAACGGGGAGCCGAGCTGCAAAGAGGGCACCTCCAGGGCCCCGACACGGCCCCGGAAATAATCGAGTTCGGAAGATCCGACGGAAAGCGTCGCACTGGTCATGACCGCAGTGCTGCCTTCGCGAAAAAGAAGCCTGCCCAAAAGCGGTGCCACAGCCACGGGTGCCGCATGCAAACTGCACCAGGAGGCGGTCTTGCCGTTCCGCTCGACCCAGTAGACATGCCCCGGTTCGCTCTGGGAGAGAAAATCGATGAGCCCTGCCCTGGATGTCCTCAGTCTCGAAGCGACTTCGGAAAGCTCCCCCTTCAGCCCTTCCTCCTCGGCCTTTGCGGCGGCGGTGCCGGCGGAATCAGCCAAGCGGGCCAAACTTTCCGAGAGAGGACTTTCCGAGACGGCTTCGATAAGATCGGCGGATTGATCCCCGCGCACGCGGCATTCCCTTCCCTGCCGGAAGGTGCAGGCTCCGGCAATCGAGTCAAAGAAGCGGTCGATTTCAGGGATCAGATCCGCAGCGGTGCTGATCCCCTCGTTGTGTCTCGCCTGCTGGAGAAGTCCCTTCCGGGTTCTCGGGTTGTAAAGACGCTGGATCGACTGCCGGAGACCGTACTGAGAGAGGGAAAAACCGAGATGCCGTGAGGCCACCTGCTCGACTGTATGAGCCTCGTCAAAGATCACAAAATCATCAGGAAAGAGATACCCTATCCCCTCGTCCTCGGGGTCTCCAAGAAGGGTGAAGAAGAGGGTGTGATTGAGCACAAGAACCTGGGCCGACTGCGCACGACGACGTGCCGATTGATAAAAACATCCGGAGTCACGGCCACATGTCTTGGGTGTGCAGAGATGCTGCTCACTGCAAACTTGGGCCCAAAGTTGCGGCGCAGGCTCGAAAGGAAGATCACTAAGCGAGCCATCGGCAGTCGTTGAGGCCCACTCCCGGATGCGCTCCAGCTCCGGCTTCTCCTCGGTGGTGAAGAGATCGCCGCCATGGCGAAGAGCTCGGGCAAGTCGGGTAGGACAGACATAATTCTGACGCCCCTTCAGAAGGACTGCCTCGAACTCCTCCCCGATCAGTCCCCTCACTAAGGGCACATCCTTGTAGAGCAGTTGTTCCTGAAGGTTGATGGTGTGGGTGCTGATCAGGGCCTTTCGACCCGTCCTGATGGCATGAAGAACAGAGGGGATCAGGTAGGCGAGGGATTTCCCGACACCGGTTCCCGCCTCAACCACAAGATGAGAGCGATCTGCCAACGCCCCGGCCACGCCTTCGGCCATGCGCTGTTGCTCGGGACGCCATTCAAAACCCCGGATCGAGGCAAGCGATCCCTTCGGCCCGAAGAGTTCCGCAATCTCACGCGCAAAGCCTCCGGTCAAAGACTGGGCGTAGGGAGAAAGTTCTTCATTGATGGAAATCATGGGCGCTGGTCGGAAGGTCAGGTGTTTACGATTGCAGAATCCGACGCAAGGGACACAGAATCGTGTTCTTTCCGGCCTCCTGCAACGGGTTTCTGCCGGTGACTTCCATGACGATCTTAGACCGCTACCTACTCAACAAGTTTCTCATCCCGTTTTTTTACTGCGTTTCCGGGTTCGTCTCGGTCTGGCTGGTCTGGGACCTTAGCGTCAACTTACCGGATTTTCTTTCCGGACATTCCACCTTTGCCCTTGTCACGCGCTACTATCTCCTGCAGATCCCAAGCGTCATCGTCCTAAGCGTGCCCGTGGGGCTTCTCCTCGCACTACTCTATACACTCACCCAGATGTCCAGGCGTAACGAGATCATCTCCATGCTTTGCGCAGGCATCAGCCTCTACAGGATTTTTGTACCGCTCGTGATTGTGGGACTGCTCATGACGGCTTTCCTGAGCGCCCTCAATTACCGCCTGGCTCCGCAGGCAGGTTCCTCGAGCGAAGAGATCAAGAACGAAATCAAATCGGGACATAAGCCCTTCCATGGGATTGGCAAACACCTTTTCCGCAACCGCGAGGACCGTCGGCTTTGGTATCTCACGGCGCTGTTCGTCAAGGCTAACCAGGCCATGAATGTCGAGATCATCCAGCAGAACGAGTCGGGGGTCGTGACGGAGAAATGGTATACTCCCCACGCCTCCTATATCCCGGAGACAGCAACCTGGTTGCTCATGGATGCTAGGCATGTGATGGTCGATGAATCCGGAAACCAAGTCTCCTCGGAGTTCTCCCCTCGCTTGGAGATCAAAGGCTGGCATGAGACTCCCTGGAAAATCGCCAGTTCGACGATGAACTCCGAATTCATGGGGCTCCCTGAACTTACCAATTACCTGCGCTATAACTCTGAGTTTCCAGAGACACGCCTTGCGCCTTTCGTGACACATTGGAACTACCGCTGGGCCTTGCCGTGGATCTGCCTTGTGGTAATCTTCATTGCAGGCCCGATGGGAGTGGTCATAGGGCGCCGTGGGATCATGGGAGGGGTTACTGCGGCGACAGGCCTCTTTGCAGCGTTGATTTTCTCAAGCAGCCTTTTCATAGCACTCGGCAAGGGGGATCGTATCCCAGGATGGGTTGCAGGATGGGGGCCGATCCTGATTTTCCTCTCCATCGGCCTTCTCCTCTTCTGGATCAAGGCAACGGGAAGGGATCTCCCAAAGTTGCGGTTGCCCAGCTTGTAATCTTGGATTAAGGTCACGAATTCCAATGCAGCAGGACTGGAACATCAAGGCGCGCTCCGAGATATGCGAAGCCACGGGACAACCTTTTACCGAAGGGGAAATCTTCCATACAGCCCTCTTCGCTGATGGCCAAGGACTACGCAGAAGCGACCTCTGCGAGGAGGCTTGGAAGGCTCGTTCGCTCGACGCAACCTCCGAGCCTCCCTTCTCTGCATGGCGCTCCAAATTCGAACCCCCTGCTCCTCCCCCTCTGGAACCGCTGCCTCGGGATGATGCCGAAGGGATGCTGCGCAGGCTGATTGAAAGCAATGATCCGGCCCACACCAACACTCGCTACCTTCTAGCCGTCATGTTGGAACGCAAACGGATTCTGAAACCCCAACCCTCACCTGACAAGGCCACGCTGATCTACGAACGGGCAGGAACCGGCGAGACCTTCATCATCATCGATCCGAATCTTTCCCTCTCTGATCTGGTCGCTGTGCAGGAAGAGGTCTCGGCACTCCTATCGGGCCTCTCGGCACCCGCAGTGCCTCCCGTGCAAGAGACGACTGCTTCGGATGCGGACACATCCTCTCTGGCTGAGTCGGCCTGAAGCAACTCTTCACGCTTCATGGAGAAGGGCTCCCTTCCTCTCTTCCTGGCCCCCATGGCGGGAGTCACGAATTCGATCTTCCGCACCATCTGCAAGGATAAGGGTGCCGATATCCTGACCACGGAGTTTGTCTCTGCGGATGGAATCATGCACCGGAATGCTCGAACACGGGGATATGTGGAGTTCACTCCCCTGGAGCGTCCGATGGGGGTGCAACTTTTTGGAGGGGATCCTGAACGGTTGGCGGATGCTGCCAAGCAAGTCATCTCCTGGGTTAATCCGGACTTTATCGATATCAATTTCGGCTGTCCGGCCACCAAAGTGGTCTGCCGCAACGGCGGTTCCTCGCTCCTGCGCGACTGCCCACTACTGGAAAAGGTTGCCGATGCCGTCGTGCGTGCCTGTGCCCCATTGCCCGTCACCGCCAAGATCCGTATCGGATGGGATGCCAACACCATCAATGCGGTGCAGACGGCGAAGCTCCTGGAGGGATCCGGCATCAGACGCATCGCCGTGCATGGCCGTACCAAAGCGCAGGGGTACTCGGGCGAGGCCGATTGGGATGTGATCGCCTCCGTTGCCTCTTCTGTCTCTGTTCCAGTCATCGGCAACGGAGACATCGCTGATGGAGCAATGGCTCTAGAGCGAATAAAAACAGGCGTCTCGGGCCTGATGATCGGGCGGGCAGCGATGACCAATCCCTGGATTTTCACCGAGGTGAAGGCCTCGCTTGAAGGCCTTCCCTACACTCCTCCATCGCTAGAGATGAGATGGGAACTCGTGCGCCGGCATTGCTCCGAAGAGGTGGCCTCCAAAGGAGACGAACGCTTCGCGATGCAAGGGATGCGCTCACGCCTGATGGCCTACACTCGTGGAATGCCGGCCGCCCGCCCCCTCCGCGCGAGTCTGTCGGCTGTTGGCTCGCTGATGGAACTCGATGCCATCATTGAAAACCACCTAGTGGAAATTCCAAAAGAGCCAGTGCTACTGGCTTCTTAAACAGAATCCTGGAATCCTAGAAACATCCTCAAACTGGCAGGAAAATCGTGAATGTGGAGCCATAGCCGGGTCGGCTATCCAGGGCCATACGTCCTCCATGTGCCTGAACAACATTCTTCACAATCGACAACCCCAGACCAGTGCCACCTGTCTGACGAGCACGATCACCACCGACACGATAAAAGCGCTCGAAAATATGGTCCTGATCATGGAGAGGAATACCGGGGCCATGATCCCGGAAACTAATGGCCATTTCCATTCCTTGCAGCGATGCGCAGATCACGACATCTCCACCATCACCTTCAGGAGAAACGCCGTGGCGAAGGGCGTTGACCAGCAGATTCGAGAAGGCCTGTTCGATCCTGTAGGCATCGACTGGGACATCCGGAAGTCCTGAGCCGATCTCCAACCGGACGCGAGCGCCACGACTTTTTGCCTCACTATCCAGCTGCTCTATCACACTTGAGAGGATCTCTCCGAGGTTCGTCGGAAGAGTCTCGAGGCGTCCCCCTTTTTCCTCCATACGACTGATAGTGAGAAGATCTTCGATCAAATGATTCAAACGGTCAGCATGACGCCGCATCACAGTTAATGATTTTCGCGTCATCTCGCGACTCAGGCCTCCCTCTTGAAGAGTCTCTAGGTAGCCGTTGATGATCGAAAGGGGCGTGCGAAACTCGTGCGAGACATTGGCCACAAATTCCCTTCTAACGGACTCCAATTCCCGCAGCCTTGTTACGTCATGCAGCACCATGAGGCACCCTCCTGGGGAATTCATGTCGGGGGTCTTGAGTGGGGCAGCTGTCACCACCAGATGGCATCGGTCACTCCTTCCCGGGATACCGAGGGTCAACTCACCTCGTTGCACTTCACCTGTTTCTGTAGCGCGTTGGGCCACTCCTTGGAGCTCGTGTCCCATGAATACTTCCGGCAGCAAAAGACGCCTCACTTCCCCGCGCAGATTAAACATCGAGATGGCTGCTTTGTTCACCAGACGAATACGCAGGTCCTCTCCCGTAATGACCACCCCCTCCGTCATGCTTTCCAAGATGACAGAAATGCTGAATTCCTCCTCGGCAAGAAGGCTCTTCTGCCGGGCGAGAGTCTCCGCGATGACTCGTAATTCTCCAGCGGTCTTTCTGAAAAGGACAGGCAATCCATTCAGAATCACTGGTCTAAAATCGCCCCCGGCTATCCTCCTGAGGATTTTTAATAGTTCCCCAGCAGGAAGCACGATCCCGGAGATCAACCACCAGAGAGAGCAAACGGCCAGGAACAAACTTGCTGCCCAGACAACATCCTCACGCATTGGGAATCATAAATCGATAGCCCTCACCCCGGATAGTCTCCAAATAGGCCGAATAAAGGCCTAGCTTTTCACGAAGGCGGCGCATGTGGGTGTCGACCGTCCTCGTATCGACTGTGCTGCGATACCCCCAAACCTCATGGAGTAGTTCATCACGAGTTTGAATCGCTCCTGCCTTACCAATGAGAAGAGAGAGCAATCTGAACTCCGTCGAGGTCAGGTCTATCCGCTGACCATCAAGCATCACTTTTAACGTGGTGCGATCCAGAATGAAAGGACCCGAAGCAGCTAGTTCAGGATCAACGGCCGGACGCGCCCTTTTAAGCAGGGATTGGATCCTGAGAAGGAGTTCCCTCGGACTGAACGGCTTCGGCAGATAATCATCGGCTCCCAGTTCCAGCCCCTTGATCCGGCTTTCCGACTCTCCCTTGGCACTAAGGATCAGAAGCGGGATATCAGCAGTGCGCTCATTGGCCTTTAACTTCTTGGCAACCTCGAATCCATTGAGGCGGGGAAGCATAATATCGAGAATGATCGCATCCGGACACTCAGCGACGGCAAGAGATAGCCCCTCCACCCCATCAGCAGCCACAATGACCCTGAGCTTGGCCTTTTTCAGATGATACCGGATCAGATCCGACACATCCTCTTCATCTTCAATAACAAGAATAGTCTCGGACATGGTTTCTACGGTAGTAATGGAAGCCCTTGCGCGTTGTAGGAGCTACCCGAGTTGTGGCACGGTGGCAAGTGTCTCTTTGAAATATCGGGGTTTTCGCGAAGACTATGAAAACAAAAAGCGGACCGCCTGATTCATCCCGGAAAAACCATGAAACCGGAATGAGGCGGCCCGCCCCCAATGTTAACCTATATATTCTGACATCCGCTCTAGGCATCCGTTCAAAGTTTTTTTTCGTTTCTTTGTTTTTTTTGACATTCTGCTATTCTCAGGAAGGCCACATCCTCCTGTGGCTTCCCTTTTAAGATCATGAAAACCATCGGCGTATTGACATCGGGCGGAGATGCCCCAGGAATGAATCCTGCGATTCGAGCGGTCGCGCGGACCGCTGCCCAACAAAACTGCCGTGTGGTTGGCATCAATAACGGGTATGATGGGATTTTCGACGGAAATATCGAGGAGCTCAGCAATCGCAGCCTAGCCTCGATAATCGACCGGGGCGGGACAATCCTTCAATCAAGTCGCTGCAAGCGGATGTATAGCCCCGAAGGAGTGGATGCCGCACGGGCTCGTCTTGTAGAACTCGGCATCCAGGGTCTGGTCGTCATCGGCGGAGATGGTTCCTTGACCGGAGCTCGAGAACTCGCACGACGAGGCACTCCCGTGGTGGGGATTCCCGCCAGCATCGACAACGACCTCTTCGGCACAGAAATGGCCATCGGCGTCGACACCGCAACCAACACGATCATGCAATTGGTCGACAGGATTCGGGACACAGCCAGATCTCACCGTCGCTGCTTCCTCATCGAGGTCATGGGCCGCAATTCCGGCTACCTCGCCCTCGCGACGGCTATCAGCTCGGGCGCCTCGGTCGCCGTCATTCCCGAGTTCCGTTACAACATGGAGAATATAGTCTCCCTGCTTCACAAGCGCTACGAAGAGTATCGTGGCAATTCCATCGTGATGCTAGCGGAAGGCGTCTGCGGTGCTGAAGCCTTCATGGAGCGTATGCAGGAAGCCGTTCCCGGAGGGGAATTCGAGCAGGAAATCCGCATTACCGTTCTGGGTCATGTGCAGCGCGGGGGTGTTCCGACCCACTTCGACCGCATGCTCGGCGCACGATTTGGCGAGCTGGCAGTTATGGGACTGCTCCAGCAGGAGACGGGATGCATGACGGCGCTAGCAAAGGGGCGCACCACACTGATTGACCTCGATCAAGTGATCGGAAAGAAAAAACATCCAGCCCCGGAGATCCTACGTCTTGCCAGGAATCTGAAGGTTGAGTTCGGCGACACTGTCGAACTCTGATATCTAAACATCTCTGCCTGCTACCCTGATAGGTTCACCCCGATGGAATCCCTCCTGACCCTCTCCATCGGGGATTATCGCGCTGTTGAGCTGAGCATGCGCTTGACAGTGACACTGATCGTCATGACGGCGCTACTCCAAATTCTTTGCCTCAGTGTTGTTGAACGTCGATTTCGACTTCCCCTGATCTTCTCTTCCGTGGCCTTGTTGGGAGCAGCATGGTTTGAATCGGGCACCTGGGTCGCCTGGAAGGAGGCCTTCGAACTCGCTGGCACCACCTACTGTGTCACCGGTCACCTGCTAGCTGGAGAAGACCGGATCATCGCATTGTCCCTAGCTCTTCCGGCGATTCTTGTCAGTTTTGGCTTACTTCATCTTAATCCCCAAGAAAAAGGGTTCCGCAATCTGTGTTGGACCGCTCTGGGATGGTCCGTTCTTGGGCCGTTTTTTCAGTTTGTGTCGCTGGTCGGGTTTGCAAGCTGTTTAGCTCAGATTCGCAGAGTCTTGCGGGGAGCACCTTCAATCGTTGCCATCACAAGCATGGCTCTTGGATTTGTTGTCACAGAGCTTGGCTTCTTCCACCTACTCCCGCTGGGAAAATTGGCAGGAGAGAATCTGGTCAGGGGAGAAATTATCCATTCCCTCTGTGACATTCTTGCACTGGTTGTTCCGGGAGTAGCCCTACTGATTGGCATACTCAAGATCTCCGGAGAGGAACCGAAATCCGCTTAATTCAACGCCTGCTTAATCGCCTCCACCACCTGCTGCTGCTCATCAGGTAGCAGTCCGGGGAAAATGGGCAGGGCAAGGCTCTCTTTGGCCGCTTGCTCGCTTGCTGGGAAGTCGCCCTGCTTGTGACCGAGGTAGGCAAAGCACTCCTGCAAATGGAGCGGCACGGGATAGTAGATGGCGCATCCGATCTTATGCTCTGAAAGGTAGGCCATCACGGCGTCACGCTTGGGAAGTCGGATTACATACTGATGGTAGATGTGATGATCACGAAGTCCCGAGGCGGCAAACGGTTCGGCGGGAAGGATGACCCTGTCGAGAAGACCAGCGGAATCAAAGATCTCCCTATAAGAGGCTGCATTCGCTCGGCGCGTGGCATTCCATCCATCCAGGAAGGGAAGTTTGGCCCTCAGGACGGCAGCTTGGATCGCATCGATGCGGAAGTTTCCCCCCACGACCTTGTGGTAGTAACGCTGCTCCATGCCATGATTGCGAACACGACGGAGCTTGTCAGCCATCTCCTCGTCCAAGCAGAGAGCCACTCCGGCATCTCCGGCAGCACCCAGATTCTTGCTGGGGTAAAAGCTGACGTAGGAGGTAGGGGCGATGAGTCCTGCGGACTTGCTTCCTGACTTCGAAGGATATTTCGCCCCGAGGATTTGCGCGGCATCCTCAAGGATCTCAATCCCGAATTCCTCGGCCACCGAACCGATGGCATCCATGTCGGAGCATGTTCCAAAAAGATGAATCGGAACGATGAGACGGATCCGATTTCCCTTGGGGGATCGAAGGTTGCCGTCGGCATCCTTCTCAAGAGAGGAAAGCAATGCCCGCAGGCTCGCTGGATCCATCATAAAGGTCGCTGGATCGATATCGCAGAAGAGAATCTCGGCACCTGTGCGATGAATACAGCCCGCAGTCGCAAAGAAGGTATAGGGAGTGGAGATGACGGCATCACCCACTCCGATTCCCATGACCATCATCAGCGCTAGATGGGCATCCGTTCCAGAGGACATTCCGACCGCATGACCTCCGCCGAGATAAGCTATGAGGTCGCTCTCGAAGGCCTCCACTTCTGCACCAAGAACATACCCACGATGTCCTAGAACACGCGTAGCAGCCTCGCAGACAGCCTCATCGACCTGCGTTCCGAGACGGCTCAGGTCAAAAAGTGGAACGGAAATAGGTAGAGACACCTTGTACGAAAGGGATTGAAAGCAGGGAAGGATTACTTCACAACGCCGAACTCGGCCCGACGATTCTTCGCCCAAGCGGAATCGTTACTGGCGGGATCGACAGGCATTTCGGAGCCAAAGCTGACTGTCTGGACATTATTGGCCTTCATGCCTTTCGTTATCAGTGCCTCGCGCACAGCAAGAGCGCGCTTCTCACCAAGACTGCGGTTGTATTCCTGCGTGCCACGCTCGTCAGTGAATCCGGCAACAATCACCGTCTTGTCGCTTCCCTTGAGGGCATCCGCAACAGCGTCAACCTTAGATTCTTGGTCGGGAGTCACCGTGGAGCTATCATATCCGAACTGGACAGATGCATACTGGCCGCGCTGCACGTTCGCACCCATGAAGTTGGCACCCTCAGTCCGTTCTCCAAGCGGCGTTCCGCTCACATAGTCGCCGTCTACGCCTGCGTATTGCTTATTCTTTTTATTGGCGCAACCGGAAAGTGCCAGCAGGGCAGTGAGGAAAAAGAACGTAAAGGTTTGAAAACGCATGAATCTATACAGAGTCAAAAGGGGGAAAAGATCAAGAGCGAGAGTGTAATTTCTTAGCAGGGTGGTTTCCTGCAAAGGCTTCTTGGTGGACTATCGCGTCCAAGTCGGTTCCGTGACCTTGCCGAGACCGCTGATTATGGGAATGAATTTCCCAGTTGGCACATCAAGCAAGGAAATTGTGCTGCCGGTACTGTAGACGATATGGCGCGAATCGGCCCCCCAGACAGGATTCTCACCTTGGGCGACGATCCGAGCACCACCCCCATTAAGATCCATCACTGCTATGGAAAAACCTCCCCCTGAACGTACATTAAAGGCGAGTCTTTGGCCATCGGGTGACCAGCTCGGTTCAGTGCAGTAACCGAATCCTGTTGGGAGAAGGCGTCCCCCCCCACCCGTCGAAGAGATCCTGTAGAGTTGCGGTGCGCCGGTCTCATCGCAGGAGTAGATGATCTCACCAGCGTTTGGTGACCAAGCAGGGCTCGATTCGGCCCCTCGTGTGTGAGTCAGACGACGTGCCCCCCCACTCAGGCCGACCACATAAAGCTCGGGATTGCCATCCTTGCTCAGAGAGCATGCGAGAAGGTTCCCGTCAGGGGAAAAACGTGCCCCGGAGTTGGTCCCGGGAAATTTGACTAAGCGGATACGGGCTCCCGTCACTAGATCAATAAGGTAGATGTCTGCATAACCAGCCTGATAGCCGGTATAGGCGAGTCGATGACCATTGGGGCTGAGTGCCGGCGAGACACTCAATCCGTTGTCATGGGTGAGTTGACGGCCATTGGAGCCGTCATAGTCGGCAAGGTAGATCTCCTTCCTTCCGCTCCTGTTGCTCACGAAGGCTATCGTGCTGGTGGCAATACCCTTGTGACCGGTTAATGTTTGGACAATATCATCCACAAACTGGTGGGCGGCCATGCGGGGAGCTCCAGCGTAGTTCTTGGAAAGCACCACCTCACCTCCCTTCACGACTTTTCCCTGAAGAACTCCTCCGGCAAAGGTGCCACTGACAGTGAAGGAAGCTATTCCGGGCTGGACCAATGCAAACCATCCCGCAAGCGTCAGGTCATTCTGGACAATCTTAGAAGCAAGGACTCCTTCGCTGCCACCGATCCCGGCGAAGGCGACATTCAGCGCATCACTTTTGCGGACGGTTATTGTCGGAGCATCAGTCGCTTGGAGCGAAACTCCTAAAAGGTAAACAGCAACAAGAGGAAGGAGTCGGCGGCGGAGCATGGTATTTGTTTGCTCCAACTAGGAGCGAAAGGCAAGTCAGCGTGCGCTCCGGTAGCGGGGTCTCGTAGCGTATGATCCCGGTAATTCGAGTCGCACAGAAAAACGACGCGCTCCCGCAAGAGCTTTTTTTACCTTGGCATCCTCGGCAGACCCCTCGATCTCAAGATAAAAGACATAGGTCTCGGGATGTCCGGGAACAGGACGGGAAACAATTCTGCAAAGATTCACCCCAGCATGGTCAAAGGGTCCAAGAAACCGGTAAAGACTGCCCGAAGTCTGAGGAAGGGCTGCAACGATTGCGGTCTTGCAGCGCTTCTCTTTGGGCGATTTGGATGCCGTAGCGGAGATCACGAAGAAATGAGTGACATTCACCGCCTCAGGGCGGACGGGAAATTTCAGAACGGAAAGACCATAAAGCTCCGCAGCCCCGGGAGCGGCCAGGGCGACTGAAGTGACAGAAAGCGCAGCCTTTTTGGCAGCTTCCGCCGTGCTCGAAGTCTCAATCATTGTGACGCCCGGCAGATTTTCCATGATCCAGTCACGATGATGCCGGAGAGGCATCACATGGGAGTAAACTGACTTCAACTTCCCGAAAGCTGGGCCATCATGCCCTAGCAAGGCGAGGCGGACGTCAAGGGCAAGTTCCTCATTAATGAAAATCTTGCCGGCCTGCTCAATAAGAAGGTCAACCGTCTCGGTAATGGTACCCCCTGAGGAGTTCTCAATCGGCACAACACCCAACTGGGCCTGTCCGGAATGGACGGCATGAAACACCTCGGTGATGGTGGTCATGGGAAGCCCAGACCGTTTTGGAAAACGTTTCAGCGCAATCAGATGAGAAAAGGTACCTTCAGGGCCAAGATAAGCAACCTTGCCGGGCTTTGTTGACTTAGCAGTTTGGGAAGATGGCATGTCTATAAGATTTATGAGGATTGAACCTTGTTCCTGCAAGTCTGAGCAAAAAGATAAGGTTTAGCTCACAAGAATGGGGGATTGATTTCCAGATTGCCCGGATGCATGAGGATGAGATGCTAACTACCGCATGATCCGGATCATTCTCATCTTTGGCCTGCTCGCTCCCCTCTACGGTTCTGGATGTGCTTACCTCAATGTTCAGGCCAAGGGTCTACAAGCAGGCCATCAAATCGCCAACACTCAACCATCGGCCAAACAAGGCCTTATTTATCGCCTAACTCACCCTGCGAACTTCTTCCATTTTATTCCGCGGAAAAAGCAATCTCAACAACCAAAAAGAGCGGTCGCCCTTCTCACCGTTGGAATCATTAAGACCATCTCAAACGACGGGAGTTATGTGATTGCAGAACTGGAACCGGGAATCATGGTTGCCGCAGGCACCTCCGTTCTGATCACGGAAAATGGCGGGGAAACGGCACATCTCAAGGTCGCAGAAATTACCCCTCCTTACTTCGTCGCTGAGATAGAGCATGGCCACCCGGATCTCGGAGACTTGCTGAAGCAATAGTACCCTAAAAGACCAAAATAAAGCCACCAAACACCGACATGATCCTAACCATTGGGATTTAGGAAGACGGGGAGAGATTGACTTCAGGCCCTGACTCCAAGCACTATCTGCAACATTAATCACATTAAGTAACTCTTCGAGGTTGCTTTGAGATAAACACCCTTTCATGACGCCATCTGAGGACCATCCACTCAACCAGCTTAACCCCCTCAATCTTGGGGAGGTGGATTCCCTTGCCGAGATCATTATGGTGATGCAGCGCCGCTTCTTGTCCAGCCTGATGGGCGAGCTGGCCCGGGGGAAAGTCTCCTTCCCACAGTTTTTCCTGCTTGGGCATCTCTCTTCTCAAGGGCCTTCCGGAATGAGCTGCATTGCCGCACTGATGGATCATAGCATGCCGGCGGCGACTGGGCTTGTGCAGCGACTTGAAAAACTGGGCTATGTAAAACGCTCCAAAGACAAGGACGATCAGAGAAAAGTGCTGGTTCAAACAACCACCAAGGGAAGCCGTCTTGTGGAGGGAGTCCGCACGGAAATGGCAACCAACCTCGCTAAGGTAATGGATCTTCTGGAGCCTACCGAACAACGGTCTTGGCTGAATATTTACAAAAAAATACACGCCTACTGCGAGTCCAACTATCGATGAAGACCTCCTCAAAACTCAAGCTGACTCTCTACTCCATCGGTTCCGCAGCTCTAGGCATGCTGATCTCTCCCACGGGAGTAGCGCAATCCCCGACGAATAGCGATGCACTGGTTGGCATTCCTAGCGTTACAGCGCAAGCGATGGATGACTCGAACTCGAACTCCATTGTCGCCACGAACTTCCCCTCGCAGTCAGATCAGTCAATAAGCGGGATTTCTGTCGGCGCTCTAGCTCCCTACCAGGCACAGACAAACGCCCCCATCCTTGCGACCAACTTGCCCTCTACCGATGACCAGCCCCTCTCTGCTTCGTCCGTGCTGCCTGCTCTTTCGACCAACCCTCCCATGCCACCGCAGGGATTGGATGCAGGGACAAACGCCCTGACTAATCTCCCCATCATCACGCCACCGGATCTTCCTATTGCGGCACCTATCACGAATGCAATCACCCCCTCGTCGCTTCCAGCGCCACTCCCTGAGACCACGACTGGCCCATTTCCGATGCCCACTCCAACAACCAATAATTTCGGGCTGATCGACAAGATCATGAGTCAGATCAAGGATGTCCCCCTCACCGCCGAGGCTCTCGCAAAAGCCGGCAACAAAGTCGTTCCGGGAATCATCGCCAAGGATGCCAAGAGAATGAATATCGATGAGACGGTGCAATATGCCCTGTCCCATAATCCCGATATCCTGACCGCCGTCCAGAACATCCAGAGAGCCTCTGGCAACTACATCAACGTCCGCGCAGGCCTCCTTCCGAAGCTCAATGTCCTGCCCGCTTACACCTGGCTCGACCCCAACATCCAGAATGGTCAGAAGGCTCCCGGAGCCTCCAGCACAGGCATTCCCAGCGTTCAAGTCAACCAAGCCTGGAACATCAACTTCCAGGGGACTCAGCTTCTTTATGACGGATGGAAAACTCCCTCCCTCACAGACGCGGCCAAACTCTCCGAGCAGATCGCTTACTTCCAACTTCGTCAGACTCTCGATCGTGTGGTGGCCGACGTGGTGCGACAGTTCTACCAAGTCGTTTTGAACCGCGCCCTTGTTATCGCCAACGAGCAGCAGGTCTCCCTTTACAAAACCCAAGTCACCGACCAGCAGAGTCGTTACGATGCAGGGACAGTTCCTCGATTCAATGTGCTCCAAGCTCAGGTTCAGATGGCCAACGCCATGCCTCCCTTGATCGCTGCGGAAAACAACCTGCGCGTCTCGATGTTCCGCCTTGTCCAGCTCATCGGCATGGACTACCCGAATATTCAGAACATCAAACTCCCCTTTGATGTGCAGGGGGAACTCGGCTACTACCCCCGCAAGATCGACGAAAATGCCTCGATCCACACCGCGCTCCAGCGCAATCCCCAACTCAAGGCCCAGCGCTCGAACATCCTCGTTACTGCAAAACAAGTGACCGCCGCCATCTCGGGTTGGCTTCCGACGCTTAATGCCAACGGGGGCTATCAGATCCAGAGTTACAAGTATGACCAGTCCCTCTCGGAAACCATCGAAGGATGGTTCTTTGGTGCCACCGGCAGCTGGGCGATCTTCGACGGCCTAGCCACGTACGGCTCGGTCAAGCAGGCAAAAGCGACCATGCAGAACGCCAAGATCGCCTATGATAACAACGTCCGCGGCGTCGTCACCGAGGTCCAGACAGCCATCTCCAACCTCCAACAGGCGAGAGAGACGATCGAAAGCCAGAAGGCCACCGTGGAACAGGCGGCCGAGGCGCTCCGACTCTCCCGTGAGCGACTCGATGCGGGAGCTGGCGTGCAACTCGACGTGATCAATGCGCAGGTTCAACTTCTCCAGGCCCAGACCGCGGTTCTCTCAGCCCTCTTCCAATACATCGCGGCCACTGCGGAATATGACCGGGCCCTCTCACTGCACACACAGTACGAGGAACTCTTTGATGACCCATTGAACAAATGGGAGAAAGCCCGGTACCAATCCCTCAATGCCGAGAATCGGACCCGTCCACAGCTCCCTAGGTCGATGCGTAAAAATGATCCACTGCCGCCGGGGGTCCAGTTTGACGATCTGATCAAAAGCTCCACCGTACGGAAACAGGAGCAGCCTCTCGACGCGAAAGACAAAGGCAAAACAGCTAAGGGCACGAAGAAAACCGACAAGAAATCCGTCGATTGAACGAACGCCATCCCACTGTTGAAGTTATCCAGATCCCCGCACGGTGCTCAGTGCATCACGTCGCCGCACGGTTGATCGGACGGATTCCCAAGGTTGAGGTTGCACTGGAGCGAGATGCGGCGATGGCGGCACTGGCGCCACATCAATTCAACTTGCTCATAGAGCAAGGGCTCGGAAGTTTCCCCTTGGTCACTGCGGAACAGGTTCACGGAAATCATGTAGCCTTTGTTAGGGAACCTTCGTCATCGCCAATTCCAAATTCTGACGGCCTACTCACCACAGTACGGGGAATCACCCTTGGCATTTCTGTTGCTGATTGCGCCCCAGTCTGGCTGGTCGCCAAGGATGGATCAGCAGGAGGGCTACTTCACTCGGGGAAAAAAGGAACAGAACTGGGAATCGTCCCGGAAGGCATTCGCTCCCTCTGCTCCATGACGACTCTCTCTCCCAAAGATCTTATTTTAGTCATCGGTCCTTGCATTCGCCCACCCTGCTACGAGGTTGATTTCGCTGCAGAAATCAGGCGTCAGGCCCATGAAGCTGGCTTGACAGATATCCTCGACGATTGCATTTGCACGGCATGTCATCCTGAGCGCTACTACTCGTACCGGCGGGAACTCGGACTGACAGGACGGATGCTAGCCACACTCACACTTCTTCCCTTGTAATCCTGAAATGAGAAGGGAATTTGATCCGAACGTTCCCGAGCTAATGGATCTAGCCGTCCTGGAGAACGGAAAACCCTCTGCACAACTGGAACAGGATCTTGCGAATCTCCGCTGGCTCAACCGACACTTCGGAGCCCTCTCTATCCTTCACTGTTTTCTGAAACGCTGGTTCTTAAAACGCCTTCCTGGAGGCCCATCGCTCCGAGTTCTGGACCTGGCGACTGGGGAGGGTGACCTCCCAAGGGAATTAGTCCTCTGGTGTCGCGAGCGGGGTCTTTCAGTCGCTGTCGATGCGGTCGATAGGAATGAAGCCACCTTGGCCGTTGCAAGAGAGAGAAGTCGGGATTTTCCCGAGATCACCTTCCATCATGGAGATATTCGGAGTTGGGGCTCCGGTTCGTGGGAGCTGGTTTTATGCTCGTTGGTGCTTCATCACTTCAGCGATGAAGATGCCGTTCAGGTCATGAAAAACGCTAGGAGACTTTCCTCGGATCACCTGCTAATGGCGGACCTGGAGAGAAGTCGCTGCGGCGCTCTCGGAATCTGGCTGCTAACCGCCCTCTTACTAAGAGAGCCGATGACCCAGCACGACGCCCGGCTCTCGATCCGCCGTTCCTTCTCCTTTGCGGAATTTCGATCATTGGCCCTTGCTGCCGGATGGAACACTTTCGGGCACGCTCGGTTTCCTATCACACGCCAATCAATCTGGATAGATCGGGTTGAGTAAAGATTCTTTCAGTTCCCTTTGGAAATACTCGGCGTCGGCTTAGGAGTCGCTTTTCCCTTGGGAAGGAGCTTGGGACGCCACTGGGGATGCTTTGCGGATCCCGTCGACTCGTACTCGAAGATTTTACTGATCAGGAAGGTTGCAAGCCCCGGTATTCCCTGGGCATTAAGCCTGATACTCATATCCATGCTGTCGTCGAGGTAATAGATTTTGCCATGCCCAATCATGTTGAAGCCCGTGCCCTCAATGAGCAGATCCCGAGTGGTGATGGTGCCATCCTTAACACTGAAATCGGTGGTCGCTTTTTTTGCCGATTGGTAGCCCAAACCGGGAATCACATCATTAAGCAGAAGAGACAGGGGGCCTAGGATCGGCATGGCCAGAACATTGCCGTCGCGGATCAGGAGATTTCCCTTGCCGATCATAGCCCTGTCATTGCCCCCAACCGCTCGGAAAGTATAATTTCCGGTTAATTTACCGCTAGACTCATTGTAATCGAAATAGAGCTTGGCGAGTGTCTTGAAATCAACGTTCTCCAAGTGCACCGAGGCCCCGTAACTGGTATCTCCCGGCATCACGGAAACATCAGCTTTCAGGGCAACATCACCACCGAACAGGCGCGACTGAGGCAGGTCGATCTGGAGCTTCTGCCCCTTTAGCAGCACAGTGCCAGATGTTGGTCCAAACGGAAGATCCTTCCCGATCAGCGTGTACCCCAATCCCTCGGATGCCATTAACTGAATGCGAAGGTCGTTTTTATCGGGATCATGCAACCCGACTTTACCCGTGAGTTGGATATTGGGGGCTTTGACAAAGCGGTAATTCTTTAGCGACTGGGCAATACGTGGATCGATCCAAGTCATCATTTTTACCGGATCAAGCGTGGACTGTATCTTTGGAAAGAGCCCTTCCCAGTTCTTGTAATCATAGACGAACTCTCCGTGACCCGACCCCTCACCCATCCTCACCAGGATATCTCGGAAGGTAATGGCTCCGTTGGCTGCCAAGAATTTCGCGCTCAGCCCGTCGATCCAAGCTCCCCTCATGGCCGCCTTCCCGAGATTCAAACTTCCACTCCCCTGAAGTTGGAGGGAGTCAAGGAGAGGAGCTCCACCATCGAAGCTTATTTGCAGAGGTTCCTTGAAATTCATCGCCTCGAGGGCTTCGCGGGTTTTTCCTCCTGTCATCGGAGCAAACTTTGAGGGGAGGAGAGTTGCCTTCAGACGAAGGCGGTTGTCACCTGGAGCAACCATGATGTCGGCGTCGATTGTTCCGGATTCACCGGATGCGTGAAAGTCCCGAACGAGAAGCTTCTCCTGCCTTAGAGCCACTCCCGCGGAGAGCACATCGAAGATGACTCCTCGGAAACCGATATGCCCCGTATTGAACCGAGCGATTCCCTCAAGAGCAGGTTTGCCCGAAAGCCAATCTGCGGAAAGCTTCCCCTCAATATGTAGCGGGTCTCGGCAGATCCAGTCGCTCATCTTCTTTGGTGGCAGAAGCAACGCTGGCAGCACGCTACTGCTCACCATTCCTGAAAACTCGAGAAACGCATTCTTGTTGCGAAAATCTGCCTTTCCTTCAGCTTGAAGGATCCCGGCGCCATCATCCGTCAAAAGCCTATCCAAGGTTAATTTGCTGTCCTGATAATGAAGCTCCAGTCCAATCCTCTGAAATGGTATGGCGTGCCACTCTCCGGGACCTGTCCGCAACTCTGCCCTGTCCACTCTCAGGCTTTCAGTATCACCGAGATCTCCCCCAGCTATCATGGTGAGCTGTGGCTTGCCTTCTTTCCAGTGAATGGACTTCAACTCCCGTTGAATCGTATCAATGGCTTGCGCCGTCTTTCCCGGTCCTTCCTGAGAAACCGGCTTGGGTGAGAACTTTTGGGGATTCAGGAAGGATCCAGAAACGCTCACCTTGACCCCGGCAATCTCAAAGGTTGCCGAACTCAATCGAAACTGGGAGGGGGGACAGATAATCAGGCCACGGACATGATCGAGTCTGAGCCGAGGCTCCTCGGAGGGCCCCAAGGGGATATCAAGGGTGGCATCCCTGAGAAAGATCTGCTCAAGATGCGGGTCACGTCGCAAGAGCGAATCCATATTCATGGAGACGGCAATCCTGTTGGCGGAAACAATCAATCTCCGAGCCGGCGTTAGATCGTGAATCTGTAGTCGATCGAGGATAAATCCTCGTGTCGGGCTGAAAAGCACACGCCCAATACTGACGCTGTAGAACTTGCCTCCGAGCAGCCCTTCCGCCTTTTCGCGCACGGTATCTCCCAGCCCATATGTCGAGGTGATGACTAGGATGATAGGAATCCCAAGGAAGAGAAAAAAGAAGAGGAATCCAAAAAATGAAGCGGCCATGTATCGGAACAAATGCTCCAGCTTGCCTTTGAATGTACTGCGATCCGTGACTTCACCCCTCCTTTGCCGGGAAATGATAGTTGCTCTCGGATTGCTCATCACTCAACTTTCTGGATTGAAGAGTCTCTTGTAAAGCAGTGGAAGAGGTTGCCTATATCAACGAGTAGGGATCAACATCGACGGTGAGGATAATCCCCTCGGGAAGCTTGAATTCCAAGGCAACCTCGCGGACAAGTCTGGCTAACACGACGCCTGATTTCGCCTTGAGAGTCACTTGGTACCGATACTGTCCATGAGCCCTCTCCAGAGGGGCGGGAGATGCCTCGGATACCTCGACGGAGGAAGGAGCTTTGATACGTAAGACTTTCGCGATCAGATCCGCAGAACGCGTTGTTTTTTCGAGTGAGACACCGCGAACTTTGATCAGAATCATCCGGGTGAATGGCGGGTGCCGGAATGCCTCCCGAAAGGAGATCTCTTGCTCGAAAAACCCAGCGTAATCGTGATGCCTGGCATGCTGAATCGAAGGACTTGCGGGCGAGAATGTCTGGACGATTACCTCCCCCTCGGTTTCCCCGCGACCAGCGCGACCAGCAACCTGCGTCAGAAGCTGAAAAGTCCGTTCCCCCGCACGGAAATCCGGAGAATGAAGGCCGATATCGGCATTGATGATGCCGACCAGCGTGACGTTTGGAAAATCGAGGCCCTTGGCGATCATCTGCGTGCCAAGCAGAATATCGATCTGGCAAGCCCTGAATTTTCCTAGCACGTCGGCATAGGAGCCTCGCCGAGACATGGTGTCAGCATCCATCCGTGCCAGTCGCGCCTTGGGAAAAAGCCGCCTGATCGTCTCCTCGACCCGTTGAGTGCCGATACCGGAATGCTGGATCCCAGGATCCTTACATTCGGGACATCGCTCGGGCGGCTTTGTCCCATGGCCGCAGAGATGACAGGCAAGCCGGTTATCCGCACGATGCAGTGTCAGGGAGAGACTGCAATTCGGGCAACGGCAGACATGGCCACACTGGTGGCAGAGCATCGAGGTCGAGTAACCACGCCTGTTCAGGAAAAGAATGGTCTGCTGGCCGGCCTCGAGCCGTTTGGTTATCGCCATTTGTAACGGCGCAGAGAGTCCTCCCTCCGACTTCGAACGCTTCCCTTGAAGCCGTAGATCCACCACCCGAATCAAGGGCATGAGTTGACCATCAGCACGCCGGGGAAGCTGCAGAAGGGTGTATTTGCCGCGTTGGACGTTCTGAAAACTCTCTACCGATGGGGTGGCGCTTCCAAGAATCACAAGAGCCTTTTCCAGTCTTCCGCGCATCACTGCAACATCGCGGGCATGGTATCGGGGTGTCTCCTCCTGCTTGTAAGTATTTTCGTGCTCCTCATCCACGATGATGATTCCCAGATTCTTCAGGGGCGCGAAGACCGCACTGCGTGCGCCGATGGCGATTCGTGCTTCGCCACGCTGAAGACGCATCCACTCCTCACGCCGCTCGGCATCGGTCAGATGGCTATGAAGAACAGCGACGCCGGCCCCCTTGGTGCCAGCATGATCAAAGCGGGATCGGAAACGCTCCACGGTCTGCGGCGTCAGGGCGATCTCGGGCACAAGCACAAGGCCACTCTTGCCTGAATCAAGGGTACGGGCCAGAGCCCGGAGATAAACTTCCGTTTTTCCGCTCCCAGTGACTCCATGCAGCAGATAGGGAGAAGGAGCTGTTGCGTTAGCATCTACTTCATCAAGAGAACGCTCCAGTGCACTGACTACTCCCTGCTGATCAGCATTGAGCTTTGGAATTTTCCCCGGAAGGATCTCCTCGTTTTCGAATTCCACTCCCCTCCTGCGCTCAAGATCAATCCGAATCCACCCCCCTCCAACGAGCGCCTTCAGTGAGGACTCGGAAGCATCGCATCGACTCAATAATTCCTGTGTGGAAATCGGTTCAGAAAACGTCTCGAAATGCTTGAGGATGGCAGCTTGCTTCGGAGCACTTTTTTCAATCCTTTTCAATTCCTCAGCCTTAATCATTCCGACTAGCGAAACCATCCGGACCTTCCTGCCAGCAATCGTCTCACCTCTCATCATGGGGGGAAGCATGGAGCGCATGACCGAAGCGATTGGAGCGCAGTAATAATCAGCCATCCAATGCCCCAGACGCATCATGATGGGAGGAAGGCTTGTCTCTTCACCAACCAGAGCCTCAAGCGGCCTGATTCCAGCAACATCAGAATCGTCGAGCAGTTCAATCACGGTCCCCACCACGCGTCGGTTTCGTACCATCACGATAACCCGGGAGCCGACCGTGACCTGATCTAGAAGATCCGTAGGAACAGAGTAATCCAGCTTCCTCCCCTCGGATCGGTCGATCAGGATGCGAGCGAAAGGAGGCATGGAAAAGAAGGATGAAACAGTTTTAGTCTACTGCGACGAACAAGACCCATCAAAGGCGAACAGCTGGCTTCTGACACGAATATCGAGAAACGCACAAAAAAATTCCTAGTTACCTTTCATCGTCCAGGATTTTTTGAACAGTTTGAAAAAGCCTAACTGAAACCCTCTTCAAAAATCCCCTTTGCAGGATTGAATCACCGTCAATCTGTCCGAGCAAATCCCGGAAAATCCCTACTCGGTGATAATATCCTTGTAGGTCTTGCCCGACGGGATCATCGGAAGAACATGCTCCGTGTAGGGGGTCATGACATCCAGAACATAGGTCTCCTTGGAGTCGAGCATGCGCTGAAGGGCAGCCCGAAGGTCTTTCTTGTGCAGCACACGCTCGGCAGGAACACCGAATCCATGACAGATTCCGAGATAGTCGGGATAAATGCGCTTCAGGTCCTTGGGATCACCAAGGAAAGTGTGACCTCGGTTACTATCGTAGAAGCGATCCTCCCACTGCACCACCATGCCAAGATGCTGGTTATTGAGAATGATAACCTTGGAGGCGATTCCGTCGATATGAGCCGTAGCCAGTTCCTGGACATTCATCAGGAAAGAACCATCGCCATCGATATCAATCACCTGCTTATCAGGTCGGCCAAGTTTTGCGCCCAAAGCGGCGGGGTAGCCGAACCCCATCGATCCAAGACCTGCAGAAGTCACGAGCGTGCGGGGCTCGGTGAAGTTGTAGTACTGGGCGGCCCACATTTGATGCTGCCCCACGCCGGTGGTGATGATGGCGTCCCCCTTGGTCAGCTCCATCAGGAGTTCGATCACATGCTGAGGCTGGATCGCATCAGGCGTGTCCTTGTAGCGGAGAGGATGATCCTTCTTCCACTTGGAGATCTGCTTGTACCAGGCAGGGAAGCGAGTGTGATCTTTCTTTACCGGCTTCCTGCCGGCCCGATCGAGTTCCTTGTTAAGGCGCGCGAGGGCATCCTTCACGTCACCGAGGATTGGAAGCTTCACAGCGCGATTCTTGTTAATCTCGGAGTTGTCGATATCGATGTGAACGATCGTTCCGTGCTCGCAGAATTTCTCGACCTTACCGGTCACACGATCGTCGAATCGGACACCGATAGCCAGCAGCAGATCAGCCTCGTTGACAGCATTATTGGCATAAACCGTGCCGTGCATACCAAGCCACTTGAGCGAAAGAGGATGAGTCTCGGGAAAGCACCCGATCCCCATCAACGTCGTGGCCACAGGAATCTGGGAACGTTCGGCAAACTCGGTCAACTCCTTTGAGGCTTCCGCAGTGATCACTCCACCCCCGCAATAAATCATCGGTCGCTTCGCCGAGGCGATCAGGCCGAGCATCTCCTGAAGGGCAAGATCATCCGCACGGCGCACGGGATTGTAGCCTCGAAGAGTGATGCCCTTCGGGAAGATTGGCTGGGCTGTCTGGTTCTGGATATTCTTAGGGATATCAACGAGCACCGGACCCGGACGTCCGCTCTGGGCGATATGAAACGCCTCCTTGATGATCCGGGGAATATCATTGATATCCCAGACTAGGTAACTGTGCTTCACCACGGGAAGCGTCATCCCGAAGAAATCAGTCTCCTGGAAGGCGCCGCGGCCGATCATTTCCTGGGGAACCTGTCCCGTGATCGCGACAAGGGGCACGGAGTCCATGTAGGCATCGGCGATGCAGGTCACCAGATTCGTGGCGCCAGGGCCGGAAGTCGCCATACAGACGCCGGCCTTGCCAGTCACGCGAGCATATCCCTCAGCTGCAAATCCCCCTCCCTGCTCATGGCGGGGCAGGATGGTACGGATCCTCTTTGACTTGGTCAGAGCCTGATGGATTGGCATCGAACAACCGCCCGGATAGGCAAAAACGAAATCAACCCCCTCACGCTCTAGGGATGCTACCAAAATCTCTGCGCCATTCATAACGACACCACGCTCAAGACTGGAGGAGGTTTTAATGGGCTTGGATTTTTTGGTTGCTGATTTTGAGACCATAACAATGGTTTAGTGTCATCGAATGACGATGGCGATGTCGAGAGACAAAAAAAGGGGTGGAGAGTTCCCCTCCACCCCTTTGATTAAAAAAATTGCTAAGGGTACGAAGTCCCTTGCTCTTAGTCCCCGAGAACTGTGAGATTCGTGCTCAAGGTGACACCATTCAAGGCAGCTCCAACCAAGACAGGATTGGTTCCCGAGATGCTGATTGCCTGCCCCTGTACGGTCACAACGGCAGCTCCCTTCCCATTGTAGGGAAGTCCTGCACTCACATTGGTAGTTCCAGAAGTGAGACCGGCTGCGATCATAATATTGTTGGAAGAATCTGATTCCGAGACCGAATAGACCGTGGAATTGGAACCATTTACCTTAAGAAGTTGATAGAACGAATTTGTCGACGGGATGTAGGCAGGAGCCAAGTTGGTAGCCCACATCTGGATAGTGGTATAATATTGAGGAAATCCCATATTCGTTCCAGCCACCTGTCCATCCATGTAAGCGCTGTGGCTTGCCAGATAGAGCTGGCGGAAATTGCTGACTTGCTGGGTAATCTTACCCTTGACCAAGGCTCCGGTAATCGCAGGCAATGCCAGAGCTGCCAGGACCGCGATGATCGAGATAACGACGAGCAACTCGACGAGGGTGAAAGCGGCTAACTTACCGCCTAGGGTTTTGAGGGACTTGAAGGTTTTCATGGGGTAGATTACTTTTGATTAGCGAGTTTTGTTTGGCTGAAATTGCTAGCAACTGAAACATGGATTTACGCAATCTTCCGGTCAAGCGCTGATTTTACCTTTTGCACTTTTATCAATTGGCAATCGGAAGCCTGGGAAACAATCAGGGAACTTTTAGGATCAGAACGGCCAGCGGCGGGAGATCAATTACGATAGAGTGATCTCGTCCATGAGCTCCAATACTCACAGATTCAATGTTAGCATTGATCACACATCCGCTACCCCCGAATTGCTCAGCGTCAGAATTGAGCATTTGCTCATAATGTCCCACAACAGGCACCCCGATCCGATACCCATGCCGGACCACTGGTGTTGCATTGACGACCACTAGGAGATCATGCCCGACACCAGCAGGGGCCTTACGGAGGAAGGACCAGACCGTATTCTCCGCATCATGGAAATCGATCCACTCGAATCCCTCGGGTCGGTCATCGAGCAGCGTCAGAGCTGGTTCGCTTCGGTAAAATTCGTTGAGTCGCTTCATCAGGCACTGCATTCCCGAATGGGGCTGATGCTCCAGCAGGTGCCAGTCGATGCTTTGGTCGTGATGCCACTCGCGCCACTGCCCGATTTCTGAGCCTTGGAAAAGCAGTTTCTTCCCCGGATGAGTCCACATCCAGCTCAGGAACATCCGAAGATTCGCCGCCTTCTGCCAGTCATCCTCCGGCATTTTATTCATCAAGGATCCCTTGCCATGCACCACCTCGTCATGGCTCAGCACCAGCATGAAGTGCTCATGGTAGGCATAGAGCATGGAGAAGGTGATCTCTCCCTGATGATGCTTCCGGTGAATCGGCGAACGGGCAATGTAATGGAGTGAATCGTTCATCCAACCCATGTTCCATTTGAAACCAAAACCGAGTCCCCCCTCGTAAACGGGCTTCGAAACACCGGGCCATGCCGTTGACTCCTCGGCGATCGTCACGACGCCGGGGTGGCGGGCGTAGCAGGCGATGTTGAAGGCCTTCAGGAATTCGATCGCCTCGAGATTCTCCCGCCCTCCGAAGCGGTTCGGAATCCACTCCCCGGCATCGCGCGAATAATCGAGGTAAAGCATGGAGGCGACAGCATCCACGCGAAGACCGTCGATATGGTACTGCTCGAGCCAAAAGAGCGCATTGGAGATCAGGAAATTTCGAACTTCATTGCGTCCGTAGTTGAAGATCAGCGTCCCCCAGTCGCGGTGCTCACCAAGTCGTGGGTCCTCGTGTTCATAGAGTGCCGTGCCGTCGAAACGCGCCAGGCCGTGGGCGTCCTTGGGAAAGTGTCCCGGTACCCAGTCAAGGATGACACCGATACCCGCCTGGTGGAGAGCATCCACAAGATGGCGAAATTCGTCTGGTGATCCGAACCGGCTGCTCGGGGCAAAGAAATTGACCACCTGGTAGCCCCATGACCCGTCGAATGGGTGCTCCATGATAGGAAGCAACTCCACATGCGTGAAGCCCATCTCCTTCACATAGGCGACCAGTTCCCCGGAGAGCTCCAGATAGCTGAGAGGCCGATCCTTCTCCTCGGGGCGCCTGCGCCATGATCCGAGATGGACTTCATAGACAGACATTGGCTCCGCGTAAGCATTGCGGAGCGCACGCTGTTCCATCCACAGGCTATCATTCCAGGCATAACGGCCAAGATCGGTCACCATGCAGGCTGTCCTCAGATCATGCTGGGCAAAAAATCCATAAGGGTCCGTCTTCAGAAAGACATCCCCGTGGGGACCGCGGATCTCGAATTTGTAATGCTCTCCCTCGGCAACTCCGGGAATGAAGATTTCCCAGACACCAGATCCACCCAGACGCCTCATCATGTGACGGCGACCGTCCCAGGCATTGAAATCTCCGACAACGCTCACCCGCTGGGCGTTCGGAGCCCAGACAGCAAAAGAAGTTCCCGTAATGCCATCGATACTACGCGGATGAGCCCCCAGAACATTGTAAGCCTCCAAATGTTCCCCCTGCCCAAGCAGATAGAGATCCATCTCCCCGAGTGTCGGGGCAAACGCATACGCATCCCGGGAATGAAGCGCCGAGCCGTCGGCAAGAACGACTTCAAGTTTGTAGGCAGACCCTCCGGAGGCAAGGGCTAGGCCTGTCTCGGCCTCGAACAATCCCTCCGCATGCACCTTCGTGAGAGGGAGCTTCTCCCCATTGGAAAAACTCAGGGCGACGCTGGAAGCCCCTGGATAAAAGACACGAGCAATGGTCCCACCTGACTCAGTGTCATGAACCCCCAAAATACGATGGGGGTCACAATGCCTGCATTCCAATAACGGATAGAGATCTTCTAAGGAGAGAAGCTCGGAAGCCGAAATGCTCTCAGCAGGAATGGGCATGCAACACTTATTCATCGCATCACAATGATCCCCAATCCATCGAACGACAAGGTCATCCGCTCCATGGCAACTCGAAACGCGAGGGTCAGATAGCCTCGAATCGACTGAGTGTGCGAAAGATTTCGTAGCGCTCGGAGATGTCGGCCTTTGTCACCGTCCTCAGGCGATCCATGCTAAAGGACTGGACGTTGAAGCTCGCAAGCACGCTTCCCTCCACCACAGCTTGGCGAAGGTATTCAAAAGGTATTTCTTTTTTCTCACTCAGTTCTTCATCGCTCAGATGGCGGCTGGCCAGATATCCGGCCAAACCACCGGCAAAGCAATCGCCAGCACCGGTCGGATCATGAATGTCCTCAAGGGGGTAGGCCGGGCAACTGAAGAACTGTCCATTACCGAAGAGCAGGCAACCATGCTCACCCTTCTTGATTGCCACGATGGAGGGACCCATCTCGCGGATACGGCGTCCCGCCTTGATCAGACTGGTCTCACCGGTGAGTTCCCGGGCCTCTCCGTCGTTCAGGATCAGCATGTCGACGCGGGCAATCAGACGCACCAATTCCTCCTTCGCAATGTTGATCCAGAGATCCATCGTGTCGGCGATCACAAAATGCGGGCGGATCAACTGATCGAGCACATGGTGCTGGAGTGCCGGAGCGATATTGCCGAGTAGAACCATCCTGGCAGACCGATACGACTCAGGAAGGTCGGGCGTGAAATTCTCGAAGACGTTCAGCTCCACGGAACGGGTCTCGCGCTGATTCATGTCCCACATGTATTCCCCTGACCAACGGAAGGTCTTTCCGGGAACCATCTGAAGCCCCGTCAGGTCAATGTTCCGGCTCTTGAAAAACTCGATATTCTCCTTTGGAAAATCATCTCCCACAATTCCCACAAGATTCACTGGGGAAAAGAAACTGGCTGCCATGGCAGCATAGGATGCGGAGCCACCCAGAATATCGGCACGCTCCTCGAGTGGTGTTTTAACCGTATCGAGTGCTATGGAACCAAGGACAAGAAGGGACATGGATGTGATGAGATGAAAAGTGAAATGTGAAAAAGTGGGGAAGATGGGTTATCGGCTATTTACCGGAGGCTGCCTTCTTGGCCCCAAGCTTGGAGCACCAGAGAACGATCGGTGAGGCCACGAAGACGGAGGAGTAAGTTCCGACAAGAATGCCGATAAGAATTGCGAAGGCGAAATCCTTGAGCACAGCTCCACCGAAGAAGAAGAGAGTCGCCACGGAGAGGAGAGTCATGCCCCCAGTCAGCATCGTACGGCCGAGTGTCTCATTGATGCTGCGATTCATGAGTGCCTCGATGCTTCCGCCTGTGCGATTGCGTAGTCCCTCGCGGATACGATCATAGACGACGATGGTGTCGTTAATCGAGTAACCGGCGATCGTCAGGATAGCTCCCACCATCACGAGCGAAAGCTCGCCCCCGGTGAGAGAAAAGACGCCAACCGTAATGATCACATCGTGAAGGAGCGCCACAAGAGCACCCACCGCGAAGGAGAACTCGAAACGAAGCGTCACATAAATGAGGATGCCTACCATGCCCAGACCTAGAGCGAGGAGCGCTTTCTTGGCGAATTCAATGCCGATCTGCGCGCCAACTTTTTCCTGCTGGGCGGCAACGAGCTTCCGGTCAGTGAAGCTGGCCTTCAACTTGTCGAAGATCCGACTGGAAGTGTCTTCAGCACTCCGAATAGCAATCATCTGCTGAGTGCCGGCTTGTTCCAGCTGGATGGTTTCTTCCGTAAGGTGAAGAGGCTCAAGCGCGCCACGAACCTCGTTCACGGTCAGAGCCGGCTTGGAGTCAATGACAAGGAGATCGCCTCCCCGGAAATCGATGCCGAAGTTGTTGGCCCCGCGCACCGCAAAGAAGGCAATGGATCCGCCGATGAGAATGAGCGAGACAAAGACGGCAATCATTCTCTTGCCCAGGAAGTTGAAATGATGAGTTGGTGCTAAGTTCGCCATGGTGAGGCGCTTCAAGCCGGCATATTTCATCATCCAGCGGAACGCGGTGCGGGTAAAGAGGACTGCCGAGAAGAGCGAGGCAACGATGCCAAGCATCAGCGTGACAGAGAAGCCACGCACAGGACCAGTGGCTTGCCAGAAGAGAATACCAGCCGTGATCAGTGTCGTGGCATTCGCATCGAAGATCGCGCCGAAGGCCTTACTGTAGGCGCCGTCGATGGCCGCCCCGAGCGATTTGCCTGCTGCAAGTTCCTCGCGCAGGCGCTCATAGAGCAGAACGTTTGCATCCACGGCGAGGCCAATCGTCAGAATGATACCAGCGATGCCAGGCAGGGTCAGAACGAAATGGAACATCGCCATCATACCGAAGAGCAGGATGATATTGATCCAGAGTCCAATAAGAGCCACAGATCCGGCGAGTCGGTAGTAGAAGAGGACAAAGAGCATCACCAAGGCGAGGCCTCCGATGCCCGAGACAATGCCGCTACGGATCGAGTCCTGTCCTAGTGTGGGGGAGACACTCCGGGTCTCCTCGATCGTCACGGGAGTGCGGAGCGGATTCTCAAGAACACTTGCGAGCTCGCGGGCCTCTTTTTCTTTATAATTACCCGTGATCTGGGCCTGCCCCCCGGCAATAGGGCTCTTGACGGAAGGTGCGGTCACAACCTTGCCATCCAGCAGGATGGCTAGCCGTCCCTGATGAGGTGCCAGTTGCTGTGTCAGTTCGAAGAAGGTCTTGGCCCCCTCGCCGTCGAGATTGAGCGAGACCCCATAACCCTGCTGATCGAAGAAAGCAAAGGCCTTGGTCACATGCTCACCAGTCAGGTCAGCCTCTTTCTTCACAAGCAGGCGCTCCTTGATCTCCTTGCCCTGATAGTTTTGGACATGCTCCTTGATGACGAATCCCGGTGGCAGGATCGCCTCCCCCTTGTCGATCTGGGCGATCAGTGCAGCGGATCCCGGATGAACTTCGGCGAACTCGAGCTTCGCAACCTGTTGCAGCTGCTCCTTGGTGGACTGAATCTGCCCTGGGTCAAGGCCCGGGATCTGTACAAGAATCCTGCTCGAACCCTGCGGCACAATGACTGGCTCGCTGACGCCGAATTTATCAACGCGCTTGCGGATTACCTCGACCGCCTGCTGGAGCATGTCGCCGGTGATAGTCTGGTCATTCTGCGGCACTAACTGAAGCAGGAAGGATGTGCCGCCGCGCAGGTCGAGCCCTAGATGTATCTTCTTAGCGGGAGGAGTCGCCGAATCGATGCAGAAGAGCAGCAGTAGAATCGTCAGGACAGCGCCGAGCCAGCGCTTCTTGCCGTCACTCTCTGTCGCAAAGTACCAGGCAAACAGGCCCAGAATCAGGAGTCCGAAGAAAAAGGTGAGCAGAGGTGTCATTAAGAGTGTGCCGTCGGGGCGTAGAGACGTCAGGGTGTCTTGGGTGCTGTCAGCGAAGATCGCCTTGAATCGCTTCGTGATTAAGAGGCCGGGGTCTCCGTCGATTCCGCGGCGGAACGGTCCAGCACAGTGGCAACAGCTGCCTTGTCGATCTCGATCTTCACATTGTCAGCAACCTTCAGCAAGACGGTACGATCCTTCACGTTGGAGATCATGCCGTGAATACCGGCGCTGGTGACGACCTTGTCTCCCGTCTTGATCGATTCGATAAGCTTCTGCTGCTCCTTACGCTGCTTCTGCTGGGGGCGGATCAGGAGGAAGTAGAAGATGACACCGATGAAGATGAGCGGCGCAAACTGTGTGATAGGGCTGGGTGCCTGTGCTCCAGCGGTAGAAGCGGCATCAAGGAGTAAAAGTGCTGTTGCGGAAAAAACCATAGTCTCCCTTGGTAGACTAGGAAGCGGCTCAAGGGCAAGGCCTCTCTCCTCATTAGCGTAAAAGGCTTCAACCTAATCCGCTGCCATCCCATGCGACTCAGTGTCCCAGATAGGCAGCCTGTATCTCGGGGCGGCTCTTTATCTCAGAGGAGCGGCCTTCTAGGTGGATGTGACCGGTCTCGAGAACATAGGCATAGTTGCTGATTTTCAAGGCAAGCGAGGCATTCTGCTCCACGAGCAGCATCGTTATCCCTTGCTCCTTATTCAATGCCACCAGGCGCTCGAAAATGGTCTCCACGAGCAGGGGGGCTATCCCGAGCGAGGGCTCGTCGAGCATGAGACAGCGAGGCCTTCCCAAGAGAGCGCGGCCGATCGCGAGCATCTGCTGCTCTCCGCCACTGAGTGTGCCAGCCCTCTGGGTGATACGCTCCTTGAGTCGGGGAAAAAAAGCGCCGACCCATTCCAGATCGGCGGAGATCTCCTTACGATCGCGCCGGAGATAAGCACCCATCATCAGGTTCTCCTTCACCGTGAGATCGGGGAAGACAAGACGCCCCTCGGGGACATGAGCGAGGCCGTCGGCGACAATCCTGTGAGCTGGCCATCCGGCAATTTCATTGCCATCGAGTTTGATCGATCCTGCAGAGGAGGAAACAAGTCCCGAAATCGCACGAAGCGTCGTGGATTTACCGGCACCATTGGCCCCGATGAGCGTGACAATGCTTCCCTTGGGAACTTTCAGCGAGAGGCCATTCAGCGCACGAATCCCGCCGTAGCATACCTCTAGTCCGGAGAGTTCCAGCATCGGGTGAAGAGAATTAAGGCTCATCCAACAACCTCCCCATGATCTTTCCCGAGATAGGCTGTGATAACCTTAGGGTTGGCACGGATTTCTGCGGGCGTTCCTGAAGCGAGCACCTTTCCTTGATCCAGAACATAAAGACGCTCGCAGATGCCCATCACGACCTTCATGTCATGCTCGACAAGTAGCACCGCCGTGCCGAATTCATCACGGACGAGCGCGATCAGGCGCTTCAGTTCCTCCTTCTCGGTCGGGTTCATTCCCGCGGCGGGTTCATCCAGCAGCAGAAGTCGTGGCTTGGTGGCAAGCGCCCGGACGATCTCCAGGCGACGCTGGTCCCCGTACGAAAGACTGCGGCTGGGATGCAGCGCCGCATGCTCGAGTCCGAAATAGGAAAGCAGCCGGCGACCCTCCTCTTGGATCTCTTCTTCCTCGCTGCGGAAGGATCTCCCGCGGCGCACGGTGTTAAAGAGTCCATTGCGCAACCGGGCAATAAAGGAGGTCCGGACATTCATTCCCACATCGAGTGATCCAAAGAGACGGATATTTTGAAAGGTACGCGCCATGCCGAGCGTGTTGATGGCGTGGGATGGCAAACCCGCCACATGAGCCCCCTCAAAGAGGATCTCTCCCTCGGTAGGCCGATAGACGCCTGTCAGGATATTGAAAAGAGAGGTCTTGCCTGCACCATTCGGCCCTATTAATCCAAGCAACTCCCCCGCCTCAATCTTGATCGAGACATCCGTAAGGGCGGCAATACCTCCGAAGCGGAGAGAGCAGTTCCTCACCTCAAGCAGTGAATGTTTCGTGCTCATGAGGCGTTACAGGACGCGTTTCCGGATTCAGTTTCCGTTCCCTTTTTCAGGGGAAGAAACCTGCGGAAGAAGGAGCCTAAGGCTTCCGTCGGGCGAAAGATCATGAAAAGGATGATGATGAGGGCATACACAACCATGCGGTACTGGGAAAGGTCACGCAGCCATTCATTAAGCAGAGTGATCAGGATCGCCGCCACAGCCACCCCCACAGGCCTGCCAAGCCCCCCGAGGATGACCATCACAATAATCTCGAAAGAACGAAGAAAATTGAATCCCTCCGGGCTAATGAACTCGACGGCATGGGCATAGAGGGCTCCGGCAATCCCGGCGAAGAAGGCACCGATCACAAAGGCCGTGATCTTGAACCTTGTCGTGTTGATTCCCATTGCCGCGGCGGCGATCTCGTCGTCCCGCACGGCCTGGAACCCACGGCCGAAGGTCGATCGGACCAAGGCGATCATCGTGTAGAGGGTCACGGCGGCAAATCCGATCGCCCAGAAGAGATTCGTCGCCGGCAGAATCCCCTCCATGCCTCGCGCACCACCGACGGCATTGGTGTTCTGAAGCAGGACTCTGATGATTTCCCCGAAGCCAAGGGTCACCATCGCCAAATAATCCCCGCGCAGACGAAGCGACGGCCCACCCACAATCATCCCCGCAAAGGCGGCAATCAGCCCTGCGATGAAAAGCACAGGAAGAAAGGTCACCTGGGAGGCCCAGGAAGTTCCTGTCCACGCCAGATGAGGAAGCAAAGCCGGCAGCGCTTTGCCTGTCAGTATTGCCGAGGAATACGCGCCGACCGCCATGAAGGCGGCATGACAGAGAGAGAACTGCCCGGTCTCACCCATGATGAGATTCAGGGAGACAGCTAGAATGACATTGATGGAGGCAAAGAGAATGACCTGCGTCGTGTAGGGATCGATCCATCCGCCGCAGAGTTGAAGGAGCGCAGCTAAGGCGATCCCGGCAGCCAGGGCAAGGCGCGGATTCTTAATTCGGTCATGATAGGAACGAAACACGTTGAGAGATTAATTCGAAAGCTGTGGTTAATCGGAGCCTTTTCTGCCGCCGGGATTCGGCAACGCTGGGGCCGATTCAGGAGTCCAGGGATTTTCAATGAACTCGGATTGTTCCAAACTCGTGATCACACGCCGGCAGAGAGAAAGCACCTGCGCAAGGTCCAGGCCATGATGCACGGGCCCGTAGGAATCAAGGTTCGCTTCAGCCAAGCGAAAAAGTCGCAGTGCAGGATGCAACCGGCGGCCATGCTTCGGATGGTCAGGGTGCATATTCTGAAGGCGGAGATGGACGAATCCTCCGGCAAGTTGGATCAGTCCTTTATAGAAGGCGTAATCGGGGGCCTCCCGGCCAATCTTTAGCCAGAGGTGCTCCAGCACATCATGAGCCTCGTAGTATCTCTGGGAATTAAAACACTCGAAGTAGCCAAGATAGCAGGCATCGAAGGAACTCTTGCTGCTACTTCCCTCCAATTTTTTCACCAAGAACTCCATCCGTTCTGATTTTTTCATGGGTGTTCAACGTTCTTCTTTCGCCGATTTCAATCGAGAACGGAACGTGTTTTTCCTGAATAGTTGCGCCCCTTCCAACGAACCCCCGTCGTCTGGCAAAGTCTCCAGCTATTGAGCGCAATCAGAAGCGCGAGGATCACCGCGAAAGGATGAGCAATGAAACCAAGCCATGAAGTACGGAACCGTATCATGATCAGCAGTCGCATCCCCATGATCAGGAGCACCATGATCGCAGGGGCTTGAAAAGGCGTTTCTTTGAGTGCCAGCAAAAAAAACGGCAATAAGAAGAGACTGAAAATCACCACGCCAAAAAGAGCAAAGCCGAGATGAGACTCCTCAAAGACAGGCCGGAGATTCTTGGAGAAACCTTCCCAGAGTTCCGGGAAGCCGCAATACATTCTGCACTTGAGAAGATCGATGCCGTCAGCATTCATCAGGCGCATTCCCTCGCCGGTTCGTGAAGCCACTAGTCGGCCGAAAGCAATATCCTCTACCAAATGATCCTTCAGAGCCTCGTGCCCCCCGAGAGTCTTGTAGGAGGAATGCTTGAAAAGAAGGAACTGACCATTGGCCGCCCCAAGCATAGCCAACCGAGCCCGTGGCAACCCCCAGCGTGCCACGCACTCCGGCTGCTCCTGCAGAAAGCGGAGGAGCGGGAAAGGATGGAAGGCCATGAAGAGAAGGTAACCCAAGGGGATTACCAATTTCTCGGACCAGCTGCCCGTGATCTGATCCGGCCAGAGGGAGAGAAGATCGGCCCTTGTGGAAACGGAGCATGCAAGCGCCGAACGGACGCATGCGGGACCATGGATTGTGTCGGCATCCGTGAAGAGAAGATGCGTGCTCTCCGGTGAGACTGCCAGAGAAAGCTGATGACAGGCCCAGTTTTTGCCAACCCACCCCTCGGGCAATTCCTTTCCTCGAAGCAAACGAAGACGAGCTCCGGGCTCTTCGACGAATCCTAGCTCCCGGGCGATCAAGGCAGTTTCATCCGTTGAGCGATCATCCAGGACGATAATCTCCCGTGCCGAAGGCTCCTGAGCGATCAGTGAAACAAGGCAGTCGCGAATGCGTCGCTCCTCGTTGCGGGCCGGCACTAGGACAGAGACATCCTGAATCCCAATTTTCCCGGCCTCTCCAAGAGGCGTCGGCTTCAACCTCCGCAAAAGCCTCATATTCATGAGGCAATGAACGAAACAGAGCGCCAGCAAGGGGATAAACACACCCCAGCTCAGCAACTGCGACAGGAGGTGGAATAACTCCTGCATGGAAATCCCTCGGCAATCGAAAAATCGACCCTAGCCGTTATCCGGATCAGCTTTTTTCCTCTTCTTGTGATGGACGGGCGTGTCGGAGGGTGACGGTGAAGGGGTTGCCCTGGAGGAAGCATCGACAGCAGGAGGAAGTCCCAAGGGAATGCTTGGCTCCACGCGGATCTGCTGAAGTCGACGCAGATAGGCGGCGTGCATGGTATCGATCCATTCAGCGATCGAGGGATCAATCTTCTTCATACGCTTAGCGAGCAGATCGTAGTATTCACGGAGGGTTTCACGCTTGGTCTCGTCGCTCTTTGCCTTATCGCTCTTGGTAAGAAGGGAAGCGAGACTCTCCTCTTTGTCGGCCTTCACCTTGGCCGCGTAATACTTAGCCTTCTGGTCCTGACGCTGTTTTTCCTCATTCCCTGCGGAATTGATCGGGGAGGGTTGCCCAGGCTCGATCGGGGGCGGGATCAAGGAGTTGGGGTCACTCTGCGGGGGGTTCTGCCCCGGGGATCCAACTCCGGAGTTGGCAGCAGGGGCGAGCGGATCAACGGGCGTTTCAGCATTCGAGGCAGACTGACTTGATGCGGGGGCAACGGCATTGGACTCCGGGGCAGCAGGGGTCGGAGCGAAAAGAGAGGGAGCGGATGTTGCGACAGGAGCGGGATTATCTTGAATCTGTAGAGGAGCCGCAGGAACATTCGAGGAGGCCTGATCCTGCGCGAAGGCAGGCTTTGCATTGACGCCGAAGGCAATCAATAGACAGACAAGGAATAGGTATTTCATTAGAGGATGTTATTGAAGTGAGTGCTCTTTACGAGCCAAGTACTTGTCAAAGAAACAAAAATGGGAGGTTATAGCAAGATATGTGCCGAGCATGACCGAGACGCAGCCCCTAACTCCCACCGGACATCCGATGGAAATGCCCATCCGACTCGGGATGCTCTCAACATTCCGGAGCCGTAAGGGCTTTGTCTGGCTCGACTCCTCACTGCGTGTTCCGGGTGACATGTCGCTGACAGCTTCGGATCCCGATCTCATCATCGAGGGAGGTGCATCCGAGTGGCATCTTCTGGAAAAAGAACTCGAGGCCAGAAAGCGGTCGCCCATCGATTCCGGAGGCAAGCCTGACGGAGCAGCAATCGGATACTTCCGTTTTGACGGTTCGTTCCGTTTTGCTTTCTACGATCAGTTGCATCTGGAGATGAATGCCTCCTTGGTGGAAAGTGATTCATCACCCTGGCCATCCTTGGATTTTCAAGCCGAGACCGGTCGGGAGGAGTATCTGCAGAATGTCCGTCGCGCTCTGGAATACATTGCGGCTGGTGACATCTATCAGGTTTGCCTCTCCCATCGTTTCTCGACCTCGTTCCAAGGTGATCCCTGGCCTCTCTATATAGCCTTGCGAAAAGCATCACCGGCGCCGCATGCCGCCTACCTAACTTTGGAGGACGAGACGATACTCTCCAGTTCCCCGGAGTGTTTTCTCAAAATGAGCGGGCGCACCATCTCGACCAGACCAATCAAGGGAACACGTCCCCGGCGTCAGGCAACTGCGGAGGACGAGCGCGAGGCGCAGGAACTGCAATCCTCACCTAAGGAGATCGCCGAACTGATTATGATCACCGATCTGGAGCGCAATGACTTGGGCTCCGTCTGCGAGTATGGAAGCGTCTGCGCCCCGCGCCTTGCAGAATTGGAACGCTACGCCCAGGTCTTTCACCTTGTCTCGACTGTCGAGGGCAATCTTCGGGAGGGCGTCTCACAGGTTGCTGCGGTGGCAGCCTGCTTCCCCGGAGGATCGATTTCAGGAGCTCCAAAAAAAAGAGCCCTAGAGATTATCAGTGAACTGGAGCCGACACCACGCGGACTTTTCACGGGAGCCATCGGCTACTTCGGCTACAATGGGGAGAGCCAGTTCAGCATAGCAATCCGTACCATTGTGATCCGCGATGGAGAGGCCTCTTTTCATGTTGGCGCGGGCATCACAGCCGACTCCGATCCGGAAAGGGAATGGGAAGAGACCCTCCACAAGGCTGCTGGAATCCTTATGGCGGCAAAGGCCGTGAATAAGTAGGTATAGAATACGCAACCAGCCTTAGCCCTGAAGAGACGGGCAGCCATCAGCAGAAAAAAAGGCCCGGAAGTTTTCTCCCGGGCCTTTGATTGAAAAAGTCCCCATTCAGGGACTGGGTGAAAATCTAGAAGACTTAGCGGTAGTCCTGACGTCCGCCACGGTCATCGCCACCACCACGGTAGCCACCGCCGCCGCCACCTCGGTAGCCGCCGCCACTACCACCACGGTCGCCGCCACCACGGTAGCCACCACCGCCGCCGCCACCACCACCACGGTAGCCTCCTCCGCCACCGTATCCACCACCACCACCGCCGCCGCCACCACCGCGAGGACGATCCTCCATCGGACGGGCTTCATTGACAGTGAGATTGCGCCCACCCATGTCGGCGCCGCTGAGTCCCGTGATCGCCGCGCGACCTTCGTCATCGGTGCTCATGGTGATGAATCCGAATCCGCGTGAGCGGCCTGTCGTGCGGTCTATCATGACGATTGCGTCTGTGACAGTGCCGTGAGCGCCGAAAACCTCGCGGAGGTCAGCGTCGGTTGCTGAGAAGGGAAGATTCCCGATATATAACTTCATACTGCTTGTTTTTGTTGGTTCCTGTTACGCTGACGGCTACTTCTTGGAATGCACCAGTTCCTCACCTGAGGATACGTGGAGCAGTCCTCCCGACCAGCGGGGAACCTGCATTGCCTGAATCGCTATCATCGAACTTCGACCTCAAGCTATGGTGATGCCGAGCCACTTTGGCAACAGAATTTATCAATGTGACGCTTTCGTCACACTTTGGTTACAAGCGGTTCACTCCTTCAAAATCCTGATTTCGGTTGAAAAACATTGAAGTCACGGGACAAATGAGTGATCACCTAGGGAGTTCACCATAATGAAACAATCACTCCGCTTACTCCCCTTTCTCCTAGTCTTAATCTTGGCGGGATGCGCTGACAACGAAACACCGGCTCCAAGGAAGAAGCATGCTGCCGCCACCGTCACCGATTCCCAAGAAATAAGCACCTCAACTTCCACCAATGGAGTTGCTCTCGAAGATGGGATTGTAACCGACACCAACAGCGCGGTGACCAACTCAATCTCCAGCCCTGCCAATCCCTTTGCCACTCCGACTCCAGTTCCCGTGGCCGCTCCCCGTGATCTCCCTTACGGAACCCCTGTTCCAGGAAAGCCCGGTTTTGTGACCAGCCCCCACTCACCAACCGCCGGTTATGTGGATGTCCGCGGTTTTCCTCCTGGCTCCGAGGTCAAGGATCCCTACTCCGGAAAGGTCTTTCTGGTTCCCTGATCCGCTCCGCGTGAGCACTCCGGCAGTCAAGAGCGATACGGCAACCGCCAGACGCGTCACGATATTCGGCCCGGGCCTGATCGGCGGCTCGATCGCCTTGGCTCTTCGAAGCCGCTCTCCAGGCACTAAAATTTCGGCGTGGGCACGCAACGAAGAAGCCTTGCATGAACTCAGCAGCAGAGGTCTAGCTGATTCTGTCTCCACTGACCCAGCTGCTGCCGTTGAAGCAGCGGATCTCGTCGTGCTTTGCACCCCGGTCGGCAGCATGGAAGGGCTGGCAAGGAGCATGACTCCAGGCCTTTCGGCTACGGCAGTCATCACGGATGCAGGAAGCGTTAAAGCCTGCGTCGTCGATCAACTCACCCCGATTCTGGGGGAAAATTATGTAGGCGCCCACCCGATGGCCGGTAGCGAACGGGCAGGGCTCGGGGCCGCACGCGAAGACCTGTTTATGGGGGCTTCCTGCCTTGTCACTCCTTCCCTGAAAAGCGCTCAAAGTGCCCTCGGCAAGGTAAGAGGATTCTGGCAGGACCTTGGTTGCGCCGTCACAATAATGAGTCCTGTCGAGCACGACCGTCTGGTTGCCCGACTCAGCCACCTGCCGCACGCCCTAGCCTATGCCCTGATAAATCTTGTCATCGATACGCTTCCGGAAGGATCTCAGCAACTGGCCGGGGGCAGCTTCCGTGACGCCACACGCGTTGCCGCAAGCAACCCAGAGCTCTGGACAGGAATCCTTACCTCTAACGGCCCGGAGGTTGCCGCAGCCCTACGGGAAATGTCCAAACTCTTGAAAGCGATGGCCACCGCGATCGGGGATGAAAACCCCGACTCGCTTCTCGATTTTTTGAAGAGGGCAAGGCACCATCGCAATGAGCTTTCACTCCCTGCCTCCGAACGCGCAGCCTAGAAATTTTCATGCATACTTTCACTGTCCATCACTGCGAGCCAATCCGCGCCACCATCACTATTCCGGGAGATAAGAGCATGTCTCATCGGAGCGCCATGTTTGCCTCTCTTGCAGAGGGGCGGAGCACGATCACCGGTTTCCTGGAGAGTGAGGACTGCCTCTCCACTGTCAATGCGATGAGAGCGCTCGGAGCCCACATCGAGCGCACCGCCACCGGCACCTTTGTCGTGGAAGGCAAGGGAGGACACTTTTCTGCGCCAGCCACTAATGTCGATTGTGGCAACTCCGGCACCACCATGCGTCTTCTCTCCGGCATTCTGGCAGCCCAGCCTTTTAGCTCTCGCCTTACCGGCGATGCCTCACTCTCAAAGCGCCCGATGGGACGGATCATCAAGCCACTCACCGAGATGGGGGCTCGCTTCAGCTCTGAAGGAGGAGAAGGGAAGCCGCCGTTGGTGGTCGAGGGAGGGGTAGTTTCACCCCTCCACTATGAGATGCCAGTTGCCAGTGCCCAGGTGAAGAGTGCCATCTTGCTCGCAGGTCTTTCAGCCGAGGGAGAGACCAGCGTGGTGGAACCCGCAGCCTGCAGAGATCACACGGAGCGGATGCTTCAAGAGTTCGGTATTTCGCTGGATCTTGGGAAAGCTGACGCTAACGGCCGCCGCCGCATCGCTCTCAAGGGTCCCCAACAACTCAAGGCCCGAGACTTTGCCGTGCCAGGCGATATCTCAAGTGCCGCCTTCTGGCTTGTGGCTGCTTCAGCCAAGGCAGGATCCGATGTCACGATGCCTGGCGTGGGACTGAACCCCACTCGCACCGGCGTCATTGCTGTACTCCGTCGCATGGGGGCAACGATCGAGGCCACACCAGTAGACCCTGATACAGCCGAACCACTTGGCACCGTCCGCGTGCTCGGCAGCAAACTCCACGGCACCGTGATCGAGGGGGCCGAGATTCCGAATGTCATCGATGAACTTCCCATCCTTGCGGTGGCCGGAGCACTAGCCCAAGGCACAACCATCATACGTGACGCCAAGGAGCTTCGAGTTAAGGAGACCGACCGCATTGCCGCAGTCGCTGGAAATCTTCGCGCCATGGGCGTACCCGTTACCGAGACAGAGGATGGCATGGTTATAGAAGGCGGGCACCCGCTGAAAGGGGCGCAACTCGAGTGCTTTCACGATCACCGCATCGCAATGGCTTTTGCCATTGCAGGACTCTTCGCCGAGGGGGAGACAGTCATCAATCATGTGGACTGCGTGGCCACCTCCTATCCGACCTTCGGCTCAACGCTCGAGTCGGTACTGGCCGCCTGAATAATTCCATGGCCGGACGCGTCATCGCCATCGACGGTCCCGCAGCCTCCGGGAAGAGCAGCGTATCCCGGGGAGTTGCCGCTGCACTAGGCTGGTTCTTTGTTAGCTCCGGCCACTTTTACCGGGCCATCGCCTGGGGCACCGTGCGCGATCAGATCTCATCAAACTCACCCGATTCTTTGATCGCCTGGATTGCCACGCGCAAACTCACTCTCCTTGAAGACGAAGACCCCACAAAAGGCGTCTCCCTCTTACTGGATGGGGAAAATGCCTCACCTCACCTCTCGGATTCACAGGTGGCGACCACGGTTTCCGTAATCGCCGCAATGCCTGCCGTGCGTGATTTCATCAATGCCAGACTCCGCGCCTTGTCAGAAAACCATGATCTGGTCATGGAAGGTCGTGATATCGGCTCCGTTGTCTTTCCGCTGACCCCATGGAAATTCTACCTCGACGCCTCTCCCGAGGTACGTGCCCGCCGTCGTGCCAGTGAGGGAGCGATCGATACTGTGAGCGAACGTGACAGACTTGACTCAACGCGAGCGACTGCCCCATTGACTGTTCCTCCGGGCGCCATTGTCATCGACACGACACACCTGACCCTGGATCAAGTAATCCAGACGGCACTGGAGCATCTCCATCTTCCAGAGCTGACCACCGGCTGATGATGAGCTTCACCTACTACTTCTGGTACACGCTCTCGAAGATCGCGGCGCGTTTCTTTTTCAGCTTCCGAGCGGTTCATCCGGAGCGGATGATCGAAGAGGGACCTCTCATTCTTGCCTCCAATCACCAGAGCTATTTCGATCCCCCGCTGGTTGGCATCTGCTCACGACGAGGCGTCTATTATCTCGCCCGCAAAACCCTTCTTCAGATCCCCTTGCTGGGAAAGCTTCTCCCTCACATTAATGTCATCCTCGTCGACCGCGACGGTAATGACATGTCGGCACTCAAGACTGTGATCCGCACAGTCAAATCGGGCAACGCCGTCGTCCTCTTTCCCGAGGGAACACGATCGGTGGATGGTGCTCTCCAACCTGCAAAAGCCGGGATCGGCCTAGTCATTGCAAAGACCCGGGCCCCCGTGCAACCGATGCGCATCTTCGGCTCCCACGAGGCCTTTCCGAAAGGATCAGGAAAAATTTCCCTGACTCCAATCAGCGTCGTGGTAGGCAACCCGATCCGTTTCACACCCAAGGAACTGGATCCAGCTACCCACGGCGGCGATGACCGGGCGCTTTATCAACATCTTTCAAATCGTGTCATGGAAGCGATCGGAGCCCTCTCGCTTCCGGAGTCATCCCCGTCGTATTCCCAAACTTCCTCAGCCTTGCCATCATCGCCTCCGATGCCGAATCTGTAACCTTCATGAGCGAATCAAAGACCCATGCCATCATCATCAGCGATCTGGTGAAATCCTTTGGAGAACGCCGTGCGCTCGACGGAATCTCCCTCGAGGTGCACCGAGGCGAACTCTTCTGCCTGCTAGGACCGAATGGTGGAGGAAAGAGCACTCTCTTCCGAATCCTGGCGACCCTCTCCCTTCCCGACTCCGGCACGGCAAAAATCGCGGGTCATGATGTAGTTTCAGACGCAGCTGCAGTCAGGTCCCGACTCGGCGTTGTCTTCCAGTCACCAAGTCTCGACGGCAAGCTGACCATTCTGGAGAACCTCCGTTGTGGCGGTGCCCTTTACGGGCTTACTGGAGGGGAACTCGAATCCCGGATCATTGAGGCCACTAAGGCCCTCAACCTAACAGACCGACTTAATGACATTGTCGAGACCCTCTCCGGCGGACTTCAGCGCCGTGCTGAAATCGCGAAGTGCCTCCTGATCCGTCCAGAGGTGCTTCTGCTCGACGAGCCCTCCACAGGACTCGACCCTGGAGCCCGCCTTGATCTCTGGGCTGCCCTGGAAAAACTCCGAAACGAGCACAATGTCACCGCTCTCTGCACCACGCATCTCATGGAGGAGGCGGCGCGAGCCGACCGGGTCGGCATTGTCAGTTCCGGAAAACTTGTGGCCCTTGGCACTCCCGATGAACTCACCGCGGCCATCGGCGGCGATGTGATCAGCCTAGGAGTTTCCAAAGAAACCGGAGCCGATATACTCGCAAAACTCATCACTTCGATGACCGGCATACCCGCGACAGTCGTGGAGGGAGAGGTTCGCATCGAGCACGTCGAGGCCTATGCGCTTGCAGCACGTCTGGCCGGGGAGTTTCCGAAAGAGATCACCTCCCTCCGAATCGCCCGACCAACTTTAGAGGATGTCTTCATCGCAAGGACAGGGCGCCTCTTTGCCGATCAGGATCTGGAGCCAGACATGAATGCGCCCGTTAAGAAAAAGAAGCACTAAGTTGCCAAAGCAGTTCTTTATGAAACCTACACGCCTTCTCTGGACTCCCGCCCTCGCATTCTGGTGGCGCGACGTCATTCGCTTCCTGCGTCAGCGCAACCGCATTATCGGTGCTCTGGCCACTCCGCTTGTCTTCTGGCTGCTTGTCGGTTCAGGCTTCGGACCCTCCTTTCGCAATCCCAGCGCCCTGACTTCCGCCGCTGCCACGGGCAGCTATCTAGCCTATTTCTTTCCCGGCACTCTGGTGCTGATCATGCTCTTTACCGCGATCTTTTCCACGATCTCGGTCATTGAGGACCGTCGCGAGGGATTCCTTCAGGGCGCGCTCGTTGCACCGCTCTCCCCATGCGCGATTCCACTCGGAAAGTTCCTGGGAGGAACAACCCTTGCGGTGCTTCAGGCAGCGTTGTTCTGCGTGCTGGCGCCGCTGGCAGGCCTGCCGATCGGTTGGCATCAGGCGGCTCTACTGCTGCCAGCCCTCGTATTTGTCGGCTTCGCAATGACAGGGATGGGCTTCCTCGTTGCCTGGCCTATGGACTCAACCCAGGGATTCCACGCAATCATGAACATCTTCCTGATGCCTCTCTGGATGATGTCCGGAGCACTCTTCCCCATGCCTGAGGGAACCGGCTGGCTCTACTGGGCCGGAGCGCTCAACCCCGTCAGCTACGGTGTCACGGCAATCCGTTCAGCCTTTACTGCGACCAGCGGAACTGTACTGCCCGCAGGATATCTGACAGGCCTCGTCGTCACGGCGCTCTTTGCAGCCGTGATGTTTGTGATCAGCGTTAGCCTAGTTTCCAAGCGCTCCAAGCGTAACTGAGTCAAGCCATCCTATCCATGGGGAACCTGCCTGACTTATTTGAAGAACTGAAGTCTGCAGTGCTCTGCGGTGATGGAGCGATGGGCACTCTCCTGGCCGAGAGAGGCGTTCCCACGGGAAACTGCTTTGAGGAGCTCTGCCTCTCTCAACCGGAAACGATCTCCTCCATTCACCACGAATACTTGGAGGCCGGAGCCCAACTCATCACCACCAACTCATTCGGAGCGAATGGACGCAAGCTTCTCACGTTCGGTCTCGAGGGACGGGCGGAGGAGATCAACAGAGCGGCTGCCCGCTTGGCTCGCAAGGCTGTGGATGTCTCTGGAAGGCCTGCCCTGGTTGCCGGAAGTGTGGGCCCTCTTGGTACTCACCAAGCGGAAGCAGACCAGAACCAAGAAATTCTTTTCCGAGAGCAGATCAACGGTCTCCTCGAAGGGGGTGCTGATCTGATCCTGCTAGAGACCTTCCAGGATCCCGAAGAGCTCTCGCTAGCACTACAAGTAGCCAAATCACTCGGCAACAAGCCGGTCATCACCCTGATCGCCTCTCCCGAGAGTGGGCGCCTGCCCGGCGGAGCCTGGATCGGGGATGTCTTGGAATATCTCGAAAGCCAAGGGGCTGATCTCGTGGGTCTGAACTGCGTGAACGGTCCCCAGGCGATGCTCCGCCTTGTCGAAAAAATCGCACCCTCTCGCCCTCTCGCCGTCTATCCTAATGCCGGTCGCCCCACCTATCAGGAAGGCCGCATCGCTTACGGCACAACACCCGAATATTTTGCCGATCTAGGCCGCCGGATGGCCGAGGCTGGCGCCGCCTTGGTCGGCGGCTGCTGCGGAACCTCACCTCTTCATATCAAGGCGCTTGGTAAAGCACTGCAAGGTCTCAAACCGATAGCACGACAGACAACGGGAGTCGTCACTAGTCAGGAAACACCCCCGGCCCCGCAACCCACCGAAAAAAACATTCTCGACCTGATCTCGGAGGGAAAGACCGTGATCGTTACGGAGCTCGATCCTCCCAAGACACTTCCTTTGGAAAAATTCTTCACTGCCGCCGAAGCAATCACCCGAGCGGGAAGTGATGCCATCACTCTGGCCGATAACTCACTTGCTATCCTGAGGGTCAGTAACTTCGCCGTGGCCGCGATGTTGAAGCAGCGGGGGATCACACCACTCCTTCACGTGAGTTGCCGCGACCGCAACGTGATCGGCCTGCAGAGTGAGCTCCTCGGCATGGCAGCTATGGGAATGCGCCATGTGCTTGCCCTGACGGGAGATCCCGCCAAAGGAGGAGACCATCCCGACGCAACCTCCGTGTATGACGTGAACTCCGTCGGCCTTCTGGATATCATCCGCAGACTGAACGAGGGATATACGCTGGCTGGGACCGACCTGCAGGCGCGGCCCGATCTCATTGCGGGATGCACCTTTAACCCTAATGCCCGGAGTCTCGACACGCAGATCCAGCGCCTCGAGCGCAAGATCAACGCCGGCGCGCGCTATGTGATGACACAACCGGTCTTTGAAACCGCCTTGGTGGAAGAGACCGCCAAACGAACTGCTCACTTCGGAGTACCGGTCTTTGTCGGCGTCTGGCCTCTGCTTAACGGACGCCAGGCCAAGTTCCTGCATAACGAGGTACCTGGCATCACGATCCCCGCTTCCGTCATGGCCAGGATGGAAGGTCTTGAGGGAACCGACGGACGCAAGGAAGGCGTGACTGTCGCTAAAGAAGTCACCCGCGCTGTTCTGGATCACTTCCCTGGAGTCTACTTCATGACGCCATTCCTGGCCTACCAGACCACCGAAGAACTCTCTGCATTCGTCAGGGGAAAATAGCGGCCAGAACCTCTTCTTGTTTTCATTCTCAAGAAGTCCTAGGGGGTGACGAGCCCCCTTAACCTAAATCGTTATGCTCTCTAGAGGCTTTTGTGAGAGCCGTCACAGAGGGGGGCGTTGCCGCTGTGCTTGCAGCCACAGAAGTAAACGGGTCCATCTTTCTCGGCAGTGTAGGGAATGGGGGAGAATTCAGATCCCTTGTGGGAGCCATCGCAGAAGGGCTGCGTGGCGCTCTTACCGCAGGAGCACCAATAGTAGGTCTTGCCTGCCTCGACAGTGACCGGGATAGGGGATTTTTGAGCGATGGTGGGTTCGGACATAAGAGTGATGGTTGGGGATTTTTGGGTATTGAACTTTTTACTTAACGCCGTTAATCATTTGATCGAATCTCTGCAAATAGCAACACGATACTTTTCTATCCATCCAACACCAATAGACCATGAGCCACACCATTCCCGAATCCCAACTCCTGGACGCCCTGAACTGGCGCTACGCCACCAAGTCGTTCGACTCCTCGAAGAGGATCTCCGAGCCCACCTGGAAGACCTTGGAAGAGTCCTTGGTTCTTTCACCCTCCTCATTCGGCTTGCAGCCCTACCGCTTTTTCGTGGTGAAGGATCCTGCCGTGCGCACCCAACTCCAGCCTCATTCCTGGAACCAGACCCAGGTAGTCGATGCATCCCACTACGTTGTCTTTGCCGGTCGCACCGCCATGACAGAGGCCGAAGTGGACCGTTTTCTGAACCGCATCGTCGAGGTACGAGGTATTCCCCGTGAGTCGCTTGAAGGGTATCGCGGAATGATGTACGGGAGCCTCCTCTCTCCGGGTACCGAAGCCCGCATCCCCCATTGGGCAGCGCTTCAGGCCTATATTGCCTTGGGCAATCTCATGACTTCGGCAGCCCTGCTCGGCGTTGACACCTGCGCCATCGAAGGATTCGCTCCGGCGGAATATGACTCCATTCTGGGACTTAAGGAGCAGGGATATGCCTCCGTCGTCTGCTGTGCTCTTGGATATCGTTGCCCAGAGGACAAGTATGCCACTGCCGCCAAGGTGCGCTTCCCAGTGGCTGATCTTGTTAAGACAGTCTGATCTTGGAGAAGGAACTAGAACGGGATCTCGGAGAACAGCCCCTGAACTGCCTTATGGTGGAACTGGGGTTGAAATCCCATGATCTCGTAGCCGCCTCCACGGAGCAGATCACCCATAAGATGGTTCAGCGCGGTTGTAAGGGGCGAAGACTCACCAAGAACGTTCAGGGTAAACTTCTCCGCGCCCTCAACACGGCAACGGGCAATACCTATGTTGTTGCCGATCTTTTCAACTATTGAAAAGGCAGGAGATTTAATATGGAACTCAGGAACTCAGGAAGGGTTGGAGGTCCGAAATAAGATAAAATCGTATGAGATGCTGTTGGGGCATGTTGATCAGGATCTTTAAAAAGTTTCTTCACTTTCTTTTCTGAGTTCCTGAGTTCCATATTAATTTCTGTGGCTTCCCATCCTCCATCACAGCTTCCGTTCCTCAACATTGCCGCCTACAAGTTTGCGGAGTTGACCGACCTTCCAGAACTGCGCGCGCGGTTAAAGGCCGAGTGCCTCGCTTTGGAACTCAAAGGGAGCATTCTGCTCAGCCCCGAAGGTATTAATCTTTTCATCGCCGGGGAATCGAACGCCGTGGAGTCGTTGCTTGAGATACTCCGCTCAATTCCTGGTCTCGAAACGCTTGAGGTCAAGCGCAGCGAGAGCGACGCGCAGCCCTTCAACCGGATGCTCGTGAAGTTGAAGGAAGAAATCATCGCCTTCGGTGTCGAGGGGATCAATCCAGCCCGTCACACCGCACCGAAGATTTCCGCGAAGGTACTCAAACAGTGGCTGGATGAGGGAAGGGAGTTCACCCTGCTCGATACTCGTAACACTTACGAAGTGAAGCTCGGCACCTTCGCCGGAGCCGTCACGCTACCGATCCGCCACTTCCGGAAGTTTCCCGAGGCCGTGAAGCAGCTTCCCGAGAAGATGAAAGAGGTTCCCGTTGTCAGCTTCTGCACCGGAGGGATTCGTTGCGAGAAGGCCTCACCACTCCTAGAGCGTGAGGGTTTCCGAGAGGTCTACCAGCTGGAGGGAGGCATCCTGAAGTATTTCGAGGAATGCGGTGGAGCCCACTGGAACGGCGAATGCTTCGTCTTCGACAAGCGTGTGGGTGTCGATCCCACACTACAGGAAACCAACAGTCAGCTCTGCTTCGCCTGCACCGAACCATTGACCGAGGAAGAGCTCAAGGATCCTCGATATGTTCCCGAGATGAGCTGCCCCTACTGCTTTGACAAGAAGGGCTAGGGATTTTTGCGGAGAGCTACGTTGCTCTCCATCCAACCCTTCCAAACCCTAACTGCCCGAAAAAATAAGGGTTGGGACGCTTGGTGTCTGCTTGGGGTATTATCCTGGATAGGTGAAAAACCGCCCTAAAAGACAAGAATCCCGTAGCGGCATCACCGTTTGACACGCTACAAGTCATACATCCGTTTCTGAATCTCATGAATAAGAAAGACCTCACCGAAAGCGACATCTGCGCGAAGTTCATTACTCCGCATATCGTTAGCGCTGGCTGGAATGAGGATCTTCAGATCCGCCGCGAGGTGGATTTTACAGATGGCCGTATCTATGTCAGGGGAAAGCTTCACGCACGCGGCAAGAGGAAGCGAGCCGACTACATACTCTATTACAAGCCGAATATCCCGATCGCCGTTGTCGAGGCGAAGGATAACAACCACACCGTCTCCGGGGGCATCCAGCAGGCGCTAGGTTACGCCCGCACTTTGGATATCCCGTTTGTCTTCAGTAGCAACGGAGACGGCTTCCATTTTCACGACAGCACCGTGACTCAGGGAGAACTGGAGACAAGACTCCCACTGGAGGCCTTCCCTAGTCCCAAGCTCCTCTGGGCAAAATACAAGGCGTTCAAGGGTATCTCCGAGGAACAGGACGCCATCGTATCACAGGACTACTATGCAGATGGATCAACCCGATCTCCGCGCTACTACCAGCAGATCGCGGTGAACCGGACCGTCGAGGCGATTGCCAAAAATGAAGGCAACAACCGCCATCTTCTAGTGATGGCCACCGGCACAGGCAAGACCTACACCGCTTTCCAGATCATCTATCGGCTTTGGAAGAGCGGCTTGAAAAAGAGAATCCTCTTCTTGGCTGACCGTACATCCCTAATCGACCAGACCGTCCGTGGAGACTTCCGCCACTTCAAAGAAGCCATGACCGTCATTCGTCACCGGCATGTGGATACTGCCTACAATATCTACCTCTCCCTTTACCAAGGCCTCTCCGACAACAACGACACCGACGCCTACAAGCAGTTCAGCCGCGACTTCTTCGACCTTGTGATCGTCGATGAGTGCCACCGTGGGAGCGCCCGCGAGGATAGTAAATGGCGGGAGATTCTGGAGTACTTCAAGACAGCGACGCACATCGGCCTCACAGCCACCCCAAAGGAATCCAAGGAAGTCTCCAATAGTGAGTATTTCGGCGACCCCATTTACACCTACTCGCTCAAGCAGGGTATCGATGACGGATTCCTCGCCCCCTACAAGGTTATCAAGGTTACCCTCGACATCGACGCCGAGGGTTGGCGCCCTCCGAGGGGCTTTAAGGACAAGGACGGTCAGCCCGTCGAGGATCGGATCTACAACCGCACTGATTTTGATAAACACCTCATTGTCGAGGAACGCCGCAAGCTCGTGGCCGAAAAGATCACCGAGTTCCTGAAAGGGAGCGATCGCTTCTCCAAGACCATCGTTTTCTGTGTTGATATCGAGCACGCCGAGGGCATGCGCACTGCGCTCGCCAATGCGAATGCTGATCTCGTATCTGCCAATAGCAAATACGTGATGCAGATCACCGGAGACAACCCCGAGGGGAAGCGCCATCTGGACGCCTTCATCAACCCCTTCGAGCAATACCCGGTTATTGCCACCACCTCGAAGCTCATGACCACTGGCGTCGATGCGCAGACCTGCAAGCTCATCGTTCTCGACTCGAACATCGGCTCCATGACCGACTTCAAGCAAATCATCGGTCGCGGTACCCGGATCAACGAAGACTACGGAAAGCACTACTTCACCATCATGGACTTCAGGAACGTCACCGCCCTCTTTGCAGACAAGGAGTTCGACGGAGATCCGGTCAGAGTAAAGGAGATTGGCCAGACTGAAGACATCTCCAGCTTCGAGCATGAGACCGATGACTACGGGATTACCGATGAGTTGACCGGCCAGGAGGTCGAGTTTCCAGATGTCACCATCAAGGGAGATACCGCAGAGGAAAACGGCAAGGGGCACAAAGTCACCGTGCGCGGCGTCGAGGTCAGCATCCTGAATGAACGCGTCCAGTACATGGGCGACGATGGAAAGATCATCACCGAGAGCCTCCGCGACTACACCCGCAAGAGTATCCTTCGTAATTACGCTTCACTCGATCAGTTCCTCGTGACCTGGAAGCAGGCGGATAAGAAGAAGGCCATCATCGACTCCCTGGAGGAGCAAGGTGTCCTCTTCTCGGCGCTCAATGAGGAAGTCGGCTCCGAGTTCGACCCCTTCGACCTGATCTGCCATGTCGCCTACGAGCAGAAGCCGCTCACCCGGCGCGAACGTGCGGAGAATGTCAAAAAGCGAGACTACTTCACGGAATACGGGGAACTCGCCCGCCGGGTTGTCGATGCCCTGCTGGAGAAATACTCCGACGAGGGCCTTCTCGATCTGGAGAATCCGGCCATCATCACCCTCGACCCGATCAAGCGCCTCGGCACCCCTCCCGAAATCATCAAGGCCTTTGGAGGGCGCTCCGCCTACGAAGAGGCCATTCACGAACTCACCAGCCACCTCTATCAGGCAGGCTGAATTGGTTTAATTAGGGCGAATTCGCCCTAATTAAACCAAGCGTACCAAAACCACCGATTTTCCGATGCCAAAGCCAAAGAAATCACCCAAACCGATCGACGATCTCATCCATACGATCCGGGGACAAAAAGTCATCCTCGATACCGATCTTGCTGAACTCTACGGGGTTCCAACAAAGGTCCTTAATCAGGCCGTTAAAAGGAATCAGGAGCGATTCCCACAGGACTTTATGTTCAGATTAAGCGCCTTGGAATGGAATGAATTGTGGAAAGGGATGGCAGAGTCAGACTCAGAAGTCATTGGTGATCAAACTTATAAGATTATGCGGTCACAAATTGTGACCGCATCGGGCGGCCGACGAAACGTCACCCAGCCTCCTTATGCCTTTACCGAGCACGGCGCCATCATGGCGTCCACGATCCTGAGTAGCCCCGAGGCTGTCCGGATGAGCATGTATGTCGTCCGAGCCTTCATCAAGCAGAGGGAGTTCCTCATGGCCAATGCCGATCTCCTCAAGCGCCTCGCTGAGATCGACGCCAAACTGCTTAACCACGATGATGTCCTCAAGCTCATCATCCAGGAGCTTCAGCCCCTTCTGAATCGCCCAACCACCCCCACGCTTCCGGATAAGGAATTGGGCTTCCACGTGAAGGAAGAGCCCCCCGCCTACGGATCATCACGAAAAAAGAAAGCGGCTAAGGCGAAAAAGAGATCACCTCGTCATTAGAAATGCGAAAGGCCTCCGGACATTTCCAGAAGCCTAACGCCGACCGGATAATTCCAATCCAACTTGATTAAGATCATTCTACGATCTATCCCCAGCGTCAACTTTTCCAAATCCATATCCCTCCTCGCCCTTTTGAAGTCGCAGATTGCGACCGAAAATCTATAACCACCTGAAGACTAGAATCTTGTTATGATCCGGTCACAAATTGTGACCGGAGCCCACTCCATCCTCTCCATGCCCAACATCTCCTCCATCATCAAGAACGTCCGCAACATCATGCGGAACGAGGATCAGGGGATCTCCGGCGATGCCCAGCGCCTCGAGCAGTTGGGATGGATGCTCTTCCTGAAGATCCTGGATGAGAGCGACCTCTCCCTAGAGTTGATCCGGGACGGCTACAAATCCGTCATTCCCGAGCGTTTCCAATGGCGCAGCTGGGCCACCGATCCCGAGGGCATGACTGGCGACGAGCTCCTTCTCTTCATCGACCATCCGAGCGAGGGACTCTTCACACAGCTGCGAAATCTCAAGGCGCCCCACGCCGAGGAACGCGCAGAACTCGTCCGCGAGGTCTTTGACGGATCGAACAACTACATGAAGTCCGGCTATGCCATGCGCAAGGTGATCAACCAGCTCAACGGCTTCGACTTCAATAACTCCGACGACCGCCACGTCTTCGGTACCATCTACGAATCCATTCTCGTCGAGCTACGCGACGCTGGGAACAAAGGGGAATTCTACACCCCGCGTGCCGTCACCCAGCTCATGGCCCAGATGACCGCTCCCAAGCTGGGAGAGAAGATTCTCGATCCGGCGGCCGGCACAGGCGGCTTCCTCAGTGCCGCCATCGACCTCATCCGTGAGAAACAAGTTCATAACCTCGATGAAGAGGCCATCCTACAGCGCTCCATCTCCGGATGGGAATACAAGCCTGTCTCCTACGTCCTCGGCCTCACCAACCTCATCTTGCACGGCATCGAGGTTCCAGACTGGCACTACACCGACAGCCTCAAGACCGAATACAACTCCATCGGCCCCAAACAGCAGGTCGAAGTCATCCTGGCAAATCCTCCCTTTGGCGCCGGAATCGCCGAGGGGGTTGAGACCAACTTCCCTCACGCCTACCGCTGCCGCGAGTCTGCCGATCTCTTCGTCATCCTCATGATCCAGCTGCTGAAGCCTCAGGGCCGATGCGCGATCGTCTTGCCCGATGGTTGCATCACCGGAGACGGCTACAAGGAACGCATCCGCGAAAAGCTCCTCACCGACTGCAACCTCCACACCATCGTGCGGCTCCCCCAGTCCACCTTTCACCCGGCCACCGTCTCAACCAATCTCCTCTTCTTCGACAAGGGCACCCCGACCAAGGAAATCTGGTATTACGAGCACCGCCTCCCCGAGGGGCAGAAAAGCTATTCAAAGACCAAGGCCATCCAGTTCGAGGAATTTGCCAAGCTGATCGCCTGGTGGAGGAATCGCGAGGAAAGCGAGGTGGCGTGGAAAGTCAAAGTCGGTGATCTGAAGAGGGGCTTTGATCTCGATGTGAAGAATCCAAATTCCACAGTTGAGGAAACAGAACTCAGCGTCTCAGACTGCCTCTCTGAGTTCAGAAAATCGTTGGATCGGGTCGGCGACGCGCTAACAGCTGTAGAAAAGCAATACGCTGATCAATGAAGCGCATCGGCGACATCATCACACGAAACAAAACCCAGATAGAGGTCGAAGATGACACTAGCTACAAGCAAGTCACTATTCGCACCAACTACAAAGGGGTCGTCCTGCGTGGCTTGCAAGATGGAGCGGCCATACTGACTAAAAACCAATTTGTCGTCTCTGCCGGACAGTTCATCCTTAGTCGCATTGATGCCCGTAATGGAGCATTCGGCATCATCCCGGAAGAACTCCAAGGGGCGATAGTGACCAACGACTTTCTCGCCTTTGACATCAACGAGGATGAGGTCGAAAGAGAGTTTTTTAACGTATTTCTTCAGTCCCCTATTTTTTTGGAGGCGTGCATTAAGGCCAGTAGGGGCAATACCAACAGAAAGCGCGTTGATGAAGACTTCTTTCTGAATTATCAGGTCAATCTCCCGCCACTTCGGCAGCAGCACGATCTCATTAAGCAGATCAACAAAGGCCGAACACAGATTTGGCTAGCTCAGACAGAAATCACCAACCAGCAATCCCTCCTTACCAAGCTCAAGCAGGCTATCCTTCAGGAGGCAATTCAGGGAAAACTCACCGCTGACTGGCGCACTGCCAATCCTGACACCGAACCAGCCAGAGAACTCCTCAAGTACATCCAGACTGAAAAGGCCAAGCTCATCGTCACCAAGAAGCTCAAAAAAGAAAAACCCCTACCTCCCATCAAGCCCGAAGAAATCACTTTTAAAATTCCCAAGAGCTGGGAGTGGTGCAGGCTTCTTCCCCTTTGCGAGAAGACAGGATCTGGCAGTACACCTACCGGTGGCAAGGCTTCCTATTCGACATCGGGTATCCCCTTCCTTCGGTCGCAAAACGTTCATAATGATGGGCTATACCTCGAAAATGTGGCTTTTGTTTCCCCTGACATCCATTCTCGAATGGAAGGAACCATCGTTTACCCAAATGATGTCCTGCTCAATATCACCGGCGGGTCAATTGGGCGTTGTGCGGTAGTCCGTGAAGAGATTCAAGAGGCAAACGTAAATCAGCATGTAGCGATTATCCGGCCTGTCTTATTTCAGATGAGTGTCTTCATGCACGCAGCTATCCTGTCTCCTTACTTCCAGGCAAAGATTGAGGATGCCCAGACAGGAGCAGGCAGAGAGGGCTTGCCAAAAAACAAGATGGATCAGTTTCTCATCCCTCTCCCGCCGCTTGCCGAACAAGCCGCCATCGTCGAGCGAGTTGAGGAACTGATGGCAACCTGCCGAGAACTGGAAACGGAAATCGAAAACTCCCGTACCCACGCCTCCCAACTCCTCCAAGCCATCCTCAAAGAAGCCTTCACCCCCGCTTCTTGAACTTGCACTAAAAAAGTTGTGCTGCGGCAGGCGAACCCACCGCAGCACGGTTATTTCCGGCTTAAGCTTTCACCCAAATGGGGAAAACCTTACCAGACTTCGGGTAGATACGCTTCCCGTTCTTCGTGATGAATCTCACGAACTTCAGGATGTATCCTTCCCTGTTTTTGTAGGGATGAGACATAGGTGTCTCCTTTCCGAGGAGCCAGCCCCCTCGTGCCTGCACCATATTATTGACGCCGGGGTAAGCATTCTGCTTGGCTATCAGCCTGCGACAGACGATAGACCCTGTAACGGCGTTCCCTAGTGGATGCTGCTACTAGGAAAATCTCCAAAAGAGGCCGTTGGTGTTAGAAGCACCAACGGCTTTCTTGTTTAGTTGATAAAGAACGGAGTGATTTGCCAAAACCATCGTGGCTAACCACTACCTGTTCCGATCACTAATATAGTTAGTACACAATATGCAGTACTCCAGTCAAGAAGAATACTAACTTCTTTTCTTTTTTCTCTTTTCTCTGTTAAGATTCCGTCTGTTTGTCAAATTTACTCCAACCAGGCTTGGAAGTTTGGATGTGGGGTCAGGAACGCGAGTGCCGCTGTATGTCTTATACTGCAAACGAGCAGTGACGCCGCCCCACGCCAAAATCCCAAGCCTCTACACCGGCTTGCGGACTGGAATGCCATAGGTCGCCAACTCCCTCTTCACATCACCGACAGTGTAATGGCCGAAGTGAAAGATGCTGGCGGCTAGAACGGCGTCTGCTTTCCCGACTGTTAACACCTCGGCCATGTGACCGATATCTCCCGCCCCACCGCTGGCGATCACTGGGATGCCGATGGCATCGCTGACGGCGGCAGTGAGTTCGAGGTCATAACCTTTCTTTGTTCCGTCGGAATCCATGCTGGTGAGGAGGATCTCCCCGGCGCCGCGCTTGGCGACTTCGATAGCCCAGTCAACGGCCTGCCAGGCAGTTGGTCTGCGGCCACCATGGGTGTGGACGATCCATCCACCCTGCCCATCCCTGCGTGCGTCAATGGCGACCACGACGCACTGGGAGCCGAATCCCTCGGCCGAGTCATTCACAAGATTCGGATCATCAAGGGCGGCGGTGTTCATGCTGACCTTGTCGGCTCCAGCTAGGAGCATGGCGCGGACATCCTCCACCTTGCGGATTCCTCCACCGACCGTGAGGGGCATGAAGCAGGCATCGGCCGTCTTCTCGACCACTTCACGCATGGTGGCGCGTCCTTCGTGGGAAGCAGTAATATCCAGAAAAACCAACTCATCGGCACCCTGAGCGTCGTAAGCACGCGCACACTCGACCGGATCCCCAGCGTCACGGATATTCTCAAATTTGGTTCCCTTGACGACACGACCACCGTCGACGTCGAGGCAGGGTATGATGCGTTTGCCGAGCATCGGGAGAAGATAATGCGTAATAGACCGATCGTCGAGGTCCTAGGGGTCCTTAAATTGTTGCACCTTGACCCTGCTGCTCTAGATTCCCTTTTCGTCATGACCAAGCGAGCCTTCATGATCAAATTGCTACGCCTACTGCCGCTTCTGGCAGTTCTGGTGCTACCAGGTTGTGCTCTCTTCGAACAGGGGGCAGGTCTATCCGACTTCCGCACGGTTGTGCTCGATCCTGGTCATGGCGGCTATGACAACGGGGCAAAGGCTGTCCGGGGCCTAAGTGAAAAGATGTTGACTCTCGATGTGGCCCGTCGCGTGAAACCCCTTCTCGAAGCCCGCGGTTATCATGTGGTCATGACGCGGACGACGGATGTCTTCATCCCTCTTGGGACCAGGACCGCTATTGCCAACTCCCGCAGCGACGCGGCTTTCGTAAGCATCCACTTCAACTCTGCCTCCCGTCGTGCAGCGAACGGCGTTGAAACCTATTACTACAATCCTCGCTCGGCACCACTCGCCTCAAACATCCTGCGGGAGATCGCCACCTGCTATGGCTCCCACAGTCGCGGGACAAAATTCGCCCGCTACTACGTGCTCCATCACAACCAGCGACCGGCCACGCTTCTCGAATTAGGATTTGTCTCCAATGCACAGGAGAACAATCTCCTCCAGAACCCCTCCGTCCGTCAGCGCCTTGCCGAGAAAATTGCTGACGGCATCTCCCGTGGCCACGGTGGACGGGCGCCGGCGGCGACCAGTGGGGGATAGGAAATAGGGAAACGAGCCGTTGAAGCGTTGAAGCGTTAAAGAGTTAAACGGTTACAATGAAGCCGTAAGGGGCACGCTCGCTGAACAAAGGTCAAATGGTCACTCTTAAACTTTTTAACCCTCCAACCCTTCAACTCCTCTCCTGCCTTTAGGCAAAGAGATCCTTCAACCGCTCGGTGAAGCTGCGGTGAAGCGGTGTGTTATGATCGCCGCAGAGTTCGGCGAAGGCCTCAAGTGCCTTCCTTTGAGCATCATCGAGCTTCGTCGGGACCTCCACTTCGAGCTTTACGTGAAGGTCGCCCTTCGCATGACTCTGGAGACGGGGCATACCATGTCCTTTGACCCGGAAGTCACTCCCCCCCTGCGTTCCCGCGGGGATCTTCATCGTCACGGTTCCCGCGAGAGTCGGCACCTCGATCTCTCCACCGAGTGCGGCGGTCACGAAGGGAATGGGCATACGGCAGTGAAGATCAGAGCCGTCGCGTGAGAAAATGGAATGCTCCTTGAGGTGGATCACGACATAGAGGTCTCCCATACCGCCGCCCCGGCTCCCAGCCTCACCGCCGCCTGAGGAACGAAGGCGTGATCCCTCGTCGATGCCTGCTGGAATCGTGAGTTTGATGCGTGAGGTTTTCTCGGCACGCCCATCACCCCGGCAACTTTTGCAGGGCTTGTCGATTGTCTGTCCTGCTCCATGGCACTGGGGACATGGCTGGGCGACCTGGAAGAAGCCCCTGGAGGCGACCACCTGTCCACGTCCCCGGCAGAGGGAGCAGGTGGAGACCTTGGCTCCCTTTGCGGCACCCGAGCCGCTACAGTCTCCACAGGCATCGAGCTTGCGGAGTTCGATCTCCTTTTCACAGCCGCTAAAAGCCTCTTCGAGCGTGATCCTGAGGTCATACCGCAGATCCGAGCCCCGACCTTCCTGAGCGCCGCCACCGCCGCCGAAGAAATGGTCAAAAACCCCGCCTCCCCCTCCCGCAGCTCCGAACATCTCTCGGAAGAGATCGAAGGGATCATGCATGCCACCACCGCTGCCTCCGCCACCAGCCATGCCACCTTGGAAGGCAGCGTGACCATATCGGTCGTAGGCAGCGCGTTTCTCCGTATCGCTCAGGATATCGTAGGCCTCGGCGATCTCGCGGAAGCGCTCTTCGGCAGTGGAATCACCGGGATTCTTATCCGGATGATGCTTGACCGCGAGCTTACGGTACGACTTTCTGATCTCCTCGAACTCGATGGTCCGAGTGACTTGCAATACCTCGTAGTAACACCTTTTTGCCATGACGAAAGAATCCTCAGGGGGAAATCAGGTAAGCTTATTGACGATGACGCTGGAGGGGCGGATCAATCTGTCGGCAAGTCTGTATCCACGTCGGAGCTGGCGGAGGACAACTCCATCGGCTTGGGCGGCATCCGTGTCGTGGCCGAGCGCCTCATGGAGCTTCGGATCAAATTGCTGGCCCACGGAATCAATGGGCTGAAGCCCGCTGGAGACCAAAAAGTCACCGAGCTGGCGATGCACCATCGCAAAGCCGTCGACGATTCCCTTCGATCCCTGTGCGGAGACATCACCACGAGCGGCGTCTAGTCCGAGTTCAAAATTGTCGAGGATCGGAAGGAGCTTCTCAAGCAGGCCTGCATTGGCGAAACGGATCGCCTCTTCCTTCTCACGAATCATTCGCTTGCGATAGTTCTCCAGATCAGCAGCGGCGCGGAGAGCCTGGTCGCGGTAGCGCTCGACCTCCGCCTGAAGATTCGGCTCCGTGGTGCTAGGAGCGGAATCCGCTTCTGGAACGGTATTTTCTCCAGGAATCTCTTGCGGAGAAGTGGTCTCTTGATTGCTTGTGGGATCGGGTGTCGGATTCTTTTTCACGATGGTTGATTATTAAAGCGTCAGAGCCTGCGAAGCGCAATCAGAGTGATGTCGTCGTGCTGCGACTCATTCCCTGCAAAGGCGATCACGGACTGGGAAAGCCTGTGGAGCATCGCGGCGGCACCCTCCACGGCATTCGTCTGAAGCTCGTCACTAAGCCGCTGAACTCCAAACTCAGTTCCCGATGCATCGCGGGCCTCTGTCAATCCGTCGGTGTAGAGAAGGAGTAGGTCGTCGGTCTCCAAGCGGAAGGGAAAGTCGTTGCAGAACCGGTCGAAGACCCCTCCACTGTCAATGCCGACAGCCATTCCCTTAGGGTTGAGAATTTCGATCGTCGTGCTTTCTCTCCGAAAAAGAAGCGGGGCATCATGACCGGCGCGAGCAAGTAAGGCATTCCCACTGCGGCGATTCAGCACGATATAGGCCATGCTGATGAACATATCCTCCTTCATGTCGGGATAGAGCTGCCTGTTCACCCCCCGCAGGACTTCGGCAGGAGAGAGCTTTCCTGGAGCCTGACTGCGGAGGGCACTCCGACACATCGCCATGATGAGTGCTGCGGAAACTCCCTTCCCCGAAACATCGGCGATGACAATGCCAACGTGCTCCTCGTCGACTGCTAGGTAATCAAAATAGTCCCCACTCAGCGTCCGAGCCGGAAGATTCAGTCCACTGATCTCAAATCCCTCCACATGCGGGGCATTCGAAGGAAGCAGAATCTTCTGAATTTCCCCGGCGATCTGAATGTCATGATCGAGTGCGTGTTTCTCTCCGGCGGCCAGATGAATGGCCTGATTGAACAAGGCGAAAGCTGCCTGCTCCACGATCGCCTTGAAGAGCTCGATCTTGGTATCGCTGAAGGGATCACTTCCCGGCTTCCTTGCTAGGGCCAACACTCCAAGCAACTTGTGACGATAGATGAGGGGCCCCATCACGACGAAGCCGAGTCCCTGGTCCACGAGATCCTTCGGAATGTCTCCACGGCGCCGGAGAAAACGAGGCTCTCTCCAAGTACAAGCCTCGCCAAGAAATCCCGTGCCTACACGGACTGATTGCAGACGCACAAAACTCTCGATGGCCTGTGAATACCCCCCCTCTTGAGCAGCAACTTCCCCGCAGAGGTGGGCTGGAAGGGAAACGAAGGGCGGGCATCCTTTGGAAATGAAAGCGGGAAGAAGCTGTTTGCCGGAGCGGTCCGTAAGATAGAGGGCTCCTCCATCGGCCTTGAGGATATGTTGGGCACCCTCCATGAGAAGACGGTGTAACTCTCCGGCTGGCACTCCCTCAGAAAAGGCAGCTCCCAAACCGTGGAGAAAGTCAAAGACGCTACGCTCCTCCTGGTGGATCTCAGCCGTTGTGCGCTTCAGTTCACAAACCTTGCGCCGTGATCCGAAGATAATAAATCCAAGCACGACCATGGCCGCAAGGAGGGCGACAATGACATCAAGCTCGATGCTCTGAATGACCATGGCCAATTATAATAGATCGAAATTACGTTAAAGACCAGTGCGCCGGCGTCATCCCGACTGATGATAATCCGGTCAAATCCAACAAGTTGAAGTCGCTCTTTTTCAACTGTTACTTCCGATCACTGCCGTGATCACCATGTTTCAGATACTCAAGCACGTCGCGAAACCTCTCTGCATTTGAGGGATTTGCGGCGATCAAGGCCTCGTGTGCGGAAAGAATGATATCCCTCTCCATGGTTGCATCGACCGGAAGCTGCATCAGGTCCACTCCTGCCTCGGCGGGAGTTCTCATGATCGTCCCGGCGGTTTCGATCCCGAAGAGAAAGTTCAGCCCGAGATTCTCCATGAGATCGACATTCCGAGGAGTGACGTTAATCACAAGCAGGGAGCCTTGTCCTAGTTCACGGAGTTTCTGCGAAATACCGGTGAGCGTTCCCATGAAGGTCGAATCCATGTGATCGCAGGCCGCCAGATCGACAATGAATTGACGTCGCCCGCGCTGGATCATGGCCTGAGCAAATTTACGGATCGAGCTGCTGCTTTGGAAATTACCGCGTCCCTCGATCCTGATCCATACATCCTGGTCGAAGCATCCTGCGCTGACAATGGCGGGTGTGGTCATGATGGTGACGGCTTTAGGGAATGGAAGTCATTGCATCCTGGGATAGCTCCCACAGACTTTGGGAGAGAATCCTCTTTCGTTAAGCAGGCTCAGTGCATGCCCGAGGGATTGATCCCCAGCATAACCCTCTACCTCCAGAAAGAGATGCAGCCCGCCTCCAGCGGCAGGACGGCTGTGAATCGAGATAACATTGACTCCGGCCCCCCGGAACGGCTCGAGGGCGGAGGCCAACGCCCCAGGTTGATCGGTGAGGTGGAAAAGCAGGGCCGTCTGATCGTCGCCGGAACAAGCGTTCAGGGCCTTCCCCAGCACAAAGTAGCGGGCACGGTGTGACCCCTCCTCTCCTCCTAGCACGATCTGGGAAGCAAGCTGAGCCTCGGTTGTCATCAGTATTTCTAGGACCGTCGAGTCCGGCCCTTCAACGCCTGAAGCAATGACCCCGCAATCGGCTTTCCCAGAAGTGACCGCCTTAAAGAGATCCACGGGATCATTGTGGAAGGTGTAGCGGACGGAGGCACCGAATTGCTGCTTGGCGGCAAAATGGGTGCGTCCTGCGACGCACCCCTCGCAGGCAATCACGGTATCCTTCTCCAGAGCCAGTGAAGCGGACATGATCTCGCGATAGATTGCACGAATCGCCTGTTCCTCCAACGGGCCGGCACTCCGCTCGACCAGACGACGCATCAGTTGCTCGGCGCGACCTGCGGCATAGACGGGAGCGCCGTTGCGCTCCTTGATCCGTCCGATCTCCTGGGCTAGTTGCGCCCGCTCGTTCAGAAGATCCATCAATCTTACGTCGATGGCATCGATCGCCTCCCGAAGTTTGGTGAGATCTTCCATAAGAAATGGTTTTCGGGTCAGCGTTCCGGATGGTTGTCCAAAGGTTCGCCGGCATCCTTGGATTCACTGGGCTCTGAATTTTCAGAAAGACCCTCCTCATTCGCTTTTACTGACTCGCCCTCCAAGGGGCCCTCCTCGAATTGAACCTCCTCGAAGACCACCGACTCACGGACTTCAAGGATCTCGGTCACCTCCACCTCTTCTAACAGAGCGACTTCTTCGCCTAGCACTCCTGGCAGTTCAGCCGTGCCACTTTCATCGACGGGAGCGCTGCCGGGTTCGGAGGTCGCCTTGGGAAGCGGGATATGGCGCAGTTCCGCGGCATTGGGAAGCTCATCCAGCGTGCGAAGACCGAAGTGATCGAGGAAAAACTGGGTGGTTGCGTAGAGCAGAGGGCGTCCCGCCACCTCGGCACGTCCGGCGATCTTAACAAGGCCGCGATCCAGAAGCGTCTGCATCACGCCATCCACGGAGACACCGCGCACGGCCTCCATGTCAGCACGGGCGATCGGTTGCCGGTAAGCAATGATGGCGAGCGTCTCAAGGGCCGAGGCACTCAGACGGGTTGGCTTTGCCTCGGGATAGAGGGCACGAAGCCAAGGGGCAAAACCCGGAGCGCTTGAGAGCAGCCACCCTGTCGCCGTAACACGCACCTGGTAGGCGCGGCCAGAGGCGGCAACTTCGGCTTGGAGATCGGTCAGGGCATCAAGAACATCCCCTTCCTTAATGCGGGCGAAGGCAGCGGCAACCGACGTCGGTTCGGCTGCGGCAGCGCTCTTCAAATGAGTCAGGAGTTCCTTGGGAGAGACGGCTTTCTGGGAGGCAAAGAGGATCGCCTCCAGCACATGGGAAAGCGGAGGGATCTCCCCCGCGGGGACCTCGGCGCCAAGTAATTCTCCGGCGATGATCTCGGTAAGGGACTCATTCTCTCCAGGAAGAGTTCCCTCAATTTCCAGATCGGCTCCGCTCTCTTGGGATTCGACAAGCACCTCCTCTGAGGGCGTTTCCGGAACTTCCTCTTGGGGCGATTTGTTCTTGGGCGATTTCTTACTCATGGGAATGTTCGATCAAAGGTTCCGAGGGGATGATCTCCTCCTCGTCAGCAAGAGTGCGATCCAACCAGATTTCACCGAATTCTTCCTCCTGACGCACGCGGAATTGTTTCATCCGGATCAGTTCCAGGATGGCCAGGAACGTGACAACCAATTCGGAACGCGTCGAGGCCTGCCCGAAAAGCTCCTCGAAGCGCGTCGAGACCCCCCGGTCCACAAGGTTCATGAGGTGGTTGATCCGGTCCGTTACCGTGAAGGTCTCCTCGTAGATCTCTCCCTGCTTTTCCTCAGTGGGAAGGCGTTTGAGCGCCCGCTGGAAAGCATTGATGAGATCGAAGATGCCGACATCGCCGATCAGCATGTTGGCATCCAGGAGAGGAGCGTGGGCAGGATCAAGTGAAACGGCGCGTGGAAATAGCGCCGCCTGAAGCTCCTCTTGATCCCTAAGATGAGTGGCCGCCTCCTTGAACTTCCTATACTCGATCAGTTGCCGGATAAGCTCCCATCGAGGATCATCCTCCTCAGCCTCCTCTTCGGGAAGCTGTTGATCCTTGGGAAGTAAGGTGCGGCTTTTGATGTAGAGCAGGTTGGCCGCCATGACCAGGAACTCGCCGGCCACCTCGATATGAAGAACCTCGAACGTTTCGAGATACTCCAAGTACTGCTTTGTAATCCTCTCGATCGAAATATCGTAAATGTCCACTTCGTCCTTCTTGACAAGGTAAAGCAACAAGTCGAGGGGACCCTCAAAGGCCTCCAGCTGGACTTTATATTCCGACTCCATCACCCGGGGGAGAGAGCCTAGCGGCGGTAGCCGTGGCGCTCGACCTCCTTGGCGACCTTCACCTTGTGCTTGGCCTTCTCCTGCACCTTGGTCTTCCTCTTGCGCAGCTGCTGGACGAGCTTTTTGACCGCCAGATCGATTGCGGAATAGAGATCGTCCTCGGCATCCTCGGCATGGAGATCGGGTCCTGGCAGGGCGAGGTGAATCTTCACCTGATAATCTTTTTTCTTGGAACGGTGCTCGTCGAAAAGAAGAACCACGTGAGCAGCAAGGATACTGTCTGTGTATTCCTCGAGGTGAGCCACCTTGTCTGCCACATGGGCATGGATGGCGGCGGTGAGTTGGATATGGCGTGGACTGATGTGGATATGCATGGGTATGTGTTTCTAGTTCTTTTTTAAGGCCGGAAAGGGTCACGCGCCATCAAAATGCTAATCACTATGGATTTCGTTCCCTAACGGCTGGGATGATAAAAGTCCCGGATGGAGGCCACCAATCCGGGAATATCGTGCTGGGTAGCCTCCAGATCAATGGGAAGTCCCAGCTTCTTCATCTCGGCGGTGGTGACGGGACCGATGCTGGCGGTCTTCAATCCCTCGGGCAAAGGGAGTCCCAGCGCCATGAAGTGATCAGCTGTCGAGGCACTGGTAAAGGTGATCATATCCGCTCCCTCTTCGCGGAACCTGCGGATCCCCCCGGAGACATCCTCCGTTTCCGGAACGGTCTGGTAAACGGGCACGTCATCCACGATGGCGCCGAGATCCTCGAGCTCGATGGCCAGCATTTCACGGGCCCCCGCGGCACGAGGGAGCAGCATCTTGAGGTTTTCGACATTTAGCTCCTTGAAGGATTTCAGCAACGACTCGGCCACGAATTCCTCCGGGATCAGATCCACCGCATAGTGGTACTCGCGCACTTTTTTGGCGGTGCCGTTACCGATCACGGCGATGCGCGCCCCGCCGAGGTCGCGGGCATCCTCATGGGCTGCGAAGAAGGCCGTGAAAAAAGCGTCCACTCCGTTCGGGCTGGTAAAGACGATCCAGTCGTAGGTGCGAACATCGAGCATCGCCTCGATGAAGGCGGTCTTGTCGGCAGGAGGCTCGATCCGGATGGTCGGAAGCTCATAGGCATCGGCGCCGAGTTCCCGGAGTGAGGCCAGCAAGCCGCCTGCCTGCTGACGCGTACGCGTCACGGCAATACGGCGGCCAAAGAGAGGGCGTGTCTCGAACCAGTTCAGCGTCTCTCGGAGATTTACGACATCCCCAAAAACCGCCACGGCAGGGGCCTTGAACTGTTGTTCCTCGGCAAGTCCGGCGATGGTTCCAAGAGTCCCAACCAAGGTCTGATGGCGTCCCGTCGTCGCCCAGCGGACAAGCGCAACGGGCGTTTCCGTTAACATCCCCGCCTGCGCCAGCTCCCCCGTGATGGCTGAGAGGCGTTCCACTCCCATCAGCATCACCTTGGTGCCGGGAGCCGAAGCGATTGCCTTGTAGTTGATCCCCGAGGTCTTCTTGTCCGGCTCCTCATGGCCGGTGAAGATCGTGAGCACTGCATTACTAGCACGGTGCGTGACCGGAATGCCCGCGTAGGCGAGACCACCGATCGCAGAGGTTACTCCGGGAACGATCTCAAATCGGAGTCCCGCGGCAGCGAGTTCCGCAGCTTCCTCCCCTCCGCGCCCAAAGAGAAAGGGATCTCCGCCCTTGAGGCGCACGACAGTTTTTCCCTCACGGGTGAACTTCACCAGCAGAGCATTGGTCTCCTCCTGTCTGAGCGCATGCTGACCGGCCGTCTTGCCAGCATAGATCTTTTCGGCAGCAGCGGGGGCAAAACGGAGAAACTCCGCATTACTCAGGTAATCGTAGATCACCACGTCGGCCCTTTCCAGACACTCGCGTCCGCGCAACGTCATTAGCCCCGGATCGCCCGGTCCGGCACCGACCAGATAGCAGATCCCTTCCAGGGCTTCTGCGGCAGGAGCTGGTTTCTTGGAGGATTGGGAGGCAGGCGTTTTCATGATGAGAGGAGTCGATCGGCGACCATCTTCGCCACTTGGGCAGGACTTGGAGCTATGGCACTGGCCGTGAGAGGTGCGGAATCGGTATCAGGATGGGGAATGAAGACGGCGTTCAGGGTGATCCCCTCCGGAGACTCTATCGCGAGAGCCCCGAGTGCGAGATGACACCCTCCCCCCAGATGCTTGAGCACAAGGCGCTCGGCCTCGACGCAACGGGATGTGGGTCCATGATTTAACACCGATAGCAAAGCCTCCGCAGCATCACCAGCCCGACACTCCACGGCGATAGCCCCCTGGCCCGGCGCCGGGAGCATCCATTCGAGGGACTCCAACCAGAGCGTCAACCCCTCGATCTCGAGAATGCCAAGGGAGAGCTCGTGTCCAAGACGGTTCAGTCCGGCCGCGGCCAGGATGGTGGCATCGAAAGAGGCCCCGGCGGCAACCTTAGCCAGACGAGTGGGGACATTGCCACGGATCGGAATGAGATTGAGATCCGGACGACGTGCCTTCAGGAGCAATGCCCGGCGTGGACTGCTTGAGCCGACTGTTGATCCCGGGGGAAGTCCCGCAAGACCACCAGGATGACGGGACACCAGAAGATCATCGACGGGGGCCCGGGGCAGAATAGCGGCCAGTGTCAGTCCGGCGGGAGTCTGGACCGGAAGATCCTTGAGACTGTGGACGGCAAGATCGATCTCCCCACGCAGCAATGCTTCCTCGAGTTGCTTGGTAAAGAGTCCCGCACCCTCGGCGGTCGGTTCGTGGAGAGGCATTGCAGTCTGAGCGTCGCCGGTGGTGGTGATAGTCTTGAGCTGAATGGAAAGACCCGGATGAGCCTTCTCCATTGCGGCACGCACTATCCTGCTTTGGGCCAAAGCCAGATCGCTTCCCCGTGTTCCGAGGATCAGCGGCTTTAAGTATGCTTTCGAGGATGAGCTCATGCCGTCACGCTGTTCTTCTAAAGGGATGAGACTCGGGTGCATGGATGCTCCTCATCCAGCTGATAAAGCCGCCGACATGCTGCTCAATGAGCGATTCGCACCGGACGACTTCCTGGCGACGGATATCGAGAGAGAGTGCGGCGATCTGCTCCAGGCTGTCGATGTCGTAGAGGAACACGCCTTCCATCTCGTTGATGGCGGGATCGGCGTCGCGCGGCACGGCCAAGTCGATCACGAAGAGCGGCGCGCCGCGGCGTAGCTTCAGCAAGGGTGCGAGCTTTTCGGGGGTCAGGATTGCATGCGGGGCATTCGTCGAACTGATCAGGATGTCGATATCGGCGAAAGATTTCTCCCAATGGTCGAAGTGGAGTGCCATGCCGCCGATCTCAGCCGCAAGCTGAGCGGCACGCTCGTAGGTGCGGTTGGAGACGATGACACTGCGGACACCGCGAGACTGAAGGCTTCGGGCCGTGCGCTCACTGATCTCACCAGCTCCCAGGATCATGACACGGCGATCCTCCAGGGATCCGAAGATCTTACCTGCCAGCTCCACCGCCACGGAGCCGACCGAGGTGGGACCACTGGTGATCTGGGTCTCCGTCCGGACCGACTTGGCGACGCGGAAGGCATGCTGGAAGAGCTTGTGAAGAGGTCGGGTTGCGGTGCCGGCGTCGGCTGCTACGGAATAAGCTTTTTTGACCTGTCCGAGGATTTCGGTCTCTCCGATCACCATTGAGTCGAGACCGCTGGCCACCCGGAAGAGATGCCTCACGGCCTGCGGCGTGGCATGATGATAGAGGGGGGCTTCGACTCCGGCACGCTCCGAGAGAATAGTGCGAAATCCTTCCAGCGCCCTCATGGGACAGAGGCTTGAGGCATAGAGCTCGACCCGATTGCAGGTCGAGAGCATGACCGCACCGGAGACCCCCTCGATCGAGCGCAAGCGACCCAATAGGTCCTCCATTTCGCTATCGCGCACGGCGAACCGTTCCCGCACATCCAGGTGAGCGGTTCGATGATTCAGTCCTGCGCAGAGGATATTCATGCTATGGCTAGGCGCGCCCCGAGAGCCTCTCGATCACGGGCAGCAGGATCAGGGCGAGAAGGAAAGCCAACGAGACGGCGGTTGCGAAACGGCGACCGCCAAGGCGTCCCGACTTCGCGGCAAAAAGAATCGCTGCATAGATCAGCCAGATAAGCAGGGAAAAGAGAAACTTCGCGCCGGCAACCGCAAGATGAGCCAGAAGCCCGGAGATAAAACTAAGCGTGAGCAGCAGGAAGCCGATCCAAAGAAGGCGCATCGTGGCCTCAGAGAGGATACTAATCGGGGGAAGATGATGAAAAATCGGCGCTGGCCGACGTGATTTCAGCTGTCCTTCCTGAACCAGAAACATCAACCCGGCGACGCACGCGAGACCGAAGGCGCCGTAGGCGACAAGCGAGAGAGCGGCATGGGTTTCCACCCAGGGATTGGGACGAAAAAAGCTCACATGGACCTCACTCGGCAGCAGGAGGGCAATGATCTGGAGAAGCAGTACGAGTGGTGCGGTGAAGGCACCCATAAGGGAGAGGCGGTAGGCGGTTCCGATGACGAGATAAATCAGGGCGATCGACCAAGAGAGGAAGATCAGCGTCTCGGAGAGATTCCCGATCGGGCAGGAATGTTCCGCTGCGCCGCGCAGACAAAGATACCAAGTCTGAGCCAAGGCCCCGAGAGCCATGGCGAGGAAGTTAAACCTTCCCGGTTGGAAGCGTCCCGCCCCTAAAATATAGAGTGTGTGTCCGAAGCTGAAAAGATAGCAGAGCGTTGAGGCAAGCAGAGCGATGCGTTCCATGAGCTAAGAGAAATATAGGCTGGGGAAATCCTTTTAGTTCAAACTAGTTCACCCCATCCCGGGAGCCCTTGCGCTCCACCAGGGCATAGGCGTTGTGATTGTGGATTGACTCAAAATTTTCAGCCTCGACGCGATACCAGAGGATATTCGAATCCTGCTCCGAGCGGCCGGCGACATTGCGCACCAGATCCTCCACAAAGACGGGATTCGCATAGGCCCGCTCGGTGACAAACTTCTCATCAGGACGCTTGAGCAAGCTGTAGAGCTCGGAACTGGCGGAGTCCTCAACCAAGCGGATCATCTCCTCGATCCACATCGGCTTGGTACAGCGCACGGAGTAAGTCACATGACCACGCTGGTTGTGGGCGCCGGACTCACTGATTGCCTTTGAACAGGGGCAGAGAGTGGTGACAGGGACGACCACGGTGACTACAAAATCAACTTTCCCCTGGGGGCCACCCATGAGCGTCGCGCTGAACCGAACCGTGTAATCGATCAGACCAACTGCACCTGTGACAGGAGCCGGCTTCTCAATGAAGTAGGGAAATTCAAAATCGACATGGGCCTGATCGCTTTCCAAGCGCTCCGAGAGCTGCACCAGAATATCACGGATATTGCGGACATGGAGAACAGGCCCGTGGGAATTCAACGCCTCCACAAAACGACTCATGTGAGTCCCCTTGAAATGATGGGGCAGATCGACCGTCAGTTGGACGGTGGCGATGGTTCCTTGCTCCGTGTGGCTCTTATCGCGGACACGGATTGGGTAACGCAGGTCTTTGACTCCCACGCGGTCAATCGGGATCTGCCGGTCATCGGGCAGATTCTGCGTGTCGGAAAGGCGTGTCGCTGACATGGGGTGAAAACTCTAATCCGTCGAGCGACGAAGGTCGAGAGTCGAAGGCTTCAAAGCACGACAGCCTAAAATCTAAACTCCTAGAAAAGCTCGTGACCAAGCACGCTCAGGCAATAGAGAGCGGCTGTTTCTGCACGCAGAATCGTCGGTCCAAGCGTCACCGATATCGCTCCTGCCTTTTTTAGCCTGGCAATTTCCTCCGGCGTGAAGTCTCCCTCTGGGCCAACTAGAACCGTCACACGCTGCGGAGACGACCCGCAGGAGGCTGCATGAAGGGCAAGAGCCTCCTTGATTGGTAGAGCATCCGGCTGAAGAGAGGCGAGAAGGAGAAATTCTTCAGAGGGCAATCCCTTCAAGAACCCCTCTACCGAGGAGGGAAGCGCCACCCGGGGGACCAGATTCCTACCACACTGCTTGCAGGCCTCGATCGCGATCGACTGCCAGCGCTCCTGCTTACGTGCCGCATCGGTGGCATCTTCCAGACGTACCACCGTCCTCTCCGAAAGCAGCGGAATCACGGCCGAGGCCCCCAACTCCACAGCCTTCTGAATAACAAGATCCATGTTTTTACCCTTCGGGATGGCTTGGGCTAGCGTGATCGAGCATTGGAGCGGAGGACTGGTATGAGCATCACCTAACCGTAACAAGCACTGCTTACGATGCACCGCGAGCAGTTCCGCCTCGGCGACTCTTCCCAGACCGTCAAAGACCACCACCATATCCCCAGCTTCAAGCCTCAACACATCGGCGCAGTGATGAGCGTCGGAAGACTCCAGTTGGGGCGTCTCCGCTGGCCATCGTTCAGGGGGAAGGTAAAAGCGATGCGTCGACATGCCCTAGAGATAAGGGATTCGGCCCAAAGGTTAAACGACGAAAAAGAGTTGCCTCC
>CANKWU010000010.1 GCA_947487385.1 Spartobacteria bacterium
GAGGCCAGGCAAGCAACCGCAGAGGCGCCTTAGAACTCGGTCATTTTCAACTCACCTCTTCACTTTCTCAGAGCCTCTGCGCCTCTACGGGAAATATTTCGAGGTGCTGGTCAGACGCATGAAGCCGAGTTTTTTGTCATTCATCATCGAGCCAGCAGGTAGAAAAGCCCCTGTTTGGATGCGCGTGATGTGGATACTTTTGCTGGCAACCCTCCTCTGCGTTGGCGTGATGAGTTGGGCTGCCGGTTTCTCCCGGGGCTCCTGGGAATCGGTCTGGAAATACCGGGATGTCTTCTGGAAGGGGTGGTTCCTGACGATCGTCATTTCCCTACTCTCGCTCTGCTTGAGCACGCTGATAGGTATTGTTGCAGCACTTGCCCGACGCTCACGCATTTTGCCCCTGCGGTCCGCAGCGCTCATTTATATCGATGTGGTGCGGGGCACGCCTCTCCTTGTCCTGATCCTTTTTCTCTACTACGTGGTCGCCAACAGCATGGGACTTCAGGACCGGTTAGTCGCCGGGATCCTGATCCTCTCCCTGTTCGGCGGGGCCTATCTGGCCGAGATGATCCGTGCCGGGATCGAGTCCATTCCCGCTTCTCAGCTGGAGTCGGCGCGGGCCATCGGATTCACCCCGTGGCAGACCTACCGGATCGTGATTGTTCCACAGGCTCTCCGGCAGATCCTCCCCCCGCTGACTGGGCAGTTCGCCTCGCTGATCAAGGACTCTTCTCTCCTCTCAATTATCGCGATCGGTGAGTTCACGCTCGCCGCCCAGCAGGTAAACTCGGCCACCTACCGGACCCTTGAGAGCTATCTCCCGTTAGCGCTCGGTTATCTGGCCCTGACACTTCCGATCTCCCTCCTCTCCAAGTTTCTGGAACAGCGTCTGAGCTATGAATCCTAAACTATCGCAGATGAATTTGAGTCATGGCCACAAGATGCACAGAATGCACAGGGAATGGAGAAATCCGAAGAGGCGCTCCCAGCAGAGATGCATGGTTTCGATGGAGATTTCCCCTCTTGTGCCCTTTGTGCTCTTTGTGGCTACACCTTTACTAAAAGTGCTCTAAGCAATGAATCTAACCGTTCACGGTCTTTCCAAATCATTTGGCTCTGGAGTTGAACAGCGTACCGTGCTCAACGACCTCTGCCTGAGCGTGGAGTTTCCCCATGTGCTCACTCTGCTGGGGCCTAGCGGGAGCGGAAAGTCGACCCTTCTCCGCATCATCGCCGGCTTGGAACGGCCCGATGCGGGATCGTTAATTCTGAATGGAGAAGCGGCACCCCTTTGCGAAAAAGAGCCTGTGCTTCGGGACTACCGCCGCAAGCTCGGCGTCGTCTTCCAGGCCTTCAATCTCTTTCCCCACATGACGGCATTCCAGAACGTGATGGTTCCCTTGACACAAGTCCACGGTCTTGATGAGCAGGAGGCCACTCATCGAACCCTGGAAGTGATGGAGCGTCTTGGCATGGCGGAACATGGGAAGAAATTTCCAGCTCAGCTTTCCGGGGGTCAGCGGCAGAGGATCGCGATCGCCCGTGCGCTGGCATCCAAGGCCCGATTCCTTCTCTTTGACGAGCCGACATCCTCCCTTGATCCTGAGATGACCGCCGAGGTCTTGATGCTCATCGCCGAGTTGAAGGATGACGGGACTCCCATGCTGCTGGTCACCCACGAGATGGGATTTGCACGCAAGATCGCCGATCAGGTGGCTTTCCTCGCCGAGGGCCGCGTTATGGAGCAGGGACCGGCGGGAGAGTTCTTTAACAATCCTCAGTCCCTTGCGGCTCAACGCTTCCTGGCCAAGGTGCTGGCGTATTAGACCGCAATTATCCCCCGGAGAAATATTGATCACTCCATTCAGCGAGTCTCACGTTGGTGTCGCGGGAGATGATCAGCAGTTTCAAACCATGGAAGCTTGTCGCAAATCCAATTGTGATCCACCGGTGCCAGTTGTGCTGCTTGATCTAAGCCACAGGTCGTGATCTCGAACTGATTCGGAATGGAGGGATCGTAAAAGGTGATCGGGGACCCGCATTGTGGACAGAACGTCCGTTGACGTCCGGCGAATTCGAGAAGACGAGGCTCGCTCCCCTCAAATGTTAACGAGGTGTGACCGGCACCGGGAAAAAACGTCCATGCCATGACCGGGGAACCGCTGGCTTTCCGGCAATCCTCGCAATGGCAGAGTGTCGTTCCTGTTGGTTCCGAATCGATACTATAACGGATCGCACCGCAAAGGCATCCTCCAGTCATCATAAGTCTGTCGAAGCAAATCCCCCTCCGTGAAACTCTTGTTTCATCAACCTTCCTGTCCAGACATTGAGTTCCCAAAGATCTGCAATCGGGGCCTGCGTGTAGGGGTCGACCTGAAGATAGCCATCGGGTCCGAACTCGGGGGTCATCGTCACCAGGTCAAAACCCCTCCTTCTCTGTCCTTCCCAGAGCACTTTCCACCAGCGCAGATGTGCTTCGACGACACTGGAGTACATGGGCGCTCGCGGGTCAGGAACTTGAGCCCCCTGATCGTATCCAATGCGTGGTTGAATGTGAAGGACCCGCTCCGCACAGAGGTTCAGGACCTCGGGTAACTCGTTTAGTACAAGGCGCTCACAGACATTGCACCAATGACTGAAGTCAATGGTCAGCTCGATCGGGGGAACCTCGGCTAGGAGGTTCTTGGTGATCATCGGATGAAAGAGGCTGCGGCTGCGATGGGTTTCAAAGCCGACTCTGACACCGTAGCTTTGGGAAATCTCCCAAGCCTTTGTCAAAAATTCCACGCTTTGGCTAAATTCCCAAAGGTCACTCCCCGCCATGCTACTAAAGAAAAGAGGCTTTGCCTTGAGGCTGTCGGCCAGGATCCGCTCGAAGGCCTCCAAGTGCTGGACCACAGTGCTTCCCGGATCAGGAACAGCAAACCCCGTTGTCGAGATCTCAGCGATATAGAGGAGCTTTCGGGAGTCAATTGCCTCCAGAAAGTTAATTCGTTTTTCAGGATCAGTGGGAAAGGGCCCTTCGAAGCCATGGAAGCCAGCTTCCACGGTTAGGTCTGCGGCTGGGGCATAGGAGCCGGAGTGCCCCCAGAGTGTTTTGAAGAGTTTTAGTTTCATAAAGATTTAGTCACTGGAAGCAAGCCTGAAGCCGACATTGTCCCGACGAGCAGGCTCAGGCATCCGGTCACGCCACGAGCAGCGGAGGAGTCGCGGGAGATAGTCCCAAGCCCCTCCCCTGAGAACCCTGGGCAACGTCTCATTCCTATTCCCTGACAATTCCCAAGCTGAACCATCGTCAGCAGCGCAGGAATAGTCGGGCTGCCATGCATCCTGCACCCACTCACAGACATTCCCTATCATATCGCAAAGACCGAGGGCGTTCGGCGGATAGGAACTGACAGCAGAACGTTGCCCCGGACCCACTTTGTCACCCTGCTCTGTGTAGAAATAATTCGCCTGCTCCGGGGTGAGAGTTGTGCCCCAGGGATAAGGAGTCTGGGAACCAGCCCGCGCAGCAAACTCCCACTCAGCTTCAGTTGGAAGTCGGAATTCACGTCCACTGTGTTCACTCAGCCAGCCACAGTAAGCAGAGGCCTCGTTCCAGCTCACCATGGTGGCAGGCCATTCCTCAGGAAGTCCCGTCTCATGTTCGGGGCAAAAAAGACGAAACTCTCCGATCGTCACAGGAGTCTTGCCCATTAGAAAAGGGGCAACACTCACCAGATGCCGCGGACGTTCCGTATCATCAGCAAACTTGTCCTCTTCGTTTTCACCCATCAAGAAGCTGCCTCCCGGAACAGATATTAATTCCGGAACAGGTGCCACGCTCATTTTTGTGAAGGAGCAACTGGTCTGTCCATGCAGGGATAAGTGCCGCGCGCACGAGCTGCCAGATAGCGCTGGATCAGCCAGATAGGCATCTCGAGATGGCTTAGGCGTCCCCGCTGGTAGCCGGTCGCGTAGAATCCCCGCTGTACCGCGGTGCAAACCTCCATGTCTTCGAGATGAAAATCGATGAGCATCTTTTCCGCAACGGCGAGTTTCTCGGGATACTTGGGATCGGCTAGCGCCGTGTCATTGAGCAGGAGGCTTGTGACCAGGCGGCTTTTAGAAGGAGAAATAGGCTCTATTCTGTACCAAAAGAGACGATCGGGGCCTGTGAAGGTTAGGAAACTCGGATAGCCAAGGTAGACAGCCATCTGGTGGTAATGCTCCTGATCAAGTGTTGGGATCGGGGGAAAATCGTTTTCTGAAGATGTCGGAATCGATTCCTTGTAGGGAAGATTTACCCTCATGGAGTGACTGCGTTCCTGCTCCGTCCAAGTTCCCTTAGCCGGCATGGTCAGCTGTAGCGTTTTGCAATGAGCTCCCAGATGGTGGTACGACTCCATAAAGTTCTCCACAAGCACCTTCCAATTGAAGTCACATTCCCAGGTCTTTTCGACGACAACTTTCATGTTAGCGGCCTCCCATCCGGCAAGGTCATGCCCCAACTCTCCATACTGAGCAGCAACCGATGCTGCATCACCTGAGAGATTCAAGAATACAAAGCCATTCCATACCTCGCATCGGAATGATTTAAGGGCCGTTTCTTCCCTGCAAAACCCCTCTGCCTTGTGCATCTCGGGACATCCTTTGAGCGTTCCATCTAATTCAAAACTCCAGTGATGATAGGGACAAAGAAAGAGTCGCGTGTGGCCGCACTCCCTTCCCATCCTTCGGTCGGCTGGGCCATGTCCGTCATAGCCGAAACCGGGTGGCATGATGTCCATGGCACGATGGGGGCAAACGCGAGAAAGAATTCTTATTTCACCATCCTTTCCATGCACGATGATCAGTGGCTCGCCGAGGGTATCCAGATTGATGAAGTCTCCCGGATTCGGAATCTGTGATCGATGCGCTAAGCAGATCCAGCCGGCTCCAAGCACATTCTCTACCTCCCAATCGAGCATCTCCTTGCTCGTGTAAGCCTCAGAAGGAAGAGTCCGTGCCTCCGCGAGGGGAAAGTCGGCTGTCTTCTGAATTTCGCTCAGGAGCGCCGCGAGAGAAACATCCTTATTGTCGCGACGATACTCATCCTTCGGTGCGCCAACCCCGTTTCTACCGGTAAATGGCGATTCCCCATCCTTTACCGTGGCCTCGTCAAAATGTGTTGCGGATGTGTCCATGAGTATTTTTTTTGGGTTGGTGTTGGATTCTGAATTTCTAATTTAGAGATTCGTGCAAATCCCAGGATTGCGCCATAGGAAGAACTTCCTAAAGTGAGGAAAGAACGGCCTCGCAACGGTTATTAACTCCCAGTTTCTGGTAAATCCGCTCGAGGTGGTTCTTTACGGTATGGTGGCTGATTCCTAGAATAATCCCGATCTCCTCATTCGTTTTGCCTTGTCCGAGCCAATGAAAGACCCCTCGCTCTCTAGGGCTTAGATTCTCCAGGGGTTCATGTCCGATGGGCATTGTGCGGGAATGACTGAGGCTATCGCGACCCGGGCGAATGGTGATTGGAGGACGGGATGTCTCCCTGAAATCGATGCCGACGGCGCCGTAAAAAAGTCCTTCAATGAGGATTGGAGAAATATCTGTTGTGATCCATTCAATGACTGAACCGAAAGGGTAATAAGCAGGCTCAAGACGGCATGTGACACGACGCAGTTTCGGAATCAAATACCAGTGTCCCTCCTCCGGAGTCTCGTAACAAATTGCTGGAATAAGCATGGGAGAACCCTCGGCCCGGTGCCAGCTGTGAATAAAGCGTCCAGTTGAATCATGTCCAATTGTATTGGCATATTCAACATCTCGCCCATCAAGCGCATCCGGCTCCCAAACCGTCCAAGCACAGAGAATCCTGGGATGAGCTTCCAAAAAACCAAGAAGCATCTCCGAGTAAACTCGCCGGTCCCGGATCCCCGCGCTATGGAGGCCTAGGATAACGTCGGCAAGTTTCTTGACAAGAAGCTGTTTCCCGAGAATTTCCCTAGAAGAAACGGGCATATCGATCGACCTCCCACTGACTCACCGTCTGGTGGTATTCGCGCCATTCCTCCGACTTGTAGTGGACAAACTCGTCACGGAGCCCCTTGCCCAAGGTTTTCTCAACAAAGGGATCGGCAGCGAATGCCTTCACGGCTTCGTCTAGGGTGCGTGGTAGTTCACTAATGCCTCGGGCCTTGAGCTCGGCAGCAGAAAGTTCGTAGAGATTTTCCTCCTGGGCGATGCCGGGATCTAGGTTTTCACGAATTCCTTCAAGACCAGCAGCAAGAGCCAGAGTGGCGGCGAGATAAGGATTGCAGGCACCATCAGCATTGCGAGATTCGCAACGTCCCCCCCCCATCGGAACGCGAACCGAATTGGTTCGGTTATTTCGACCATAGGAGTTGAAAACGGGCGCCCAAGAATAATAGGACATAAGACCTCGGCGCACTAGGCGCTTATAACTATTCACGGTAGGGGCAAATGCGGCGCAAAGCGCGGGACCATGTTTGAGGATGCCGGCAATGAACTGGTAGCAGAGCGGAGAGATACCTAGACCCCGAGGATCCTTCTCAATAGGGCACTCGAAGAGATTTTCCCCGGTGGAAAGGTCTCCTAGCGACATATTGAAATGAGCTCCCGTGCCGGTTTTGTCTGCAAACGGTTTCGGCATGAAGGTTGCAAGCAGTCCCTCCTCGGCGGCATAATGCTTTGCCATAAAACGGAAGAAAACATAGCGATCACACATCGTCAGCGCATCACTGTATTTGAAATCAAACTCAAACTGGGAGTGCCCATCCTCGTGATCGAGGGAGTAAAGATCCCATCCGAGCGAATCGATAGCCGTGCTCATCTTGTCGAGCCAGGGATAACGATCAAGGAACCGTTTTACATCATAGGCGGCCTTGGCAAGGTTGTCGTCCTCATTGGGAACATCCAGCCCTCCTTTTTCGTTGAGCCGCACCACATAGACTTCCCCCTCGATGCCGAGATTAAATCCGAAGCCCATCGCCTTTGCTTCGGCGAGTTGTTTTTTTAGTGATACGCGGGTACTGAGTTCGTAGGGCTCTCCATGGAAGGTATTGTCTGCGGGAAACCAGCCGACTTCGGGGTTCCACGGAAGTTGAAACCCGCGTTCCAGATCGGGCAAGGAGGCAATCTCATCGTCGTTGGGGCCCTGACCCAGACCATCCAAGGCATAGCCGGTGTAGAGTTCCGAGCCGCCTGCAAATTTTTCGAAGTGACTGATCGGAACAACCTTTCCCTTCGGGATGCCATGAATATCAGGATAGGCACCGATGCAGTATTTGACGCCTTTGGCAGCGAATGCCTTGCCGAGTTCGTTGATGGATGGGTCGGATGTTTTCATAATATTTGGAGTTGATACATGGCTTTGTAGTGGAAGAAGAGGTGCTGCCTTTGCGCACGTTCAATGCTATAAATAATAAATTAGTCCTTGATGGGAATTCCGCTATAGGTAGGTCTCCCCATACGCAGAGCACCCAACAGGGTCTCCGATAGGAACCCCCCCGATCTCCTCAGCTCAGCGCTTACCAAGTACTGCGCAGGAGACATGAAATCCGACATTGTCACGTCGTATCGTCTGCCCAAGAAGATCCCGCCAACTGTTCCGAAGGAGTCTGGGTAGGTAGTCCCAGGCTCCTTCCCTCAGCACGCGAAGAGCACTCTGCCTTCCAGACTCCCAACTCTCCCCCTCCACGGGAGCACGCTCCAGCGTTGGATGCCAAGAATCGGAAACCCACTCGCAGACATTTCCTGCCATATCATACAACCCGAAGGCATTTGCATGATAGGAACCCACTGCGGTACGGCACCCAGGCTCAACTCGATTACCCTGCTCGTCATAGTAATAATTGGCGTCGGACGGCGTGATCGTGTCGCCGCAGGGAAAGGGGTTCCTGCTTCCGGCCGCACAGGCATACTCCCATTCCGCCTCCAAGGGGAGAAGGTAGTAATGCACGGTGCGATCCGAAATCCAGTTGCAATAATCTACTGCATCTTCCCAACTGACTCCAGCGACCGGCAGATTCTCTTCCCCATCTGGAACAGGCGATCCATTAAAGACCGAGAATTCATGGACCGTAACATGATGGCGTCCGAACGAGAGTGGATGCCTCGGCCTCTCGGTGTCATTAGCGAACTTAGAGGGATAATCCTGCCCATCACTCCAAATTCGCCCCAGTTTCCACGGAAACATTAGCTCCCCTGCTGTAGGAATCATACAGGAATGGGGCCAATACGTCCCAACTGATCCAGAGCCAAAAGCAAATGATGACCAAGGAAATCATGGCTAGAAGGGGAACGACGAGCCACCACAGTAGGAAAATAGCTTCCGCAATTAAAGTCTATGGCTCCTGAAGTAAAAATCAAGATCACGGCGGCGGCGGAGCTTTCAGCACTCCATCCAGCTCGAATGTCCAGGCATGGTAAGGGTACATCAGAATGCGTGTGTGCCCGCAAGACGAAGACCTGTCCCTGAATACTGCAGGACCGTATGCATTGTGACCGAACCCGGAGGCATCATGTCCATGGCTCGGTGTGGGTAGATCTGAGCAAGCGTCCGGGCAACGCCATCCTTTCCATGGATCACAATGACGGGCTCGCCGAAAAGGTCGATATTCACGAAATCGCCTGGCTTTGGGAGTTAAGAGATGTGTCCCACACAGAACCAATCCTTGCGCAGGATGTTTTCGACCTCCCAGTCGATGAGGGCGTCGTTGGAATAGGCCTCGGCGGGAAACGCGACCGACCTTTCGACAGGCAAGTCATGTATACGACTGATTTCTCTGAGTATTTTCCTCAAGACTTACTTTTTTGCTACAGTGAGTGGCGGATCGGCAGGCCGCCGCTCACGTTGGGAGATCGGTGTCTTTCTGTTTGTGACATGATTGGTTGGATTGATATCACTATTACCGTTATTTTTTGACTTACAATAGATAGGTCTACCTAAGAAACTGGGCAAACTATTCCTGCAGGTCCCAATCCCCCCCCCACCGGTATTCTCACCAGTTTCCATCCCCTGATGACACCGGTAGGTGAGCGCCGCCGCGTAGCGGTTCTCCACCCCGAGTCTGGCAAGGATGTGCTCCACATGATGCTTCACGGTGTGGCCGCTTGCTCCGAGGATGATGGCTATCTCATCGTTCGACTTGCCGCGCTCGATCCAGGAAAGGACTTCCATCTGGCGCGCGGTGAGAACCGAATGGAGAGGGGCTTTCGCCCCCTCATCTTGGCCTGCCTCCATGATCATGACGGCGCAATCAGAGTCCGGATGACGCGAAAATCGCAAACTAATGTTACCCTCCTTGATGGTGAGTCTTTCCTCAAGCTTCCCTCTCCGAGCTTTCTTTCTTCCCAACGACCACTTGCTGTAAAGCCCTAGGAGTTTCCTGGGAAGGGGATGGTTCTTCGTGATTCTCATGCCCCCGAAGCGCGCCATCAGACTCCGTGCATTCCCGCTCCAGGACTGGATCACTCCATCCGGGTCGACAAGCGCATGACCTCGGCGTAGCGCCATTTCCAACTCGGCCACACCGAGTCCCGACTCTTCCGTGGAATCAGGGCAGAGCGAGTCGAGCAGGACGTCGATACCTGCCACCCCGATGCACTTCCCGTGTGCGAAAATCGGAGCTGCCTGCGTGGTGATGAATAGCAACCGGCCCGCCATCGGGTAGACATAGGGATCGATCACCATTTCCTCGGCCCGACGGCTCGGAGCAAGGTACCAGTGACCAGAGCCGGGCTTGTCATAATTCGTGTTGGCTTCGTATCGAATCTCTCCACCGTAGCGGTGCCAGAGTGGAACAAAGCGCCCCGTCAGGTCATGACCGGGTGCGCCGATGAATTCCGAATCCCTACCGTCGTAAGCATTCGGCTCCCAGACGGTCCAAACACCGACAATCTCTGGGTGCGCCTGGAGAAATTTACGCAACAGGTCGTTACCCGTGGCGCGGTCAGCCACTCCGAGTTCCTTCAGTGAAGTAAAAATCTGCGCAATGCTTCCAGCGATGCTCATAGGTTTTCTGATAAGAAATTAGGTGTAGAAATTCTCGGGGATTCCGTACCACTCAGAGGGCGGCAATGGCGGTTCTTCCTCAATGGCAAGGAGCAGTCTTCTTGTAAGTTCCAAGACCATTTTTTCAAAAAGTGCCGCACCCTCCCCAGCGTTTCCCAGTGAAGGTCTTCCAGTCGTGCCGTTCAGGCTGGTTTGGGAGACCGGATAACAGAAGATCTTGCCGGATGTCCGGTCAGGGTCGTCGGCATAGGCGAAGGCAGAGCAATCCACCGACTCAGGGAGGAGGTGAAGCAGGAGGTCGCATTCGGCCTGATTGGCATGCAGATCCGCAGCATCCCTAAAATAAAGTTCCCCGATCTCGGGAGTCATGGTGAAGGTATCAACGAAGCCGACCTGAATTTTCCCCAGCAATTCTAGGCGGATCTGATCCACGGCCACGCGGAGCGGGGAGTTGTTTCCTGCATGGGCGTTGATGAAGAGGAGTTTTTTCCACCCTGTGCCCTCGGCCCATCGGGCCCACTGGACGAGGGTGTCGATGAAGGTCTTCGGTGTCAGCGAGAACGTCCCGGGCCATTTCGTTGTGTGTCCACCCGAGGAGGTGTAGGCGAGTGCGGGAGCCCATGGAACGTCAGCGAGACGGCATGCCTCTCGGCAAAGAGCCTCCGCGATGATAGTGTCGGTGCCAATGGGGAGTGCCGGTCCATGCTGCTCAGTCGCCCCGAGAGGGAGAACAAGAAGCGGACACTTCTCCTGGACGGCCCTGACCTGGGGCCATGTCATATGATTGAGTGAATTCATAATTTAAGCTCTACCGCGGCAGGCACCTCGTCTAGGTCAGTTTCCCGTCGGGCCTGTGGATTTTTGTCAAACCACTCGGCAACCTCCGAGGCACGTGCAAACCAGACATCACCCTTTTCCTGCATGGCTCTCACAAGCCTCTCGAGAAGGCGCACCCGTGAGGGCCTGCCTGAGAGCCAAGGATGAAGTGTGAGCACAAAGCAACAGCCGAACGCGTGCATCGCATCGAATTCCTCCCACCAGAGATCGAAGACCTTGGCGCAGTTTTCAGGCGGGGCACCCCAGGCTGGGTCGGCGTTAAAAGCGAACTGCTCCCAGTCCTCCAACATCCATTGTCCGGGAATTTCAATCAGGCCACACGGGTGCCGGTAGGGCACATCGTCTCCCATCGCACTGGCGCAGTAATGGAGCCCGTGATCCTGAAGAAGGCGGGGCGTCCAGGGATTGAGTTCGAACCAGGGGGCCCGGTAACCTTTGGGACGACTCACCCCCAGTTCAGTCAGAATCTTCAGGCTCTTCAAGAGAATTTCCTCCTCCTGTGCCTCATCGAGGGTCACTAGCTTCTCGTGCAGGTAGCCGTGTAGTCCGATCTCATGCCCAGCAGCAGCAATGGCCCTGGTCATGTTGGGGTGGTTTTCTGCAATGTAACCGGGAATGAAAAAAGAAGCCGGCACCCCGAGATGTTGGAGTAACTCGAGGATTCTTGGCACACCGACTTGCGGCCCGTAAGTGCACTGTGACCAAGTCGTGATCCTGTTCCGTAGACTGGGATCATGCTCCAATGCAGTGGTCTCGCCATCCACATCGAAGCAGAGGACAATTGCACATTTGGCCCCAAAGGGCCATTGGAACCTTGGCTTGGGTGTAAAGGGGGCTTGATTCACAGGTCGTCCCTCCATTCTCCAGTGACTGCGTTGGGAGGCGTCACTAGGTCATAGCGCTCCCATCCCGCAGCAATGCCTCCGTCCACCGGAAGGATCGCCCCAGTGATGTAGGCGGCTTCTTCCGAAGCCAAAAAATGGAAGGCGGAAGCAACCTCCTCGGCAGTGCCAAGGCGCCCCAAGGGGGTGCGCCTCTCTGCGAAAGCAATTTCCGGATTGTCCGGTATCCCGAGAACCGCCGGGGTCAGGATAGTACCTGGGCAGACGCAATTCACCGTGATTCCGCGAGGCGCAAATTCCACGGCCGCGCTACGGGTGAGATGGATGACGGCCGCCTTGGATGCCGCATAAATGGATCCCCCCGGAACCCCCAGAAGGCCGACAAAGGATCCAGTGTTGAGGATACGGCCGCCGCGCACCAAGTGCCGGGCTGCATGAGCGTGCCCTAGGGCCACGGCACTCACGTTGATTTCCAGCGTCTTGCGTACCAGTTGAGGAGTGAGATTAACAAAGTCGACACCGAGAGGCTGGATCCCAGCATTGTTGACCACAATGTGGAGGTTGCCAGCCTCGAGGGCTACCTCATCAAAGGCATGTCCTAACGCCGTATCATCAGAGACGTCGACAGTCAGCATGCGAAAGCCCTCCTCCCCCGACGGACTCCGGTCGATACCGAACACCAGTGCACCTGCGGCTGCAAAGCGTCTGGCCGTGGCAAGCCCGATTCCAGAGGAGGCCCCCGTGATTAGCGCAACCTTCCCATGAAGTGAAAACATGGGTTGCATGAATAGTCGTTATAATCTCAGAGAGATGCTATTCCACGTCATCCCCTACCTCAGTCATTCTGATCATTGGAATGTTGTCATGAGCCTCTTCCGAAGGGGGGTGAATGTGCTCCTCCAGACGCTTTTTGAGAGCAAGGAACTCGCGGGAGAGGAAATGGGGGGTCTCGCGGGGACGGGGGACGGGGTTCTCGATGAATTCGATGATTCGACCGGGATTGGCCCCCATCACAAGGATCCGATCGGCCAGGAAAGCCGCCTCGTCCAGGTCGTGGGTGATGAAGAGGACGGTCACATCGACCTTCTTCCAGATTTGGAGAAGGTAATTCTGCATCTGGCTCCTGGTCTGGGCATCGAGTGCGGCAAAAGGCTCGTCCATCAGCAGGATCCGGGGCTTGTTGGCCAGTGCTCGGGCGATGGCAACCCGCTGTTTCATTCCACCAGAGAGTTCATGCGGGTAGGCATCCTCATATTTTGCAAGCCCTACCATCTCAAGCCACTGGCGCGCCTCGGCATCTGCAATACCCTCGTTCTCTCCACCAATTGAGAGGCCAAACATGACATTCTTCTTGACGGTGAGCCAGGGAAAGAGCGTATAACCCTGAAAAACCATGCCGCGATCAGGCCCGGGTTGTTCTACTGCTTTTCCATCAAGTAAAATCTGCCCACCTGTTGATTCATCAAGTCCCGCCACAATACGGGCGAGTGTAGATTTTCCACATCCTGAAGCCCCAACCACACAGATGAATTCACGCCGATGAATTTGAAGTGAGACATGGTCGAAGATCGTTGTCGCATTTTCACCTTCTCCATAGGACTTACGAAGATTCTGAACATCCAGAATGATCGGACGTTCATAAATTCTTGAAAATCTCTGCGCTACTTCTGGCGATTGCTCCTTGTAATCGGGAAGTGCATGTTCATGGGTGCTCATGATGGACATTCCCTAGGTTGATGCCGGCATTTCGCCCATCTTGGCTCCTTCCAACAAGGAAAGAGGCTTTTTCTTCGTAAGGGCATTACGGCTTCTTTTCCAAGGGAAGAGCATGGCGCTGAGCCAAGCCAGAAACATATCTGAAGTTACGCCGATGATGCCGATCATCGCGATGGCTGCGTAGACGTTGTCGAAATTGCGGTATCGTGCCTGCTGGTTGATGAAGAGCGTGATACCGGACATAGTGCCGATTACCTCCGCGACAATGAGATAGGTCCACGCCCACCCCAGCAGAATGCGCATGTCCGTGTAGATATCGGTGATGGAGGCAGGAATGATCACGCGACTAACCAACTTCCACTTGGAGGCACCTAGCGTCTGCGCCGCCTCAATCAACGCCGGATCTGTCTTTCGCACACTGTTGGCGATAATAAGCACCTGCTGAAAGAAGGTTCCGAGAACGATGATGGCGATTTTTGGAGCATCCTCGATACCGAGCACGGCTACGCAAAGGGCGCCGAACGCTGGCGCTGGCAGGTAACGAAAAAACTCGATGAATGGTTCCTCAAGCCGCGCAAAGAAACGGTAGGTCCCGCAGAGGATACCCAAAGGCACCCCTAACATTGAGGAGATTAAGAAACCAAGAACGATGGTGCGGATGCTGTGCGCTAGACTCTCGTGAAGCCAAGGCTCGTTCGGCAGCAGCGGCGCTGTCTTGAATGCCGTGTAGAAGGCGGCGAGGACCCTGTGAGGTGCAGGCAGAAAGACCGGATTGACAAGGAATCCCTCCGGGAGTTGCTGACCAGCGGCTTTTGCCTTTCCCAACTCCTTGTTAAAGTCCGCCTTGGGGATGTCTAAACCCTCGCTGAAATAATCGACTTCCCCAGGATTGGTCACGTGAACCAAGGGATGCCATACCCACGGAACATAGCTCACCAAGCACCAGAGGAGTATGGGGACGACGAACGAGAGGATCGTCAGTTGGAGCTGCCGCTTGTGCGGCAGCTCCTTCTTCAGACCAAGCCAGTCCTGATGCGCCATGGTATTATTTTACCGACCGTGTTTAGTTTACTTCAGCGCCTCGATGATCCCTGGTGCCACGTAGTTGGCAGGCTTCTGAGACTGCTTATAGACGCCGTTCTCGATGTTGAATTTGTCGCCGACAGCGAGTGATCCGTAAATGGAGTCCAGTCCGTCGCCTTTCTTGATAGTTTGTTTCGCCTCTGCGAGGGTCAGGAAGTGAGTGCCGGGAAGGTTCTTTCCGTAGGCCGTTGGATCGACTCCGACCTTGGCTGCCATGATCTTAACAGCATCGTCATGGGTCTTGGGATCTTTAAGGTAGTCGACGCACTTATAGTAGATCGCGGCTATCTTGGCCCAATCCTCCTTGTGGGCGGCATAGCTGCTCGGATTGACCGTAAGCACATCATAGATCAGGCCCGGGGCCTGTGCGCTCGTAAAGAGCTTGGTGGAACCGGGCACCTGATCGAGCACTTGACCAGAGATCGGGTACCACGCCGCAACAGCCGAAACTTGTCCCGAGGCTAGCGCTTGCGGTGTCTTGTCCGTTGCTGTACCCACTAGGGTCACGTCCTTCTGTGTCATTCCGTTCTGTTTGAGGGCCTCGAGGAGGAGGAGATGTTCCACCAACGTGATTTCCACGCCGACTTTCTTTCCCTTGAGGTCCTTCATGGAGGTTATCCCGGGAGCGCCAATGACCATATCATTGCCGTCCGTGTAATCCAAAAGCGTGGTGATCTTGCTCTTGGCACCCGTAGCCCCGATAACCAGCACGTCACCCGCGACCATCATGTTTCCATCGATCTTGCCGGCAGAGAGAGCGTCGAGCGACGGAGCGTATTCGAACCAGACCATATCGACATCAAGGCCGGCGTCTTTAAACCAACCTTTCTGTTTTGCGATCTCCATGATCGTGTAGCCAGGCCAGTCGCTATAACCGACTTTCAATGGTGCTGCATGGCTGGCCGATGACAAGGTCATAGCTGCCACTAGTGTAAGTACTGTATTGCGTAGTTGTGTTTTCATGGTGGTGTTGAGTATTAAGAGTTTAATTTGTCGTAATACGGTTCAAATTGATAAAGCATATTTCATGCCATCTTACCGGAACGGTCTAATCCAGAGATCCTGATGCGACGAGATACCATACTGAACATCCTTTCTCCTCGAACTGAGTCAAATCAATATATTGAAAAGTAGCCTTTCTATTCCTTCTGTTAGAATTTAAGCAGAAGGATGAGCAGTATTATCCACCAGACGGACGGGCAGTAAATTAGACAGCTAAATCACTCAGTGTCCAATTCAGTGGCTCAGACTCTTCACTCATCATGACTGGGCGGGCCCTGGGTTGGGTGTTTTTTCCTTCAATGATCCCGAGAGGACTGTTGAGAAAGCCCCCTGCTCCAAGAGGGGGGGCCAATACAGTTACTTGACCCCTCGCGCTTTCAAGTCTTGCTTGATAAGCCATTCGATATAGTTGGCAAAAGAACGTTGTTTTTTTTCAGCAACTTTTGTTGCCAGTCTCATCATCGATTGATCAAGGTGGAAAGAGGTGAGTATTTTTGAGGAGGTGCTCACAATTTGTGAAATTATCGCTTTATGACATTGCCTGACAATAGATAGATCTTCTTAGTCAGCGAAGCAAGTGGCAAGCGACCTCACAAAAGTTCCATCAATTTTTTTCCCACCACGCAAGAGTATGAAAAGATGAATGGCAAGAAGCGCACCGAGGATCGGTGCAGTCATGTAAATCCATAGGCGCTCGGGATGGCCGGAAACCAGAGCGGGTCCCAAAGAGCGCGCGGGATTCATGGAACTCCCGCAGACGGGTCCCGAAAAAATGTTCCCCAAAGCGACCGTAGCACCGACAGCAATGCCGGCCGTAATCCCCTTTTCCTTGGCACCGTCAGAAACATTAGGGCCACCACCATGAGTAAAGTACTAATAATTAACTCCATCACGAAGGCCTGAAGGGCACTTCCCGACGGGAGAGTCATCCCCAGATCAAGAGCCTTTGGAAAAAGCAGGCGGAGAGTTCCGGCGGCCGCCAGTGAAGCCACTAGCTGGGCCCCAATGTAGGAAAGGAGTTCCCTGAAGGGAAAACGCCCCGCAGCAGTGAATCCTATGGTGACAGCCGCGTTCATGTGAGCTCCTGAAGTATCGCCGAAAGTGTAGATCAGCACCATGACAGCGAGTCCGGAGGTTAGTGCCATCCCCAGGCATGTGATAGTTCCTCCTGAGACCCCGTCGACCACGATCGCTCCAGCACAAACAAAGACCATGGCATAGGTGCCCAGAAACTCTGAAAAGAGCCTGCGTAGCAGAGATTCGTTCATTGGCCAGCAAGGGGAGAGTTATCCCTCATCGGGCTGAGTTCCTGATCTCTGAGTCCTTGCTAACGGATCCAAGGATCTGCAGGAACCTAGAGCCGACACCTCCTTGTCCTGGAAGGAATTGGGCCGCAAACCATTCTAGGACCTCATCCATTAAGAGGAATCGATAGACCGTGAGGATCCTACGTTGACGAGGTGCATCATCATCCTGATCAAGTTCCGCCGTCTTCCAGATTCCATCTTTCCAGACCTGCTGGATCTTTCTCTGGAGATAGAAGGAGGGGTGGGATGAATAGAACAGTGTCTCTTGGAGATTTCATACACGAGCGCAGCTGTCCATATGGGAACCCACAGAGATTAATTCCATGTCGTTTCCCGGGTCGATTAAAGGGTGGGTTCTATTGGGCACGCATAATAACAGCACTTCGCTTGCCGAAAAATCGTGGAATTTAAGTCTGAGAGTAGGCTGAACGAGTCACTCAGCGATCTCGCAGGTAATTTCGCCAGCCTCCATGGACCGTTATCTCCGGAGCATCTGCAAGCGCCTCAGGTTCGCAGATAAAGCCCTTCACCCACGAACCGTCCATCAGCTCGATAGTGCCTATTCCAAGGGGATGAGGGATCAGACTGAGAAAGGAGCCCAAAGCCTTGACCGGTATATTCCAGACCTCGACCTCGATCGTTGCTCCATGATGGCTATCACGTACTAATCCCGGTTTCGGAGGCACTGTAGGGAGAGCATATAACCTGTAATGGGCCGCAGTCGTCGTGATCTGTAATAGAACGGCTCCTCGCTCGGTTAACTGGCAGTTCAGGGGTTGGCCGGAAAGGTGGGCTCCCACGACAGCCAAGGGAATCATTCCTCGGCATGCATCCGCTCCGCTAGCGATGGCGGCCAGCAGACGATCTTCAAAGGCAGGCCCGACCAGCGTGACTCCGAACGGAAGACCGTTCTTCCGGAAGCCGGAGGGAATAGCCAGTGCGGAAAGGTCGAGGAGATTGACGAAGTTGGTGTAGGTACCGAGACGACTATTGAGTCCCACTGGATCGGCCAACACTTCTTGAACTCGGTAGATTGTGGGAGTTGTCGGAAGCAGAAGAGCATCGATATTGTCCCAGACCGGGGCCGTCGCGGCTTTCAGTCGTTGGAGTTCATACAGGCCTGTGAAGGCGTCCATGGCTGACTTGCGCGGCCCCTCCGTGATGATACTCCGGACCGTGGAATCGACCTGGTCGGGATTGTTGCGGATGAACTCTCCCACGGCATGGTCGCGTTCTGCCACCCAGGCTCCTCCGTAAAGAAGGCGGGCAGTTTGGAGAAACGGGTCGAGATTGATAGGTACAATCTCGTATCCACGTACCCGCATGCGTTCGATCTCTTCCTGGAATAACCTTTCCGACTCACTATCGCCAAAAAACTCCGCACACTCCGGCACACCGAGACAAATTCTCTTTCCCCTAGCGTGAAGAGGCGGCATCGGACGTGACCAAGGATCCTGATCATCAAATCGGGAGGTAATCTCAAAAATATCCAGTGCTTCTTTCACGCTGTGAGCAAAAATACTCACGCAATCCAAGGAAGCACATGCGGGGACAACCCCGCGGACACTCAAGAGTCCGCGCGACGGCTTAAGGCCCACGAGATTATTGAATGCAGCTGGAACGCGTCCCGATCCGGCAGTGTCCGTTCCTAGGGAAAAAGCCACCAGACCGGCAGCGACGGCAACGGCTGATCCGGAACTCGATCCGCCAGAGATATACGCCGGGTCATAGACATTCCGGCAGATACCATACGGGGTGCGGGTACCGACAAGTCCCGTGGCGAACTGATCCATGTTGGTCTTGCCGATGAGGAGTGCGCCGGCCTTTCTGAGGAGATCGACGACGAAAGCAGATTGCTCCGGGACATAGGAAAATGCGGGACAGGCGGCCGTGGTCGGGAGGCCCGCCACATCGATATTGTCCTTCACCGCGAAGGGAACGCCATAGAAGGGAAGGGAGGGATCAGAGAGCGCCGCTTCCCGCAGCACCTCTTCCTGATCCCTCAGGAAGATCCAGACCCCATCCGTACCACGTTCGGCGATCTTGGCGTATACCCCGTTGATAACCTCCTCGGCCGTTGTGGAGCCATCTCCTAGGGCCTGACGCAGTGAAGTAATTGTCATGACTCGATGAGGGCCGCAAGGTGTTGGCCTGCCGCGACCGGCTTCCCCTCGGTAATGGCAAGTGAATGAACGGTTCCCGCAGAGACGGCCGTCACGCCGATCTCGGTCTTCATTGATTCCACGATGAACAGCAGGTCTCCTTCGGAGACGGTGTCACCCGGTTTCACAAGAACCTTCCACATGTTTCCAGTAACTGGGGAGTCGACAAAGATTCCGCCGTCGGGAAGCGCGATTTCCTCCACGGATGGCATGGCAACCACTTCATCGGTGGCCTCGAATCCTGCTGCTGCCCAGCGTTCACGCTCCTCTTCGAAAGCCTTCTGCTGCAGTTTTTTGAATGCGGTGCACTCGTCCGAAACTGACTCAAGAAAAGCGTGGTAATCCTTCAAGCGGAACTCTCCTTCCTCGATTTTCGGTGAGAAGCGCCCGTAGGGGAAATCGGCGCGCATCTGCATCAGTTCGTCATGAGTGGCGGGATAAAAACGGATCTGGTCAAAAAAGCGCAGAAGCCATGGCTTGGTGAACTCCTTGGTAGTGCGGAATCGGTTCCACATCTGGATCGTGCGTCCGACGAACTGATAGCCACCTGGCCCCTCCATCCCATAGACACAGAGGTAGGCCCCCCCGATGCCAACGGCATTTTCAGGGGTCCAGGTGCGTGCCGGATTATACTTGGTCGTGACCAACCTGTGCCGCGGATCAAGCGGCGTCGCGACCGGTGCGCCGAGGTAGACATCGCCTAGGCCCAGCACGAGGTAACTGGCATCGAAGACGATTTTCTTAACCTCCTCGATGGACTCGAGTCCGTTGATGCGGCGGATGAACTCAATGTTGCTCGGACACCAGGGAGCGTCCGGTCGTACCGACTGCATGTAGCGGCGGATCGCCTCCAGGGTCGACTCATCCTCCCAGGAGAGCGGGAGATGAACAATGCGGGTGGGAACAACCATTTCATCGATGGAAGGAAGGTCTTTCTCCAAGGTAATCATCCGCACGAGAAGATCCCCGAGGGGGATAATCCGGCTGTCGAAGTGAACCTGGAGGGAACGGATTCCCGGAGTGATGTCGATGATACCTGGAATCCCAGCCTTCTCCAATGTCGAGAAGAGGGCCTGGACGCGGAAGCGCAGATTCAGATCCAGTTCGAGAGGGCCATATTCCACGAGCAGGTAGTCGTCTCCCGCTCCACGGTAGACCACGCGGGGCGTTTCCCCGGTCTCTGGGATGGTGTGGAGAACCGCCTCGTCGAGCGAGACGCTGATCCCCGCGCCGCTCGTGTTTTTATTAACCGTGAGACGCTTGAGACGAACGCGGTCACCCGCCTTGAGTTGTCCCATTTTCCAGAGTTCGGAAGACGTGATCACTACGGGGCAGACAAACCCTCCAAGGCTGGGCCCATCGGGTCCCAGCAGAATTGGCATGTCGCCCGTGAAATCCATGGCACCGATCGCATAGGCATTGTCATGAATATTGGAGGGGTGAAGTCCTGCCTCTCCACCATCCTTGCGGGCCCATTGAGGTTTCGGCCCAATCAACCGCACTCCGGTGCGGCTTGAGTTGTAATGAACCTCCCAGACCGTCGAAAACACCATCTCGATATCCTCTTCGGTGAAGAAATCGGGTGCTCCGTGCGGCCCGTAGAGAACGCCGATCTCCCAATCATTGGAGAACTCTGGCCGATTGGCCACCGGATGCATTGGGGAAAGCGGGGTATTCTCCGCGATCCTCAACACATCGCCGGATCGCAGGGCTCGACCGCCATGTCCTCCGAATCCGCCGAGCGTGAACGTGGCACGGCTTCCAAGATACTCGGGCACATCGAATCCTCCCCTGATGGCCAGATAGCTGCGTGCTCCCGTCCCAGTTGCTCGGCCGATCTTCAAGGTCTGTCCGACAGCAGCTTGAACAGGTTCCCAAAAAGGAACTTCCCGTCCGTCGAGCGTTGCCTTCATCTCCGCCCCGGTGAGACAGAAAGTCGCGGAACTCCGGAATCGGAGTGTGGGTCCCGACATCGTGATCTCGAGGCCCGCCGCCAAAGCGGGGTTGCCCACCGCCTCATTCGCGAGACGGAACGAAAGCGAGTCCATGGGACCCGAGGGGGGAATCCCCACGGCCCAATGCCCGACACGCCCTGGAAAATCCTGAACCGTTGTCTGGGTTCCCCCGTCCAAGACATCGATCGAGGTGGAAGAAACTTCCAGCGTCCTGAGAAAACCGGTGCTGACATTTCCCGAGCGGAAACGTTCGTCGTCCAGAATACCCCGCAGGTAGGAAACATTGGTTTCGATCCCGTGCAGTGACGTTTCGCCGAGGGCCGACCGGAGTTGGGCGATGGCGGCATTTCGATCCGTTGCCGTGGCGATTACCTTGGCGATGAGAGGGTCATAGTTCGAGGTGACCTCCGTTCCGGTCTCCACCCAGGTGTCGACCCGAACATCCTCGGGAAAACGCACCTGCGTGAGCAGACCCGCGCAGGGCTGGAAATTCTTAGCCGGATCCTCCGCGTAAACTCGCGCCTGGATCGAGTGACCCTGCGGTTTGCGAACTTGGGTCACCCATTCCTCTGGGAGGTTTCCCGCCGCAAGGCGAAGCATCCATTCGACAAGATCAACACCAAAGACCTTCTCTGTGACGCCATGCTCGACCTGGAGACGGGTATTGACCTCAAGGAAATAGAACTGCTTCTCCGCATCGTCGTAGAGAAATTCCACGGTGCCAGCGGATGCATAGTGTACCGACGCAGCAAGAAGCCGTGCCGCCTCGTGGAGACGAGAACGGGTCCCTTCGTCCAGTCCTGGGGCCGGAGTCTCCTCGATAACCTTCTGGTTGCGGCGCTGCGCCGAGCAATCGCGTTCGCCGAAAACCACCACGCGACCATCGCCTAGACCGAAGACCTGGACCTCGATATGACGAGCCACCTCGACGAACTTTTCCACATAAACGCCACCCTGCTTGAAATTCGCTTCCCCGAGACGCTGAACCATGGCGAACCGCTCGGTCAGTTCCTCTTTATTGCTGCACAGCTGAAGGCCAATACCCCCTCCTCCCGCCGTGCTTTTGAGCATGACTGGATAGCCGATCCGGCCGGCTTCCAGAGCCGCCTCGGCGGCATCTGCCACCAGATTGCTTCCAGGAAGCATCGGTACTCCCGCGCGGCGGGCAAGATCCCTGGCAATGTGCTTGAGTCCGAAATCCGCGAGATGCTCAGGTCGTGGACCCACAAAGCGTATTCCGGCATCCTCGCAGGCAGCAGCAAAGGATGAGTTCTCGCTCAGAAAGCCATAGCCCGGATGGATGCCGTCGACTCCTAGGCGGCGGGCGGCCTCAAGAATGGCCTCTGTCTTGAGGTAGCTCTCCGACGCAGCGGCAGGGCCGAGACAGACTGATTCACCGGCCATGCGCACATGCAGTGCCTGGGAGTCAGCTTCAGAGCAGACTGCCACCGAAGCGATGCCCATCTGGTCAAGAGTGCGGATGATGCGGCAAGCGATCTCCCCCCGGTTGGCAATGAGGACCTTCTTCATGGACGGACCTCCCAGATGCTAACCCGGATCGGTGTCGGATTGTAGGCGTTGCATGGGTTATTGAGCTGTGGGCAGTTTGAGATGAGGCAATGGACATCCTGTCCTGCCACCATCTCCACGTACTTGCCGGGCTCAGAGACGCCGTCATCGAACTTCAAGCCTCCCTCCGGGGTTACCGGCACGTTCATGAAGAAGTTGATGTTGTGGGCCAGATCCCGCTTGGTAAGATTGAGCCCCGACTTGGCCATCTGCAGTAGGAATGTGTCGCGGCAGTTGTGCATGAAGCGTTTGGAGAGGTCGTAGCGGACCATGTTGCTTTCTGCCGCGCAGGCACCACCCACGGTGTCGTGCCGCCCGCAGGTATCGGCCGTGATGGTCAGCATCGTGCGGTCAAGATTGGAGAGAAGCCTTGTCCCGGTGGTGAGGTAGATGCCTTCCTGGGCGCGGATGGTCGCCTGAGCGCTGTAACGCTCGGAGGGATCGTGGGCGTTAAAAAAGAAGGTGTCGGCGGCCTGGTTTCCCTCCAGATCGGTGATGCGGAGTGTCTGGCCGGCCTTGACCAAATGAATCCAGCCATTCCCGGCGGGGATGATTTCGGCATGGATAGCATCGGCCTCGCGCAGGCTGCTCTCAACATAGTTCAGGGTGCTCATGGAATGATGAGGTTGATGAGGTGTGGTTACGGATAGGTTAGATATAGAGCCGCTCCGTCAGTTCCATGGCCCTTGTGCATTCAGGACGGAAGTTCCGGCAGAAGTCATCGCTCGCCGCAGGAATCCCGGGGGCAACGGTTATCTCCACCGGCACGCGGGGGTAATCTCCCGGCGGGTGCATTGGATGAGGGCAATTGGAAAAGACCGCGAGTAGGTTCACCTCGGCGCGAAAGGTGATGCTCTCCCCTCCTTTGCAGTGGGAAGGATCGAAGTGAAGTCCCCCGTCGTCATCCGCTGTGACCTTGCTGAAGAAGTTTACGGTGGCGACAAGATCCCTAATTCCTAGGTCGTGTTTGGCGAGTTCCACCAGGAAGTTGTCGTGGGAGTTGCGCAGAAAGTTGTTCCGGCAATCCTGATAGGTCCCTTCCCCGAAAGAGGTCCTGACGATTTCCGGGGTGATGAAACCAGCCAGAGGATCGTGCCATCCGAGCGTGTCTTCCGTGATGGAGACAAGAGCGTGTCCCATGTCGCTCATCAGCACATGCCCGGCAGTAAGTTTGGCAGTATGCAGGGCCTTGAGCGTGTCGGGTAGGTTGAGGCGGTCAATCGGATTGTCTGCATGGAAAAACAGGGCGGAGACATTGGCTCCGGGTGCAAGGGCCTTAAGGCGGATCGTGCGGTGGCGCGGCACACGCATCGACCACATGGCGCCTCCTGGAAGTGTTTCTGTCAGGATCATAGCTTGGAATTCAATGGGTGAAGTTGGGGAATGATGGTGCTCGTGAGGGTGAGTTTGCTTCCCTTGACCCCCTTGCAGGTCAGGAACATGTCGGAGATCGTTCGCAGTGTTTCCGAAGGTCCCTGGATGATGATGACTTCCATGATGTGATCGTTTTCGAGCAACACTTGCAGGGAGCCGATGACCTCGGCGACGTGTTGGCGCTTCAGGAGGGCCAACCGGGAGAGCAAGTTGTTTTTCTTCTGGTTGTAGAAAAGAGTGACCGTACCGGCCATCACGTCCGCTTCTCCATCCTTGGAGTGCTCGATCAGGTGTTCGGTGATGATGGAGGCGAGCGCCTGCGAGCGACTCTCGAAGCCCCGCTTGAGAACCAGACCATCAAGGCCCGAACAGATATCCGGTGGGAGCGAGACACTGATACGGGTGACTCCAGACTGTGTTTTTGAAGTGAGGCTCTTTGTCATTAGTATTAAGAAGCTAAATATTTGTAATACTTTTAGAATTTAGAAAAAGCAAAAACTGCACGTACTTTCCTCTTTTCGCGAGGCCATTATAGCTTGCATACAGAGCGAGAAACCCTGCTCCCGCAGTAAGAAATTCGGGCTCGAGATTCCCGTGATTGTTAGGGAATGCATTACCTGCAACATGTAGCACATTCTTGCTAACCAAGAGCCTCTGCCGACCTCACTTTACGCTCCGATTTTCTACAATAAAGTTTTATCAATCATAGACTAAAGCAGATGGATTTGAATGGCGACCACAAGAGGCAGGCATTTAATCGGTAAAGTTTTTTTGTTTGACTGCTTTTATCCCCCCCATCAAACCGATTTGCTTTTGTTCTCGATCATGAGTCCTTTCACAAGAGGCCAGCATGCGTCTTGAGAGTTAGAAGGAATACTCCCGAAGGCTCCCGAGCAGACCCATCTCTTCCACATGCTTTTTCCAAGGATCACGATGAGTTTCTAGAGTTGGATAGCGATTCTCTTCTTCGCCTCGAGCATCGTGAGAGCATTGCCGGAGAGTAAATGCCGAACCTGCATCACCAGCTTGAGGGCCACGACAAGAATAGAATTATTACGATTCCCTTTGCTGGTAAAAGAGTTTCTCGGCCAAAGTCCTGTCCTATTTAGCATTAGTGTCCCGAACCCGACGTCGGTTCGGTTAGAGAAATGCCTTCTACGATGACCCGTAGATCCCTCGACTGGGAGTCCATGACGAAATCGGAGAGCGTCTCCAGAATATCCTGATCGATAAACGTTGCCCGTTTGCCATCGATGGTGACTTCGGATCCAGGGACAATGGAATCCAGAAGTTTACGGAGGTAGGCCTTGTTCAGGAAGGAGACATCCTTGTTCAGTCGCAGGAGATAGCTTCCCTCGTGGAGGGTGAGCGAGAGGGAATGGTGGAAGTTGGCTCGCAGGACGAAGAGGAGTCCGATCGCCATGCCTATGGCAATTCCAAAAAGGAGATCCTCCACAAGGATTGCCACAATGGTGATAATAAAGGGGAGAAACTGGTTCCAACCCTTGGCGAACTGCTCGCGGAACAGCGACGGCTTCGCGAGTTTGTACCCAGTCTGAAGCAGGATCGCAGCAAGGCAGGCAAGCGGGATGGTGTTGAGTTGGGCGCCGAAAAAGAGCACGGCAAGCAGAAGTAGCACACCATGGAGGAAACTGGAGATCTTGGTCTGACCCCCGAAGTTGATATTGGCGGAACTGCGGACGATAACCGCCGTGAGCGGCAGACCTCCGATCAGGCCGCTGAGCATGTTCCCTAGCCCCTGTGCCTTGAGTTCTCGGTTGGTGGGGGCGACTCGCTTGTGAGGGTCGAGTTTGTCGACCGCCTCGATGCTCAGGAGGGTCTCCAGGCTTGCGACCACGGCCAAGATTACCGCTGTCTTGTAGACGAGTGGATTGCCGAGTGACTTGAAATCAGGTAAGTGGAACTGACTGAGGAACTCAAGGGGAGAAGAGAGCGGTGGGAGTGAGACCAAGTGATTGGGCTCGATTACGAGCGCAGGGAAATAACGCGCTGCGGCAGCGTTAAAAAGGACACCCCAGATGACCGCGAGGAGAGGAGCCGGCACCATGCGTAGGATCGCATGACGGCGGACGAGTGGCGCCTCCCATGCGAAAAGCAGACAGAGAGAGATGAGGGTGACCAAGGTTGCGCCCCAGGAGATTCCACGGATGGCATTTGTCAGGATCTGAAAGGTCACGCCGGCGGTGTCCCTCATGTAAGACTCGTCTCCATCCATCCTTGTATCAAAGCCAGTGGCATGGGGGATCTGCTTCATGATCAGAATCAGTCCGATCGCCGAGAGCATTCCCTTGATTACCGCAGAGGGGAAAAACGCACCGATCGTTCCCGCCCGGGCATAGCCCAGAATCATCTGAATCACCCCCGCCAAGACGACGCTCATTAGGAAGGCGCTAAATCCGCCAAGAGTCTCGATGGCCGAGAAGACAATGACCGTCAACCCTGCCGCCGGGCCGGAGACGCTGAGCTGGGATCCACTCGCCCAGGCGACAACGAGACCGCCGACCATGCCTGCGATCATTCCCGAGAAAAGAGGAGCCCCTGAGGCCAAAGCGATGCCTAGACAGAGGGGAAGCGCGACCAGAAAGACGCCGATGCTGGCGGGAATGTCCTGACGTAGGTTCTCTAGATAGTAGCGGGGTCCGGCATTCATGGTGCTGTCGATTTTACGCCCCCTTGGGCAGGATAAGGGAAGGGAATCTCCCGGAAAAAAGCTAATTGATGAACCGATAGATCCGATCCATCGGGGAGTGCTGGTCAATCGTGATGATTTCCTTGAGTAGCCCATTTTCCAGACCATAGACCCATCCATGCAGGGTTGGTCCATTGCGCTCCCTCCATTCTGTTTGGATCATCGATGTGTGCGCTAGATTGTTAACTTGCTCGATGACATTGAACTCGATCATTCGGTCATTCCTTTGATCCGAAGGTAGGGACTCGAGCTCTTCCTGATGAAGTCGGTAAATGTCCTTAATATGAAGAAGCCACTTGTTGGCGATCATAAGACCTGAATTCTCGCAACTCAACGCTGCCTGGATGCCGCCACATCCATAGTGGCCGCAAACAATGATGTGCTCCACCTTCAGTACCGCCACCGCATATTGAAGAACGCTTAGGCAGTTGAAATCCGTGGTGATGACCTGATTGGCGATATTGCGGTGGACGAAGATCTCGCCCGGTTTGGCGTTGACCACCGTCTCGGCGGGAACACGACTGTCGGAGCACCCGATCCAGAGGAACTTGGGGTGCTGCTCCTTGGCAAGATTGTGGAAGAACTCAGGTGATTGGCTAAGAATTCCCTCAGACCACGCCTTGTTCTCGAGAAGAAGTCGTGCAGTCAGGTCTTCTGGAACGCTGGTGTTTTTTTCCATGAGTATGCGGAAATTAACTCCCCGACCTTATTTTGCAAACTGCTAAAAGAAAAAGGCCCCGCCGTTAACGACGGGGCCTTTTTCACCAGTCAACCACGAAAGCCTAGAAAGAATAACCAATGCTGGCGCCGCCGTAGAACCTATTTACTGGCATCGCTGTCAACGCCACGGTGTTATAGAGGTCTGGCTGGTAGGTGTAGGCCACATAGGCAGTTAAGGAGATCGCGCTAGTGACTTTCCAAGTCACGGGGGCGGTAACCTGCCAGTTGTTAAAGCCGTAGAGTTTGGAGGCCCCCTGAGAGCTGGCTGTGTTGTTGTACCCGAAAGAGATGTTGTATTGGGTATTCGGGTTGAAGCTAACGATGTCCTTGTAGAGGGGAACACCGACGGTGAGCGCGGTGCTCAGGAAGCTCGAGCCGGCGTTAATGCTGGCATAGTTGTTTGGCGCAGCCTGGCCAAGCTCGTAGAAGTAGGCAATGGATGGCACCCAGGAAACATCACCCGTCTTGACCGTGTAATTGGCATTGATGTTCACCTCTTGCTGGATGCCAGTACCACCTGGCTTGTAGCTGCTTATACCACCTTGCTCGGTTGGGAATCCGCAGTTAAAGTAGTTGTATAGGGCATAACCGCAACCCACTGCCAAGTTGCCAAAGGTGTGAGTGTAGCTTATGGGGACATCCAACTCTGTATAACTGTTACCATTGTAAGGCGAGTTCTGACCCAGAGCAACGCAGGACCAGAATGCTATAGCTAATGCGTCATTCGATGTGATGTGCCAGACAGGCGTGAAGGAAAGTGTTGCGATACCCTTGTTTGGTATCCAGTCGACACCACGGAAGTTGTACATGCTGTCATAACCAGTGGTAACCGTTCCGGTGAACATGGGAGTAGCCGCGACTTCCGCGACGGGTTGTTTGACGTTTTTGTCGGAAGAAGCCGAGTTTGTCTCGGCTGCCTGTAGGGCTGAGGTGAGTGCAACTGCGGCAAGTGCGACAGTTGCAACGCGTGTGATGAGTTTCATGATATGTTTATTTGGCAATAGGACTGGTTGAAGTCCTATCTAAGGATTAAGCACACGGCATGCCAAATGGGTCTTCACTATTTTCAGTAGGAGAGTTTGCTAAGGAGGGAATATTACGGCTGAAAAATTATTTCTCGAGTTGCTTAGTTTGGTATGAGTTGGAAGGTAAAAATATATTAATCTAATAGAGATGGTGGGTTGGTGTAGCTTGACATTGCATAGTCCAAGCAACTTAGGGATCGAGTGCGTAGGCCCTAGAAAGGAGCGAAAGTGAGTTGTTAGGATTACAATAAAGAAATGTTTTGGAGACATCTCAACCCGTTTTAACAAAAGTACGAGATACGGTGTCGATCCCCGCGCTGCAAGTTTTCTCCGAGTAACTAAAAAGAAAGCAAACAACCGGAGTGACGAGCTTATAGACGAGCTCTTGGAAAAGTATGGATCGCGCCCCGAGGCGGTGCTTGGAGAGAAAGGCAAGAGGCTTTCGCTCAATCGACAAGCTCCCCACCTTGCTTTACTTCATTAATGCCAAACTCCAAATCCCAGCCCAATGATAACAGCGAAGAAACTACCAACTTATCGATAGCTCGGTAAGCTTATGTAAGAAAAAAGAAAAGCTCCACCAATACTGGTAGAGCTTTTCTTGTCAGTCTAACCCCAAGTTTTAGAACGAATACCCAACGCTGGCGCCACCGTAGAACCTGTTCTCCGGCATCGCTGTGAGTGCAACCGTGTTGTAAAGATTGGGCTGGTAGGTGTAGGCCACGTACGCCGTCAAGGAGAGGGCGCTGGTGATCTTCCAAGTCACCGGTGCGGTGACCTGCCAGTTGTTGAAGCCGTAGAGTTTAGAGGCACCTTGCGAGCTAGCTGTGTTGTTGTACCCGAAGGAGATATTGTACTGGGTGTTCGGGTTGAAGCTGACGATGTCTTTGTAGAGAGGAACACCGACGGTCAGTGCGGGGCTCAGGAAACTCGAGCCGGCGTTGATGCTGGCGTAGTTGTTAGGCGCTCCTACCCCACACTCGTAGAAGTAGGCAATGGATGGCACCCAGGAAACGGCACCGGTCTTTACGGTGTAGTTTGCATTGATGTTCACCTCGTGTTGGAGGCCTGTTCCACCTGGCTTGTAGCTGCTGATGCCACCTTGCTCGGTTGGGAAGCCGTAGTTGAAGTAGTTGTAGAGAGTATAACCGCAGCCCACGGCCAAGTTGCCGAAGGTGTGGACATAGCTCGGGGAGACATCCAACTCGGTATAGTTGTTACCATTGAAAGGCGAGTTCTGACCCAGAGCAACGCAGAACCAGAGTGGTACTGAGAAGGTGTCGTTGGGAGTGATGTGCCAGACCGGCGTGAAGGTGGCTGTCGCGATACCCTTGTTTGGGATCCAGTCAACACCACGGAAGTTGTACATGCTGTCGTATCCGGTGGTCACTGTGCCAGTGAACATGGGAGTAGCCGCGACTTCCTCAACGGGCTGTTTGAAGTTTTTCCCCGAGGAAACCGAGTTGGTCTCGGCGGCCCGGAGTGCAGAGGTGACTGCAACTGACGCAAGTGCGACAGTTGCAACGCGTGTGATGAGTTTCATGGTAGGTTTGATTTGGTTGGATGGAACCACAGTAGTTCCGCAAGGGGTATAAGCACAGAGCGTGCCAAGTTCTTTTTAAAACCCACTAACAGAGTAAATCGTCAGACGATCTCAGCAAATCCCTGAGCCGGTTGATCAAAAAAAACCACTGCCGATACCGATAATCAGTTAACTCTTTGGCTTCCAGAGTGCGGCGTCGAGGCATGCCCAGAGATGGATGATCCAGCCCAGTAGGAAAACCCAGAGAATCCCCGTGAAGACAAAGAAGAGGATGGCGGGCAGCAACCGCCCCTGAAGAAGCTGGCCCAGTCCGGGTATGAAGAAGCTCGCTAAGGAAGCAATTACATTGCCGGCCGATCCTTGTCCGTTAGTCATACCAAGATTTCACAACAACATTTTATTCCTGTCGAGCGCAGCCTTGTACGCTACAGCTTCGCTCTTGCTTATCTTATTATCACGTATCAACCTGCCAATAAACCATGGACATCCTCTTCTCTCCGGCCCATCTCCACGTGGCCATCAATCATGTTCCGATCATCGGACTCTCTGTCGCCTGCCTGCCTATTCTGATTGGGATCCTTTTCCATAGTCGTGGTGCTTTGGCGTCGGGACTGCTAGCTGTGATATTCTGTGCTGGAACGATGCCCTTTGTCATGGAGACGGGTGAAGCCGCCTATGACGCTTTCATGGATGGTTCAATCCAACCCGGCTTGGATGAGGCTGGAAAAACCGCTCTTCGGCAGCACGCTCACCGTGCGGACGCAACCGCTCCCCTTGTCTATTCAGCGGGAATTCTGTCTCTCATTTCCCTCCTGGCCCTGATCAAGTTTCCCCGTCAGGCGACCTGGATCGGCTGGGCTGTCCTCCTAGGGTGCACGATTTCCATCGGCTTGAGCATCTGGACCGCCGAGGCCGGGGGATGGATCCGACATCCAGAATTCCGTCCCATCCCAAAGACAACTCCAACCCCAACTCCAACTCCCGTTGCCATTCCCACGGCATCACCCGCCATGACCCCATTACCCCTGCCGACTGCTTCCGTTGTGCCGGGAACAGGACTTGCGCCTTCAGAATCAGGATCTATCACGGCGCCGGCGACGAACTGATTTTTTTTAGGCTGCAGAAGAAATTTTGGGGGATTTCGCCGTGGGCGGTGAATTACTTTTGGAACGGGAATGGTTCCCGCTCTGAACAAAACATACCATACCCATGAAAACATTGATCAAAGCTGGCGCCATGCTCGCCCTCATCGCGGGACTCGGACTGGCAACCGTCTCCGCTGCGGACAGCTGCAAGGCATGCAATGGTTGCGCAAAAAGCTGCAGCTCCTGCGTGAAGTGCTCGGATGGCAAGTGCGCTTCTTGCTGCAAGTAAGCTGAGGATTCAACGCGGCGGAGGTGGTACTGAAAAAGCCTGCCTCCGCCCGCTGAGTCACTTACCTTTCACATGATGAATCCCGAGAAGCAACTCTCAGACCTACTGCAAGAGTGGACTACGCCCACGGAGCCTAGATCCGGCTTTAACCGTTCCGTCTGGGCTCGCATCGAAGCCGCCGAGAGTAACGGGCCCATGGACTTACCCTTCTTCTCTTGGCTCCAGCAGCTAGCCGTGCCTCGGATTGCCGCGACCTGTGTTGCCGTGGCCCTCTTCGGCGGCATTTTGGTCGGAGGAATGCAGGCCCGTTCTTCTGAGGAGGAGCGCTATCTTCTTTCATTGAAACCCTTCGCCTCCGTCACGCACTCGCGCTGATTCTTGATCCATGAAACGCGGCTTTCTTATTCTTCTGGCCGTGGTCATCGCAGGAGTCGGAGCGGCATTGGTAACAAGACATCTTTTGCGAGGTCCATCCTCGGCATGGCTTTGCCATCAGTACGGACTCTCTCCTCAAAAGGTGGGAGCTATCGAGGGGCTGCAACAACAATACGGATCTCGATGCGGCCCCTATTGTGACCAGATGTGCGAAGCCAATGCCCGTCTCGAACAACTCTCGCTGGAGGCTGGGCTGGGCCAGCAGAGCATCACTCCGGAACTCCGTGAGGCCGTGGCGGAGACCGATCGTATCCGTACCGAGATACGGATCGTGATGCTCGAGCATTTCTATGCCGTGGCTGCGGAACTCCCTCCTGAGAAACGCAGGGCTTATTTGCTCAAGGTGCTCCCCTTGGTGATCGACTCCTGCGGCTCACAATAAGGGCCCCCTTTCATGTCTGAAACCGAACAGGAGGACCGAGACGCGATGGCTCTTCTGGCTAGCGGAGAGGATCTCGCTCTCAATGCGATCATGGAGCGCTGGAAGAGTCGCCTCATTGCCTACCTCTACCGCTTCACGGGAAACGAAGCGACGGCCTTAGAACTGGCCGAGGAGACCTTTGTGAGGGTCTATCAGAGCCGGGCAAAGTTCCGGGCGGGCGGTCAGTTCTCCACCTGGCTCTTTGGCATTGCAGCTAATCTGGCAAAGAACCATCTCCGCTGGCAAAGACGCCATCCGACAGTTACCATCGAAGAAGCCGCCACAGTAGCTTCCGAGGGCGATCCTCTCAAGGCTGTCGAATCACGAGAGCGAGAAATGGCCGTGCGCACGGCGATCGCCTCCTTGCCGCCCGATCTCCGTGAGACCTTGATCCTGAGCGAATACGAGCAACTCTCCCAATCCGAGATCGCCACTATTGCAGAATGCTCGGTTAAGGCAGTCGAGCGCCGACTGAGTCATGCCCGGGAACTTCTAAGGAAAGAACTCTCACGCTATCTGCGTGGCTGAAGAAATTTTGGCTCCTCGCTATTTTGAGTGGGCAGGAATGATGGCTCTGCTTACCATCCTGCCCTCCCAATCGTTCGCGGCACCTCCCAAGGATGGAGCCGTGATGTGCGATAAGTGCAAAATGGTCATAGTGAAAGTCCCGAGCCGCTCCCCTGCAAAGAGTCAAACGCTCGTCTACTATGATGTGAAGACCATGGAGTGTCCTGACTGCCATTCGGCCATGGAGAACTTCTTCAAGACCGGCAAGCTCAAGCACACCTGCACCCATTGCGGTGGAACAATGACTGTCTGCCACTGATTGCTCTGCTCCAACTAGAGCGGTTTCGGTTTTATTTGACGCATGTAAAAGGGAAGAAATCTCGCGCAAAGACGCAAAGACGCAGAGTTTTTATGACTCATGGCAACGTATCTTTGGAGAAAAAGGTGACGGTCTTCTCCGGACCCAATCCTTTGTCTTTTCCTCCGCGCCTTTGCGCCTTTGCGCGAGTCCTGTTATTTATCGACGGTCAAGCTGATCGCCCAAAGAACGACAGATTAATCGCAAGATGCTCTAGAATGCAGTGTCATCAATCTACTAGCGCGAATTTAGGTCAAGTTACGATTCAATATCCTTGGGAAGCTTCAGAGCTAGCAAGCGGAGACTGTTCAGCACCACCAGCAGAGTACTTCCCTCATGGGCGGCAACGCCCAAGGTAAGGGGGACTGGAAAGAAAAAAGCGGTGCAGACCATGACGACCACGGTTCCTAGGGCGACCACGATGTTCTGGTTGATGATCTTCTTGGCCTGAACGCTCAAGAGGCGGGCCAGCAGGAAGTTCTCTATTCGATCGTTCATCAGCACAACCTCCGCCTGTTCGAGGGCGGCGTCGGAGCCCCGGGCTCCCATGGCCACGCCCACATCGGCGGCCGCAATGCAGGGTGCATCGTTCACACCGTCCCCGATCATGGCCACACGGACCTTCCCCCCTTCCTTAAGGTTCTCGATGGCCTCGACTTTTCCATCGGGTGAGAGTTCGGAGAGAATCTTTCCGATCCCGACCTTCTCTCCGATCAGTTGGGCCGACTCTCTGTGATCACCGGTGAGCATGACCGTGCGAACGCCCTTCTCATGAAGCCTGCGCAGGGTGGTGATCGATGCGGCGCGGATCTCGTCTGAGAAAATCATCCGTCCGAGGAGTCCCCTCCCCGCTACCCAGACGACCGCACCGGCCGACTTCCCTGCCGGGGGAAGATCGTCTTCGTGGAAGATCTCCAGCCCGAGGGCGAGCTTACGACTACCCATCACAAAGGTCTCCCCGTCGATATCAGCTCGGACTCCCTTGCCAAGGATGGTTTGAAAGTTAGCCACCTCCATGGCGGGGGTACCCCATGTCATAGCGATCCGTCGGATCGCACGGGAGAGTGGGTGTTCGGAGAGACGTGCCAAGGAATGGGCCACCGAGCGAAAACGGGTTTCATTTCCCTCAAAGATTTCGACCTCCGCGAGGGTCAGGTTGCCTGAGGTAAGGGTTCCTGTCTTATCGAGGGCCACAACGCCGACATCCGCTAGCGTCTCGATGGCCGCACCTCCCCTGTAGAGGATGCCACGTCGCGCCCCACTTGCGATCGCTGAGAGAATAGCCGAGGGGACCGAGAGAACCAGGGCGCAGGGAGAGGCCACCACGAGCAGAGTCATCGTCCGGTAGAAGGCGCTGGCCGTGCCGTCACATTTCTCAAACGGCGCGAGGCCCAGTAGCAGCCACCAGACAAAGAACATGAAGGTACAGATCAGAAGGATCGTCCATGTGTAGCCCGTGCCGAATCGGTCCGTGAAGCGCTGGGAGGGGGCCTTCAGGTTCTGGGCGTTCTGGATGAGGCGGATGATTTTCTGCAGGGAACTCTCACTGGCTGGCCTAAGAACCCTTCCTTCCAGGACGCCCCAAAGATTGATTGTTCCGGAGAGGGCCGTGTCTCCGAGGCGCTTCGATACCGGCATGGCCTCACCAGTCATGTTCGACTCATCGCAGGCGCTCTCCCCCTTGATCACCTCCATGTCGGCAGGGATCTGTTCCCCGGTGGTGACGAGAATCACCATGCCGGGTGCCAGCTTCTCCACCGGAACGGACTCCTCGACTCCATTACTGAGGACACGAGCGGTCTTGGGGGCTCCGCGGAAGAGGGCGTCGATGGCCTTCTTGGTACGCCCCATCGCGAAGTGCTCCATGGCACCGGATGCCGAGAAGAGAAAGAGAAGCAGGGCCCCCTCGCGCCAGGCGCCGATCACTCCAGCTCCGACAGCCACCGCTAGCATCAGAAAATGGACGTCGAGTTGGCCTTTGCGAAGGCGTTCCCAGGCATCGCCTGCCGCATCCCATCCCCCGCAGAGGTAGGCCAAGAGATAGAAAACCGTGGCCCAAGCTCGGTTGTGGAAGAGAAGTTCACTGATGAGGCCCGACCCTCCGAAGACAAAACACCCGGCCGCCAGAATCGCCATCAGGCGCCATTCTTCGTGGTCATCTTTCTCTTCATTCCCCAAGGGGGAGCGCCTCCCCACGACATACTTCACCCAACACGTGGAGCACCCCCCTCTAAGTCGAGAGAGCAGTGAGGGAATTGAATCCTCGGTAGGCATTACTAAAACCTAGTGAATAGGCTGGGAATGAAAACAGGAGAATCGGATTACGGTAGAGACGCGGAAGACTGGATGGAGAGAAGCTCCATCATGGCAAAAGCGCAGAGACGATGGATGCGGGTCGTTGTTCCCCTGCGCTTGCAGTAGGTACACTACAGCTGCGCTTGGGCGCCTAACCCCGCATCAAAAATCCTGTGCCCTAAACTCAGAATAAGGCTTTCACGCTTTTGGCCTATGCTGAGATCGGAATAACAGAACCCGTACTATCCCCGCGCCCTCCTGCGTCGGTAAGTCGCAGCCAAGACCATCGCCCCCAGCGATAAAAGCCCATAGGTGGAGGGTTCCGGGATTGCCATCACGGAGAGGGTGGCGTTGAATCCGCTGTAAGCAGTAGAGGTTCCGCTGTAAGTGGCACCGCCGACCAAGATGGTGTAGTCGCCTGCATCTAAGGCAAATGTTCCCGTGACACTACCGTCGGCAAGACCGTCCCCCCTGATCACATCGTTGGTTTGAGTGGTTCCATTTGCACGAGGAATGATAGTCGCGCCGGTGCCGTAGTTGGCGGGAGTACCATCCGCAGCATTGCCCCGATAGGAGAATGCGGAGAGAGCGGCAGGGGTACCCGTATCATCGTCATCATCGTTTCCCATCTTCCAATCACCCAGGGCATTGAAGCATCCTTCCCAGTTTCCTGAACCATAGGTCGCGTTCATATAGGCACTGCTGATCCCGCTTGTATCATGGTCCTCAAGCGCAAGCGGAGGAAGGTGGGCAATCCCCTTGAAAATCGAGAAGCCGGGGTTCGCCATTGCTGGAATGGTTCCAATAAAGCCTAATCGGAAACTCGATCCCTGAATCTGCAGGGTGACCAGTCCCGTTGACAGGAGTGAGAATCGAAAGGGAAGCAGGTTGTGACTGTCACCGAAATCTGCATCCGTGCCGTCGGCCCATCCGTAGTTAGACGAAATATTGTTTTGGGAAATCGTCACCGGGCTGGTGGATCCGCCGGGAGTGAAGACCCCGAAGTCCCTGCCTGTATATAGGATATGAGCGGAGAGTGGGGTGGCGGCCGCGCAGAGCGCGGCCGCCAAGTAAATGATGAAACGAGTTTTGGGGAGCATGAATTTTAGAGTTGTACCGACTGCCCTTCTTTTTTCCGCTTGGCAAAAATGACCACTCCCCCCATCACCAGCGAAACGGCCAGAAGAGCCCACGTGGAGGGTTCCGGAACCGCAGTGAAGGTTCCTTGAATGCCGTAAGGGGTATTGGTATTCACGCCGTAGTAATTCGCTCCTCCCACAAAGACTGAGTAATCGCCCGCTCCGAGGTAGAAGGAACCTGACACGGGGCCATTGGTGTTTCCGTTTCCGTTGATCGCGGCATTGGGGACGATGGTGCCGTCCCTAAGCGTGAGGGAAGCGGCCGGGATTCCGTAGTTGGCCGTGGTGCCGCTGGCGGCATTGCCAATGTAGGTGAAGGAGGAAAGGTCTGCGAAGTTGGTGCCAGTGTCCGATCCGATTTTCCAATCTCCCAGCGCGTTCAAGCTTCCTTCCGTGACGCTGTTTGTTTTGGCCACGCCGTTGGTGTCATAGTCAATGACGGTGCCATAGTTTGTATCCCTCCAGGCGATGCTGATAAGGCTTCCGTCGTGTGTGCTGGCCGCCGCAACTCCCCGGTAGAGGGAGAAGGCGGGGAGGGCCAGGGCCGTGTAGGAGTTCGAACCTGCGGTATAGGCTAAACCTTGAAAGCTCAGCGTTACCCAGGCATTGCTCGCGAGGTTGAATTTGAAGGCGCGTGTCTTGTGGGTGTCGCCGAGGTTGGCATCAGTGGCATCGGCCCAGCCGTAGTCGCTGGACACATTCTGGTTTGTGATCGTTCTAGTAATGTCGGATCCAGTGTAGGAACCGAAGTCCCTCCCTGTGTAACCGATATGGGCAGAAGCGGTTGAGACGGCGGCTACAAAAAGAGCTGCCTGAAGTGAAAGGATGAGTTTTGTTGTTTTCATAGGATGAGTTTTATTTTGGTTTGAGAGGTTAATTTTTAAGTTTGTTGATTCTTGTTGGATGGATTTGTTGTCGTGTGCGCTCACTGTCTACTCAGTAGGTATTGCCGTGATGAAACGACTGCCGGGATCCGTCATGCGTGCCTGTGCTTCCTTCCAGGTAAGGGACTCGCAATGCGCGTCGGCAAAGAGGTAGTTGGCCTTTTTGCCAGGGTGCCGTTCCACTCCGACCTGGCTTGCGAAATCAGCAGCCCCAATCTGCCCTGGATAGTATTGCGCCAGGTGGAGGTGATCGGGTGGGCTTGATTTCCCGTAGCCTTTCGACAGCTCCATGAAAAACACCGTCTGGCTCGGCTTCTCCACGCAGACAAGACGTGATTGATTGAGCACCGAGAGGTATGCGGCATTGCAAGGCATGGCTGTGAGATAATCATTGATCACAAAGGTACGCCTTCTGCCCTTCACCTCGTCCGCCGGGCACTTGAAGGTAATGGTGCCCGAGGCGTAGGGCTGAAGAGCATTGGTCCAAGAGTCGATTCCATGACTGCTATCAGGCAGGCACATCTGGTTGTCTGAAGCATATAGCAAGGCGGCTTTGCCAAGTTGCTGCATGTTGCCGGCGCACTTCACGGTCAGAGACTGGGCCTGGGCGTTTCTGATGGCCGGCAGACCCAAGGCCGCCAAGACGGCGACAATGGAGATGACAACCAGCAATTCGATCAGGGTGAATCCGCCTTGACTTGATTGAATGTTTCGGGACATGGGTTCTTGGGTGCACTGCTGGCGCACAATGGGTTGTTGCGGACTGCAGTTCCCCGCCCGCGATAAGCAGGCGAGAATTTGTGATCAGTGATGGAAGGGGCCGGTCATTACCGGGACTCCTTCCGGAGCGCTAGGAAATAAGCGCGCTGATCGGCACCGGGACGGGCGGAGCAAAAAAGAGCTCCGGCATTAAAACAAAGGGTGCTGGCCCGTAAATCATCGGACGCGCAACAGGTAAAGGAATCTCCAAGTTGGTTCCTGCAATGAAGAATTCCGCCTTCTTGTCGACCTTCATTGTGACGGGAGCTTTCTCTTCAGCGGCACGGGCCTTGGCGATCTTCTTGCACATCGAGCAGGGGTGCTTGCCATCAAAGGTCTTTGTGACGGCTTCAGCGATGGATCCTGTGTGGGAGAAGTCCTTCACCATCCCAGCCCACGCCACACTCTGGAGCATGGCCCAGTGACCGCCGGCAATCATAAAGAGAGCCAGCGCCATCACCATGGTCATGATAGGGCAACGGACATTCATTGGTATCTTTTGTTACACTGGCATAAAAGATCCGCAACAGAAAATCGTCGTTGAATCGCGAGAGAGCCCATTTTTATGGTGACACCCCCCTATTTTTTCGACTTTTCATCACTAGCCACCACTTGATTCCGTGATAGATTTGCACGGATGAAGTTGCACATTTTGACGGCTTTCGCATGCACTACGTTGCTCTCGGCACCTATCCATGCTGCCGAACCAATCCCCTATCCTTCGACAAAATGCATCGTGTCGGATGAAAAGCTCGGAGAGATGGGGCCACCTATCATGCTTGATTACAAGGGGCAGCAGGTCGGCTTCTGCTGTAAGTCGTGCATCGGTGACTTCGATAAGGATCCCGCAAAGTATCTCGCCAAGCTCAAGGCAACGACCGCAAAGCCCTGACCTTATTCACCCTTTCAGTTTTCACCCTCTCCCATGTCCGATTCCCGCTACGATTCTCTAGCCCGAGTTCTCACCGCCCACTCCACGAAGTTGAAGGCTGGGGAGCGTGTCCTGATCGACGTCTCCGACACGCCGGAGGAGTTCGTGATCGCCCTGATCCGCGCCGCCCGCGTGGCCAAGGCCGAGCCCCATCTGGTGATGCACTCAGGACGTATCAGCCGTGAGTTGGCAATGGGGGTCACGGGGCCGCAGGCCGAAACCATGGCGTCGATCGATCTCGCTCGTCTTAAGAAGATGCAGGCCTATATTGCCGTGCGCGGTTCCCAGAACATCTCGGAGATGGCTGACGTGCCCCAGTCCCAGCTAGCCCTGCTCTCCGCGAAGCTCCGCCCGGCTCTTGACTACCGGATCAATAAGACCCGCTGGGTGGTCCTTCGCTGGCCGACTCCCTCGATGGCTCAGCAGGCACAGATGAGTACGGAAGCCTTCGCCGAATTTTTCTTCCGGGTCTGCACACTGGACTACGCTGCGATGATGCCCGGCATGAAGGCGCTCAAAGCACTCATGGACAAGACCGACCGTGTCGAGATCAAGGGTCCTGGAACCGATCTGCGCTTTAGTATCAAGGGGATCGGCTCGGTCATCTGCGGCGGCGAGCATAATATCCCGGATGGTGAGGTCTTCTCCTGTCCGGTAAAGAACTCCGTGGAGGGTTATGTCACCTTCAATGCCCCGACGCTCAACCGGGGCATCGCCTTCGATAACGTGCGCCTCGAGTTCTCAAAGGGGAAGGTCATCAAGGCGACGGCCAACCATACCAAGGCGCTGAACGAAATCCTCGATACGGATGCAGGAGCCCGCTTCATCGGAGAGTTCTCGCTAGGGTTCAATCCTCATATCCTTCACCCGATGCGCGATATCCTATTCGACGAGAAGATTGCCGGATCGTTCCACTTCACGCCAGGTCAGGCCTACGATGTCGCCGGTAATGGCAACAAGAGCGCCGTGCACTGGGACATGGTCTGCATTCAGCGCAAGGACTATGGCGGCGGCGAGGTCTGGTTTGACGGGAAACTGATCCGCAAGGACGGCCTCTTCGTGCCACCTGCACTTCAGGCCTTGAATCCCGAGAGACTCCTTGGCAAGAAGGCCTCTCTCGCCAAGGAGCGGTGATAGCAGGTCGGGACCCGCAAACACATCAATGATACTCTGGCGCTATATCCTTGAGACGGTCCGGAAGTTTCATGAACTTCTCGATGCCAAGGATGCCCCGCATGCGGTGGCGGGGGGAACGGCGATCGGGATCTTCTTCGGATTCTTGCCCATCTTCGGACTCAAGACCCTCAGTGCCATGGGAGCCTCTTGGATCACCCGCTGCAGCGTGGTGGCCTCGGTAATCGGGGTTTCCGTGCATGATCTGCTCCTTCCTATCTGGCCGCTGATCCTTCGGTGGCAGTTCCAAATCGGCTTCTGGCTCTTGAGCCACCCTCATCATTTCGCGCCAAAGCTCAATCGCGGAGACTTCAAGCTTTCCGAAATTTTTCAATGGGACAATTTTGTGGATATCGGCCTTCCCCTGGTGATTGGAGGAACAGTGCTTGCCATCCCAATCTCAGTAATCTTCTACCTCGGAGTGTTGGCCATCATGCGTTTCCGTCAGAGTCGAAAAGCGCAAAGGGAGTCTGCCAACGAAGTAAGTGATAAAGCTTGGGAACAACCCTGATGGATTGGGATTGAAACTCTGAGAGCAGAGTTCTTATTCTTTGCTCTGACGCACTCGATTAAAAAGAGGAAATCTCACGTAAAACAACTGGGGCGTTCATCTGATTGGATTAATCCGACTCTTGCTTAATCCAGTCCGTTGATTCCACGGCCCGGTAGTCGCAACACCAGATGCACTCTTGGAAGCGGCTGACGGTGACATCTTCTTCGAGATCATCATCGCCTACGTAACTGGCTACCTGCTGGCCACACTGGAGCCAGTAGAGGATGAGGAGCACGAGCATCCACCTGCGGTGGCGCCAGAGAGCAAGCGTCAGTCCGGGAATCAGAATCATGTACCAGTTCATCACCCATGCCATGCTCTTGATCATGATCCAGAAGGTCATGCTTGGAAGGGCTTGCGGGAATCTTCGAAGAAAGGAACCCCTCGTAAGAAAGAAGCCGAGAATGATCAGGGGTGCCGTGGTGACCACCTCATTCCAGACAAGGCGAAGTCTGGAGATATCCTCAAAGTGATCGAGCACTCCCTTTTTCCAGAAAAAAGGCCAGTAGAAGGGGTTGAGAATGTTCTCCTGATTTTGCAGAGGGAGCAGCCAGAGCTCATGCCTCCAGACATAGAAGGGAATAAAGGGGAGCAACGCCCCAAGGAAGCCTCCGAAGAAGCTCGTGACGGCTTTGCGAGATTGGAGATGCCGGCGGAGAAAAATCTCGTAGAGGAAATAGGGGGCGATCAGCAGCGCGAGCTGTTTGGTCTGGAGCGCCAGCATAAAGGAGACTCCTGTCCAAAACCATTTTCCATTACGGGCAGAAAGAACCGCCAGAACGACCAAGAATGTCACCATGCTCTCGTACTGTCCCTCGTGGGAGGTATACCAGACAGTCACCGGTGCTGAAAAAACCAGCAAACCTGCCCACCAGGAGGTTGCCCTAGCGATAAGAATGGAAGACCCAAGATCAAACAGCGTGAGGGCCAACTTGACCCAGAAAAGTCCCACGCCTAGGCCTCCGAAAATCGCAAAGAAGAGCAGTGCCAGCGGAGGGTAAATGTATCCCACCCCCGTCCAGAACTGAGACCAGAACTCGTGAGGGAACTGCCATGGCCTCAGCCAGTAGAAAGCCGCCGGGTTCTCCCAGAAATGCGAGGTGAATCCCAAGTGTCTATAGAGATCGGAGGAATCGACCGGGGCCTGTGCGCAGTAAGCAAGCCGGATCATTAGCGTCGCAGCGAAGGAGATAACAAAAAAACTGCGTGCTTTCCCCGAGAGCCGCCTGCGTACCAGAAGGGTCGCAAGGTTCATGAAGAAGGGAGAGCTGTTTGCCACGGGTAAGGAGTGCGATAGGTCGTTGAGGAAGGGGGCAATTGCGACATCATAAAACGGCTTTCGTCGGATGCCATCCGATTCGGCGCTTCCCAATACCAACAGGAAAAGCCTATATTTCCCCCCCAAATCTCAATCTTTATGGCGGATCCTATTCTCACTTTTGGCCTTCCTTCCGGCAGCCTCATGGAAGCGACCCTCTCGCTATTCAAGCGGGCGGGCTTTTCCATTTCCGGAACCAGCCGCTCTTACCGACCGCTTGTGGATGATCCGGAACTGCGTCTCCGCATGCTGCGCGCTCAGGAGATCAGCCGCTATGTGGAGGGGGGATTCCTGGATTGCGGCATCACCGGGCGCGATTGGGTCGAGGAGAACGGCTCCGATGTCGAGGTGCTCGCAGAACTTCCCTACAGCAAGGCGACTGCCAATCCCACCCGCTGGGTGATCGCCGTTCCCGAGGACTCTTCCTATAAATCGGTCAAGGATCTGGAGGGCAAGCGCATCGCCACTGAGGCAATTGGCCTCACCCGCCGCTACTTCGAGAACCATGGTGTGAAGGCGGAGTTCGAATTCTCCTGGGGCGCCACCGAGGTGAAGGTCCCCGATCTGGTCGATGCGATCGTTGACATCACGGAGACTGGATCCTCGCTTCGTGCGAATAATCTCCGGATCCTCGAGACGATCATCGAGTCCTATCCGGTCTTCGTGTCCGGGAAAGCAGCCTTCAAGGATAAATGGAAGCGGGAGAAAATGGAGAAGATCGCACTCCTCCTGGTCGGCGCCCTTACGGCACGCGACAAGGTTGGCCTCAAGATGAACCTCCCCAGCATAAAGTTGCAGAATCTCCTCGACGCACTACCCGCTCTCCGCAATCCTACTGTTTCGCCTCTGGCCCAAAACGACTGGGTGGCTGTGGAGACTGTCATTGACGAAAAAATCGTCCGGGAGATCATACCGCAACTGAAGTCACTCGGTGCCGAAGGCATCATCGAATACCCTCTGAACAAGGTCGTCTACTAAAGCGACTCAAACCTAAAATTCTACGCAAGTAGTCCTGAACCGAACACAGCCCGATGGGATCAATTAAAAAGAAACGCAAAGCCAAGATCGCAAAGCACAAGCGCCGTAAGCGCATGAAGCTGAACCGCCACAAGAAGCGGTTGCGTTACAAGTCCTAGTAAATCTGGGCCCCTGTTTAGGGCAATGCTTCGCCGGAAAATAGGCGGAGAAAATTTCAAGAGAAGGCTTCCGAAGAATATTTACGGAAGCCTTTTTCGTTTTTTTAGGCTGAGGCTTCCGCACTGGAATACTCACAGTGATGAAGGGGATAAAAGGGATGAGGAGCTGCAGCCGAGGGTATCTGCATTCTAGGGGGTAATTTCATCCCCTTCATCCCTGTGAATTACTCGGGTCTCAGGCCCCGATGTCGCGGCGGAGTTGCTTTCCCTCGAAGGCAATCTTGTCGGCCGCCGCGTAGGCTTTCTTTCTGGCCTCCTCCAGCGTGGCCCCAAGTGCCGTGATGCCGAGCACCCGACCTCCACTCGTAACAACCTGAGCATCTTTCACGGTAGTGCCGGCATGGAAGACAACAACATCCGGATCAGTGGAGGCCTCTTCGATGCCAGTGATCACCTGGCCCTTCTCGATCGGCCCCGGATAGCCGCCGGAAGCCAGTACAATACAGACTGCAACACGCTCGTCCCAGACGGGTGTAGTTTCGTGTAGCTTCCCATCGATGGTGGCCTCGATCAGATCGAGAAGATCGCTTTTAAGTCGGCGCATCAGAGACTGCGTTTCCGGATCGCCAAATCGGCAGTTGAACTCCAGGACCTTTGGTCCGCTAGGTGTCATCATCAGTCCGGGGAAGAGCATCCCCTGGAAGGGAAGGTTATCGGCCGCGAGCCCCTTCACGAAGGGCTCCAGAACTTCTCGTTTGAGACGCTCCTGCATCGCGGTACCGACGACGCCAGAGGGACTGATCGTCCCCATCCCGCCGGTATTCAGTCCCTGATCTCCCTCGAGGGCTCGCTTGTGATCCTTGGCATCGGGAAAGAGGAGATAGTTTTTTCCATCGATCAGCGCATGAAGGGAGCACTCGGGGCCGGTCAGAAACTCCTCGATGACCACAGTGTTTCCAGCCTCCCCGAAGACCTTTTCAATCATGATCTCACGGATAGCTGCCTCAGCCTCTCCCTGAGTCTGGGCGATCACCACCCCCTTGCCCAGAGCCAGTCCATCGGCCTTCACGACCAGTGGGTAACTTGCGTTGGCGCAATGAGCTAAAGCGGTATCCGGGTTGGAGAAGGTGGCCGAGGCCGCCGTCGGAATCTCGTGACGGATCATGAATTCTTTGGCAAACGACTTCGAGGATTCGAGTCGGGCGGCAGCTACCACGGGCCCAAAGACACGAAGGCCCTCTTTTTGAAAAAGATCGACGATCCCTGCGGCGAGCGGGTCATCGGGACCGACAAGAGTCAGATCGACCTGTTCCGACTTGGCCAGTGCCAGCAGGCCGGGAAGATCGCCCGCCGCGACCGGATGATTAATAGCGAGTGCCGCCGTCCCTGCATTCCCTGGGGCACAGATAAGCTCTTTCACACGCGGGCTCTGAGCCAGCTTCCAAAGAAGGGCATGCTCACGGCCACCCGATCCGATCACGAGAATTTTCATCGGGAAAAGATGAACAGCCCAGGCTTGTTCTGTCGAGAACGCGGAACTCTTACTTCTGCTCGAGCGGATGTCGGACATCAGGGAGGATGGCAGTGGTGGAAACCTCGATCTCCCGTTCCTGACCGAGCATGTTCAGCAGGATAGCCACACGTTCACGCGCTGGCAGGATCCGAGTGACTAGGGCGCGTACTCCCTGGAATGGGCCCTCGATCACCCTGATTTCCTCTCCCTCCTTGATTTCGCAGGCGATCTCCACGGTCTCATTGTCGGCCACATGACGTCGCAGGTCGGTGATGATCGAGTCGTCCAACGCGGCGGGCCTGTTGCCGAATGAGAGCGTCTTGGCGACACCGCTGGTCGCGGCGATGCGACGGTAAAGCTCCGGATAGACAAATCGGACGAAGATGTAGCCAGGAAACATCGCCTCGTTGACCCAAGCCACACCAGTAGAACGGGCCCGCTTAAAGCGGATCTTGGGACAGAAGACTTCAAGCCCCAGCTCTCCTCGGAGCAGTCGCGTGGCCATGCCTTCCTGCTTGGGCCTGGATTTCACGCAGTACCAGAGCAACTCATCAGAGAATTGGGGAGCAGATGTTTCCGGGGCCAGCATTCCGGTATCCTGCCATGATCGATCACATGCCGCAATGCACTCTCAATTGTGGCGAAATCGTGACATAGTGGATCTTGGAGAAAGATAAATTAAGTTTTACACAATCTGTTGTGTCCGATGAAGAACTCTACCACTACAGGAGCGTTTGGATCTCCGATGTCCATCTAGGCACTCGCGGATCCCAGGCGACGGCATTGCTGGGGTTTCTCCGGACGTTCGAGTGCGACACCCTGTATATCGTGGGCGACCTGATCGATATCTGGGCGATGAAGCGCGGTGTCTACTGGACCCAGGAGCACAGCGACGTGATCCAAAAAATCCTCCGAAAAGGTCGCAAGGGTTCCAAGATCATCTATATCCCGGGCAATCATGATGAGAGGATTGCGGACTTCACCGGCGACTACGCCAATGTCCACATCCAGTCGCGTGCCTTTCATACAACAGTCGATGGGAGGAAGCTTCTCGTGGCACACGGCCACGAGCTTGATACCGTTGTTCAGAATCTCGGATGGCTCGCTCACGTAGGCGATATAGGCTATACCCTGCTCCTGCAACTCAATGGTCCGGTGAATTTTTTCAGAAGGCTAGTTGGACAAGGGCACTGGTCACTGAGTGCCTACGTAAAGAGCAGCGTCAAGAATGTGGTGAATTTTATCGGCGGCTTCGAGGAGTCGATGGTGCATTTTGCCTCGGACGCAGAGGCCGATGGAATCATCTGCGGTCATATCCACACGGCCGCCATGCGTAAGATCAAGGATCTCGATTACTACAATACTGGGGACTGGGTGGAGAGTCGTACGGCACTGGTGGAGGAGAGTGATGGCACGCTCAAACTGCTCAAATTCTCGCCGGATGGAGAGATGATCCAGATGCTGGCTGTCTGCAGTTCCACAAAGAGAAACGTCACGAATGAGGGATCTTTCCTCCCCGAATTTCCAAGCGAACCTCTCGCGGTCTGAAATAAACTGGCAGGACTGCTTCTCACAGCTTAGTTAGATAGTCTGTTCGATGACTATCTGCTTGCTCAAATCCAAGATCCACCGCGCCGCCGTCACGGGTGCCTCCGTAGACTACGAAGGAAGCCTTACCATTGCCTCCGATCTCGCGGAACGTGTCGGCCTGTTACCCTATGAGAAAATCCTAGTTGGGAACATGGGGAACGGGGAGCGCTTCGAGACCTATGTGATCTATGGTCCTCACGGATCTGGAGCAATCGAGCTCAATGGAGCCACCGCCCATCTCGGCAAGATCGGCGACCGGCTCACCATCATGTCCTTTACGTGGCTGTCAGAACAGGAGGCTTCTGATCACAAGCCCTCGGTGATCTTGCTCGACGAGAAGAACGTCGTCATCAGGGCCTAGGGCCAATTCTTACTACCCAGGAGACTCGGGAGTCATCTCAACCGGCACCCGTTTTGTCAGGGGAAACCATGGGATAAGAAGGATCCCGCAAGCGCAGAGAACCCCGCAGAGGGGAATCGTGAATTCAATGCCCATCCGATCAGCCACCCAGCCGGCAATCCAGCTTCCGATGGCAAGCGATCCCTGGAATGTCATGAGATAGAAGGAAATCGTTCGGCCCCGCACCCAATCCGGCGAGCAGAGCTGCACGGAGACATTGTGATTCACTGCGACCACGATCCAGCAGAGGCCGCCGCCGAACATAGCCATGGCGACAAGTGTCGGGCTTCTTCCCAAACCCACAACAACCACGAAGGCAGAAAAAATACCCAAACAGATGCCCACCATCGTATCGATCGGGAAGCGCCGCCTCATCACGGGGATAAAGATGGCCCCGAGGACCGAACCGACGCCGAAGGCACTCAGGAGAATTCCATAACCCGTAGCGCCGGTTCCCAAATGGTCGCGTGCCACGATGGGGAGTAGCGCCAGAACTCCTGATCCCGTCAGCATGAAGAAGCAGGTGCGGAGCAGAATGCCACTAATAAGCGGAGTTTTCACGATGAATTTCCAGCCCTCTCTCAGTGAGTGAAGCACGGCCTTGGGGGTTGCCTTTCCTTTTGATTGGGGAACGAGATAAGCGGGAACACGCCACAGTCCAGCCAGCACGGCCAAGAAAGAAAAGGCATTGATTGCAAAGACCCAGGCTGCGCCTAAGACACCCACGAGGAATCCTCCCAAAGCCGGACCGATGGAGCGGGCGAGATTGAAGCTGATACTGTTGAGCGAGACGGCGGCAGCGAGCTTGTCACGGGTCACCAGATCTTGCAGGAGAGTTTGCCATCCCGGCAGATGAATCGCCGAACCCATCCCCAGCAGGAAAAGCAGGAGTAGGAGTTGCACGGGGCGCAAATGACCATTCCCTGCCATTACCGCCATGAGTCCCGCCATGGTCATCATCCAGAGCTGGGCTACGACAAGCAGTCGGCGCCGGTTGACGAGATCGGTCAACACTCCACCGGCCAAACCTAGCAGAAAGGCAGGCAGGCTGGCAGCCGTCTGGACCAGGCCGATCAGGAGCGGGGACGTCGTCAATGTCGTCATGAGCCATGCAGCTGCGGCCGCGTGCATGATCGTCCCCAGATTGGAAAGGAAGTTGGCGATCCAAAGATCGCGGAACTCAGGTTGTCGAAGGGGGGCAATGCCAGGGCCGAAAAGCTTTTCGCTCATCAGAAAAGACAAAGTCTTGGAGGCGACATTCTTGACATTATCCCATGGAAGTCTTCCGTCGGGCGAGCGGGATCCACTCGCCCCGGCAGGTGACCGAAGATTACTCTCCACCCATGCAACCATTGCTGAAAGACCAATCCCTTCTCAAAACCCAGGCCTATGCCGCTGGACATTGGTGTGACGCTCGGAGCGGCAAAGTGTTGGAGGTTAGGGATCCTGCAGACGGGCAACTTCTCGGAAGCGTTCCCTCGCTTTGTGCGGAGGAGGTTGAGGAAGCAATTTTAGCAGCACACCGTGCAATGGCACTTTGGAAAAAAGAACCAGCAGGCTTTCGCTCAAAAATCCTCAGACGATGGTTCGATTTGATTATCGAACACACTGATGATCTCGCTGCGATTCTGACAGCTGAACAGGGAAAACCTCTGGCGGAGGCACGCGGGGAGATTTCCTATGCCGGCTCTTTTGTCGAATGGTTTGCGGCCGAGGCAAACCGGATTGACGGCGAAATCATTTCAGCTCCTTCTGCTGATCGACGGATCCTGGTGCTCAAGGAGCCGGTTGGTGTCTGTGCCGCGATTACTCCCTGGAATTTCCCTTCCGCCATGGTGACCCGCAAGGTCGCTCCAGCCCTTGCTGCCGGATGTGCGATTCTCGTGAAACCTGCATCCCGAACGCCTCTTTCTCCATTGGCACTTGCTATCTTGGCACTCCGCGCCGGGCTTCCTGAGGGCCTCTTTTCCATCATCACAGGGGAAGCATCCGTCATCGGATCAGCCTTCACTAAGAGTCCGGAAGTTCGCAAACTCAGCTTCACTGGGTCCACGGAAATTGGCAAATCACTGATCCGTGACTGCGCCGGAACAGTGAAGCGCGTCACGATGGAACTTGGAGGGAATGCCCCTTTCATCGTCTTTGCTGACGCGGACCTAGAGGCTGCGATCGAGGGAGTCATGACCTCTAAATTCCGGGGAAGCGGTCAGACCTGCATCTGTCCCAATCGGATCCTCGTCGATGCACGTGTTGAGGAACGCTTCACGGAACTTCTTGCAACTGCCATCAGGAAGCTCTCTGTCGGCCCGGGAACGATGCAGGGAGTGATGCAAGGTCCTCTGATTGACCACTCGGCTCTGAAACATGTTGAGAACCTCATTGATGATGCCGTGACAAAGGGGGCAAAGGTCCTAGTGGGAGGAAAACGCCACCCCCTCGGCGGAACCTTCTTCGAGCCTACTCTGCTGACGGGATGTACTCCCTTCATGCAACTGGCCAGGTGCGAGATCTTTGGCCCGATTGCCCCGATCTTTACCTTCAAGAACGAGGAGGAAGCCATAATACTGGCCAATGCCACGGAGTACGGACTCGCAGGCTACTTCTACAGCCGTGATCTCGCGCGGGTCTGGCGTGTTGCGGAAGCATTGGAGTGCGGAATGGTCGGGGTGAATACTGGGTTCATTTCCAACGCCGCGTCACCCTTTGGCGGCATCAAGGAGTCCGGTTATGGCAGGGAAGGATCACACCATGGCCTTAACGACTATCTGGCGTTGAAGTACCTTTGTGTTGCAGGACTTGGTTCCTGAGAAAGCTGATTGCCTGGGAACCGATGCCCAAAGTCAGAAGACTTGATTCAGAGGCCTTTGCCGCTGGCATGTTTTGCATCGTAGGCCGCCGTAGATACCCTCACCGTTTCTGCAGCACTTCTCGCACTCATTCCGGTCGCTTCGTTGTGATGTTTGCTCACGTCATCTCCGGTCAGGTCCCGATCCTCGCGTGATGTATGAACCCGGTGTTTCATGGCTGCCTCGCTCTTAATCCGGGTGTTTGATTTGTGGGATGTGGTACTCATAGGTTATGAGTTCATCATTCTTCCAAAACAGAGCGAATCAACCCCAACTGTCTAATCAATCAGCTTATCCCCCCGCAGCTCATCATTAAAAAAATGATGACCCGACTTGGCTAAGGAACTGCTAAAGTCCAAACGCAGGAGTCCTCAAGGGTCTTCTCTCCGGATTTTGCGGTGACTTGAATGGTGTTTTTGCCGGGTTGGAGGGTGATGCCTGACCAGTAGGCGATCTTAAGATCGCCAGGCTTAATGGGGTCGAACGACTTTCCGTTCACGCTGAGAATGACCTCGGGGCAGTTGGAATAGACTTTCACGTCCGTCGTTGGCAGGGTGCGGTTCACAGCCCTGCGCGAAGTGATGTAGACCATCGGATCAGGGTTCCAGTTTGCCTTGTAGAAGAAGAAGGCATCCTTCCTGAACCTGCGGTCATGGGTCGCTAGACCCTTGTCGTTGAGCGCCGGTGAATTTCCTTCATTCCGCGCCCTGTATGCGAAATCAAACATGTTCCAGACGAAACTTCCCCAGAGATTCGGGTTATTCGCGATGTCCTTCCAATCCCTCTCATGCACAAAGGCCTGCCACTCCTCGGGATGGAACGAACCCGCGGGCAGGGGCTGAATCAGCGTCCCCTCGGTGTGGTGGGAGATATTGGCTCCGGCACCGTATTCGCTGACGGCGATTCGTTTGCCAACTTCCTTGCTGAACGAGGCGACTCTGTCAGCCAACGTAGGCTCGGAGACTTTCTGATACCATCCGGGGTAGAGATTCAGCCCGATCTGTTCTGGAACGTGATTGAAGGATTTGTTCGGGTGGCAGGAGGCTGCGACGAGCAGTCGCGAGGTGTCGATTTCCTTGGCTGCCGACTGGAGGCGTTGAAGGCCTTTGTCGCTCGGCGGCATGGAAGCCTGTCCCAGTTCATTGAAGATCCCCCACCAAGCGATGCTCGGGTGATTGTAGAGTTGGTGGATCATCTCGCGGAGAAATACCTCGCTGTTGGCCCAGAACTCCCGAGTATCCCTTGTCGTATCCACCAAGGAGACCTCGTCCCAGAGAAGGACTCCCTCGCGGTCGTTGATGCGGTGCCAGTTCTCACTCTGAGGGTAATGGGCATTCCTGACGGCGGTCACTCCCATCTCCTTCATAAGGGCCGCATCCCTCTCCTCATCTTGGGGGGAGAGCGCCCATCCCTTGTTACGGAAATCCTGATGGCGATTCACTCCATACACCGGATACGGCTCCCCATTGAGAAGAAATCCCTTCTCCTGTGAGATGGCGACGGTACGGAGACCCAGCGGTTGGATCATCTGATCGATGGTCTTGCCCTCGGAGATCAGGCTTACCGTGACGCTGTAGAGGTAGGGATCCTTGCGACCGATCCAACGATGAGGAGAGGGGATGGGGAGGTTTTGAACAACGGCCAACGTCTCCTCCGCGGGAACAGATTGATTGGTGGAAGCGCTTGCGACCACATGACCCGAGGCATCCTTGACCTCGCATTGCACAGTGACCGAGTCTGCCTCCACTGCTTCCTGTTGCGTCTCCGGCTTCGGGGCGCTAGGGAGATGATTTTTTTCTGCGGCACGGGCCTTCTCCAAGGCAACGTTCATTTGAGCCGTGTGCCCGTCGGAAACCATTGTGCGGATTTCCACGATAGCCTCCTTCTCATTGAGTGACCGCGTGGTGAGGTAGACACCGGGAGATGCATCATCCAGAGGGGAAATACAGAACTCATCGGTTACAATGATCTCCGCATCGCGGTAGAGTCCTCCTTGGACATTGAAATCTCCAGAGAGAGGGGGCAGATCCTCACGATGGGTATTGTCAACCTGAACCCTTAGTTCATTGGTTTGCCCGAACTTGAGATAAGGGGTCAGCTCGTAGCAGAAGGCGGTGAATCCGCCGCGATGCTCCCCGAGTAGGGTCTTGTTGATGTAGGTTCTTGCCACTGTGCCGGCTGCACCGAAACGGGCAAAGACCCTCTTCTCACCCTTCCATTCCGCGGGAACCTGGATCGCATGCTCATACCAGCCGTCGCCTTGGTAATATTTGTTCTTGAGGTGGGGATCCTTGGTCTCCCTTTCCTTTTGGGCGACTTTCTCCGTGGCATTCCTCTCCTCGGTGAGCCTCTTCGCATCTGCCTCCGTCTCGGGCTTGTCGCTGACCTCAGCCGGGCCGGATTGGGCATCAAGGGCGTTCCAGGTGTGGGGGACACTCACCTTCTCCCAGAGTGCGGATGGAGCGAAAATATCCGAGCCACCTTTCAAAAAGAGCCAACCCTGATCCAGAGGCATGACCTCCCGCTGGGCAAGTGTCGTGGCTGTCGTGGCTATTGAGAGGAAAACGACGAGAAGATGATTGGGGAGAAGTTGTTTCATGGGGGAGAATGAGACGAGAAGAGGAAGTCGTTCTCTAACCTCACTACCCCTCCACATCAACTATTAGTTCAGTTCAGTTTATGCAATGGAATCATAGAAACAGAGAAATCTTGTTCGCCAGGGAGTGAAAGGACTCAGAACAGAAGCAGCGGAAAGGAAAAAGCGATTGGGGATTGGGCTACAAAACGCTTAAAAAATCACAAGATTTAAATGATCAGTATTTTATAAAATCATAAACCTTGTAAAATTGAATGAGTTGCTGAGCCAGGGGCTGGCTTTACCACCAAGAAAACAGCCAAAGACGTGAAAAGGAACTGATTAGGGAAGTCAAGCATCGAGGGATCTGCGATCCTTTTATCACGAAGGCCTTGCGACTCACTCTCGTAAGCCAGCCAACGCAGAGATGACTCTTCTCACATAGTCGCAATCTCCGCTGTAAATTTCTGAAAAAAAGCTGCTCCCAGATCGAGGTGGGCAAGGGGATAGGATTCGTTAGGAGCGTGTGCCTGACAGTCTGGAAGGCCGAGTCCTAGCATGATAACCGGAACTTGAAGGATTTTCTGGAGCATCACGGCGGCCGGAATGCTTAACCCCTCTCTTGTGAGAGCCGGAGGCATCCCAAAAAGATTTTCCGTAACTGCGATTGCCACTTGAATAAAGGCATTGTCAGGAGATGTGTAAAAAGGCTCTCCCCCATGATCATAAATGACCATCCCCGTCACTCCTTCCTTCTCAAGTTCCTTTTCGATCCAATCCTTCACGAGAGCGGCGATGGCTTCGGAATCCTGCCCGGGTACGAGTCTGCAGCTCAACTTTGCTGATGCCGAGGAGGGAATAATGGTTTTGCTTCCATTCCCTTGGTAACCCGAGGTGATCCCATTGATTTCGGCCGTGGGGCGTCCCCAGACCCGTTCCAGCACGGAGCAATTCCTCTCCCCTCCTCGAGGAGCAATGCCAGTCGCCTTCTCAAACCACGCTTCATCCCATGGAAGACGTTGCCAGGATTCCAATTCCTGAGCAGGCACCGGAAGGCATCCTTCATAAAATCTTGGGATCGCGACTCCACCATCTTCCGTAATCATGCGTGATAGAACCTTGCTGAGCGCAAGCGCTGGATTGGATGCCGCTCCACCGAATATTCCTGAATGAAGATCGGCGCGGGGGCCTTGCACAATGACGTCAAAACAGGCTATGCCACGAAACCCTAGAGTGAGCGCTGGCTTCCCGGGGGCAATCATGCTGGTGTCTGAAATGAGGATGGCATCACAGGAAAGCGCTTCTTGGTGCTCCTCTAAGTATTCCTTCATATTCGGACTGCCTATTTCCTCCTCACCATCCAGTAGAACAAGGACATTGACGGGGAGTGTCCCATGAACCAGCAATTCCCTTAGTCCAAGCAGATGGGAAAACGTTTGCCCTTTGTTGTCGGTGGCTCCTCTCGCATAAATCATGCCCTCTCGGATCTCGGGCTCAAACGGGGGACTGAGCCATAGATTCAGCGGTTCGGCAGGCTGAACGTCATAATGACCATAGAGCAAGAGTGTGGGCTTTCCTTGCTGATGCTCGGATCTTGCGAAGATAATCGGCGCACCCTTGGTCGTGTGAATCTCCACCTGCATCCCCCATTTTTGCAGCAGGAGACTCATCCACTCAGCACAAGACTGCATGACAGATGCTTGTGCCGGATCGGCACTGATGGAAGAAAATCTTAGATATTCATAAAACAGGGCTATCTCATCACCTCCAGCGACTTTCTTGGTCATGACGAGGCCTTGATAACAAAGCGCGACGCCTTGAACGGTGCTAGATTTTGAGTGCTAGATCCCTTTGTGACTAGATCCTTGGCAATTTCTCCGGTCACCGTTGCGTACTTGAAACCGTGACCACTAAAGCCCCCGAGCACCCAGGCCCCCTCGACTCCCGGCACGCCATCGATTATCGGTGAACGATCCGGGGTATTTTCAAAAAAGCAGGAGACCATGGAAAGAATCGGTCCATTGGCAGAGGGAAAATAGCGACTCACAAATTGGCGCATATCAGCTTCGTCCTCTTGATTAGGCTCAACACGCGGTTTCCCAGGATCCACAGATGGAGAGGGCGTTTCACGAAGACGTCCCAGTTTGAACCCCGGGATCCCATGTGTCGGAAATCCATAGAAATGACCGGTCTCCTCGGAATCCACAATCCACACAGGAAGATTCTCCTCGCTGAAATTGGCAAAATCGCAAAACGGTGCAAACCATCCCAGCACTGTTCTCTCGGCTTCCACTGGAAGGTCAAGCAGCTTTCCGATCCAGGCACCGGTTGTGAAGACAATCTGACCGGCTTCATAGTCACCCCTATCTGTTCTGAGAGTGAAATGTCCCGTTTTTTTCCTCCATGAGAGGAGCTGTTCCATCCCATGAATTTCAGCTCCCTGCGCCAATGCAAGATTCGTATGAGTTGTGATACTCGCCTCAGGCAGCACAAATCCTGATCCTGGTTGAAAAACACCGATCATATCCTCATCTGGAGTCAATGCTGGGTACCGTTTCGAAAGTTCGGTGGCGCTGAGTACTTCATGCGGAATATCGTAGGCTTGGCAGGCTCTCAATGAGCCGGTAAAAATCGCCCCCTCCGGAACTGAAACATCCAGACTGCCGATACGATGGAAGAGGCGATCTCCTCCCAACTCCCCAAGTTCATCCCAGAGTTCGACGGCTCTCTGAACCAGCGGCACGTACTTTGTGCTCTCATGCAATCCAAGGCGAAGAATCCGCGTCGCACCGTGAGAACTCCCCCGAGTGTTGGGAATACCAAACTGTTCAAGGCCGAGGACTTTTAATCCTGCCCTGGCAAGATGAAAACAAGCTGCACTTCCCATTCCTCCGACGCCGATGACCGCGACATCGAAACTCTTCGCTCCCATGATCAGAAGGCCGTAAGGTATTGATCCGTTTCCCATTGGGAAACTGTCTTGTGGTACTCATTCCACTCCTGCCATTTCAATTTTAGGAGTTCTCCCTTGATCGGGCCAAGGGAATCCAGAATCACGCGGTCTTGCTCCAATTCAGTCAGCGCCTCGCGGAGCAACTGAGGTAATGTGTTGAGACCCTTGCGGTAGATTTCTTCGCGGGTGATGCTATAGAGGTTGCCGAGATTAGGATCAGGACAAGACATTTCCTTATCAATGCCATCGAGACCCGCTGCAAGATAAGCGGCAAAGACGAGATAAGGATTGCAGGCGGCGGAGACGGAGCGATCTTCGACATGCCCGGGGCCGCAGATTCGCAGCATTTGCGTGCGGTTGTTATCCCCCATGCTGATGAAGGCTGGAGTCCAAGTGAATCCTGATCGTGGACTTGTAAGGCTAGGCCCGACAAGAAGTCGCTTGTAGCAATTTACTGTCGGCGAAGTAATCGCGCACAGGGCTGGTGCATGGGCAAGGACACCTGCAAGGAAATGATAGGCCAATTTCGATAGTCCAAAGCCCCTTGGATCGGCCTCATCCGTAAAAAGATTCTCACCCGTCTTGAGATCGGCAAGATGGTAATGAAGATGGGCACCACTCCCCGTCCTGCCGCTGAACGGTTTTGCCATGTGCGTGGCAATCGCCCCATATTTTGGAGCGATCTGGGAAGTCATCATTTTGAAAAAAGTATATCTGTCTGCCGTAACCCCCGCCTCGGTATAATGAAAGTTGACCTCATACTGGCCGTTTGCATCCTCATGGTCAGCCTGATAGACCCCCCATCCCAGAGCATTGCACGCCTGGGTTATTTCCTTGAGATATTCAGCAGCTTGGGACATCGCCTTGAAGTCGTAGCAAGGCTTGGAGAGTTTATCGATGCCGGCCGGATCCCAAGGCTCGATACCGCCGCTGGGCGTGCGCACAACCAGAAAGTGCTCAGGCTCGATACCAATATTGAACACGAACCCTTTCGCTGCTGCCTTTGCTAGCATCTGCTTGAGATTTTGCCTTGGGCAGTAGGGATGGATCTGTCCATCGACGAAGAGATCCGCAGCAAAACGAGCAATCCCAGGGGCCCACGGCAACGGGGTGTAGCTGTCGAGATCAATCCTCGCAAGCATGTCATGGGAATGAGGCCCCTGTCCCATGCCCCAGACCGCGGCTCCGGCAAATCCCGCACCCTCGTCAACAAGGGTATCCAGCGTTTCAACGGGACACATTTTCACTTTCGCCGCACCATGGATATCGACGAATTGTGCCAGGATAAACTGGATTCCATCGGCTGCGAGTTGTTCCCTGATCTGTTCCTTAGTTTTAAACATAATGATTCTTTTGTGATCGTTAACGACCTTCACACTGGAAAAGGCAGTCTGTCAATTTCATTATGCAACAGGAGTTGCATTAAAAGAAACTTTTACTCATAGTGGAATGCATCATGTGTGGAATTGCATCTTTCTTCGCCAAAACTCCTGCCATGGAGAATCAACTCGGAAGTCTTTTTGTGCCGATGCTCACCTGCCTCAGTGATCGCGGTCCGGACAGTGCGGGTTTTGCGGTCTATCGAGATCAGGCGCTGGAGGGAACTGTCAAGATCGTGGCCCAACATCCCGAGGTTGGATTCGAATGGGAAGGTTTCTTTAAACCCTTCGGAGCGGTTTCACTCAACGTCATTGCAAGTCATTGCGTTGCTGTTGTTCCGGGACAGCCGGAAATCGTTCGTGCGAAACTTGAACTTGCAGGCGTTACCGTGATGTGTGTCGGTTCATCCATGGAAATTTTCAAAGAAAAGGGATTCCCATGTGACGTGATGAAGATGTTCCAGCTCGAGCGAGCCGTTGGCAGCCATGCCATCGGCCATACGCGCATGGCCACCGAAAGCGCCGTGTCAACTGCCGGGTCACATCCCTTCTCGACAGGTAGTGACTTATGTCTGGCACACAACGGATCCTTGAGTAATCACAATAGCCTGCGACGTAACCTACGGAGAGAGGGGATCACCTTCCGCACGGAAAACGACTCCGAGGTGGCGGCTGGATACCTTTCCTGGCGGTTACAATCGGGCGATTCACTGGAGGCGGCGCTGGAGGCGGCACTCCGCGATCTTGACGGATTCTTCACCTTTGCGATTGGCACCAAGGATGGATTCGCCGTGCTTCGTGATCCGATAGCCTGCAAGCCCGCTGTCTTGGCGGAGACTGATGAGTATGTTGCCATGGCTTCGGAATATCGCTCCCTAGCCCATCTCCCTGGAATCGAGGAGGCTCGTATCTGGGAACCGGAACCAGCACGCATCTACACCTGGGAAAAATCGAAAGGAACTCCATCCGCCTCCAGCACTGCCACGTCCATCTCCATCTCCCTCGCAGCATGAGCACTTTTGATCTCTCTAAAATCTCCGTCCGCGAGTTAAATCAGCATTTGCATCAGCTCTCGGAAGTAAACGATATCGACATTCTTGAACCCCGAGGCGCACATGCCGTGGCCTGTGGATTGACAGCTCCGCTCAATGTGAGCATTCGCGGGCCTGTCGGTTATTATTGTGCAGGCATGAATGAAAGGGCGACCGTCACCGTCCATGGGAATGCAGGTACTGGAGTAGCGGAGAACATGATGTCGGGGGAAGTCCGTGTGCTGGGAAATGCGAGCCAGTCGGCTGGTGCCACAGCTCACGGGGGACTCTTGGTCATCCAGGGCGATGCCTCGGCGAGATGTGGCATTTCACTCAAAGGAGCAAGTATTGTTGTCGGCGGATCGGTCGGACATATGAGCGCCTTCATGGCACAGGCGGGAACCTTGGTCATCTGCGGTGATGCGGGTGACGCCCTGGGCGACTCGATTTATGAGGCCAGGATTTACCTTCGAGGCCAAGTAGCCAGCCTAGGAGCTGATTGCATTGAGAAAGAGATGAGACCCGAACATCTGGCTGAGTTGACACAATTGCTCACCACGGCAGGAATACACGCCGACCCCACGATCTTCCGCCGCTATGGATCGGGACGCAGCCTCTATCACTTTCACTCCGATCAGGCATCGGCTTACTAACCAAAATATCCCAACCCTGATTCTCTCTTATGGAAAATAGATCCCAACCTCTTTCTTCGGGACTTCGTGAGTCCGCCACATTCAACCGTCATGTCATTCACGAAATTCAACGGGCTGCGCAAACTGGTATTTATGATATTCGGGGTTGGGGAGCCAAGCGCAGTCTGCCCCATTTTGACGATCTGGTTTTTCTTGGTGCCAGTATGTCACGCTACCCATTGGAGGGTTATCGTGAAAAATGTGAAACAGGTGTGATCCTCGGAAATCGTTTTGCGAGCAAGCCGCTGCATCTTGATATTCCGGTCACTATTGCGGGAATGAGTTTTGGGTCCCTCTCAGGATCCGCAAAGGAAGCTCTGGGCAGAGGCGCCTCTGAAGTCGGGACTTCTACGACCACTGGTGATGGAGGCATGACCGATGAGGAAAGAGCGCACTCCAAAATGCTGGTCTATCAATATCTTCCATCCCGCTATGGGATGAATCCTCACGATCTGCGTCGCGCCGATGCCATCGAGATCGTTCTGGGGCAAGGAGCTAAGCCTGGTGGTGGAGGAATGCTCCTCGGACAAAAAATCAGCGACCGTGTCGCAGGCATGCGCACGCTCCCGGCAGGAATCGACCAACGGAGCGCCTGCCGCCACCCCGACTGGACCGGGCCAGACGATCTGGAAATAAAAATTCAGGAGTTGCGTGAGATTACTGACTGGGAAAAACCGATTTATATCAAAGTGGGAGCCTCGCGCACTTTTTATGATGTCACCTTAGCGGTGAAATCTGGGGCTGATGTTGTCGTTCTGGATGGCATGCAAGGGGGGACGGGAGCTACGCAGGATGTCTTCATCGAGCATGTCGGTATCCCGACACTTCCGGCATTAAGACAGGCTGTCGAGGCCCTCTCGGAGCTTGGAATGCATCGCAAGGTACAGCTCATTGTCAGCGGTGGAATACGCAACGGGGCCGATGTGGCCAAGGCACTGGCAATGGGAGCAGATGCGGTCTCCATCGGCACCGCCGCCCTCATTGCCCTGGGGTGCAACTCTCCTCAATACGATGCCGAGTATCAAAAACTCGGGAGCGCGGCTGGATTTTACGATGATTATCAGGATGGTAAAGATCCCGCCGGGATCACGACTCAGGATCCGGAGCTTGCAGCTCGCCTAGATCCCGTCGAAGGAGGTCACCGGTTGGCAAATTACCTGCGTGTCCTCACCATGGAGGCCCAGACGATCGCTAGAGCTTGTGGGAAATCCCATGTCCATAATCTGGAGCCTGAGGATCTAGCGGCACTGACCATCGAGTCCGCCGCGATGGCAGGGGTCCCGATTGCTGGCACTGACTGGATTCCGGGAAAGCGGGGCGGCTTTTAAGAAATCGCTTATTTCCCGTTGCTGATCACACTCAGGAATCTGACGGGTGGCGAAAAAATCGCCGCCGGCCCGTGAGGGATTGATCCCTCAAAGAAAAGGCTGTCCCCCGGAGTGAGATGATAGACATCAGCCCCGTGCCGGTAATCCATCTTGCCCTCAAGCATGAAAAGCAACTCATGGCCAGGGTGGCGAAACGTATTCTGATGAGTATCGATTTTCTTTTCCTGAATGGTCATCAAGTAGGATTCAAAATCCTTCCCGAAGGGGACATCGAAGGAGAGGGACTCATAGGTGTGTCCCAGTTTGGATCCTCGTCCCACAATGACCCTTCGGTCTGCTTTTTTAACAAGGACCGCATGAGATTTCGGTTCTTCTTTTGAAAAAAGGACACCGGGCACCACTCCCAAAGCAGAAGCAATTCTCGTAAGAGTGGAGACGGGAGAAGAGGCCTTGCCATTTTCAATTCTGGAAAGCTGGCCCTTGGTGAGTCCTGTCTGTTGGGAAAGTTGCTCTAAAGTCACGGAGCGCTCCTCTCGGAGTGAGCGGATCCGCAACCCAATTTGGATTTCCCAACAGATGGGAACATTCCCCTTGGAGGTTGATTTTTTCGTACCAGCTTTTGACGCTGACATCGTGATCTTTTTCATTTCTTGAGATTGCCAAGAGACAGCATTTTTGCACAGAAGTGATGTGAATCTAATAAAGCTTACCCAAGCTGATGCAATGATGGTAAGGCTCTCTTTTAATCAAATCTTATGTCACTCACGTTCGACGTATCATGCAATTTCCGTCAGATTGTATCTTTGTGAGGTTGGCTGTTGCAGCAGATATCCCTCAACTCTGTGGGTTGCTAACCATCTTGTTCGTCCAAGAGGCTGATTACACGCCCGATGTAGATCGTCAGGCGCTTGGTCTTCGTCTCATCATCGAACAGCCAAGTGTCGGACACATTTATTGTGCAACTGATGGTGACACCATGATTGGAATGGTCAGCATCCTCTTCACGGTCAGTACGGCCGAGGAGGGACGGGCGGCATGGCTTGAAGAAATGGTTGTGCATCCGGGTCACCGGGTACAGGGCATCGGCGAGCGATTACTGGAGACTGCGATCAACGAAGCACGGACAGCAGGTTGTCGTAGAATCACCTTGCTTACAGACGCCACGAACACTTTAGCCATGCGTTTCTAAAGCAGCGCTGGCTTTTCTCTTTTGCAGATGATTCCACTGCGTCTGAATTTATAATCTTTCTATGTGTGCGGGACAGTCACTCTCTCTCAATGAGCAGATGATGCGAAAACATCCGAACTCCCTTTAAAAGAGAGTCACTCCGGATCCCATCGCCTTATCTCTTGCTGATAGAATGTTGCAGTAGCCGTGGTGAGCCAGGAAAATCCCAAGCCTACTCGACCACTTCGTCTTCTTTCTGTGACACCACAGGCGCAATCCCCTGCAACTTCTCCCCCTCGGGTAGATTGATCAGACGCACGCCCATGGCATTCCTGCCGGTTTCGCGGATCTTATCGACAGGGGTGCGGACCATCTGACCACCAGAGGTGATCAGCATGATCTCGTCTGAATCGGTAACAGAGAGTGCTCCGACCACACAACCCACCTTGTCCCCAGTCTTCATGGTGATGATGCCTTTGCCGCCGCGCGATTGCTTGCGGTATTCCTCAAAGGAGGTGCGTTTTCCGATGCCGTTCTCGCCTGCTACAAGCAGCATGCAGTCATTACGGACAAGGCTGACGGAGACGACTTCGTCGCCTTTATTAGGTCGAATGCCCCAGACTCCAACGGTCTTGCGCCCTTGGTCACGGAGCTCTTCCTCGCTGAACCGGATACTCATGCCCTCCTTGGTGACTAGGACAACCTCGTCGTGGCCGTCCGTGAGAGACGCGGAGATAAGGACATCCCCTTCCTCAATCTCAATGGCGATAATACCTCCCTTGCGAATATTGGAGAAGTCACCAAGGTTCGACTTCTTCACGATGCCGCTGCGGGTAGCGAAGAAGATATGCTTCTCGGGATTCCAGGTAGTCTCGACACCTCCTGCACCGCCGCTGGTGGTCGACTCGATGCGGAGTGTGGCGGCAACCTGTTCACCAGACTGGAAGTTCAGGATATTCGCGATGGAGCGGCCCTTGGCCGTACGGCTCATTTCGGGAATCTCGTGCACTCTCTCGACATAGCAGCGGCCAGTCTTGGTGAAGAAGACAAGGTAGTCATGCGTACTGGCCGTGAAGAGATGCTCAACGAAATCGCCTTCCTCAGCATCGGTCTGAGCTTCCCGGGTGGTCATACCGATGACCCCCTTGCCACCGCGCTTCTGCGAGCGGTAGGCACTGACGGCTGTGCGTTTGATAAATCCCTTATGGGTGACAGTGATGATACAGCCTTCATTGGCTATAAGGTCCTCGATGGAGATCTCTCCCTCCTCGGGGACAAGCTCGGTGAGGCGGGGGCCGGCGTGCTTATCACGGATCGCCTTCAGCTCGGTCTTGATGATCGTAAAGACGCGTTCCTCGCGGGCCAAGATGTCGACCAGGTCGGCGATCGTGGAAAGAAGCTGCTGATACTCGGCGTTGAGTTTGTCTCGCTCGAGGCCAGTGAGCTGGTAGAGGCGGAGTTCGAGGATGGCATCGGCCTGAGGCTCGCTGAAGCAGTACTGTCCTTTGTCATTCAGTCTGGATTCCTGACGGAGAAGGATGCCGAATTTCTCGATCTCCTTCTTCGAGAACTCGATTGCTAGTAGGCGAGTACGGGCCTCGTCACGGTTCTGGGAATCGCGGATGATCTTGATGAAGTTGTCGAGGTTCGCAAGAGCGATTAGGTAACCCTCGAGCTTCTCAGCGCGAGTTTCGGCCTCACGAAGGAGGAATCGGGTGCGACGCAGGATAACCTCGCGACGGTGCTCGATGAAGCAGGCGATGGCCTCCTTGAGCGAAAGAAGCTTGGGACGACCTCGGTCAATGGCGAGCATCGAGATCGAGAAGGAGGACTCGAGCGCGGTGTGCTTGTAGAGATTGTTGATGACGACCTTCGGAATGGCGTCCCGCTTGAGCTCGACGACAACTCGCGTGTTCTCGTCGGACTCGTCGCGGATGGCGCTGATGTCGGTGATGATTTTCTCATTCACAAGACCGGCGATGCGCTCGACAAGGGTGGCACGGTTGACGTTGTAGGGAATCTCGGTGATCACGATCTGCTCACGACCGTTCTTGATCTCCTCCACACCGGCCCGACCGCGGACCTTCACGGAGCCGCGCCCTGTCTCAAAGTACTGCCTGATACCACCGACTCCGCAGAGCTGGCATCCCGTCGGGAAGTCGGGACCTTTGATATGCTTCATCAATTCGTCGAGCGTGATATCGGGGTTGTCGACCTGTGCGCAGACGGCGTCGATGGTCTCACCCAGGTTATGCGGAGGGATATTGGTGGCCATGCCGACCGCGATGCCGGTGCCGCCATTGACCAGAAGGTTCGGGATCGAGGCAGGGAAGACAGTTGGTTCCTCGCGCGTGTCGTCGTAGTTCGGAACGAAATCGACCGTGTCATGATCCATATCCTCCATGAGGACGGCACCGAGTGGGCGAAGGCGTGCCTCGGTATAACGCATGGAGGCCGGAGGATCACCTTCGACGGAACCAAAGTTGCCCTGGCCTTCGATTAGCGTCTCGCGCATCGCCCAAGTCTGGGCCATGTGGACAAGTGTCGGATAAATCGCCTGGTCACCGTGGGGGTGATAGTTACCCATGGTCTCTCCGACAATCTTGGCGCACTTGAGATGCTTACGGGTCGGCATGACCCCGAGTTCACTCATGGCAAACAGGATGCGGCGCTGGGAGGGCTTCAGGCCATCGCGAGCATCCGGAAGCGCCCGGGAAATGATGACCGACATGGAGTAGTCGAGGAAGGATCGGGAAATCTCTTCAGCAACATCGATCGGTTCAACTTTTTCGTTCTGGTTATACAAGGTATTGGGCCTAAGAGGTGATTTGGAATTGAGTTCGCACAATATAGCGGGGCGAAGCAGTGGGGGGAAAGTACGAAAGTGGAAAAGTCAAAGGTTCCAACTCATAAAACAATGGGCGAATCGGGGAAACCTTCCCGATTTTTCACCTTTTACTTTTGCACCAACTTTTCGAGCTCCTTAACCCTGTCATACAGCTTGCGGAGCTGGGAAATGTAGAAATTTGTCTGCTTGAACTCCTTCATCGGCTTGGCTGGAGCCCCGATCAGCATCGCCCCGGCGGGTACATTCTTGGAAACACCAGCCTTGGCTCCCAGCACAGCCTTGTCACCGATTTCGATATGCCCGGCGAGGCCGACCTGCCCGGCGAGAGTGACATAGGATCCGATCCGCGTGCTTCCAGAGATCCCGACTTGCGAGCATATGATGGTGTGAGAACCGATCTGCACATTGTGGGCGATCTGTACCAGATTATCGATTTTGCTACCCTCGCCGATGATGGTGCGTCCGAATCGGGCGCGGTCGACGGTGGTATTGGCCCCGATCTCGACGTCATCACCGATCTCAACAATGCCGGTCTGGGGAATCTTGACGTGACGCCCTTCCTTCAACTCGTAGCCGAAGCCACACGATCCGATGACTGCACCCGGTTGAAGAATAACGCGATTGCCCAGAATGCAGCGCTCGCGAATAATCGCTCCGGGATGCAAATAACATCCCTCACCGAGATGCACCTGACTGCCAATGAGGCATCCGGCTCCAATCACGGAACCGGAACCAATCACGGCTGACTCCCCGATCACGGCCTGGGGTCCCACGGAAACCTGTTGCCCAAGTCGCGCTGAAGGAGAGACGACGGCCGATGGATGGATGCCAAGTTCAGGTGCCACTTCGGGTGGCGCAAAAGCAGCCACAACAGAGGCAAAGGCCGCCGAGGGATTCCCAACCTTCAGGCACACCGGCCCAATCCCTTCATCGAACGCAAGAGGAACGAAAACCGCGGAGGCCTTGGAGTCGCGAAGTTGGGACAAATAGCGGGGGTTTCCGAAAAACGTGATGTCCCCGGGTCGAGCCTCGTGCAATGAAGCAACACCCGTAATTTCCAACTCACCAATTCCGGCCGAAACCTCGGATCCCGCGAGTGCTGCCAATTCAAGCAGTCTCATGGGAGGAGGAGGCAAAGCGGGGTTGGATTATTTGGCTGCTGCTGGTATTGCCGGGGCGTTCTTGTTCAAAGCCGTGATCACGTCCTGACTGAAGTCAAGATCATCACGGGCGTAGAGGACCACGGGCACGGCACCGGCGCTCAGTCCTGACTTGTCAAAAACAATATCGTAGCCCTTAGCTTTCACGAGATCGCTCACGGTCTTCATGATGTCATCGACGATATCCTTGCGCATACGCAGAAACTGATCCTGAAGGCTCTTCTGCTTGGAGCTGCGATAGTCGGCAATCTCCTTGTCAAGTGCGCGTGCGGCAGCAACTTTGGTCTGCAGATCCTTTTTCTTGGCATCAGCGTCATCTTTGGCTAGGTCGGATTTCTGGATGTCGGTATTCAGCTGACTGATATCCTTCATGCTGGCCTTAAGGGTTTCCACACGTCCATTCAGGTCATCATTGGCCGCCTTCTCAGCATCAGCATACTTGGTCTGAGCATCCTTGGTCTTGTAATAATCACTGAAGACACGGTTCATGTCGACGGTCCCAAATTTGACTTGGGCGTTGGCGAAACCAGTACCACCAAAAAGGAAAATGGCTGCGAGCAGTGAGATGCGTGTGATGGATTTCATGAAGGGTAGAGTTGGAAATTGGTGTGTATCTATAGCCAACACTAGAAGGTGTAGCCAACATTAAATTGGAACTGACCGCTTGTCCTATTCCAGGAGTCGGTCATGACAGGATAACCCCAGTCGATACGAATCGGTCCAATCGGTAAATCAATGCGGCCTCCGATACCGACGTCGCCGTTTAGTCCACCGGAAGTGTAAGATTGCCCATTTGCAGCGGTGGTAACGGACTGTGGGTTGATATCCCACGTATTAGCGTTTACATAACCCCAATCTGTAAAGATCGCTCCTCGAAGGCGCGGGATGATCGGAAAGGTCAACTCTGCGGTTCCATAGACCGAGGTGCTGCCACCGACAGGATTTCCATAAAAATCCTTGGGACCAACACCTCTGAAGACGAAGCCACGCATGTCGTTGGCACCACCAAGGTAGAGTTGGTCGAAGATCGGTGGAGTATTTGTCCCCTGAGTGCCACTTCCCCAAGTATTCACCACACCCACGGAACCCTTTGTAAGGAGAATCATGTCCCATGGAAGGGGAAAATATTTCTTGGCATCGAGCGAGATGCCATAATCCTGAACCGTTCCGCCGAGACCGCCTCCAGCCACGAATCCGGTCAGGTTAATCGACTGCCCCTTGCGCGATAGGAAGAGACTGTCGCGGTTATCAAAATCAACCCCTAGTAGGATGCAACTCTTGGTGTAGGGAGAGTTGTTGGCAGCATTCTGAATGGCCCCCTGTTGCTGCTGTTGCGAAGTCGAACCCTGACCGTTTCCGTAATTGCCTGTTAAATTGTAAATATTGATATTCTCAAGGCGATATTCTCCCCGCAGTGCAGTGAAGGGAGTCAGTGCCTTGCGGGCTTGAAGCGCTCCGCCGAGGTTCGACTGGCTATAGACAGGACTCAGGAAGGTGGCGGCATGGTAGTAAAACTCGCCTCCCACAGAGACCTTGTACCCCATGAACCATGGCTCGGTGAGTGACAAGGTGAAATCCTGACGTTGTAAACCGTACTGGCCGCGGATACGGAAACGCTGTCCGGCACCGGTGAAGTTGGGCCAGTTGAAGAAGTCGAAGTTGGACTGCTGCATTTCGGCAAATCCCACCAAACTGTCGATGGAGCTGAAGCCAGCTCCGAAATTGAATGATCCGGTCTTTTTTTCATCGACAATGACATCGAGATTCTTGCGTCCGGGAACAAGGGTGTCGACGGGGACGGTTTCTACCTTGGAGAAATAGTTAAGGTTCATCAGACGGGTTTTGCTGACATCGACCAGCGTGGTATCGAAGATCCCTCCAGGTTGGACGGCCAATTCGCGGCGAATCACGTTGTCCTTGGTCTTCGTATTGCCCTGGACATTAATTAAGTTCACGTACGACTGAACCCCCTCATCGATGCGATACGTGAGATCGATCTGCCCTTGGCCTGCCGGTGTTATCTGAGGCTGGGCCACCATGTCGACATAACCTCGGGATCCATAGTAATCACGGATTTTCTTCAGATCGGCTCCCATGCCATCCGGCGTGTAGAGTGATCCGGTCCTCATCTTGAGGTAGCGAACCAGATCAGCAGGAGCCACGATGGTAGCACCGTCGAGGTCTAGCTTGTTCACCCGGTACTGCGTTCCCTCGGAAATGGAGATTACCAGATCGACCCCCTTACCGCCCGGTAGCGGCGTAGTTTGGACATCGTTGACACGCATGTCTGCAAATCCCTTATTCTGGTAGAGGGTGCGGATCGCCTCTTTGTCCTCGTCCATCTGCGAAGGGGTCAGGCGCCCTGCCTTAGTCAGGAAAGAAAGGAGATTAGCCGTCTTGGTCTTCATGACCTTCTGCAGATCCTTCGGAAGTACGGAGTCATTGCCGGTGAAGGAAATGCGGCGGATCACGAGCTTCGGCCCCTCGTTGATCAGGAAAGATACTTTCATTTTCTTGTCGGAAAGCTCCGTAGACTTCGTATCAACTTTCACGTCGGTATAGTTCTTGTCCTCGTAAAGCTTAAGGATCTTCTGTCGGTCATCATTGAGCCGTTCGTCGCTGAGAGGCTCGCCGGGCTTAGTGGAAATTTCCTTACGGATCTTCGAATTCGGGATGGCATCCGCCCCCTCGATGATCACCTCACCGACTGTGGCCCGACCTTGGAGCAGGACTGTCACTTTCAGCCCCCCGGCTATCGGTTCCGCAAAAATACGGGCGTTGGAGACCTGACCCGTGGCGTAGAGAGACTTGATGTCCTCCTCGACAAGACGATCATTATATAGAGCACCGGGCTTGGTCGCCAGATTGTCCAGAACACGCTGCTTGCTTAGTGTTGTCGGCCCGACAAACTGGACATTGATCTCCTGGATCACCGGAACTTGGCTCGGAGCCTGGGCAACCAAGTTCGGTCCTGTCAAAAACACCAGAACTGCAGCTACCACAACTTGTGCTAACCAGAGAAGATAAGGGGACTTCATGGATCGTTCGTTATCAATGGAGTAGAATTTTATGAAAATCAGAAGAGGGAGATGCCCGGGTGATTGGAAAAGCCCGTCATTAGATGAGGGAGGGAGACTCAGTGGTCAAGTCGCTATTTGACAAATGTCTGGGAATGGCTAGGCGAGCTCTTTTAAAATCACCGGAATTTCTGCGAGATTCGTGATCGTATGGTCCGGAGTGACCTCTGCCTGCTCCTCGGAACCGGGAACCCGGATCCAGATCGAGCAGATACCGGCATTCTCGGCTCCGGCGATGTCGCGCTCAAGGCTATTGCCAACCATCACCGCCTCGTCGGGCAAAACCCCGAGTTCGGAGAGTAGATGATGAAAGATTTCTGGCTTGGGCTTCCCGATCCCATGCTCCCCAGAGACCGCGATGGCCTGAAAAAATGATCCCAAGCCCGAGGCCGCAATCTTCTCCCGCTGAAGATCAGGGGCTCCATTGGTGAGAAGGGCAAGCTTGTAGGAGGTAGCGAGCTCGGTCATCAGTTCCCGTGCGCCCGGGAGCAATCGCTGACGAGCACGGCGGGTAGAGGCAAATTCAGAAGAGAGCATCACGGCAGCCTCCTTGGAACTATTTCTTCCTTGGACCGCAAGCGACTTGGCAAAGACCTCGAAACGGTAGGCCGTCGCCCAATTGCGAAGTGATGTCAATTCAGGAGAATCGCCGGTGAACCCACCCCAGAGACACTCGAAGGCACTGATTCCAATCGATCGACAGAAGGGGCGACACTCACCCTCAGCCCAGAGAGACCGCGCAATCGCCATGGCATCAGTCGCAAAACGGGCGGGTTCCACCTCGAAACGAGCGGAGGCCACCGCCGCAACATGAGCAAAGGTTTCGTGAGAGACCGCCTCGTCGACGGCCAGCGTATCATCCAGATCAAAAAGCAGGGCGCGAATTGCCATAAGGGAGAATCATTGCCTGCAACGAACATCTTGAACGAGAAAAAAGACCTGCTCGGCTCTTTTTTCACGTTCTGTCGCTTCTAAACTCCTTGTTTTTCACGCTTCACAGCTAGAACAGCCTCCACCTTACCCAGTGGAAGACAGTTCACGACATCGGCCTTGGTCAGCCATCCCTTGCGAGCAATGCCGACCCCGTAGATGAGATCCTGAAGACCATGGGTTGTATGCGCATCGGGGTTGATCGCGCACTTCACCCCCTTTTCCTTGGCGAGGGGCCACCAGCGCCAGTCCATATCCAGCCGCCACGGACTCGCGTTGATCTCAATGATCGTTCCCGTCTCGGCTGCCGCCTCGATAATAGCAGGGATAGTCACCGGATAGGCTTCACGTGCCAGGAGAAGACGCCCCGTCAGATGTCCCATGATCGTGACATGAGGATTCCTGATTGCACGGATGATCCGCTCAGTCATCGTCCTCTCATCAGCCGTGAAGCCTGAGTGAACGGAGGCCACCACATAATCGAGCGTGGCCAGCACCTCATCGGGAAAATCGAGCTCCCCTTCTTTCAGGATATCGCATTCGGTACCCGCAAAGAGCCGGAAGCCGGCCTCTTGGAATTCCTTCGAATCATTCAACTCCCGGATCTCAGACACCTGTTCGGCCAACCTCACCGCATCAAGTCCGTGTGCCTGGAAGGAGCTCTTGCTGTGATCCGCGATGCCTAGGTATTCGAGACCCAGGTCCATGGCGGCGCGTGCCATCTCGATCAGGGAATTCTTACCGTCGCTTGCCGTGGTGTGGCAGTGGAAGGTACCGCGCAGATTGCTCCACTCGATCAGATTGGGGAGCGTCCCATCCTCCGCAGCAACGATTTCTCCCTTGTCTTCACGCAGTTCCGGCGCAATGAAATCGAGCCCAAGGGACCTGTAGAGCTCCTTCTCATCATGGATCGCCGGTGGCAACTCCACCCCCTCGGCCACGGAGAACCGGTATTCATTGAGCGACCATCCACGCTCCAGGGCACGGCTACGAAGCCGGATATTATGCTCCTTGCTGCCGGTGAAATAAACCAAGGCAAAGGGAAACTCCTCCGGCTTCACCACGCGCAAATCACACTGCACGCCGCCCTGGAGACGAACACTTGATTTGGTTGGTCCGCTGACAATCACCTCCTCCACAAGAGGATGGTGGATAAAGAATTCCGAGACTTCTTCGGCATGCTTAGAGGAAACAAGAATATCGAGATCCCCGATCGTTTCTTTCCGACGGCGGAAGCTGCCCCCTTCACTGATCTGCCCGACCGCCTCATGGGCACGCAGATCGGAGAGAAGCTCCTCGGCCAGCACGGCCACGACATTGATGCGGAAGCGGCCGGCGTGCTTGCGGTGATCCTCGATCGCCTTCAGCAGCTTAGTCTGGGTCTTTTCGCCAAATCCGGCCAACTCGGCGGCCTTTCCCTCCTTGCAGACCCGCTCGAGATCCTCGACGGAGGAGACTCCCAGTTGGTCATGCAGCGCCTTGATTTTCTTCGCCCCAAGTCCCTGGAGTTCAAAAAGCTCGAAGATCCCCTCGGGAAAGGATCCCTTGAGTTCCTCGTAATAGGGCAACTTTCCCGTTGTCACCAACTCGGTTACCTTCTCGGTGATTGCCTTGCCAATCCCCTCGATCGAACCGAGACGTCCTTCCACAACGATCGTCTCTATCGGTTCGCTCAGTGATTCGAGAGCACGCGCGGCATTCGTGTAAGCCCGAATCTTGAACGGGTTCTCCCCTTTGAGTTCGAGCAACTGGGCGATATGCTCCAGGATTTCTCCGACATCGGTTGCTGATTGAGACATTGCTACAGGAGTGTGTCCTCAAGGGTATCCCTCTTCAAGCTCCCACAGACCTCACACCCAAAGAGGCGTAGTAATCGGAATGGGAATGTCAAGGGGACCCGTTCTTGTGATGATCCTTGGTGACGTTGAGGGACGGGGCGAGCACCAGGGCATCATTGATGGTTCAATGAACCGATATCTTGGCCGCGGCCGCTCGGGCACGTGCTAGGGCATCAGGTCCGCTCGCCAAGGCCACCGCCATACGCCGACGGAGGCGGGTAGTCGGCTTACCAAAAATCCGTACATCAATACCCTTGCCTCCCAAGGCATCCTCCACTCCGAGATAGGTGGGATGATGGCCCTCTTTTGTCGCTAAGATAACGGCGCTTCCACCCTCGATGCATTCGATCGAGGGAATTGGAAGACCGAGAATAGACCTGGCATGCAGATCAAACTCACTCAGGTTCTGACTGATCAACGTCACCATGCCCGTATCATGCGGGCGCGGACTTAACTCACTGAAGATGACCTCATCCTTGGTCACAAAGAATTCTACGCCAAAGATGCCGGCACCCCCCAGGTCGGCTGTGACTTTAGTCGCCATCTCTTGGGCTGCTTTTAAGGATTCAGGATTCATCTGCTGCGGTTGCCAGCTGTATTGGTAATCCCCTCGCTCTTGAACATGACCGATCGGTTCGCAAAAAATGGTTTCCCCATTCCTTTGTCGGATTGTGAGCAAGGTAATCTCAAATTCGAAGTTGATAAACTCCTCGACGATCACCTTCTTGCGGTCGCCACGCATACCCTGGCAGGCGGACTCCCAACTCGCTTGGATATCAGACTCGCTTTTTGCGACGCTTTGGCCTTTGCCCGATGAACTCATCACCGGCTTGATCACCACGGGGAACCCGATGGATTTGGCATGGGCCGTCAGATCCTCAACAGATTCCGCATAGCTGAATTTTGCCGTCCTCACGCCAAGTCCCACCGCCACATCACGAATCCTGTCGCGGTTCATGGTCAGGTTGGCTGCCCTTGCGCTGGGAATGACCTCAAACCCCTGCTCCTCAGCGTCCAGGAGCACTTCTGTCCGGATAGCCTCGATTTCAGGAACGATCAAATTGGGCTGATATTTCGAGATGGCCTCGCGCAACGCCTGCTCATCAAGCATGCTGAACACACAGCTTTCATCGGCCACCTGCATCGCAGGAGCGCCCTCATAGCTATCGCAGGCAATCACATGGCACCCTAGGCGCTTGGCACTGATCACGAATTCTCTGCCTAGCTCTCCTGAACCCAAGAGGAGGATTTTCTTCATCCTCTTTTTTTATGAAGTTGCCTAGCGACTGTCGATCCAAAGGCTCTTACCCCTCGGTTGTCATTGGGCCAATATCAAGCAGAGCGGCTGCCGCGATCGTCATACCGACAAACCCTATCTCTCGTATCCCAGGTCGGCATTGAATCGAGGACCTCGTCGCAGCAATGCCCAAAAGCTATAAACCAACCGAGCTGGCGATGGAATCCAGAGGTCGCGAGGTGTGGTGATGGCCTCCTATATCCCAAGGCAAGGCGATCTCATTGCACTGGATTTCACTCCCCAGTCAGGACATGGGCAGAAAGATCGTCGCCCGGCACTAGTAGTCAGCAAGGAAGTGTTTAACAAAAGCACGGGAACAGCGATCTATTGCCCCATCACCAATACGAATCAACAAATCCTCTTCCATATACCCATTGCCGAACGTACCTCACTGACCAGGTTCGTGATGTACGATCAGGTGAAGTCGCTCCATTTTCGTTCCCGTGGAATAACGTTGATTGAAAAACTGCTCAGGAAGTACTCGAGGATGTGCTGGCGACCATTGATGCGGTGATATTTTGATCATCACCCTGGGGCGAATAGACCTCACACCCACTCGTTACAGAGCAGTTCTGCCTGCATAAGCACTGTTTTTCAGCTCCGTAAGGATCTGAATGAGTCGGTTTAGAATCCCCGACTCATTGGTTGGCAATCGGTGGTGGTACAGCAGGAGTCAGAGCCTCTTCCTCTCTCACAAGATCATCAAAATTGAGTTCTGTGCAACGCCGTGATTTCAGTGAATAGCTAATCCGTTCCGAAGAGCGTGCTGCAGCTGAAGTACCGCTATCTGTTTGGAAGAAGTTGACGGAATGACCTCAGGGAATACCCATTGAAGAAGCCGTTGCGATGGCGTCCTGATTGGCTCCCAAATAGAGGAACTTCCAGTTATAAACATACTTCTGAAGTTTGATCATATCCTGGATTCTTCGATGACCGTACATCTTAGAGGAATTTTCCTCTCCATCGGTCAGAATGGCGACAATAACAGTGGCGGGGCGATCCTTCTCCTCCATCACGGAAAGGCGCTTTCCCGTCTCGTCAATGGTGTGACCGATGGCATCCAGAAGTGGAGTGGATCCATCCGGTCTGTCGGTAGCCTGATCGAGACATTTTACTTCAGGCACAGGGACTGAGGAGTACAAAACCTCACATTCCGTATCAAAAAGTACGAGGGTCAATCGGTCAGGGAGCTCTTCATGCTCCTTCTGCTGGGTGGCAAGGAAGGAATTAAAACTGTCCGCCGTGGATTCCGCGATGGACACCATGGATCCTGAGCGGTCCAGGATGAAGGCGATTTCTGAGGTATTGGTGTTCATAGGAATGCAACCCTAGCAGCACGAATAGACACTGAGCGTCCAAGGCCTTGAGTAGTTTTGACCCCTACCCGCTCAGCAATACTGAGCAGCCATCATTTGGGCCGTATTCTTGATCCTGTTGCGAAGGGCGATGGGAGCAAGAACCTTGGCATGAGAGCCCCACCCAAGGATCCATGCTTCCAGATCAGGGGCCAGACCAACTTTAAGGAATAACTCAGCAGATCCATCTTTCCTAAAAACAAGCTTCTGGGAGGGATGCCAACGGCGTTCTCCAGTCATTGCGGCGGCGATGGGATCCAGAAGGATACGGATCTTTTGGGTATTCTTGGTCTCAAAGGCCGAGAAGCTGTCTCCAAGCATAGCCTCGAGCGAAAAGTCCTTCGGTCGGGTAAACTTCCTCCGCAGGTTTTTAGGAGCAGAGATTCTTGCCAGGGCAAAGGTTCTGATCGAGCTCCGTCCCAGATCAAATCCAATCAGATACCAGACACCACCGATGCATCCCAAGTGGTAGGGCTGAACGCTTCGTTCCGTGCCTTTGCCATCAGCTGGTTTTTTGTAGACGAAAGAGATCTCGTGAGAATCCAACAGGGCTTTGGAAAGCATCTGGAAGGATTGAAGATCTGAGGAGGGAGGACCCGAGGGGCGGAAGGAAACGGCCGCACTCAGATCGCTCAAGGAAATCTCACTACGGGCAGGCATTCCCTCGACGAGTCTGGCAAAGGCGCTCCTAAGGGATTTCTCAAAGGGGGTGCCTCGGTATTGTTCAGCAGCTTTCTGGGCCACAAGGAGAGCCACGACCTCGCCTTCCTTGAGAGCAACCGTAGGGAGATTCATTACCTCCTTGGTGTAGATGAAGCCGTGGTTGGTGCTATCGTACTCGATCGGTAACTGAAGCTGATCCCGCATGAAATCGATGTCGCGCTGGACCGTCTTGTAAGAGACCTCGAAGTCATCGGAGAGAGCCTGACAGTTGGGGAACTTGCCCTCCTTCAAAAGCTCATGGATCTGAAGCATCCGATACATCGGCAGGCGGGCGGAGCGGCCATGGTTCTGTAGGGATTTTCTCGGTTTGCCCGAACGTGTGAGGGCAGTTTTAGAAGAAGGCTTGGAGGGAGTCTTGAGGGAAGACTTACGGGAAGGCTTGAGAGCAAGACGTACCATGGGACTCTTTATGTCCAAGACCCCTGCTAAGCTCAATATAATTTATGAATCGGCGGAGTTGTGAGGTTCCCTGTCACTTTCAAGATCAGACGCCAAGGAAAGCGACTTAGTCATGCGAACCATCTGACGGCGAACAGTCCGAGCCATCGCAAGGAGGGCCGATCTGGGAAGATCGCAAGACAAATCCTACGCCGACCGAGCAGCAACAACGCCCCGCGTTAATAGCCCATGTTTACCGCTCCAAGGTCCTACTGAACTTTGAGTAGCTCAATGTCGAACACCAACGTGCTGTCTGGAGCAATCACCCCACCTGCTCCGCGCGATCCGTAGGCGAGATTCGACGGAATGAAGAGCTGCATTTTGCCACCTTCCTTCATGAGTTGAACCCCCTCGGTCCAGCCAGGGATGACGCCGTTCAGAGGGAAGGAGATGGGCTCGTTTCGCTTGTAAGAGCTGTCGAACTCCGCCCCATCGATCGTGGTGCCGCGGTAGTGGACGAGGACTGTGTCGGTGGCTGCGGGGCTCTTGCCATGTCCCTCGGTGATGACCTTGTACTGGAGACCACTTGGGGTAGTGAGGACACCGGGCTTGGTGGCGTTCTCTTTCAGGAAGGTCTGGCCCTTGGCGAGGTTCGAGGATGCGTTGGGAGATGCGTCTTGTGCCATAATGGTGGATGTGTTGAGGGTGAGGACGATTGAGGAGGCCCAGAGAATTCGGAGTGGGATGTATTTGAGGTTCATGGGAAAAACAGAGTTATTAATCAGCAAACTCGCGGATGACAACTGAGGAATTATGCCCCCCGAAGCCAAAGGAGTTGCTGAGTGCCACCTTGACCTTCACCTCGCGTGCCTTGTGAGGAACGTAGTCGAGGTCGCACTCGGGGTCGGGATTGTCGAGGTTGATCGTGGGAGGGACGATCCCGTCGCGCATGGCAAGGGCGCAGGCGGCCAACTCGATGCCGCCGGCTGCACCCAGAAGATGACCTGTGACAGACTTGGTGGAGCTGACAGGCACCTTATAGGCCCGGGCACCGAAGGCATCCTTGATTGCCTTGGTCTCGCAGATATCCCCGATCGGTGTGGAGGTGCCGTGGGCATTGATGTAGTCGATTTCTTCCGGAGCAACCTTGGCATGCTTCATCGCGATCTGCATGCAGCGGCTGGCTCCCTCTCCCTCGGGACGGGGGGCAGTCATGTGGTAGGCATCAGCCGTGGCGCCATAACCGATAAGCTCACAGTAAATCCGCGCACCGCGACTCTTGGCATGCTCGAGTTCTTCGAGAATGACAATACCTGCTCCCTCGCTCATGACGAATCCATCACGATCCTTGTCAAAGGGACGGGAGGCCTTCTCTGGGTCATCGTTCCTGGTGCTCAGAGCACGCATGCAGGAGAATCCGGCCACACCGAGCGGTGTAATGGTCGCCTCAGCTCCACCTGCGACAAAGGCGTCGGCATCGCCGAACTTGATGATACGCCAAGCCTCGCCGACGGAATTATTGGCCGTGGCGCAGGCAGTGACGATCGCCATATTAGGGCCGCTGAAACCATACTCCATGGAGATAAGACCGCTGGCCATGTTGCTGATGATCATCGGAATGGTGAAGGGGGAGAGCTTGGAAGGCCCCTTCTCAACGAGCCTACGAGCCTCGGTCTCAAGACTCTGGAAACCCCCGATGCCGCTACCGACGATGACTCCGAAACGTTCCTTGTCGATCGTCTCGAGATCGAGCCCGGAATCATCCAGGGCCAGTCTGGTCCCAGCCATGGCGAACTGCGCGAAACGATCGGCCCGACGCGCATCCTTAGGGGTCTTGAACCAGTTGGTCGGCTCGAATCCCTTCACCTCTCCGGCGATCAGGCAATCGAATCCGGTCGAGTCGAAATTCTCGTAACGGGTGATACCGGACCTACCCTCAGTAAGATTCTTCCAGAAGGTATCAAGGTCCGAACCAACTGGACTGATAACTCCGATACCGGTGATGACAACTCTGCGTTCGCTCATAAAAAAAATTCGCCTTTAAAAACGGCGTTCAGATAGTCAACCTAAGTGAGACACCCTTGGCAACAATGAAGGGAAGCAAAAACGAAATGAAGTAGGATATCGAGGGCAACTTGTCACTTGCAATGCCGGCGATTTGAGGGTCTTTTTAGCCAATGGAGACACCTCCCCCTCTCGCTCCCATCGAAAATTCCAACGAGTCCTACCGCTCCTGCTGCATCGCCCTGCATCTCTCGGGACTCTCAGGCATCGTCTTAGGCTTCACTCTGGCCCACGTCATCGTCCCGCTGGTGATCTGGCTGATCAAACGGGCCGATAGTCCTCAAATCGACATCACAGGCAAGGAGGTGCTGAATTTTCAGATCTCCTTCAGTATCTATTTTCTCATCGCCGGAGCGCTTTGCTGGTTACTGATCGGATTTCTGATTCTGCCCGTTCTTTTGATCATCTGGCTTGTCTACACGATCCTTGCAGCCGTCCGCACAAGCAATGGGGAAACCTATCACTACCCGATGACGATTAGGTTCCTGAAGTAGGCAATCAGTAATGGCATAGCGGTTATTGGGGGCGATCGGCCCGTTTACCATCTCCTATCTCCGATCAGCACTCATTCGCTCTTGCGAATGACCATTCCGTGTGGCAAATTCTAGTCTTGATAGGGGGGCGTACTGGTTTCGACTCGAAGCTCATTACGCATTCTGCATGCCGAGGATGATTCGTTGGCCTCGTAAAAAATCGAGTCACAAAAACTAAACGCAGATTACGAAAATCTAGCTCTCGCAGCCTAAGGCTGTGACGCTGACACACTGACGCCTACTAAGTGTGAAGGCGACGCCAGTAGGATGGCCCTCAGGCGGAAAGACCGCGCCGGGGGGTGAATCGATTTCGTGGTCGATCGGGGGAAAGCAGCGTGCCGCACCGTGGCAGACCCCTTAAATTCAAAGTGCGGTCAAGCATGTGGACGGGTGCCTGATAAGTTCCGGGGACAGGGGTTCGACTCCCCTCGCCTCCACCCTTTCAATAATAAATTCCCCCTCTGGGGGAGCCACAAGAAGAAGTGTGTGCGGTTTTCAAGTATACATTTCGCACGCACCGAAGCTAAATGGCTTCATGAACGGACTGCTCCTTAAACTC
>CANKWU010000011.1 GCA_947487385.1 Spartobacteria bacterium
GGCGTGAATTTTGATGAATTCGCCTTTATCGGCGGCGGACTTCTGCTTCCAGAGTCTGAGATGAAAATCCATGGTGCTCATAGTCGTAAATCGTAGGGTTATCGTCGATTACTTGTAGCTGCGGGTGGCGAGGTGGACGGCCTCGTAATGAAGCGGTTCCCTGATAAGCTCCGGTTCGCTACCCTCACCTTGGAACATCCAGGCGTAGACCTCTGCGAATTTATCATCATGGCGCAGCGCCTCGCCCTCAGGGGTCTGATGCTCCACACGGAAGTGACCTCCGCATGATTCCTCACGTGTCAATGCATCGATACACATGAGCTCGCCAAACTCCAGGAAGTCGGCGACGCGGCCGGCACGCTCCAACGACTGATTCAGCTCGGCACCAGTGCCGGGAATCGCGACTTCTTTCCAGAAACGCTCACGCAAAGCCCTGACATCAGCAATTGCCTTTTTGAGGCCCGCCTCGCTACGGGCCATGCCACACTCATCCCAGATAATGAGTCCGAGTTGGCGGTGAAACTCATCGACGGGCACGTTACCCTTGACCGCCAGAAGTCTCTCAACGCGATCTCGGACTTCCTGCTCGGTCTTCTTGAACTCGGGCATGTCGGTCGAGATTTTTTTCCCGAACTGCGTGGAGAGATACTCACCGAGTGTATTCGGGATCACGAAGTAGCCGTCGGAGAGTCCCTGCATGAGGGCCGAAGCACCAAGGCGATTCGCGCCATGGTCGGAGAAATTAGCCTCACCGAGAACATGAAGTCCCGGGATGGTGCTCATGAGATTATAATCCACCCAGAGCCCACCCATCGTGTAGTGAACAGCTGGATAGATGCGCATCGGGCGTTCGTAGGCGCTCTCTCCTGTAATATTGCCGTACATCTCGAAGAGATTGCCGTAGCGTTCGCGGATGGTCTTCTCACCGAGACGGGCGATGGCGGCTGAGAAGTCAAGGTAGACCCCGAGTCCCCCGGGGCCAACACCGCGTCCTTCGTCACAGACTTCCTTGGCACTACGGGAGGCGATGTCGCGAGGGGCAAGGTTGCCGTAGCTGGGATACTTCCTCTCGAGATAGTAATCGCGTTCCTCCTCTGGAATCTCTTGCGGGGCGCGGGTGTCACCCTTCTTCTTCGGAACCCAGACGCGTCCGTCATTGCGGAGGGACTCGGACATGAGGGTTAGCTTGGACTGGTAGTCGCCAGCGACGGGAATGCAGGTGGGGTGAATCTGGGTGTAGCAGGGATTCGCGAAGGCGGCACCACGCTTGTAGGCGCGCCAGGTGGCGGTGACATTCGACCCACGGGCGTTCGTCGAGAGATAGTAAACATTGCTATAGCCGCCCGTGCAGAGGAGCACTGTGTCGGCTGCATGGGTCTTGATTTCACCAGTGACCAGATCACGGGTGACGATCCCCTTCGCGTGTCCATCGACGAGAACAAGGTCGAGCATCTCGGAGTTCTCATGCATCTTGACCCGACCAAGGCCGATCTGAGCACTCAGGGCGGAGTAGGCCCCGAGCAAGAGCTGCTGGCCGGTCTGCCCTTTGGCATAGAATGTTCTGGAGACTTGGGCTCCCCCGAAAGAACGATTCGTAAGTTCTCCACCGTATTCACGGGCAAAGGGAACGCCCTGGGAGACGCACTGGTCGATGATGGTGCCGCTGACTTCAGCAAGACGGTAGACATTTGCCTCGCGGGCGCGGAAGTCCCCTCCCTTGATGGTGTCGTAGAAGAGGCGCCAAACACTATCTCCATCGTTCTGATAGTTCTTGGCGGCATTGATGCCACCCTGCGCTGCGATCGAGTGGGCGCGGCGGGGGCTGTCGTGGAAGCAGAAGGTCTCCACCTGATACCCAAGCTCCGCGAGTGTAGCAGAGGCCGAGGAACCGGCTAGTCCCGTGCCGACGACGATGACCTTGAACTTCCGCTTGTTCGCCGGGCTGATGAGCTTGGCATTGTTCTTGAAAGAGGTCCATTTCTTCTCAATCGGACCTTCGGGGATTTTGGCATCAAGAATCATGGTCAGGAAAGTTAGGGCTAGAAATTAGTGGCAGAAGGAGCAGGAAGGCATGCTGGTGGAGTACTTCACTAACCCCAGAAGGACGGCCGTGGGGATAGAGGCGAACCCGAGGAAAATGATCCAGGCCACGATCAGACCACCCTTTTCAAAAACAGGACGTAGCTTCTCGGTCGTGAGCCCCAAGGTCTGGAAGAGGCTGGCAATCCCATGGCTCAAATGCATGCCGAGCAGACCAACTGAAAGGATGTAGAAGCCGCTCACAAGGGGGCATTCGAAGGCGGTCACCACCATGCGATAGACATCATGGCGTCCCTGAGGATCAATCCAAGTCTTGTACTCTGGATTAAAAGCCTGCCAGGTGAACTGGGCCAGATGGTAGAGAACGAAGGAGAGCACGGTCAGACCCGAGATCCTCATGAGGCGCGCGTAGACTGTGGTGCCGAGGTCATTCTTTACTGCGTACTTCTGAGGACGGGCTGCGAGATTCTCACGCCATAGAGTGATCGTAAGCCAGATATGAAGCACCACGCAGGTGAGCAGGACAATGCGCACAACCCAGAGAAGCTCACCGGTGCTCTTGAGGAAGGCTGCGTAGGCATTCATCGCATCCGGACCAACGAAGATCGAGAGGTTGCCCAAGAGATGCCCGATCACGAAGAGAACCAACACGATGCCGGTGATGGCGACGATCCATTTGCGTCCGATCGATGAGGAAAATAGAGGTAGGCAGCAGCCACAGTTTTTTTTCGCCGCTTTCGATGGATTTACCGGACTGGTCATAAAATAAAATATATAGAGGGAATCCATGTCAGGTTCAAATCGGAAACACGAATAAGGAAAAAAAACATGTGGCCTCCTGAAAATCCAAAATTTCCTCGGAAAGCGTTTCCCCGATTTCCCGCCTGCTGTTAAGTAAATTGTGCTCCCATGACCGCCGACTTGGATTCTCCCCTCAACAACGACATGGAATTGGTCGCGCGCACCCAGGGGGGTGACCCGGAAGCGTTCGACGAACTGATCGTCAAGTACACACCACGACTCTACGGACTTGTCTATCACATGACCTCCAACCACGAGGACACGAACGATCTGCTCCAGGATATTTTTTCAAAAGCCTACCGCTCGATGGCGAACTTCCGAGGCAACTCGAGCTTCTACACCTGGATGCACTCGATCGCTGTCAACATGACGATCAACTTCCTCAAGAAGCGCAACCGACGACAGCATCCCAGCCTGAACGACCCCGATAGCAATATCGAAAACGACCCGGACTTTATCGCAGCAACGAGCAATGGAGATCCGACCAAGGAGGTTTCAATCCATGAACTGCAAAAAAAATTGAACGCCGCCATGCAGAAGCTGTCTCATGACCATAGAATCGTCGTAACCATGTTCGATATTCAAGGAATAGCCCATGCCGAAATTGCAAAAATCCTCAAGATCTCCGAGGGTACCGTGCGTTCCCGACTCTTCTACGCTCACCGCCTGTTGCAAAACTCCCTGCATGAGTTTAAGAGGAATTAATCTAGGATTCGAAAAGAAACAGTATGAATCACGAACCGATGCACAAGATCATTAAACTCAAGCGGTACGAACAACCCCCCGAGGGATACTATCAGGATTTTCTGCACGAGTTTCATAGAAGGCAGCGGGCCGAACTTCTCAACCTGCCGCTCTCGACCCTAATTATGGAACGCCTATTAGGACTGATCCCGGAGTTCCGCGTTCCCGCCATGGCTTTTGCCGGCGCAGCAGCCGTTGCGATCATCGCAAGTCTAGCCATCATCCGTGAGACACCGAGAAATGAGATGGCCCGTGCCTATTCGGCCTCTTACACCCCGACCCGTCCTTATTCCCAAGCGCCGGTGACTATCCATAATATTCAGCCCGTCTCACTCCGGATTAATATGGATCAGCAAATTCAACCGCAGAATGCATCCACACTCTTTCCTCCATCTTACCTCTTGCAAGCCCGACCGGTGAGCCATGAATCGCCGCTTAGCTTCTGATCCGGCCTCTCATGGGGTCATGGCATCAGGGCGCCTGAAACGACTGCCGTTACTTTCCCTTCTCACTTTTTTTGTTGCAGGCTCCGTCACTTCATACGCCAGAGCCTCCAGAGGAGGCTCATCGGGAGACTGGCCCGGGACGTCATCAGGAATGTCCCCACTCTCCTCCATGGCCGCCTCGGCGATCAGTAGTGCGAGCATTCAAAGCACAAGAGCGGTTGTCAGGGTACGCGGCTCCGATACCCGTGGTGAACTCAATGGAACAGGTTTCTTTGTCGATCCTGCAAGCACGATCTGCACAGTTGCCGACCTGGTCAAGGGATCGGACTCCATCGTTATTGTGAAGGATGGAAAGGAGTATCCCTGCAATGTTCTGGCTATCGATGAAGGAAGTGGGGCCGCTTTTCTCAAACCCATCGGGGAAATGCCTCACTCCGGAGAAAATTTCTTTTCACCTCGAGCCCTTCCCACTCCATCACCCTTCACTCCGGCTCTAGCTATCGGATGTTCCAGAGATAAGGATCCCGCCATCTCGGTTGGAATGATCACGGGAACGAAAAGCCATGAGGGGGACTTTTATTTCCGTCTGCCGCAGCATATGGCCAAAATCTCCCTCACGGAGGGTGAGGCTGGAGCCCCTGTCTTCGATCTTGATAGGCACCTTATCGGAATGGTTCTTTCAGGCAACTCACAGGCCGGTGATTGCCGAATCCTACCTGCCGGAGCAATCGAAAAACTCCATACCGATCTACTCCGTTTCGGAAAAATCAACCAAGGATGGGTCGGTGCGGTGGTGGAGGAAGCTGCTGTGCCTGAGGACAACTCCACCACCCGGATCGCTTCGGTGGAACCGGGTAGCCCCGCCGAATCTGCAGGGCTGAAATCCGGAGACATCATTCTTGCGCTTGGCAGCCGACCGATCACTCAGCCCGATAAGCTGCTCGAAGCCTCATTCTATCTCACAGCCGGTGAGAGCATTCCCATGACCATATGGCGCAGCGGAAAAATCAACCATGTTGTCATCCATTGCGTTAATCCCCCGAAGGCAAACGACCACTAAGCTGCGCCGTGACTCTGATCTCTCGTTTCTTCAAAGAGGTGATCGCGGTATTTTAAGGATGACCAGCGATGCAATTCAGGGATAGATTAGAGGTTCTTTTTTAGATATTTCAATTTTCCAAATTTTCACTTTCTCAGGGGGGTATAGCTCAGCGGTTAGAGCAGCCGGCTCATAACTGGTTGGTCCCTGGTTCAAATCCAGGTGCCCCTACTTCACAAGACTCACTTATCTAAAGACCCGCTTATCCAAAGGCCTGTAGCCCATGAACTCCCGTCTCCGTCGGAAGAAACGCTCCGGCTTCCGGTTGATCATCACATGGACGCTGATCTCCCTCCTGCTCCTGGGTACAGCGGGACTCTTCACGGAGTGGAAGAAGACACGCCTTGACGATCTCGAGTCTGGCAGCAGCTTGGTACTCCTGCCCCAGGGGGTGATGGAGTTTGCCGATCGCGGTGATGGCCCCGTTGCGCTCGTGATCCACGGATCTCCCGGCGGCTATGATCAAGGTTTGGTCTATGGGAAGGAACTCTCCAAGCGCGGCTTCCGCATCCTCTCGATCTCCCGACCAGGATACCTGCGTACTCCCTTGCTCACAGGTCTTACCGCAGAGGATCAAGCGGATGCGATTGATTCACTCCTCCAGTATCTTAATATCCGTCGCTGTGCCGTGCTAGGAGTCTCGGAGGGATCACCTTGCGCCCTTCAACTGGCGCTCCGTCACCCAGATAAGGTGGGCTCCCTGGTCTTGCTCTCTCCTCTAGCGGTTAGTCTCGGATTTAACCCGATTGCCTCGATAGGCTACAAACTCTTCCATGATCTCACCGGGGACTGGGGGTGTTGGCTCCTGATGCTCCGTCTCAAGATGAATCCCTCACAACTCTTTGCCGAGATGATGAAGATCGGATCGTCACTCAAACCAAGTGGATGTAACGCTCTTGCCTCAGAGGCCATGGCCTCCCCAGACCAGCGAGCCTTTCTTGGAGATCTTGCCCGGAGCATCACTCCCCTCTCGCCGCGCGAACCTGGAATTCTCAACGACAATGCTCAACTCAAGGACATCCCGGTAATCGCCAAGGATTCCATCCAGACCCCCACCCTCCTGCTTGTCGGAGAGCACGATGACTCTTCCCCCTATGAAGCCCAACTCCGGTTGGCCTCACAGATCCCAGGTGCCAGAGTGCTTCTCATTGAGCGGGCGGGACATATTCTGCCCATCGGATCAAAAAGTGCTCAAACTTGGGATTCGATTGCAAATTTCATGAAGGCTCCCTCCCTTTCCTCAATCCAGCGATCCCTGATACCTGCTGAAAAATCAGAATAGTTATCAGCAATGCCAAAATCACCCAAAGAGAGCTGGAAAGAAGTTCCTGCATCCTCTTTAATCTAGCCCCGTGAGCACGAGTACTATCTACGAAGCACCAGACGCACTTGGTCGAACCCAACAAGCTATCCAGGAGCATGGAGCCCATCTTCCTGCGAGTGAACTGCTGGGAGAAACGATGTCGCTGAACTTCGGTCCCTCCCACCCCTCCACGCACGGGGTATTCCGCATCGTTCTTGATCTTGACGGCGAGTTGATCACCAAGGCAAAGCCCGAGGTAGGCTACCTGCATCGCGGTGATGAAAAGATCGCCGAGAACATGCAGTACAATCAGTTTGTTCCCTACACGGACCGACTCGATTATCTCGCCCCACTTGCCAACAACGTTGCCTACGCCCTTGCGGTCGAGAAGCTCATGGGATGGGAACTCCCTCCTCGGGGCAAGGCCATCCGCGTTATCTGTTGCGAGCTTGCTCGTATCTCCGCCCACCTGCTCGGGCTGGGCGCCAGCTCCATGGATATCGGAGCGATCTCCGTCTTCCTCTATACCTTCACCGAGAGGGAAAAGATTTATAATCTCTGCGAGCTCCTGACTGGCGCCCGATTCACCACCAGTTTCACCCGCGTAGGTGGTCAGGTGCGCGATCTACCCGAGAAATTTCCGGCGCTTCTCCGTGAGTTCCTTGATTCCTTCCCGATCGCGCTCAATGAGATTGCCAATCTCCTGACCCGCAATCCGATCTTCATCGATCGCACTCGCAACATCGGCATCATTTCCAAGGAGGATGCCATCGCCTATGGACTCACGGGCCCGATGCTCCGCGGTTCTGGCGTCGACTACGACGTTCGCAAGGCCCATCCCTATTTAGACTACGAGAAGTATGATTTTGACATCCCCGTTGGCACGGTGGGTGATTGCTACGACCGCTATCTGGTCCGCATCGAAGAGATGCGCCAGAGCCTGAGCATCCTCCGTCAGGCGATCGACACGATTCCTGACGGCCCCATCAATGTGGTTGACGGCAAGAGCACCCTCCCTCCCAAGGAGGAGGTCCTCAAGGAAATGGAGCAGCTTATCCATCACTTCATCATCACCACGGAGGGAATCGATGCACCCGCGGGTGAAGTCTACTCCAGCTGTGAGAACCCCAAGGGAGAGCTTGGATTCTATATTCACAGCTTGGGAGGAGGAGTTCCCAATCGCTTGCACATCCGCGCCCCGTCGTTCGTGAATCTCAGCATCGTTCCGAAACTGCTACCCGGCCATATGGTGGGCGATGTCGTCACGATCCTCGGATCGATCGACATGGTCTTCGGCGAGTGCGATCGTTAACCGCCGAAATCAGGCAATAGGTACTCGGCACTAGAAAAAAAGGGGTTTATTCCCCAAGATGGGGAAAATCAATGAAAGGCCTCCTTCCATGATCCTTGCTATTTTGTAGCCTATAGGGTCAGCGAATCCTCTCTCTGCAACACTATCGGTCACCCAGGACCAATCAGGAATTTCCTAACAATGGGGCTGGCTAAGACCAGTCCCCATTTTATGCCTGCTGGTTGAGAATCACCTGCTCGCCGGCTCTCCATTTTGCATATGTCGCAATGGACTCGGCAATGACAGGGAGAGCCTCTTTAGCGGGAAGGATGTCATCCACAACGACCGTTTTTTTCTCAAGGATCTTGTAATCCTCAAAGAAACGCTTCAGCACAGCAAGCCGGTGCGGAGGAAGATCGTGCACATCTTTGCAGTTGTGGTACTCGGGATCACCCACGGGAACCGCGATCACCTTGTGATCGAGTTCATCCTGATCCTTCATGATCATGATGCCGATGGCCCGCGCCTTGACCAAGGTCAGGGGATACACAGGGCCACCACCAAGAACAAGGATGTCAAGTGGATCTCCGTCATCGGCCAGGGTCTGGGGGATGAACCCATAATTCGCTGGGTAATAGACTGCGGAATAAAGCACACGATCCAGGCACAACATCCCGCTCTCCTTGTCCATTTCGTATTTATTGGAGCTACCCATCGGGATCTCGATGATGCACTGAACGATGCCTTCGGAGGATTTATCTCCAGCGGACACATCGTGCCAAGGATTCGGTCTGGTCTGCTCGTAAGGTGCGGGTATTTTCGTCATGATTTTTTATTAATACGGAGGGTTGGTGATCATTACAGAAGCGAAGAGGGCTTTCCAAGACTTCTTGGAGAAAATGAGAGATACTTTGCTAAATCGAGTCGGTAGAAGAGGGAGGACGTGCCTTATCCTTCCGCACCGAGGAATTGTCCTTTGGGTGCGGGATATTCTTGTCGACATGGTGTCCCAGATCCTGAATCCAGAGATTGAGAATATAGGTCAGCACCACCGCCACATAGAATTGTCCAATCATAGCTTGGGTGATAGCCAGGGCTCTGGCCAGATGGGAAACAGGAACAATATCACCGTAACCGAGGGTCGTCTGGGTACAGAAACTGAAATAGAAGAGTTGATTGAAGTTGCTCATCATCTCTTTCGCATTGAAGCCCTTGACTAGTTGATGCTGAAGTTGAAAAGCGTTCACATTAAATTTGGAAACGATCGTGTAGAGGCAGGCATAGATGACAGCGATCCAAATATAGAGATTGAAGGCACCGAGCACTTCGTCGAAGCCGGCCTTTCTTGACTGCAGGATCGAGCGAACCCAAAGAAATGATCCGAACAACATGCAGCAGAAAACACTGCTCTCCAAGCAGAGTTCCAGTGAATCGGAAATACCGACAAAAACCCCATCGGCTGATTTAAAGTGCCTTGAGAAAAGATGGATGAACGATAAGAAAAAGGATCCACAGGAAATCGCGACCGCACTCCTGAATCCTGAAAAAGAATAAACCCCCATCAATGCCACACAAAGCATCAGCAGTAGGCAAAAGTTGATGGGAAGATAATTTCCAAAAAAGACCAGGCTAAGCAGCACGATCCCACCGATGAGATGGCGGCGCTCTTCGAATCTTTGCTTACTGAGGGATTTAAAATCCATGATTACCAATCACCGCTGGCACCGCCGCCTCCACTATCCCCTCCACCGCCAGAGAAGCCCCCGGAGTCTCCACCGCCGCCTTCACCCCGACCTCCTCCAAATCCGCTTCCCAAACCGCCCAGAATGAAGCCCGTGGCAGCAGCGGAACCGATACCCATTCCGTTACCCGATCCCGGCCCGACATCACGGCGGTTGCGCCCAGCGATCATAAGCACCAGGATGACAAATAGGAAAAACCCGAGCGGAGAAAAAAGAAAATCCTTCCAGGTGGTGGGCTTCCCGTTCGCAGGCCCCGTTCCCTTGTACTCTCCCTTTGTGGCCTGCATCACTGCAGTGATCCCTGAAGCAAGGCCGACCCCGTAATTTCCGGCACGGAAGGCGGGGGCCATCGTTTCGCGGATGATCCTGCTGCAGAGGGCATCAGGCATCGCCCCCTCCAACCCGTAACCCGGTTGAATGCGGATCTTGTGATCTTGAATGAATGTCAGGATCAGGACCCCGTTGGAGGTCTTTTTCTGACCGATCTTCCAAGTCGTATAAAGCTGCTGTGTGTAATCCTCCAGCGAGGTTCCCTCGGGGAGCTTCGGATAGACCACCACGACGATCTGGCTTGAAGTCTGCTTCTCAAATTTTGCAAGACGCTGATTAAGCTGTAACACGAGAGCCGGAGCAATCACCCCAGCTTCATCGGTCACATACTGCGTAGGGGCAGGCGGCAACGACTCCGCCATAACCTTCACTCCACCCATCCCAAGCAGGAGCAGCAGAGCAAGGGAAAGGCGATAGAACATGATGAAGCTCCTTCGAACTTATTTTGCAGGTGTCGGAGCTGCCCCAAAGTCGAACTTCACAGCAGGAGCGGTTTCAGCCCCGGCGGTTGCCTGGAAATAGGGCTTCGGCTGGAAGCCGAGGAATCCGGCAAAGAAGACGGTTGGCAGGGTCTTGATCTTCGTATTGTAAGCCTGCACGGTGGCGTTGAAACGACTACGCTCGACAGTGATCCGGTTCTCAGTTCCTTCAAGCTGGGCCTGCAGGTCACGGAAGTTTGCAGTCGCCTTCAGGTCAGGATAATTCTCCGCCACGACCAAGAGACGGGAGAGCGCGGTGCCGAGCTGCCCCTGTGCCTGCTGGTACTGGGCAAGTTGTGCGGCATCGGTGGGTGCCTGGTTCTGGTTGATGTTGACCTTGCCAACGGAAGCACGGGCCTCCGTGACTTGAACGATGGTTGACTTTTCGAAATTTGCAGCCCCCTGCACGGTCTGCACTAGATTCGGGATCAGGTCAGCGCGGCGCTGGTAGACATTCTGGACTTGAGCCCAGGAGGCATCGACGGCTTGGGAACTACCAATCAGGCCATTGTAACTTCCGACAGCAGCAAGAATGATGAGAACGAGAATGCCAAGGATGATGAGGAGTGTTTTGTTCATGGGATGATGGGCTATGGGCTATGGGCTATCAGGAATAGGTAATGGGGTTTTAGGGTGCTGAATTATCTCAGGTTTTAGGGTTCAGATCTCAAACTCTTGGCATCTCAATCTCAATGCTGGGTATGGTTTGCTGCATTACGAGCACGCGGTTGATCGCGTTCACGTAGGCGCGGGCGGAGGCCTCGATGACATCCGTGGAGGCGCCCTTCCCTGTGATGAGTCGCCCGTCTCCGAAATCAACCTTGAGCGTGACCTCACCAAGTGCATCTTGGCCCTCGGTGACAGCCTCGACCAGGTAGACCACCAAATGACCGGTCTTGTTCACAATCAGGTCGATCGCCTTCATGGCAGCATCGACAGCTCCGTTGCCGGGAGAAGATTCCTCAAGAATTTCTCCACCGTGACGCAGTTTGACCGTGGCAGTCGGGACCGTGCTTCCACCACAAACGACATAGAGCGATTCCAGGGCGTAAGCACCTGTCTCGCCTGCAACGGCATCACCTGCAAGGGCCACCAGATCGTCGTCGTAGACGAACTTTTTCTTGTCCCCGAGTTCCTTGAAGCGAATGAAGATCGGGGCAATCTCTGCCTCGGTGAGGGTCAAGCCAAGTTGTTCGAGACGAGCCACCATGGCGTGGCGACCACTATGCTTGGTCAGCGGCAGATCAGTACCTCCCCAACCGACATCACGCGGATCCATGATCTCGTAGGTCTCGCGCATCTTCAAGATGCCGTCTTGATGGATGCCGGATCCATGGGCGAAGGCATTCTCACCGATGATCGCTTTGCTGCGAGCAACCTGAAGTCCGCTCAGTCTGCTGATCAAACGGGAAGTCTTGAGGATCTCCTTAGTGGCTATCCCCGTGAAGAGTCCGGCATAGACGTCGGGGCGTGTTTTGATCGCCATGACAACCTCCTCAAGCGCTGCATTGCCGGCCCGCTCGCCAATACCGTTGAAGGTTCCCTCGACTTGCCGGGCGCCGGCTTGGACTGCGGCCAATGAGTTGGCCACCGCCATGCCGAGATCATCGTGGCAATGGACGCTGATGACCGCTTTCTCAATATCGCGGACATGCTTGCGCAGATAGGTGATCAGGTCGGCGTACTGGCCCGGCATGGCGTAGCCGACCGTATCGGGGATATTCACCGTGGTGGCGCCGGCCTCGATGGCAGCCTGAACGACCTCGGACAGGAACTCCGGTTCAGTGCGCGAGGCATCCTCGGGGGAGAACTCCACATCAGAGACCATCGATTTGGCCTGACTCACTCCCTCAACGGCCAGACGGATGATTTCCTCATTGGCCTTCTTGAGCTTGTGTTCGCGATGAATCTTGGAGGTAGCCAGGAAGACATGGATGCGAGCTCGGTCACCTGCGGGTAGCAGGGCAAGACCGGCCGCCTCGATATCCTTCGGAACGCAACGTGCAAGTCCGGCGATGACGGGCCCCTTGATCTCCCCTGCAATCACCTTCACCGCTTCGAAATCACCGTCACTTATAACAGGAAACCCTGCTTCGATGATGTCGACCTGCAGGCGCTCTAGCTGGCGGGCAATCTCCAGCTTCTCACGAAGATTCATGGAGGCTCCGGGGCACTGCTCGCCGTCGCGCAGCGTCGTGTCGAATATAAGAACTCTGTCGTTGTTCATGGGAAAGTGATCCGGAACGACCGGACCAAAGGCCGCCCCTACTGAATTAGAGGTCAAGAAGAAGTGAGGCGCCAGCGCGGAATGCGTAGTCCATGAAAGCGATTGATATGCTGATCACGATGAAATCATCCCACAACTCATCCCGCTTTGCAAACTCAACCCCCGATAACAAGGTCGATGACTCCCTTGGATTTGAGAGTTTAAGGAAGAGCCCACTGGAGCCACTCTTTTTTCGGGGAATCGTAAAGATCGAATTGATAGCCCTCCTTGATCGCACCGCCGGCGGCATCCCCGGATGGCGTCGAGAATTCAACACCCCCCAACCCCTTTGATTCCAAAACAGAAGACTGCACGTTCAAGGAAATGAGTCCACCCGAAATCTTCATGGAAGCGGCGTTCCAAAAACGGCTATTCTGACGCAGGAGCGATGCATATCTAGGTTTGATCGAGGCGGTCAACCTGACCGCACCTCCGCCGGGGGCCAAATCCTTCCTGGTAATCTTACCAACAATAACTCCTCGATAAATCACCGGAGTACTCACTCCGATTTTTGAGGATGGGGCAACGAGAACGACTTCAAATCCATCCTTTTGGTAATCAATCATCTCGGAATCCTCCTGATTGATGCCGCTGAACCGCGAACTCTCGGGGCCTTTCGGTCCGGGATTGCAGTCAATGTAGACACCGCTCACAAGAGACTCGATCCCGCTGAACTTTTGCAGCGAGAGGGTTGGACGCACGACAGAGAAGAGGGACCCCTTGCGGCGCAATAGGTCGTATCCGGGCTGCAGCCTGGCCTCGACGACAACCTTGCCTTCCCTTGGTGTGACTTTTTCCACGAAACCGACTGGGATTCCCAGGTAACGCAACTGCGTGTCACCCTCCGAAATTCCCTGGCCATCCTTGAACTCCAGCGTGATCGGTGTGGAAGTGGCTTTGGCTGCAGAAGAGCTGGCAAACAACTGAAACTCCGGAGATCCGCTAATCACATCACCTTGAGCACCGAAAAAGTCGAACGAAATACCGCCGAAGAGCAGTGTCTTGAGCCCGGTGAAGTCGATTTGCAAGATGCCTGAGCCGACTTTGACATCGGTGGGTTTCATGACCCAGAATCTCGCGTTGGTGCGGAGAAGATCTTCATACTGTTCGTCGATAAGAACATCAAGATAGGGCTGCTTGTGTTCGTCCAAGCCCTTTGTCTTGACGACACCCACAGCAACTCCACGGAAGTAGACCGGTGACCCTGCATCCAAATAAGGAGCGATGGCCCCTCGTAACCTGATCAGGTCATGGATCTTGTTTAGAGAGACGACCGGAGCATTTTCAGACCCTGTGAAACGGGCACAAAATGAGCCTTTACCCATCGATGCTTGGATGGAGTTTCCGTTGATAAGCGAGTCGATCCCGGAAGCGCCGCTCAAGCTGATCACCGGCTGATCGATCCAGAAAGTAGACCCTTCGCAGGCAATTCCCTCGGCAGATTTTTTCAACCGTACGTGAACCTCAACCTTTTCAAGTTTTGAATCGAGATCCACCGCGTTGACCTCACCGGCGACAACCCCTCGGTAGATCAATGCTGTCTTTCCGGCCCTGATTCCAGGAGCATTTAAAAAATTAATCGTGATTTCAGGCCCCTGGCTGAACCACTCGTGGGCGAACATATATCCCGCAGCCGAAGCAGCCATGACTGGAAACAGCCAGACCCAGGAGATCTGAAAGCGTTTCTTCGGCACGATAACCCCGTGGTCTTTCTGTGGATGAGACGGAGTGTTCATGCGATTTATTCAGTGGTTTCCCAAGTATCTTCCCAGATCAGGCGGGGTTTGTAAATTTCAGCGGCCACAAGACTACAAAGAAGCACCAGGGCAAAAACAACGCACCCCGGCTCCGCCCGCACGGAGGCCAGTGCCCCTAATTGGCCGACTGCGGCGAGGACAGCAAGAAGGAAAATGTCGATCATCGACCAGCTTCCGATCATGTGGACGATCTTGAAGACCTTGCTTCGTTCACGCCGCAAGGAAGGTGAACCATGCAGAAAAAGAACCCATGCCAAAGCCGCCAGTTTTGCAAGGGGCAGGATGAAACTGGCCAAAAAGACCACTCCCGCAATGAGCGTCAGACCGGAGTCGTAGAGTTCCACAACTCCTCCAAGGACAGTCAAGGGCTCAACGTGTCCGACGATCGACATCGTCATGACGGGCATGACGTTCGAAGGAATATAGAGAATCAACCCAGTGACAACAAGGGATCGGGAGAGATGAACGCGCGATCGGTCTGACAGGTTCATTCTTTCTTCAGGATTCCCATTTTCTTCAATTGTTCGATGGCCATTTGCCTATTCGAGATTTGCTCGCAAAGAATCGACATGACCGCCACTCCGAGAATATATCGTGCTCCCGGCTGCCAAGCTACATTTCCAAGCATCTCTAGTTTGACCACCGCAACCACCGTGGCGATTGAGTAAACCGGGATCAGATTCCAGGGTCTCACGGCAAGGGCGATGGTGGTGACAAAGCTCAAACCCGGGGGCCGCATGTTTAGGACGACCGCAAACCCAAGATAGAAAGCACAAAAAAGAAACAGGGCGGGAGCAATAATCCCGCAGAAACAGACCAGAAGACCGATGGGGAAATATCCCTGACGGCATAACTCGATGACACCGGTGATCATATAGTCGGCCTGCGATCTTCCCACGACTTCGAACGTTAGAATGGGTGTCGTACTGGCAAGCAGCAGGAGAAAAAGACCGGTAAGCGAAAGCGCAAAGGGAGGCTGCAATGAACGCCTGGGGATGTGAATCATCACCGTTGTATCACATCGACTGCAGATGAGCTCCTGTCCCGGGAGAAGTTCCCTCTCAAGGCAGGGCGCCTCGCAATAGGGACAGGCAACCCAGTTGCCCTCAAAAACTACGGTCTGATTGGCGACAGTCTCGTTCAAACCTTTCTTGAATCTAGAAGGGCCACCTTGGCAAGACGGCGCAGGTGGCGGGGTTCCTGACTGTACTCGGCATTAAGAAACGTCTCCACAAGATCCCAGGCCACGCAAGGACCGACCGTGCGGCCACCCATGCAGAGGATATTCATGTGGTCGTCCTCGACCCCTTGCTTCGCTGAGAAATGATCATGAATCAGGCAGGCATGCACTCCCTCGATCTTGTTGGCGCAGACCGAGGCTCCGACGCCGCTGCCACAGATCGCAATGCCGCGCTCTACCTCTCCGGCCACCACGGCATGGGCGAGAGGTGTTACGTAATCCGGGTAATCATCGCCCTGGTTCAACTCATGGGCCCCGAAGTCGACAACCTCATGCCCGGCAGCCTTAAGCTGGGCTACCAGCTCTTCCTTAAGTTCGAAGCCACCGTGATCTGTTGCAAGTCCTACGCGCATGATAAAACTTTAGTTTCCCCGAGCCCCAAAGCAAGGGGGAAGCCATCGATTAGATAGGACTGAGACGCGGCGCGGCGGCAGGTTCCACTCCACGGATGTATTTGGGCGTCCACCAGATAAAGGCGTAGCGCATCGCCACAAGCCCAAGAAGAATCCCGACAAGACGGTCCCTGATTATCGTGAACTCCGTCGTGGCATGCGGGTCCTGGGCGATGAGCATCACGACGGCAATCCCCATCTGCAGGCCCACGTAGGAGTACTTTTCACGACCCATGGAGACCCAGGCACTGATTCCCACGGCCACACCCATGATCAGCAGAACCCCCATGAGATTGTCCATGTAGGGGATTAAGAACATCGCTAGGAATCCGATCAGTCCCCCGATTGAGGCTCCGATGATGCGAAGCCGCTGCTTGAAGACCTGCGAATCGACATTGTTCATGGCTGAGACGGCGCAAGTGATCATGCAGGTGTGGATGCCGCTCCAGTCGGTCATGCTGGCGAACATGTAGCAGGCCATCGTCGCAGCGGTCGCCCTAGTGGCAAACTCCGCATCAGTGAAATCTTTTCTAGCTGGCGCAGCAGGTTCTTCGGAAACCTTGGCATCCTTGGTTCCGGGTCCTGATGCATCGAGACATGCCTCGGCATCCAGTAATGCCCTCATCGCTCCATCAAGCTTCGTGTCGGTAATGGCACCAACCCCCTGACCTTCCCGATCCATCTCCCCAAGAGACTCCGAATGGTGCGCAACGGGTTTGAAAAGACGCTTCCGAAGCTGATGCAGATGGGTCGCCACACGAAGCCAATCGTTCTGAGTCGTGGCATCGGGGGGTAGGGAGAGATCTCCCTCGAAGGCCATCCGGTCGATTGCCCCCACCGCTTTTAGGATCCGGTGGCAGTTCTCTCGCTGGAGGGGGGTCAGGACACCGAATTTCATGAGCATCTTGGCCTGATCCTGGGCTACGCCCGCGTTCACCCCCAGCGTGAGTGGAGAGAGTTTCCCGGCGGCTCTTTTCAGGCAATGGGTTTCGACACGGTTCAGCCCCCTCCGCACTTCGGACCGCAGCAGATCCATCGCGGTTGGAGCACCGAAGAGATACTCGACCAGAAAAGAGCCCAAAATCGTCAACCCCACGGCGCACCAGACCCATCCGAGCTGGCTGATGATGGTGTTCGGGTTGGGATCTTGGTCAAAGCTGAAGCAGAAGATCGATGCGAAAGAGATCGGAAGCATGAACACGATGCTCAGCTTCGGGAGGCGGCTCATGAGGTAGTAATTGAGCCAAAACATCCCCCCCCAGAGCAGAATCCTGAGCCATGAGATATTCCAAGAGAGACAGGCGATCGCGAAAATCCAGAGCGAGGCGACGATCAGGGCGAGAATCAGGAAGACCGCCACAAGCCGGGACAGCGTCTTGTTCCTCTGCAGCAGAATAAAGACCAGGAACACGCTGAAGTCTCCCATCGGGTTACGGAAGGTCAGCACGATGACCCAGACCAGCAGGCAGGCAATAACTGTCCTCATCGTCCCGCCCCAGCGGTCGGGTAACGGCCTCAACTCCTCGAGGACCTGCCGAAAAAATCCGGCTATGGTGAATCCGCCACTCCCCGACCGGAGCATCGTGCCGATGGGAGATCCCATGGGAATTAACGGCCTGTCTTGACGGTGGCGGCAGCCGTGGTCCCAACTCGCAGGATTTCCGTAGGAACGCCGTCGGCTAGCCTTATCCTCACGGGAAAGCGCTGTTCCAACTGAACCCAATCCAGCGCCTGCGGGATCACGGGTAGGATGCTATTCTGCAAGGTCTGCGGAGTGGCACCCCATCCGATGCTCTCCACCGTCCCATTGAAGAGTTTACCTGCGGCAGTTTTTAGCTCCACGGACGCAGGGTCACCAATCTTCATCCGCTGGAGCTGCCCTTCGCGAAACGGCTCGCAGACCCACCAGGAGTGAATATCGATCAAGGTAAAGACTTGGCGCCCCTCCATCGCGAAGGCACCTCTGGAAATACTCATCTGCGAAATCAAGGCATCAAAGGGAGCCTTTACGGTGCAATATTGAAGATTAAGCTCGGCTTGAGCGAGTGCCGCAGCGGCGACATCACGCTTGGCCTGGGCCTCCGAGATGTTGAGTACGGAAGATTGAGCTGAGAGAATCTGAGCCTGAGAGACCGCTACTCCTGCCTGAGCAGCCTGCACGGAGTTCTTCGCATCGGTTACATCCTGGGCGCTGGCATAATGCTTTGCCAGCAGCGGGGCGATGCGGTCGTAGTTGTCCTTGGCGGTTGCAAGCTTTGCCAGAGCCTGAGCCAAGGAGGCTTCGGCAGACTTGACCTGATCCCCCTGAGCGGCAATCTGCAAACCCGCATTGGTGAGCGCTCCCTCAGCCATAGCCAAGTTGGCCTTAGCCGATTGCACGGCTATTTCATAAGGGGCGGGGTTGATCTCAAAAAGTAGATCACCGCGCTGGACGAATTGGTTGTCTTTGATTGGAAGTTCCTTGATCGGGCCAGTGACACGCGGGGCGATTCCGATCATGTCAGCCATAAGTACGCCGTTGTTACAGCGGGGATTTCGGGAGTTCCAAAAATAGGTGATCACTGCGGCAATGATCGCCAAGATCACGAAACTCCAACCGATCACTGCCCCTAGAACAGCCTTTCGGGAGTGACGGTCCTCAGGGTCTTGAGCCAAGCCAGTAGGATTCATTTTCTCTTCGGTAGTCATGGCATTCAGTGGGTGAAAAAGATCAGGTAGACCAGCAGGGTGAAGAAAACATTCAGGCAGGGATAGCCGATAGAGCGAGGCCGGATCCATCCATCAAGGCCCACCTTAACCATAATAAACCGTACGATCATGGAGAGAACCCAGCCGATGAGAATCGAAAGAAGCCACGCAGGAAAATAAGCCCCTCCGATTGCCGGAATGCAGGAGCATCCGGTCATCATCAGAAGGCTTCCGGGAAGCAATAGAATAGAGATCTCTCTTTTCATGGAATACGATTAAGACAGCCGCTTCATGACGTTCCTGGAGGCATTAACGATGGTCTGACCCGCGCGTTTTCCGGTGACAAGCCACCACAACCACTTGAGGAACGTTCCGACACGGTTTTCGGATGAAGGAAGGAACTGAATGTGGATCAGGGCCCAAATGAGGAAGGCAAAAAATCCTGCGGACCGCACACCCATCGAATCGACTACTGAATAAAACCTGCCGATCACGGCAAGATTGCCTTTGTTGAAATAAACGAACGGCTTCGGGGCGGGGGTTCTCGTGATCTTACTCTCAATCAACCTGCCAACATAAGCCCCCTGCTGCATGGCCACTTGGGCTACTCCTGGTAGGATACCACCCTTTCGATCTGGGTAACTGGCGGCATCGCCGATCACATACAACTCGGGGAAACCCGGAACGGAGAAATCGGGATTTACAAGAATCCGACCTCCCTTGTCCGTAGGTGCTCCAAGTTGCTCGACAATCGGGTTGGGACGAACGCCGGCTGTCCAGAAAACATTCTTAGAGCGGATCAGTTCCCCACCGATCCAGACCCCCTCGTCATCAACCTTGGTGACCCGGGTGCGCAGCCGAACATGCACTCCCAGTTTTTCAAGATGCTTCTTGGCTTTATCGGATAGTTCCGGAGGAAATGATGAGATAAGGCGATCACCACCATCCAAAATGATGACCTTGAGTGAAGTTGGGTCAAAACGCCTGAATTGAGTGGCAAGGGATTGACGGGCAAGTTCGGAGATCGCCCCAGCAAGTTCCACTCCGGTGGGCCCTCCCCCGACCAGAACAAAAGTAAGCAGTTCCGGATGAGCAGTTGGCTCAAGCTGACACTCGCAGGTTTCAAAGGCCATGAGGATCTTGTCCTTCAGGATCTCGGCATCCTCCAACGTCTTGAGACCCGGCGCGTAGGGGGCGAATTCGTCGTGACCAAAGTAGGAATGCCTAACACCGGTGGCCAGTACCAGATAGTCGTAGGGTTCAGGAATCTGCTCGCCACTCACCGTTATCATTTTTTTGACCGGATCGATTGCGTTTACCTCCCCGAGAAACACCATCGTGTTTTTCTGATTGCGGAACTTCTCACGGAGAGGGGTAGCGATATCCGATGGGGTCAACGAGGAGGTGGCCACCTGATAAAGCAGGGGCTGAAAAACCTGATGATTCGTCCGGTCGACCAACGCAATCCGGGCAGGGGCTGACCGGAGTTTGTGAACCAGAGACGTTCCGCCGAATCCACCGCCCACGACAACGACCAAAGGAAGCTCCGATTGATTAATTTCGATGGCCATGAAAATAGTTTTAAAAAAAGGGGCGAATAATGAACTCTTTTATGCTTCGCAAGCTAGGATGCCTTCGGAGCGAGTAGCAAGGTAAAACGGGACTCGACAGGTAAACTGGATCACCGTTACCTAACCAGCTGATGAGGAAACTTTTCTTAGTCTGCATGGCCTTACTGATCATGACGTGCGTCATGAATCACTCAATGCTTCGGGCATCAGCAGGCCCTTCGGGCGAGACAGTCTCCATCCCCTCCTCCAAAGAGAAGCAGACTGCAGTTACCTCTTCAGCGGAGATGACACGACAAATGGAGCTCATGGCAAAGCTCCATGATTACAGCTTTATCGATCCAAAAAAGAGCTACTCACTTCCAGAGTTAGTCGACCTAGCCCAGCGACATAATCCATCCACAAGAATCTCATGGGAGACCGCTGTCCAGGCCGCTGCTTCCACAGGCATGACCGAGGCTCAGTTTTATCCAACACTCACAGTGACGAGTAGTTACGGCGGAGGGTACTGGAGCCAAGACCTCACGGGAGCAAGAAGTCAGTCCGGTATCGTTGTACCCGTGAATTTCAACGATAATGCAAGTGGTACCTACAGCAACCTGAGTGCGGGGGTGAACCTGCGCTACACCCTCTTTGACTTCGGCCAGAGGATCGCTAACACAAAGGCCGCAAAGCGCACCCAGACCGCCGCCAATCTCTCCTTCAACGCCACACACCAGCAAATCACCTTCCAAGTCACTCAGGCATACTACACGCTCGAGACCGATCGGCGACTGATCGAAACTGCCGAGATCTCCGCAAAGTCAGCGGAAGATATTCTGGCTTCCACACAGGCGAAGTACGACCAAGGACTGCTGACTGAACCCATCCTGCTTCAAGCCAAACAGGCCAGAGCTCAAGCCGCATTCGATCTCGTCAACGCTCGTTCCAACTGGGAGGTGGCAAGGCTGAATCTAATCCAAATCATCGGTGCACAACCGGAATGCGGATTACAAGTCGCCAGTTACGATTTCTCCCGTCTGGACGGTCGCCTTCAGGCCCCCCTTGACCAATTCGTGCAGGCAGCCTTGAAGCAGAAACCAGACTTACTGGCCAAGGTCGCCAAGGCTCAGGCAGCCGAGCAATCCTTTCGCGCCACGAAAGCAGGCACCCTCCCTCAATTCTCGATCAAAGGAGTACAAAGCTACCAAAATTTCAACACCACGATCAACGGGGCAGAAATTCGCGATGTCGGGTTGAGTTTCCAAAACTACGGGGGATCTGTGAATGTCGAATGGCCCTTCTTTGACGGCGGTCTCAACCGAAGCAAGGTCAAGCAGGCGGCCTCATCGTGGAGGGAGGCCAACGAGGCTGTCCTCCAAGCACGAGAGGAGGCCCTTGCCACCGTCTGGCGCTCCTACACCACCGCAAAGTCCTCAATCCAGAAAAAGCAGTCTGCGGATGATCTCCTTTCTGCTAGCCAAGCTTCCTACAACGCACTCATGGCCAGCTTTGACCTGGGCAGGACATCTATTCAGGATGTGCTTATGGCACGCACGTCACTGGCTCAGGCCATGGCTAGCAAGGCACAGTGTGACCAGTCGATCGCAGCGAGTCTGGCGACCCTTGCCTACGCCAGCGGGCAGCTCTGAAAGCCATCGGTTTCAGAATCTATTTCCCTAAAACACGAAATTGCCACCTGGCGACTCTGAGGATAGTTTCAGGCGATGCTACGCCGCTGGATCCTGCCGACTATTCCCGATGCGATCCTGACACGTCGCCTGGCGGTGGAACTCGGGATTCCTGATGTCGTGGCAACCCTCCTGGGTGCTAGGGGATTCTCGACTCCTGATGAGGCAACTCTCTTTCTGGACCCACGTCTCGCGAGCCTGCGTCCACCCGAGGAGATTCCGGGAATTGTGGAAGCTGTAGCCCGCCTGATTGAAGCCATCCAATCCAAGGAACGGATCACCCTCTACGGAGACTATGATGTCGACGGCGTCTCCTCGCTGACGATCCTCTGCCGCTACCTTCGTGCCGCGGGAGGCATTGTGGAATGCTTTATTCCCGACCGTGCCTCCGAGGGTTATGGACTCAGCACGGCAGGCGTCGCCCGCTGCCTCCAGGAAACAATTCCGAGCCTCGTTGTGGCGGTCGATTGCGGAACGAACTCTCGCGTCGAGGCGGAACAGCTCCGGAAGGCAGCTTGTGAACTTGTTGTGCTCGACCACCATGAGCCCGATCAGGAAACCGTGAAATCTCTCTCCGCCGCTCTAGTGAATCCCAAATTGGGAGAGGACTTTCATTATCTCTGCAGCGCTGGGATCGTCTTCAAAATCTGCCATGCGATGCAAAAAGCATCTCCTGTGAAGGGACTCGATCTACGCGACTTCCTTGATCTTGTGGCCGTCGGCACGGTTGCCGACATCGTCCCCTTATCGGGTGAAAACCGAATCTTTGTGAAGGCAGGGCTACGCCAGCTTGCCCGCTCCCGCTGGACTGGCCTCCATGCCTTGCTCCATGTGTCGGGCGCCGTCGCACCCTATGATCCCTCGGATATCGGCTTCAAACTCGGCCCCAGGATCAATGCAGCAGGGCGGCTCGGAAGCGCCTCCGAGGCTCTCCGCCTACTACTCACAGACGATGCGAATGAGGCGACGCGGATCGCAGCAGGACTGGAGCAGCAGAATAGGGAGAGGCAGGCTGTCGAGCGCGATGTCACCCAACAGGCCGAGGAGTGGGTCTATGCACACTTTGATCCCGAGCGCCATGCAACCATCGTGGCAGGAAAGAAGGACTGGCATCAGGGTGTGGTCGGCATTGTCGCCTCGCGCATTTCCCGCCGCTGGCATCGTCCAACCCTGATCATCGGGTTCGACGATATTGGTGCCGGCAAGGGAAGCGGACGCAGTATCGAAGGGCTGCCACTCGTCGATGCTCTTGGCAGATGCTCCGACCTGCTCGACACCTATGGCGGCCATGACATGGCAGCAGGACTGAGTCTTCAGGAATCGCGGCTGGAGGAATTGAGAAATCGCTTCGAGACCGCGACTCGGGAAATCATCAGCGAAGAGGATCTGATTCCGAGGCTCCGTCTGGATGCAGAACTCGATCTGGGGCTTGCCGATGAGGAATGGTTGGAAACCCAAGACAGGCTCGCCCCCTTCGGCACTTCAAACGCTCAACCCCTGCTCTTTTCACGGGGAGTCACTCCCTCCTCGACCCCACGCGTTCTCAAGGAGAAGCACCTCCGACTGGAACTCAAAAGCTCCGGAAAAAAACGTGATGCCATCTGGTTCAACGCCTCGTTGGAAGAACTGCCGCGCCCCCCTTGGGATGTCGCCTACACCGTCCACCGTAATACCTGGCAGGGACGCGATGAGGCCCAGGTACAGATCGTGGCCATCAGGAGTGCCTCGGGTGGCGCAGGCTGATTATGACTCTTGAAGCAAAGCCCGCCAAGGTGGCCAAGGCAAAGAGTCCCCAAAAAAATAAAAAGGAGAAGAAGCAGGTATCACTTCCTCCCCATGATCCGCAAATCAGGCTTGAGGAGCTCGGCTGGATCAGGAGGCCACAACTCACAGCACTGGGCAAACTCGGTATCACCAGCCTGCGCGACCTACTCGAACACTATCCCCGTCGCCATGAGGATAGGAAGCGCTTCGATTATTTTCCGGACGCGGAGGTTGATCGTTCCTACTGCCTGAGTGGCATCGTGGGAAAGACGGTCTTTCGTCGGTTCGGAGGAATGCGAAGCTTTGAGGCCGAGATTGAGGAGACGCCCGGATCTCCTCTCACCGCTCGCATCATTCTCCGTTGGTTTAATCTCTTCCATGTTCAGAAAACCGTCACGACCGGCGTCCGGGTGATCGTTTATGGTAAGGTCCGCCTTCGCGGGAAGCGCCTCTGCATGGAGCATCCCGAGTTCGAGGTGGTGACTGATGAGGATCGCCAGAGCATTCATCTCGACCGGATTGTGCCCGTCCATCCTGCGGGAGAAGGAATCAGCGTGAGGATCATCCGGGGATTGATTCATCGAGCCTTGGATGAGACCGATTGGGACCGTTGGATCGATCCATTGCTGCACCAAGAGAGCGACTGGAGTTCGGCGCTTCGCACCATTCACTTTCCGGAATCGCTGCCGGAACTGGAGCCAGCCAGACGGTCACTCGCACTACGAGAACTGCTAGGGATTCAGATGCTTGTCACTATCCGCAGAAACGAGTCACGAAAACCGCGCGGTGCCGCGAAATCATCCAAGGGTGAATTTCTTTCGGTTTTTTTGAACGGGCTCCCCTTCACGATGACCGGCGCACAACAAAGGGCCATCGCCGTCATCCAAAAGGAAATGGGGCTCCCACACAGGATGCATCGCCTCCTTCAAGGTGACGTCGGCTCCGGCAAGACCGTCGTGGCTGCGGCAGCCATGCTTGCATCCGTCGAGTCCGGACACAGGGCCATCCTCATGGCACCGACACAGATCCTGGCAGAGCAACATTTCAGGAATTTTGAGCGATGGATGAACCCACTCGGTATTCCGGTGGAGCTTCTGACAGGAGCTAAAAAACCGAAGACATCAAAGCCTCCAGCCGGCGCAATAAACCCCGCCGTACTGATCGGCACCCATGCACTGCTTCACCATGAATCGGCCATGCTGGGAGCCGGTCTGGTCGTGATCGACGAGCAGCACAAGTTCGGGGTCCTTCAGCGGACGCAATTGGCTAACTCACCCTCCGCTCCCGACGTCCTTGTGATGACTGCGACTCCCATCCCCAGAACGCTGGCACAGACCATCTACGGCGACCTCGATCTCTCCATTCTGGATGAAAAGCCCTCCGGACGCGGCGCTCTGCGCACGGCGGCACGCACCAGCGAAAAGCTCCCCGATATCATCTCCTACCTCATGGGCGAACTGGAAAAGGGACGACAGGCCTATATCGTCTACCCCTTGATCGATGAGTCTGAGAAACTGGCAGCGAAGGCCGCTGAAGCAGAGTTCAATACTTGGAAGGAACGACTTGCCCCCTACCCTTGCGCCCTGCTGCATGGAAGAATGAATGCCGAGGAGAAAAAGTGCGTCATGGAGAGCTTTGCCCAGGGAGATACCAAGGTCCTGGTGACCACTTCGGTGATCGAAGTCGGTGTCGACGTCCCGAACGCCACCTTCTTACTTGTCGAGAATGCGGAGCGATTCGGCCTTGCCCAGCTTCACCAACTCAGGGGTCGCATAGGACGCGGCCGCCACATCTCCACCTGCGTCCTCATTGAGGGGAGTGGGAACCTGGAATCCATGGAGCGCCTGCGGATTTTGGAAAAGAGCAGTGATGGATTCGTGATTGCCGAGGAAGACCTACGCCTTCGCGGTGCAGGGGATATCTTGGGCACAGCCCAGAGCGGGCTTCCTCCTCTCCGTATCGCGGATCTATACCGCGACGCGGACTTAATCGCCGTAGCCTCTCGGGAAGCCGATCGGATTCTCAAGACCGATCCCGCTCTTGTTCAGTCCCACCACGCTCCCCTGAGGCATCTGCGGGAGGAGTACGCCCTCCGACTAGCAAGCACCGGCGGGTAACTCAGTTCATTGTACCCTCATCTTTTTTATGCATAATCTCTACCAATCAATGGTGATTGATGGCGGGGTAGCCAAGTGGTAAGGCCGGGCTCTGCAAAAGCCCCATGCGACGGTTCGATTCCGTCCCCCGCCTCCATTCCCTAGAGCCTCATAAACAAAGGCTCTAGAGGTAGCGGACACCAAAACGGACACCAAAAAAAACCGTTTTGAGGCTAGTCACCAAGTACGGGTGATGACTCGCCCACTACTCGGTAACAACCCCGGGATCAACTCCCTCCGCATCAGCGGTGCGTTTACGGGAGTTCTTGTCCCTCCAGTACTTGGTGAGCACCCGGGTAGGAACCCGTCGCTCGAAATCCAAAAAATAATTCCTAGGCTACCATGAGTCTCAGAAGCCGCGCTTTGAGAGAGATAGATCGGTGCCTTTCTAACCAGTTTGCAGTACTTTCTCCCGGATTCTGGAGAACCTCTCGCTGATCTCCCTGACCTTTACCTCAGGTATTTCATGCTCCTTCGCCAACTCCGGCCACTTCTGGAGCGAAGACTCCACCGCCTCGAAGATTTCGCGGTATTTATCACGACTCAGACCGGCATCAAGACAGAGCGCCTCCATGGTCGCGGCAGAAGGCCAGGTTTCATCGGACACCGTCATCCCTCGCGCAAGAAGCCCAGGAGAGAAAGTCATGTCATAGGCGGGAGTAAGACTCCAGAGCCCTGATCCCTCATCCAGCTGGAAGGCATGGTTCTTAGGATGGTCATCCATATTGGAGGCCATCACATTGAATATCATCCGACGCGCGATCTCTCGGAGCTGGGAGGGAGCAGTGTGGAGGCGCAGAGCTAGGCGGAATAAGTCCCGATAGTCTAGGTCGGTTGGTTCTTTGTGGAGCAAACCACTGACCGTATGAAAATGCCTCCTCTGGTCCTTAAGCAAGGAGCTAGGCGAATCGGTAATATCAAAGCGCTTCACCAGGAGATGCCGTCTTAAAGAGTCACTTGATTCAACGATGAGGCTCGTCTCCACCGCTTCAATGCCACACCCTCGGGCCATCCGGGCAAAGACATGCTCGCAGCGGGCATAAACACCATCTTCGCTTGCATCAAACTTCAGCAGGCTTGGTGTTCCTTCCCCATTAGGTTCTCCCACTCGGAGAGTCCCATCGGGATAAGAGAGAACAATGGACTTTGGCAGGGCTCCTCCCGCAGTTCCTCCTCGGACCAACTGCGGCAAGACCTCCGAGGGGTTTCCTCGATCAATTTCAGCGGCTCCCTTGGCCAAAGCTTTAGCACTGACCTGTTCCAGTTTTGAATCACCCGATTCCGTTGCCGGTTCGAATCCAAGTGCTCCGAGTCCTCGCCTCCCCCTCCAAGCGAGAAGCGACATGATGCTTGGTTCACCCCATTTTCGGGCTGCGAATTCGGCGCGGGCCACTTTTTTTCCCCAAGCATCGGGCAAGCAATCAGCGATAAGACCAGGAAGTCCATCAATCCCCTTGCTCCCATTAAATGCCACATCGGAGAATGGCAGGCTGATTGGCGAGAGATTCAGCCCGCGCCGCAGCCATGATTCATCATAGACGAAATAAACGGCCCCCCGATGGACCAGATGCCCCACGATGGATCCATCCCACCAGCGGACTTGAAGTTTATTCTCCATTTATTTGGAAGTTCTCGGGGATGCCTTTAATCGTTCAGGCGCAAGCAGATCGTTCAGCTTGAGATTAGTTTCCGGCTCCGGAATCAGATTGTGCAGAGCCTCGCTGAATCCAAGGACTCCAAGAGCTCTTGCCACATGGCGGAATTCCACACTTCCCACCCCAGCCTCAATTTTGCGGTGCGTAGGCAGACTGATCCCCACAAGATCAGCAACATGTTGCTGGGAGAGATTCTGCTTCAAGCGATGGAGCTTGAGCCTTCTGCCCAGCTCTTTCATCGCCTCTTTCTCCCCTAAGATAGAAATCATATTTTCTATAAATAGCATTTATAAGCATTAAAGCAAATTATAGTTTCTTTTATAAAATTTGATATATTTCCTATGCTTCTCCCAAAAGTATCGGGGGGTGTGCCTGCTTGAAGGTTAGCCAGTAGGGGGATTGGAACTCGCTTCCACCGAGGATGAGGGAGTTGATCCCACGGTAGGGCTTCTTGGGGACGATGTTCTGAACGCCAGTCCATGGTTTTTGCCATGGGGCGGTGCCCTTCTTGAGCTGCTCGATGAATCGCTCGGTGATGATCTCGTAGATGTCCTTACTCATAGGATCACCTCCTCGCGTGCATGGACCAGGTGGAGGATGGCTTCATGTTCCGAGAGACCGAAGCGGCGCCCCACAGCTGACGAGAGGTCTTCTCCCTCAAACACACCTGTGAAGAGCGGGGTGGCCCCCACGGCAACACCCCGATCAACCCAGCTGAAAAAGTACTCCTCTAGCAGCCGGTCGTGCAGATCAGAAGGGACTATACCGGCGATCTTCACTTCCAGTTAATGGCATGAGAGAAATCGAGAACGAGTTCCTCCACCTCGCTCTCAGTGTAACGGAGCGAGAAGGCGAGGTCCTCAAGGCTCTCCTTGCCGACTAGATCAGAACGGACACAATAGAGCACCACAGCGGCACGGAGGCCTTTCTCTGAGGGTTCCTCCGCCTCGGCGACCCACTCAAAGGTTCGCCCAAGGACCTCACAGATGCGCTCAATGCTATCGTCCCCCCTCTCTGGTAGGGGTTCGATGTAATCAACGGGGTGCCGGGTCTCGGCGTTCTGGATGTCGTTTTCGGGTGATTGGGGTGTATTCATCCCCCCCACGCTGAATGATCAAGACGGTCTCCACGCTCCCGGTTGGGAGCGAGATTTAGAAGCAATCAAACTCAAACTGCTGTGAAAACTCAGTGCAGTACCGAAATCAATTTTTACTCAAAAACTTTTTGCAGTTCTTTACTGCTTCACGCCGGAAATCATCATAAGAGCTCTGCGGGGCATGCGTACAATGCAAAGAGCCGAGTTTTTTCCAAAAAAGTTCTTCAGCCTTGTCTCTATCTGCTGACTCAGGATCCAATGCATTCGCAAATCTATCGTATAGATTTGCAAGAACCTCTAATTCACTGCCAGGTATCATCTATGCATGCAACATACGAAGCCGCTCACACTTATTTCTGATATCAAGAACCTTATCGTGAGATGCGGAGCAATAAGGATGCTTTTCAAGCAGTCCTTGAAGATGAGTTGCAAATGAATCGCAGATATGAGTCATGGTTTTCCAGATCTCTGCGATTTTGGATAAATCATCTTCATTTTTGGCCATTCGAGCAGCAATGGCGTAAAATTGAACAAGCTGAGACTCCAAACGGGAAACCTCCGTGTCAAATTCCCAGCACATATTGGGATCAGTTAGAGACACCCTACTATCAAAGGCCCTGAGTGCCTCGTCTTTAAGGGCCTCAAAGTCTGTTGTGGTTAAGGTCATTCTTGTACTTCAACCCCATCCTTCTGATAGTCAAGGTCAATTATTCTTAAAGCCGTTTCACTACACAATTTCTCCAATGATCCCCACGAGCGGACACCAAAACGGACACCAAAACGGACACCAAACAGTAGTTTTGGGGTAGTTTTGGAAACGCGCCGAGAAGTCTTGATTACTCTGTAGAAGGTGCTATTTAGACCCTGTAGACGCGACAGACGCCGCCCGATTCCGTCCCCCGCCTCCCTCGCTGTTATCACAACTTTTTCAGAAATAGAATGTTCTTCGGATCGACAGATGAGGGGATTTTTGGCATTAGTAAAAATCTATGAAACACCTCCTCAGCTTCTCACTACTCGCCATCGTTGCCTTCTCCCTCTCCGCTTGCCACACCGTCAGTGGTGTTGGTCAGGATGTCAGTGCTGCAGGTCGCGATGTCACCAAGGCCGCCAACAAGGTCGAGCAGAAGATCAATAACTGATTTTCCTAGTAGTATTATTCATTTCAGAGGCCGCGCTGGGCAACCGGTGCGGCCTTTTTTCTTACCCAGACTGATTGCCTTGCACCCACCTACCCTTTAAGTTTCCCCCATGAGCAACACCGGCCCCATCTCCAACTTCATCGAGCATCACTACCGTCACTTCAATGCCGCCGCCCTGAAGGATGCAGCGCATGGCTATACAGAGCATCTAACCAAGGGGGGATCGATGTTCCTGACAATGGCGGGAGCCATGAGCACGGCTGAACTCGGCCTCTCCCTGGCTGAGATGATCCGCCAGGATAAAGTGCACGCCATCTGCTGTACGGGTGCGAATCTTGAGGAGGATGTCTTCAACCTCGTTGCACATGATTTTTACGAGCGAGTGCCGAACTACCGTGACCTTACTGGTGCCGATGAGGTGGCCCTGCTCGAGCGTCACATGAACCGCGTCACCGACACCTGCATCCCCGAGATGGAGGCCATGCGCCGCATCGAGTCGGCTGTCCTAGCCGAATGGGAAGCTGCCGACAAGAAGGGTGAGCGTCTCTTCCCTCATGAATTCATGTACCGGATCCTGCTTAGTGGGAAGCTGGAGTATCAGATCGACGTTAAGAACAGCTGGCTCATGGAGGCTGCAAAAAAGAATCTCCCGATGTTCGTCCCCGGTTGGGAAGATTCGACACTTGGCAATATGTTTGCAGGACACGTGATCAGCGGTGACGTGAAGAACGTCCATACTGTCCGCACCGGCATCGAGTACATGATCGCACTCGCCGACTGGTACACGAAGAACTCGAAGCCCCTCACCTCCAGCGCGGGAACGGGCCGTCATGCCGATTCACCCGATGGATCGATTGGATTTTTCCAGATCGGCGGCGGTATTGCCGGCGACTTCCCCATCTGCGTCGTCCCGATGCTCCACCAGGATCTCCAGCGCCCCGAAGTTCCTCTCTGGGGCTACTTCTGCCAGATCAGCGACTCCACCACGAGCTACGGTAGCTACTCAGGTGCGGTTCCCAACGAGAAGATCACCTGGGGCAAGCTCGGCATCAACACGCCGAAGCACATCATCGAGTCCGACGCCTCGATCGTCGCACCACTCGTCTTTGCTCTGATCCTAGGCTGGTAATCCGCCGCAGAGGCGGCTGGTAGAAGACATTTAGTTCCGGGTCTTGAGTTCCACCACGTCATGGGGGGAGGCCTCTCTCTGGCCGGCTGGGCTGACTCGGATGTAGCGGGCTTTCTCGCGGAGTTGCTCAAGATTTTCGGCACCTAAATATCCCATGCCACTCTGGATACCGCCAATGAGACTCGCGAGCACACGGTCCACGGGCCCGCAGGCCTCTTTGAGCGCCTCGACCCCCTCGGCAGCCACCTTGCGGGTGGTGTCCCTCTTATCGTGGCCGTAACGGGCTGCGCTACCCGCATTCATGGCGGCATGGCTACCCATGCCGCGGTATTGCTTGAACAGCTTGCCTCCAATCTCGACGACTTCACCCGGGGACTCGGTGCACCCGGCAAACATGCCGCCGCAGATGACCCCTTGCGCCATGGTCAGTGCCTTCACGATGTCGCCGGACTTGGTGATGCCGCCGTCGGCCAGAATGGATACCTTCTTCTTTTCCGCTGCCTTCGAGCAGACATAGAGGGCTGTCATTTGCGGAATGCCCACTCCTGCCACGATGCGGGTGGTACAGATGGATCCGGGCCCCTGCCCGATCTTGATGATATTCGCGCCGCAGTCGGCCAGATACTCGACGCCTGACGCACTAGTGACGTTCCCAGCGATGATAGGCAGTTTCGGAAACGCATCGCGCAGCACCTTCACAGTGTCTCCCACCCCCTTGCTATGTCCGTGGGCTGTAGAGACAGCGACAACATCGATACCTCGTTCGATGAGCGCACCGACATGATTCAGGATTCGTTCCCTATCAAGCTCCCCAAAAGCATTGCGCGTCGCAGAGACGGCAGCCCCACAGATTAGGCGAAACTGGGAGTCGCGGGCGGGCTTGAACTGCGCCTTGCGTTCCTGGGTGATTTTCTCGACATCGCTCATGGTGATGAGGCCGTGGAGGCGATCCTCATCATCCACCACAAGCAGCTTGTGGATACCCACATGCTCCGTGAAGAATTTGTCAGCTACGGCAATCGGATCCTTTCCGAGTTCCTTTCGAGAAAGAGTACGGACCTGATTGCGCGGCGTTAGCGCCTCGGAGACCATTTTAGAAGCATAGCGCGGCTTGACCACATGACCGGAGAGCAGGCCAACGAGTCTGTCGCTCTCATCGACAACAGGAAACGTGCTGAAGCCGAAGTTCTTCTCTTCGATGAGCTGGAGGACGTCCCCGATGGATTGATCGGGCGATACCTTAATGGGATCCTGGATCAGTCCCTGAACATGGTATTTCACACGGCTGACATGCCAGAGTTGGTCCTTCTCGGGCATATTGTAATGAATGAGTCCGAGACCCCCGTTCAGCGCCATGGCAATCGCGAGGCGTGATTCGGTGACTGTATCCATGTCGGCTGAGACGACAGGGATGTTGAGTTGTAGGGAGTCGGCTAGGCGTGAATCGAGCTGAGTCTGACTCGGCAGAATATCCGAATAAAGGGTTGCCAGCGTGACGTCGTCGAAGGTCAGCCCGATGTCCGAGCTGGCCGTGAAAAAGGAATCCGCTCCTCTGTAGAAAGTCTCGTCGAGATTGGAATTGAGTGCAGCTGCCATGAAAGAAATTGCCCTTCACGAGGCGACTTTGGCAAGAGTTTTTACCGAAATGGCTCTGACAGAGAAGAAGGTAGGGTTTAGGATTTGGATTTTCTCAACCTGAAAAGATTTAGTCCAACCCAGGCGATAATCGCAACATGAATCCCTATGGCACTACCCAGGCCCAGTAGATGATACCCTACAGTCACTGATTCTGACCTGATAATATAAGCAAGGGCTAATCCACCAACCGGGAAAAAGAGAACAAGGGCCGACACCAATCCCGGATTATAGCTCCTGAGACGAATGGCTTGGGCCACATGGACCAAGCCGTTGACTAGGGTCAGATAGACACCGATCAAGCCAAATCCAAGATCAACGGAAAAGGCCAAGAGGATGGAGAGGAGGTTCACCCCCCAAACTCCGGGAACATTGATGACAAAAACCGCCCCTTTGGAGAGCACATCACGTCCTCCTCCGATCAGATGATTGATAAACCGGCGGAACCTGTCGTCATCGTGCTCTTCAAGTTGATGGAGCATGTAGACCGGCAACTGGAGGTACACAAAGATCAGCGGTAGATCCCATAAATGAATGAAGACCGGCATCAGGCCGAGCAGTAAAAAGGCCGTAAGAAAGCCCCCGTAGACCCAGTAAGAAATAAGTCGGTTGATCATCGCAGGGCATCATGTTCCCACCAAATTGGAGATCAAGAACGGAACCTCTGATACGACGCCAAGTTACGCTGTCACTTCGCGCTCCCCCGAAGAAACGACTCCCTGACTATCCGTGTTAATGTAGGCTAGATAGACAATCAGACGCTCCGGAGGAATCCCCATCAGGTTGACAAGGAATCCGACATTCCTGACAAGGAATGCGAAGATCTTTCTCTGTAACGGCCACAATTGGCCCCCATCCGAAGCTAGAAACTCTTTTGGAAAGATGTAAAAGGTATCATTCGGTTCAAAGCTAAAGGCTCCACCACTTGCCGCTGCCGCTGCCCTCAGGCTTCCAGGTGCATCAGCATCAACCATGTATCCGTGCGGAACCATGATTTCCCAGAGCCCTCCGTCATGTTTTTTAACAATGGGTTTACCGATAACTTCGTAAGGATCAGACCAGTTTGCCGGAAGCATCAGGATGACCACTTTCTGGGCTATCGACTTGGTTCTCCGCTGAAACTCCAGAATCGACCCCACCGAGTGCTCAGGGGTGTGTTCACGAGTGAGGTAGACCCTTGTCCCCTCAACATGGGGGAGATTGCTAATAGCAAGTTGCCTACCAAGTTCTTCCGGCGAGATAAAACTCGTCTTCATGGACTCGTTGATGACTTTCCTGCCACGATACCACGAGAACATCAGTGACATAATTCCAATCGCTAGGAAAAAGGGGAAAAAGCCACCGTCAAAGAATTTCGTCAGGCAGGATGAAAACAAAGTGATATCCAGAACTAGTAACCCGCAGAGGATGAGCGAAGTCTTCCATCGGGAAATATCAGCTCGAGAGAACATCACCATTCCCCAAAGGGTGGAAGTCACCATCATGGCCCCCGTCACTGCCACCCCGTAGGCGTTTGCCAGCGAAGGCCCAGTGCGGAACATGGCTATCAAGAGAACGGAAAATAGCCCCAGGATGAAATTGATGGCCGGGATGTAAATCTGTTCACGGACATGCGAGTTAGTGTGCCTGCTGATGAAAGGGGGGAGGATGTCGAGTGACTTGCCTTGCCGAACCAGGGTGAAAACGGCGCTAATCAGCGCTTGTGAAGCAATGACAGTGGCTGCCGTGGCCAGCAACACGAGAGGAACGCGCATTGCCATCGGACTCAGCAGGAAGAAAAGCCTCGTGTTGGAGCAGGCAGAGGAATTGACATCCAGATAGGCAGCCTGCCCAAGGTAGTTCAGAAGGAGCGCTGGAAGAGCGATTCCATACCATGCAGTGAGGATCGGCCCCTTGCCGAAATTGGACATATCGGCATAGAGAGCCTCGGCACCCGTCACAGCAAGAGCCACCGCACCCATGATCACAAATCCATGCCAACCGGATTGAGCCAGTAACAAAAGTCCAAGGTGGGGATCAAGCGCCCGCAACACCGATGGATGCCGCACAATCTGGACAGCCCCCATCAGTCCAATACATAGGAACCAGAGGAGCATCACGGGACCGAAGACCGCGCCCAACTTACCCGTTCCAAATCTCTGGATCGTAAAGAGCAGGATCAGAATCGCAATGGCGGCTCCGGGTGCAAAAGCGGAGAGAGCGGGATGGATCGTCACAATACCCTCGACAGCACTGAGTACCGAAATGGCGGGTGTTAGGGTGCCATCACTCAGTAAAAGGGCGGCACCGAAGGCAACGACTCCAATCATTCCGATTCCCATTGATTTCGGAGCGCGCGCCATCTTCAACAGCTCAAACAGAGCAAAAACACCCCCCTGGCCCTTGTAATCCTCCCTCATCATGATGAAGGCGTACTTCACACTGACTACTAGGATGACCGTCCAGATGATCAGTGAAGCAACCTCAATGGCATGGGCGGCCCCCGTCAGGGCGACCGCCGTCTGAAACGCATAAAGGGGGCTTGTCCCGATATCCCCAAAGACAACTCCCAGCGCACCCAACCAAATTAAGGAGGGGGTCTTGCGAGGGAGCGCACTCATGAATGGAAAAGACTATGCAATCATTGCAGCAATCGCGTCACCCATCTCCTTGGTTCCGACCTTGGTCGTTCCTTCCGACCAGATGTCGCAGGTGCGGAGTCCGGAGGCGATCACGGTGCGGACGGCGGCATCGATGGCATCGGCGGCAGCCACCTCATTGAGTGAGTGCCGAAGCATCATGGAAACGCTGAGGATCTGGGCAATCGGGTTGGCTATTCCTTTCCCAGCGATATCGGGAGCAGTACCGCCGCTCGGCTCATACATGCCGAAACGACGCAATTCACCCTTAGACTGACCAAGGCTGGCACTTGGCAACATGCCGAGCGACCCCGCGATCATAGCCATCTCATCGCTCAGAATGTCGCCAAAGAGGTTCTCCGCAAGCACCACATCGAACTGCTTGGGGTTTTTGATAAGCTGCATCGCGGCATTATCGACATAGAGATGAGAGAGCTGAACATCGGGGTATTCCTTGGCGATCTCGCTCACAGTCCGGCGCCAGAGAATGCCATTCTGGAGCACATTAGCCTTATCAATGGATGTGAGCTTCTTGCTGCGTCCATGGGCCGCTTCGAAAGCGACGCGTGCGATTCGCTCAATCTCGCTTTTTTTATAGACCATCGTATCGACCGCGATCGGATCATTCTCGTTCTCACCGGTATCTTTGAGAAACTTAGGCTCTCCAAAGTAGAGACCGCCGGTGAGTTCGCGCACACAGAGGACATCGACACCACCAGCCACCGACTCAGGGCGGAGAGGGGAAGCATGGGCCAGTTCCGGCAGGCAGATGCAGGGGCGGAGATTGGCAAAGAGACCGAAATGCTTACGTAGCGGAAGTAGAGCTGCTCGCTCGGGCTGCTCGTTCGGGGGAAGATTCTCCCACTTGGGACCGCCGACAGAGCCAAAGAGGATCGCGTCACTCTCCTCGCAGACCTTCAGAGTCTCCGCAGGTAGAGCTTTGCCGGTTTGGTCGATTCCAGCACCTCCGACTGGCATTGCGGTTTCCTGAAGAATGAATCCAAACTTCTTCTCGACGACTCGGAGGACCTTGGAGGCCTCGGCCATGACTTCGGGTCCAATGCCGTCTCCGGCTAGTACTGCAATACGGTAGGTGTTGCTCATGGGATTTAGGTAATTAGTTGAAGGGTTGAAGGGTTTAACAGGAAAACAGCCATGACACACCAGAATAGGGCAAAGGTAGAGCCTCTTCTTCGTGCAACTATTTTAACACGTTCACGCTTTAACCGTTCATGGCGTTCGCTATGAACGAACTCACCTTTTCTGGATCTTTTTGCCCCGGAGCGGACTCGACACCGCTCGCGACATCCACAGCATGTGGACGGACGGATCGCACAGCCTCAGCGACATTGGAAGGATTTAATCCACCGGCAAGGATGACATGGGTCTCCGGGTGAGCGCTCACGAACTCCGATCCCAAATCCCAATCGATCATATGACCGCTTCCTCCATAGGTTCCGGGCACCGCCGCATCAAGCAGAAGGAAGGAGGTCTTGAAAGCCGTGGCGGCCACGAGATCGCTTTGAGAGCGGATCCTTAGCGCCTTGATCCAACGGGGAAACCGGTGCCCCGCCGCAGCACAGAATTCCGGAGACTCATCCCCGTGGAACTGGATCGCATCGAAACATTCCGCCTGTTCCAAGCGTTTCAAGAGTTCCTCATCCGGATTCACCACCACCGCTACCATGGCGATATCCGGATAGTCGGTCTTCAGTTTAGAAATCCACCTCATGTCGCCTTCACTGGAAATCGCTCTCGGCGAAGGTGGGTAGAAATTGAATCCCAGCGCTCCCGCTCCTGAGTCGATCGTCCGAAGAGCATCCTCGTGCGACGTGATGCCGCAGATCTTAGGCGCAGCCGGGGTGTGATCGAAAAAGGGAAGCATGGAGAACAGTTAAAAAGTGAAAGGTGAAAAAGTGAAAAGGACGGAGAGAAGAAAGAACTTAACCATCAGGATCACTCTTTAACTCTTTTAACCCTTCAACGTTTTTAACGCTTACACATCCCTCTCATTCCTTCGAGACCACACGCCCCTCAACCTGCTTCATCTGCTGATGGTGGGTGACGGGATAGACGCGCCCGTCGCTTGCACGGAAGAAGCTGCTTAGGATCCAGCTGATTATTCCGATGATGATTCCCGCAAAAAGAGCGCTCCAGAAGCCCTCCACATGGAATCCAGGAACCACCGCGGAGACAAAGAGCAGTAAGAGCGCATTGATCACCAAGATGAAGAATCCCATGGTGACGATAATGAAGGGGAGACTGAGCAGGAGTAGAACCGGTCTCACCAAAGCATTGATGATTCCGAGAAGTAACGCTGCTCCGACAAGAGTCTCCGTGGAGCTGTAGGAGATTCCTGGGATGAGATGGGAAGCAGCCATAACGGCGAGGGTCGTGATCAGCCAACGGATGAGGAATTCCTTCATGGAGAGAGAATACATCAGTTGATGTCGAAATCGGCATAAAAATCCTATCGACCTTTTGGGCAGTCGGCATACCTTTTGCTTGTACCAAGTAACACCTATGGCCACAAAAAAAACTCCATCCACAGTTTCCAAGTCTTCTTTGAAAGTTCCTTCGAAAAAGATTGCTTTAAAGAAGCCAACTTCTCCGAAGTCATCTCTTACGGAGAAACCAAAAACTACCGTTCGCAAGACACGGGCGACTGTAAAAAGCACCCAGAAGATGGCTCCAACGCTGACCTTGAAGCCGAAGCCCAAAATGACCAAGCCGGAATTTTCCCACGAGGAGATCTCCCTGCGCGCCTATTTTATCGCTGAGCGCCGCCATCAAATGGGCTGGGATGGCAACTCCCATACGGATTGGGAGGATGCCTTGAACCAACTCATCACCGAGGCACTCGAGAAGCCGCTTAAGAAACGGTGATCTTCCTCGCGCTTGCCAGAGCACAAGACCCCGACTACTGGCCCAAATAGGCGGAACGGATCTTGGGGTTCTCCAGAAGTTCCGCGCCGGTCCCGGTGAGTATGATTGACCCAAGCTCTAACAGGCAGGCTCGGTGGGCAAGTCGGAGCGCCATGACGGCGTTTTGTTCGACAATCAGGAGCGTCACTCCCGCCTTGTTGATGTCCCGCAGGATGGCAAAGATATCCAAGACAAGTTTGGGAGCCAGTCCCATGGAGGGCTCGTCTAGCAGCAGGATCTTGGAACGGCTCATGAGGGCGCGCCCCACGGCCAGCATCTGCTGCTCACCTCCGGAGAGGGTTCCTGCCATCTGATCCCTGCGCTCGCGAAGACGGGGAAAGAGGCCAAACACTTTCTCTAGATTGACATCAAACTCCTTCCTGTTGGTCCATGCGCCAAGACGGAGATTCTCCTCGATGGAGAGATTGGCAAAGATTCCCCTTCCTTCGGGAACCAAGGAGAGTCCCTTTCTGACGATCTCCTCGGGATGAACCGTGCGGATCACCTCTCCTCCGAGTCGAATGACTCCGGCATGAGGAATCGCCCCGGCGATAGCACGGAGAGTGGAGCTCTTTCCGGCTCCGTTAGCACCGATCATGGCGACAATTTCCCCCGGATTGACTGAAAAAGAGATCCCGCGGACAGCCTGAATGCCTCCGTAGCGGACCTCAAGATCCTGCACCTCGAGAGCGATTCCTTCGTTGTTTATTGTCATGGGAGTTCCCCCTCCGTACCTAGGTAAGCCTCGACGACACGCGGATTGGCCTTCACCTCATCGGGCTTACCCCCCGCAATGCGAACACCAAACTCCAAGACCTCTATCCTGTCGCAGAGATCCATGACCATCTGCATGTGATGCTCGATCAGGACAATCGTAAGGGAAAATTTCCCATGCACCCAGCGAAGGAAGTCGGTGAGCTGCATTGCTTCGTAAGGATTCATTCCCGCAGCCGGCTCATCCAGCAGGAGTAGAGTGGGCTTGAGCGCAAGGGCGCGGACAATCTCTAGCCGTCTCTGCGAGCCGTACGATAGATCACCTGCGCACTCATTCGCCATTGATCCAAGCTCGAAGAGTTCAAGTAACTCCATGGAGGCATCGATAGATTCCCTCTCCCTGACGCGTGCACGGGGAGTGCGCAGCAAGGCGTCTACCGGTGAGTAAGGCAGCTGGGAATCATAGGCGATCCGGGTATTTTCGAGAACACTGAGGCGGCGGAAAAGCCGGATATTCTGGAAGGTTCGAGCCACCCCGAGACGCGCAATCTGGGAGGGAAGCAGTCCGACAATCGAGTTTCCCTTGAAGAGAATGTCACCCGAACTCGGCGGGTAAATGCCAGTGAGGAGATTAAAGAACGTGGTCTTGCCGGCGCCATTTGGCCCTATTACACCCAGGATCTCTCTCCGATTGACCGAAAGGGAAAGATCACCGATGGCCCGGAGCCCACCAAATTGGCGGGTCAGATTGCAGGTTTCCAGCAGCGCGCTCATCGGGCGTTCATTGTAGGGGTGCTTGCTTTGATTTTTCTAGCCGAGGCTTGGTGAAGATCCGTGGCTTGAGCCAGTTCCAGTCGCGGTAGCCCATGATACCGGCAGGCCTGAAAAGCATCAGGAGGACGAGTAACGCCGGCAGCACCACCATGCGCCATGTGCCGAGGGGTTGCAGGCATTGGGTAAGAATGGTCACCACACCGGCACCCAGAAGCGACCCGCCCAGGGAGGCGACACCGCCGAGATAGACCATGACAAGGATCTCAGTGGATTTGAGGATGTCGAAGGAGGAGGGATTGATGAACTGGAGTTGATGGGCAAAGAGGGCACCTGCGACACCGGCGAAGAACGAGGAGGTAACAAAGGCGACAAGCTTCGCAGTGCGGGTATTGACTCCCATTGCCTCAGCGGCGATTTCATCTTCGCGGATCGCCGCGATACCCCGACCATACTTGGAATAGACAAGATTCCTGATCACCCAAAAGGCAACCACACACCAGAAATAGGCCCAAGCCACCGTCGTGAGCCGAGGGATGCCGAGCAGCCCTCTTGGACCGCCGGTATAGGGAATATTTTCAAGACCCGATTTTACGATCATGAGGAAAGCGAGCGTGATGATGGCGAGGTAATCCCCCCGGGTCTTGAAAGAGAGAATTCCAACGGGAATCCCTGCCAGACCCGCGACACATCCACCAATCAGAACGGCTATTGGAAAAAGCAGGATGTCAGGGGCAGCGGGAAAAAGCTTCACCGTCAGGATCGCAGAGGCGTAGGCCCCAAGCGCCATAAAGCCCGCGTGCCCGACGGAGAACTCACCCATCCAGCCATTCACAAGATTCAGACTGACGCAGAGAATGGCGTTGATCGCCACCGAAACGAGGACGAACTGCAGGTAGTCGTTCAGGAGTCCGGTGGCGGGAAGGATCGCTGTGACAATCAATCCTGCAAAGAGGACCACCGATGGGAGATAACGGCTCTTGGTCCAGTCATTCATGCCACTCATGCCCTTTATGCTTTGTGAAGAGTCGGTTTTCCCAGAAGTCCGTGCGGCTTGAAGACCAGAATGAGTAGAAGCAGAGAGTAGGAGATGAGGTCGCGGTACGTGGAGGGAAGCACGGCCACGGTCATCACCTCCACGGCACCAAGAATGAAAGCGCCAAGCACGGCTCCGCGCATGTTTCCTATCCCGCCAATCACAGCGGCAACGAAGGCTTTCCACCCCACGGTGATACCCATTCCCGCACTGACCACCGGATAGGCCATACCGTAAAGAAGCCCCGCTGCGCCTCCGAGAGAGGCCCCGATGGCGAAGGTTATCGCGATAATCTCGTTGGCAGGCACTCCGAGAAGCGACACCGTGGCACGGTCAGAGGCGACCGCCCTCATGGCCATTCCGAAGGAGGTCTTTCGAATCAGAAAATCCAACACCATCATCAAACCCACCGAGACTCCGATAATGATGATCTGGAGAGTAGTGACGGTGAGTCCTCCAAACTGATAGGTAACATTGTCCAGAAGATGAGGCATTGGACGTGCATAGGGACTGATGCCGAGCGTCGTGTTCTGGATGACCAGTCCGCAACCGAGTGCGGTGATGATCGCAGAGACGCGTGGAGCGTCACGAAGTGGCCGGTAGGCGAAGCGCTCGATCAGGGTACCGAGAATCGCGGTGGCCCCCATCACCACGATGAGCGCCACCCAGAAGGGGACGGGAACGATCGCGATCAGCAGCAAGCAGAAAAAGGCTCCGAGCATGAAGACATCGCCATGGGCGAAGTTGATCATGGTCAGGACTCCATAGACCATGCTGTAGCCAAGCGCAATCAGGGCGTAGATGGAGCCCAATTGGAGGGCATTGATCGCCTGCTGAGCCAGATACTTCATGAGAGGGAGACGGCGTCCGGAACGACGGCGCCGCAACTATGGCTCCACCGTGCTTACCCAATGGAAGCCGCCGTCCTTGATCTGCATGATCACGGCGCTCTTGGCGGGTTCACGGGCACCCTCAGGATAGACAAAGTGTCCCGTCACCCCATCAAAGGTACGCATGTTGGCCATTGCATCACGCACCTTGGAGCGATCAGCCTTGCCTGCCGAAGCAATGCTGTTCGCAGCAAGAGTCATGGCATCATAAGTGAGGGCCGCAACGTCATCGGGAGCGTTACCGTAACGAGCCGTGTAATCTGCAATGAACTGTTTTGCCTTCGGACTGGCAGCCTCGGTCGAGTAATGGTTACAAAAATAGGAACCCTCAAGATTCTTGCCCGAGTCGAGCTTGATGATGTCGGGAGAACTCCAGGCGTCGCTTCCGAGGAAGGGGGCTTTGATTCCAAGCTGACGCGCCTGGGCCGCAATGAGAGGAGTATCGTTGTAGGGGGCTGGCAAGTAAATGATGTCCGGTGAGGATTCACGAATCTTGGTCAGCTGAGCCGCAAAATCACGGTCGCCGGTCGAGTAGGTCTCCATAGCGACCACCTTGCCGCCCGCTTTTTCAAAGGCCTCCTTAAAGAGTGCACTTTGACTCGTTGGGGCCTCGGAGGAGACATCGTAGAGAACTGCTGCCGTCTTGGCGTTAAGGTTCTTGGTGGCGAAGGCTGCAAGGACCGGCGACTCGAAACGGTCGGTGAAGCAGGCCCTGAAGACATTCTTTTTTGGCTTTCCTGTCTGGGAATCCTGGGTGGTCTTAGGATTCGTGGACCAAGGAGAAATCATCAGGCAACCGAGGGACTCTGCAATCTCTCCCGCTGGAATCGCACAGGAGCTGGCATTGGGTCCGACCATCACCAGCACCCCGTCTTGGGAGATGAGACGCTGGGCGGCAGCTGCTGATTGATCAGCCTTGCAGGAGTTATCGATGACAGAAAGTTGGATCGGTAGTTTCACGTTTCCCAAGATTAGACCACCCGCCTTGTTAACCTGCTCGGTAAAAAGCTCCGCAGCCTGCTTGCAGGAGGCACCCACGGCTGGCATCTCACCGGTGAGTTCGGCATTGATCCCTATCTTAACCGCAGGTTTGGTCGGCTGGCAGGAGGTTAGCAAACATCCACTGAAAACAAGCGTTGTGAGGATTAAACGTGCGTGAAGTTGCATTATCAATAACTACCGATCAGAAGGACTCCTCGCAAAGCAATTTCCTCCACAAACTGAACGACTTTTTACGAGGTCACCCTTCAGGACTTAAGGACTTAAGGCCTGTAACCAGGATTGTCTGGAAATTCGGTGCCTGTTGTTCGCGGGCCACAACACTCACCTCGAGGTCGGTGAAGCCGACCTTCTCAAGCATGGCATGGAGTTCCACCCCGGAGAAGCCAAGCCAGACATGGGCGTAGAGTTCCTTGGCCTGTTCGTAAGTATGGCTGGCCAGATCAAGAATCAAAATGCGTCCGCCCGGCTTCAGAATCCTGAAAGCGCTTTCCACAGCGCGCTGCGGACGGGCCGCATGATGGAGAGCCTGGCTGAAGAGAACCATATCGACTGAGCCGGACTCGATCGGGGGCTCCTCGAGATCACCAAGCCGGTATTCAAGATTCGCATAGCCGTTTTCCGCAGCGATGCGGGCGCCGTACTCGACCATCTTGGGCGAGTTATCGATCGCGATGACTTGCCTGGCGGTGCGTGCCAGAAGCTGGGAAAGCGTCCCCTCCCCCGCTCCCATGTCAGCGATGACCATGGGCGGCATGAGACGGAGCAGCCCATGGGCAAGTGCCTGCCAGGAGCGGCCGGGAACGTAGGTGCGACCGAACTTTCCGGCGAGCTTGTCAAAGTAATCCGCCGCACGGTCTCGGCGTTTGCTGAGCACGAGCTGCAGAGCATGCCGATCGCGCTCTCCTTCTGGGAGCTCCGAGACGGCTGCGGTCACTGCATCACGGAGCGGGGCAATCGCAGAAACAACGGCTGCATAATAGATATTCTTTCCGACACGACGGTCGAGGACGAGCCCTTGACGGCGAAGCATTCCAAGGCTTGCTGAAATTCGTGACTGCCCCATCCCGAGAGCCTCCTGTAACTCGGCAACGGAGAGTTCCTCTTGGAGCAGAAGTGCCAGAAGACGCAGGCGGGTAGGTTCGGAGAGCGCACGGAGGGATTGGAGAATTGACGCCATATCCATTTACATATATATATATCTTGATAAGTAAAGTCAGCGCTCCGCAGACTTTGCTTGGAAAGCAAGAAAATTCAACCCCACGATCCCATGTCACGCAGTTACATCTTCTCATCCGAATCCGTCGGCGAAGGACATCCCGACAAAGTTTGCGATACCATTTCCGATGCCATTCTCGACGCCTGCCTGACGCTGGATCCGACCAGCCGCGTCGCCTGTGAAACCTATGCCAAGAGCAACATCGTGGTGATCGGAGGCGAGATCACGGTTCCCAAGCTTAAGAACGCCCCCCTCGAATCCGCTCTGAATCTTGGAAAGATCGTCCGCGATGCAATCCGCGAGATCGGTTATTACCACAACGACGATGTCTTTCACGCTGACACCGTCTTCATCAACAACATCATCACCTCGCAGAGCCCCGACATCGCTCAGGGCGTCGATGCCAAGAAAGCCGAGGGAAAGAAGACCGCCGAACAAGGTGCCGGTGACCAGGGCCTCATGTTCGGCTATGCCTGCGATGAGACTCCCGAACTCATGCCCGCACCGATCATGTACGCTCACCGCCTCGGTCGCGAGCTCACCCGCCTCCGCAAGAGCGGTGCGGCCAAGTGGCTCCGACCCGACGCAAAGAGCCAGGTCTCCGTCGAGTATGTCGATGGAAAGCCGACACGCATCGTGAACGTGGTTATTTCCACACAACACGCGGAGGGAATCTCCCACAAAGAGATCGAGAATTTCTGCATCGAAAAGGTGATCAAAAAAGTCCTTCCCGCCAAGATGCTCACCAAGAATACCGAATTCCTCATCAACCCGACCGGTCGTTTTGTTATCGGTGGACCTCAAGGAGACACCGGCCTCACCGGTCGCAAGATCATCGTCGACACCTATGGTGGAATGGGACGTCATGGGGGTGGAGCTTTCTCTGGAAAGGATCCCACAAAGGTCGACCGCTCGGCCGCCTACATGGGCCGCTATGTCGCCAAGAATGTCGTTGCCGCCGGCCTAGCCGCACGCTGCGAAGTTCAGTTCGCCTATGCAATCGGCTATCCTGATCCCGTCTCGATTCACATCGACACCTTCGGCACCGCCACCGTCCCCGAACAAGCGATTGAGATTGCCGTGAAGAAAACCTTCGGCTTCAAACCTGCCGAGATCATCAGCCAGCTCAAACTGCGCCGCCCGATCTACTCCAAGACCACCAACTACGGTCACTTCGGAAAAAACGATGCCGACATCACCTGGGAGAAGACCGACAAAGCAGTAGCCCTCAAGAAGGCTGCTCTAGCCGCAGCAAAACGGTAAAGAAGATAAAACCGTTGCAACGTTAAAAAAAGTTGCAACGCCCAGAACGACATCATTGCAGCAATCACCTTTTAACCCATCTCCCATCTCCCATCTCCAATTACCTAAAACCATGACCAACACCACCGATTATAAAGTAGCCGATATCACGCTCGCCGACTGGGGCCGCAAGGAGATCAACATCGCCGAGCAGGAGATGCCCGGTCTCATGTCGATCCGCAAGAAGTATGCCCAGGAAAAGCCCCTTAAGGGCGTTCGTATCACCGGATCTCTTCACATGACCATCCAGACGGCTGTTCTCATCGAGACTCTCACCGATCTCGGAGCCGATGTGCGCTGGGCCAGCTGTAACATCTTCTCGACCCAGGATCAGGCCGCAGCAGCGATCGCCGTCACCGGCGTACCTGTCTTCGCATGGAAGGGCGAGAGCCTTGAGGAATATTGGTGGTGCACCTACAAGGCCATCTCCTTTGATGGCGGTAAGGGCCCTCAGATGGTCGTTGATGACGGCGGTGACGTGACCCTCCTCCTCCACAAGGGCTACGAACTCGAAGATGGTGACGACTGGGTCAATACACCCTCTGGCAATCACGAGGAGCAGGTCATCAAGGACCTCCTCAAGCAGGTCTACAAAGAGAATCCGACCCGCTGGCACGACATGGTCAAGGAATGGCGCGGCGTCTCCGAAGAGACCACCACCGGCGTCCATCGTCTCTACAAGCTCCACGAGAAAGGCAAACTACTCGTTCCTGCCTTCAACGTGAACGACTCCGTCACCAAGTCGAAGTTCGACAACCTCTACGGTTGCCGCCACTCCCTAGTCGACGGACTGAACCGCGCCATCGACGTCATGATCTCCGGCAAGGTCGCCGTCATCTGTGGCTATGGCGATGTCGGCAAGGGAAGCGCTCAGTCGCTCCGCGGACAGGGAGCACGTGTCATTATCACCGAGATCGACCCAATCAACGCACTCCAGGCCGCCATGGAAGGCTATGAAGTCACCACGATCGAGGAGACCCTCGGACGTGCCGACATCTATGTCACCACTACCGGCAACGTCGGCGTCATCAGCTTCGAGCACATGAAGCGGATGAAGGACCAGGCGATCATCTGCAATATCGGACACTTCGATAACGAGATCGAGGTCGACAAGCTCCAGGCGGACAAAGCTGTCAAACACACCAACATCAAGCCGCAGGTTGACAAGTACACCTTCCCCGAGGGCAACGAAATCTTCCTGCTCGCCGAGGGACGCCTTGTGAATCTTGGCTGCGCGACCGGTCATCCTAGCTTCGTCATGAGTGCCAGCTTCAGCAACCAGACCCTAGCTCAGCTTGAGCTCTGGAAGAACCGCGAGACTTACAAGCCCGGCGTCTATGTCCTTCCCAAGAAGCTCGACGAAGAAGTCGCCCGTCTTCACCTCGACAAGATCGGCGTGAAGCTCACACAGCTCACCAAAGAGCAAGCTGAGTACCTAGACGTCTCCCTTGAGGGACCCTATAAGCCGGCACACTACCGCTATTAACAGCCAAAGGCTCTTAGTAGAGTCGAAAGGTGAAAGGTTTCAAAAAAAGAGCTTTGGTTAGAATGGCCAAGGCTCCTTTCATCACCTGAGACAGGAATTGCTTCGTGCATCCATGGGACAACTCCTCCGTGTTCCTCGGCATCATGAGAGGTATATATCTTGCTAGATTTTTTTGAAGACTTTGAAAGTTTATAACACGACCACCAATCCTGACATCGTCCTCATTGGTGCAGGAATCATGAGCGCCACGCTCGGCATCCTACTCAAGGAGTTGGCACCTGATCTCACTATTGAGATTTTAGAGACGCTCGATGATGTCGCCCTTGAAAGCTCCGATGCTTGGAACAATGCAGGCACGGGACACGCAGCCCTCTGCGAGTTGAATTACACGCCGCAGCGGAACGATGGCTCCGTCGACTGTTCCAAAGCGATCGTGATCAATGAGTCCTTTCATCTCTCTCTCCAGCTCTGGTCGTACCTCGTTGAGGAGGGAAAGATCAAATTGCCAGGTAACTTTATCCGCTCCATTCCCCACATGAGCTTTGTAAAGGGTGATGCTGATATTGATTACCTCAGAAAACGGCATGCGGAACTGACCCGCTCCCATCTCTTTGAGGGGATGGAATTCTCTGATAAACCCGAAAAACTGGCTGAATGGATGCCTCTGGTCATGGAGGGACGCAATCCCTCAGAGCCAGTCGCGGCAACCTTCTTTGCCGAGGGTACCGATGTGAACTATGGAGCCCTGACCCGCAGCATGATCTCCTTCCTGAAGGAGCAGGCCAATATTAACCTGCATCTGAAGCATGAGGTGACTGATCTCAAGCGCAACAAGGACAACTCCTGGCGTGTCGAGGTCAAGGACAAGAGCGCCGGCAGCAAGCGGTTTATTAATGCAAAATTCGTCTTTCTCGGCGCTGGAGGCGGAGCGCTTCCCCTCCTGCAAAAATCCCGGATTTCGGAGGGAAAAGGATTTGGCGGTTTTCCTATCAGTGGACAATGGCTTCGCTGCACCAATCAGGAACTCATTGAAAAGCACGAAGCCAAGGTCTACGGCAAGGCCCCCGTAGGGGCTCCACCAATGTCCGTTCCCCATCTTGACACGCGCATGATCGACGGGGAAAAGGGTCTTCTCTTTGGTCCCTTTGCAGGGTTTACCACCAAGTATCTCAAAAATGGTTCCCTACTCGACTTTCCGCTCTCCATGCAACCGAACAATGTCATTCCGATGACGGCGGCAGGATTGCAAAACATCCCGCTCACCACCTACCTCATCGCTCAGGTACTCCAATCACCACAAGACCGCATGGATGCCTTGAAGGAATTTTTCCCGGAAGCAAAACCGGAAGATTGGGTGCTGGAGCATGCTGGGCAGCGCGTTCAAGTCATCAAGAAAGATTCCAAGAAAGGGGGTATTCTCCAGTTTGGAACCGAGGTAATCTGTGCTGCCGATGGCTCCCTTTCCGCCTTACTTGGAGCATCACCCGGAGCTTCCACCTCAGTCGCCATCATGCTCGCCCTGCTGGACGACTGCTTCCCTGAGAAAATCGGGTCGGAGGAATGGAAGGGAAAACTCCAGCAAATGATTCCCTCCTATGGGCAATCTCTTGCTGAGGATGCCGAACTTCACGCCCGCATCACCGAATGGACCCATGAGGTTCTCAACCTTCGGAAAGCCGTGATGGCGTAGTGGTCCTAGGCCGAAAGAGTGACACCGTCGCTAGGGCTTAAAATCCCAGCCAGAGTTTACTTGATGGCTGTCCAGACGCGGTGCACATCATCGTGCTCTTCGAGAGACTGAAGAAATTCCCCGACCTCGGTACGCTGTTCATCGGTGAGAGTCGGGTAATTCTTCGCCACATAGCCAATCTCGCTGGTGACAATTTTCCAGCCATTCTCCTTGAGCCAATTGGTAACGGCAGCGGTGGCAGTACGGTCGGTTATGAAACGGGCTCCCTTCTTATCAGACGGGATATCGTCATTCTGCTCGTGGCTGAGAGCCTCGACCTCGTTGGCACCAGCCTCGATAGCGGCCTCTTCAGGATCAACAGAAACATTATCCGTGTAGGCTTCCACAAGACCGACATGGTCGAAGAGAAACTTGTTGCTGCCTGGAGCTCCGAGTTGCGCGTCGCGGAAGAGGACCCGGATCTCGGGGGTCGTGCGGTTGGTGTTGTCGGTGTAAACCTCGACGATCACCGGGACTTTGTGGGGGGCATATCCCTCGAAGGCGATGTGATCAATGACGATCTTGTCCTCACCAATACCGGCTCCCTTGTTAATGGCCCGGTCGATGACATCCTTGGAAACGCTCTCGGCACGGGCTTTTTCCAACGCGGCAAAGAGGCGGGAGTTCGTGGCCGGGTCAGCACCACCCTGCTTTGCGGCGATAGTGATTTCTCGGACGAACTTTCCCGTCGACTTCGACTTCTTAAGCGATGTGACCTCGCGTTTTGCGAGGAGCCATTGGCGACCCATAGTGAATTAGAAGTTAGAAACTAGAAGTTAGGAGTTGGGGGCTGGGAATCAGGGAAAATCATAAGGAACAGGTACCGAGCAATCAAACTAGCTTATCCCTAGCTACCAGCTTCCATCTCCAATCTCCTAATTTACTCGTCGGCAATAACCGGCGTCGAGCTGGCGCGCTTGCGGGCCGTGGCGTCGAGAAGTTTCTTGCGCAGACGGATGCTGAGCGGAGTCACCTCGACATATTCGTCGGGGGCGATGTACTCAAGCGAGCGCTCAAGGCTCATCTTGAGCGGTGGGGAAAGGGAGACTCCCTTACCGTCTCCCGAGCTACGCATATTGTTCAAGGTTTTGGCCTTGCAGACATTGACCGGCATGTCGTCAGCGCGGGAGTTTTCACCAACGATCATTCCAACATAGACGTCATCCTGAGGAGAGACGAAAAGACGTCCGCGCTCCTGGATTTTCTCCATCGAGTAGGCCATTGCAGTTCCTGCCTCCATGGCGATCAGGACACCGTTATTGCGGGTCGGGATCTCACCCTTGTACTCCGCGTACTCCTTGAAGATGTGCGACATGATACCGGCTCCCTTGGTCAGGTTGACCAAGTCCGTCTCGAATCCGATGAGACCTCTGGTCGGAGCCTCGGCCTGGACAGTCACGCTCTTGGTCTTGTGATCCATGTTGATGATCTCGGACTTGCGTCCGGCAAGACTCTGAAGGATATCGCCGAGGTTCTCAGGCGGGACATCAATATAGACGGTCTCGATAGGCTCCAGAAGCTTTCCACCCTCACCCCGCTTGTAGATGACCTCGGGACGGGAGACGAGAAGCTCGAAGCCCTCGCGGCGCATCTGCTCGACGATAACGGCGATCTGCATCTCTCCACGTGCCTTGATCTGAAAGTGACCGGCCAACTCCGTCTCCTTCACCTCGATGGAGACATTCGTACGGGTCTCACGAGTGAGGCGCTCCTTGATCTGACGGGCAGTAACGAGCTTACCTTCCTTGCCGACGAGCGGCCCGTCGTTGATACAGATCTTCATCGTGATGGTCGGAGGATCGATATCGACGAAGGCGAGTGGCTCGCGGGTGTCGTTATCGGTGATGGTCTCACCGATGTAGACTTCCTCAAAACCGCAGATGCCGATAATGTCACCGGCACTGGCTTCCTGAAGCTCGATCTTCTGAAGCCCCTTGTGACCGAAGATCGCCGTGATCGGCTTCTTTTCTTTCTGTCCGTTCTTGTGAATGGCGACGACCTGCTCACCCATTTTCACCTTACCGCTAATGATACGGCCGAAGGCGATACGACCGAGGTAGTCGCTGTAATCGAGGTTGGAAACGAGCATCTGGAAGTACTCGACATCCGACTTCTTCGGGGCAGGGATGTGCTTGATGATCGCTTCATAAAGCGGCTCCATCGTGGTGCTCTCCTGATCGATCTCATTCTTCGCAAAGCCCGCCTTGGCGCTTGCATACACGACAGGGAAGTCGAGTTGCTTATCGTTGGCACCAAGTTCCAGGAAGAGTTCGAAGACCATGTCGAGCACCTTGTGCGGGTCGGCGTTGTCGCGGTCGATCTTATTAATCACCACGATCGGCTTGAGACCGTTCTCCAGAGCCTTCTTGAGCACGAACTTGGTCTGGGCCTGGGGGCCGCCGAAGGCATCGACGACAAGAAGCACGCCGTCCACCATCTTCATGATGCGCTCCACCTCCCCGCCGAAGTCGGCGTGGCCCGGAGTATCAACAATATTGACATGATACTCATTCCACTGGAAGGCAGCATTCTTGGCCTTGATGGTGATGCCCTTCTCACGCTCCAGATCCATGGAATCCATGATGCGAATCTCGGTAGCCTTAGCCTCGTTGGCTCGGAAAGTTCCCGACTGCTTCAGAAGCTGATCGACGAGTGTGGTCTTACCGTGATCGACGTGAGCGATGATGGCGATGTTGCGAATGTGGTCCATGGTCTTTTTAAGTAGCCGGCTACTATCTACTCACAAGTTCCCCCTGTCAACGAGGCACGCGTTTTGCTACGATTTTGTTACGTATGAATATTCTACTGATTCAACACGATCCCCTTGATGGTCCAGGCGTCTTACTGGAGTGGGCTGTGTCCCGGGGACATTCGATAGCTTTTTACCCGATCAGCGAAGGGGCCCCACTCCCCTTATTGGAGAGCTTTGACCTTCTGGTCAGCCTCGGAGGTCCAATGGGAGCCTATGAGGAGGAGAAATATCCGTGGCTTAAGACTGAGAAGGACTATCTAAGACAGGCAACTGCGTCCGGGAAGAAAATACTAGGACTCTGCCTCGGCTGCCAACTACTGGCAGAGGCCCTGGGGGGGAAAGCCTTCCGACATACCCGCAAGGAATTCGGTTGGCAACCGATCGAACCTCTATCCGAAGGGGCGACATGGTTCGGGACGAACGATCCTTTCCAAGCTTTCCAGTGGCATGGCGACACCTACAGTCTGCCGCCGGGAGCAGTGAACCTAGCACGCAACGAAGCCACCGAACAGCAGGCCTTTCTTCTAGATGGCCCCTCCGGAAATCAGGCTCTAGGACTCCAATTCCATCTTGAATGGACCGAACAGATGACCCGTGATGCATTGAAAGAACCGGATGTCGCACCCCCGAAATCCGATTTTATTCAGACCCCAGAGGAAATTTTCAGCGATCTCTCCCTCTTTTCAAAATCAAAAGAGCGATTTTTTCTACTCTTGGACCGCTTCACGCAATAAGCCCTCACCCCCCCAGTCTTTAAAAATGGTGCACCCGGCGAGGGTCGAACTCACAACCTCTTCCTTCGGAGGGAAGCGCTCTATCCAATTGAGCTACGGGTGCCTGACCAAGAAAATTTGAGGGGAAGGCGGCACCGGGTCAATATCCGTTTGCCCCATGGGATAAAAAGGAATCGTTAAGTAGCGGTTCGGAGCAAAAAAAAGGCCGGATTACTCCGGCCGTTTTATGAAAGGAGCTGCAACTCCCTTAGTTCTTGGGCTTGATTGGCGTGGAGGTAGGAGCCGCAAGAGTCTCGTTAGTGCCACGAGCTGCCTGCTGGGCTTGGATCTGCTGGGCAAGGTTCTGAACGGCCTGCTGAAGATCGACGAGAGGCACCCAACCTATGAGATTGCCATTCTGTCCGGTGGCCTTGTCAGCGAAAGAGGCAGCGTTCAGCAGTCGAGCCTCACCGGTCTTGGTGTTCCACTGGACAACGGAATCAACCTGCTTTTCAGCGATAGTAATCTTGGCTGATATGCATTGGAAGGTGGGTTGCTCGACAGAGGCGGTGGTGCTCTTTTCATTGCAACCGGTCAATACAAGGGCGACGGCTGCAAGGAGGGTCAATAATGTATACTTCATAAGATATTGAATGTAGGGGCTTACCTTTAGGATCTCAACTGAAAATAAATAGTAACGAGAAGCAGATTTAAAGGGTCTATTTGGCCTTGGTGTCCTTGGTGTCGATGAGTTTGGAAACTTCGATCTCATTCAAGGTCACGGGATTTTGTTGGAGCAGTTTGGCCAGATATGTCTTGGCCAGAGCCTGTGCCTTTTCTTTGCGAAGTTCGTTGGTCAGGGAGACCTTCACCTCATCGAGGGTGGCGGTGTAGGGATCCTTGACCTCAAGAACCCGAATGATGTGCCAACCGTCATTCATCCGGACCGGATCGCTTGTTCCGTTCTTGGGGAGCGAGGAGACAGCGGAGCGAATCTCAGGCTGGATCTGTGTCTCACCGATCGACCCCAGATCCCCACCGCGCTGGACGCTGGCCTGGTCCTCGCTCTGGGACTTGGCCACGGTGCTAAAATCACCGTTCTTGAGGGCCTTCTGCACGGAGTCGAGTTTGGACTGGGCCCTATCCTCCGTGGCTTTATCAGCCCCCTTGGGGCAAGCGATGTAGATCTGGGCAAGATGATATTGTTTCGGGACCTGAAGGGCGTTGTTCTTCTTCAGAATTTCGTAGGCAGCTTCTAGGTCGGACTGCGAGGGGAAGTCCTGAGGAGGAATCGCCTGAGACTGAAGATAGGACTGGGTAATTGCCTGTTGACGAATACGATCAAGCTCTGCGGTGATCTGGGGTTGTTGCTCCCATTTCTTGGAGAGTGCTTCCTTGAAGACGAGCTGCTGGATGATGAGTTCGCGGACAAGGTTATTGAGCGCAGTAGGATCCTTAGAGAGCGTTAGCTGATCGCGAAGCGGGAGCTTCTCGATAAGGGGCCTGATGTCGTCGGCCTTCACTTCGCTATCGCCAACCTTCGCGATAACTGTGGTGTCCGCCTGTGAGGGTGAGGTGAAACCGAGGATGCTGAAAGCGATGAGGGGGATAATCTTAAGAAAGTTCATAATGGAGAGGAAATGTGTGGTTGGAGCTGTTAGATAGCGGTTGAGAGGTTTTCGTTCAAAAAATCGGCTTAGTCTTGCTTCTTTGCGGAGCTGGCAGCATCCCCTGTCTTGGCTGTGGCGAGGTTATCCGGCTTGATGGTCTGATCAGTTAACTTATTTTGGTAATCCTGAAGAAGGGTCTGGAACTTCACTTTTGTGATCCCGACAAAGGGCTCACGAGCCGAGATTGCCGTCCCGAGTCCGAATTGGGCGTAGCGGTCGAGCACCTCGTTGCCAAGACGATACATCTCGGCATTCTTCACCTGCTGTTCGGCGATGCGGCGATCAAGCAGGATGATTTTGGAAGCTATTTCGGCACGCTTTCCCTCGGTGGCCTTCGCGTACTCGGCAAGCTTGGCATAGCCGAGCTTCCACTTGGCAAGTGATTCGGTGAGGTGGTTCACCTGAAGTTCCGAGGCTGTTAGTTTTGTCTTGAGATCATCAATGGTCTCGTTGGCGGCTTTCTTTTCGGCGGAAGACTTTTTGGTCAGTTCTTCAAACTGTCCCTGGAGTTCCTTCAGCTTCTCCTCAGTCTCCGCCTGGGCGGTCTGCACTGTTGCAATTTTTGCATTGGCATCACGAAGCTGGATCATCGTGTTGCGGATGGTCTCCCTCATTTTCTGCTCGGCGGGGTTAACACCTTTTTTTTCCGCAGCTCCTGCAGAGGCAGCGATCATAAGTGAGAGCCCCATTAGCAGGTAGTGGAGGATTGTGTGGTTCGTCTTCATGTCGGGATCTGGTTAGAATCTGGAGTTAATATCCAGCTGAATAATGTCAGCCTTGTACTGTGGACCGGCAATTCCCGTTGCGCTGAGCCAGCGCATCCCGATGAAGACACTCTTGGAAAGGGCAAGGTTGCCACCCACCGAAAATCCCTTGAGGTTGGTGCCTCCTCCTCCGAAGTCGGAATCACAGAAGCCGTCGATCACGGCGTCTGACTCAACGTAGCGATAAGCGACACCAAAGTCCCAATCCCATCGTTTCTGAAGGGCCCCGGATCCGATCTTTGTCTGGACGATCCAGGCATTGTTTCCCCCGCCGTAACCCGTTCCATCAGATCCGGGATTGTTAATGTTACCCTTGAGCTGAGTAGGGCCATTGTTTGCAATGTTCTGAGCATTCCATGCAAGGTTTTGATCCCATTCTCCGGAGAGTGAAATAACAAACGGCTCCCAATGTCGGTACTCAAGGCGGGCATTTGCCGAGAGGATCTGGAATGGAGTGGAGAGACCGAAGTATTGGAATTGGTTGATCGTACCATCTTCATTACCTCCCTGCGCCGCTGAGCCAGGAACAGCTGGTATTTCTCGCAGGGCCATGTAGGTGTTTCCTTTCTGGGAAAAGGTGGGTCGGCTGTCATCCGTACTAAACTGAGTGTTTTGGTCGTATGCAACTTGAGAGTCTGACACCTGCCCCTGAACATTTTGAAAGTTGTAGTACCCAACAGATCCCTTGTAGTAGAGATCCTTGGTGATCTTCCAATCGATTCCCGTCTGCGCAGCATAGAGATACTTGTCATAACTAGATACTTTAGGTTGCTGTTGAGCTGGAAAATTCAAGTCGGTGTTGAAAATTGGAAAAATTCCTGCTGTAGCAAAGGGTGTCATTCCTTTGAAGACCTTATACCTCGCCTGCGCAGCGATACCATCAAAGGCGATATCATTAGCCCACATGATGGTGGTGGGGGTGTAGAATGGGTTATCAAAGCGTCCAAAGGTAATGGCAGCCATCCGATCAGGGTCATCACCCAGTTCGTATTTCAGGAAGGCGCGATCCAGCCAGATGGCGTAGTTGCTGAAATTACCACCTGCCCCTCCAAATTGTCCATTATTCGCAGCCCCAAGGGTCTGATTTTCCGAAACTGGACTTCCGTTCTGACCAGTGCCAAGTCGAAATCCGCCAGTGAAGTTATCCCCAAGGTTCATATCCGCACCAAAGCGGAATCGGATACGCATCTGTTGACGATTTTGGGTCGTATCGTACGTCGGATAACCGATGGGAGGAGACTGGTTTCCGTTAGCCTGTGAGATATTGAATGGCTGCCCCGTGTTGATGGCGTTGAAGTTCAGGGTGTCTAGCGGATTATCGGAATTCCCATCTGGAAAATAGATCCCCTGGTAACGGAAGCGGAAATCCATGAAGGGCCGGAACTTTTTGGTCCACTCCGGCACGTTGGATTGAGCCCATCCCTCGGATTGGGCGGCCGCGATGACGTCCCGTTTGATCTCATCGCGCATCTCCGACTTCACGATCTCGGGGACATAGGAGACGCTGACCGCCTCGTCGGAAGAGGGAGGGGCCGCGGCTTCCATGGCCATCTGCTGGGCAGTTGCCGCCTGGGTGGCGGCCTGCTGGGCAACCTGGGACTGCTGGGATGCACGCTGTGCATCTTCCTTCGCCTGACGAATGAGATCACCGGCATCTTCTTTCGTGAGAATGCCCCGTTGGACGAGACGATTGATGAGGTTCAGAGTGACATTCTCGGACGGTGTAACCGGAGGTGGAGCGGAAGCCGCCATCACATCGGGAGGTTGGTCCAGGTTCGGAGGCTGGTCGATCGGAAGACTTGGAGCAGCGGCTTGGGACTTTGCACCGACCGGTTGGACATCCTTGAGTGAAGCATCCTTTATCGGGGCATCCTTGGGCTGAGCATCCTTTGTCGGCGCTGCTTCCTGCGTGCTTAGGCTTGGAGCAGCGGCGGCCGGATTAGCCATTGTGGGAGAGGGAGGGACAGCTGGGTCCACCGCAATCGGAGGGACGCTCGATACGGCTGCCACTGCCTCAGCCATGGCTGCCGTATCAGCTGTAAGGGAAGGTTGACTGACTTGTGAAGCAGCTAAAGGGGAGGCTGAGGATGCAGGGGATACAGGCTCGGGAGCAAAGAGATCATCTGCACCACGTGCCGTGATCGTAGCCAAGATCAGCAGGAGCAAAATTCCGGGGAACACCGGGAACTTTGTCATCAATGAATGGATAGTTCGAACCATGAGAATTGTGTCTTAATGAGTGTTGGAAAGAAATTAGCCGGGACGCTTTGCGTTGAATTTCATCACGATCGGCATCGGCATGCCCTGAGGGGGCGGTTCGCTCAGCACGACATCGGCCAGCACCTCGTTCTTGATCGCGGCATCCAGTTCCGGGTTTCCGGTGGATTGCGCAAGGGTTACTTTGCTGATGCGACCCGTGCTATCCGCCCAGACGCGCACTTGGACGCACATGACGGCGCTTCGTGTCTTCTTGTGTGATCGGAGGGCCTCGGCCACACGGGTCTGCACCTTGCCGGCATACCAGCCGTATTTGCTGCCTCCGCCACCGCCTTTACCGCCGAAGCCGTTACCACCCATGCCACCGCCGTTACCGGCGGCAAGACCCGAGGCATCATTACCCTGAATGCTGGTGCTCAAGGGAGCGGCTTCCGGTTCGGGAGCTTTGTCTGGCGGCTTCTCCTCGCTCGGGGCCTCCTCTTTCTGGAATTTCGGCTCCTCCGGCTTCGGAGGTTCCTGCTTCGGTGGTGGCGGCGGTGGCGGCGGTGGTGGAGGTGGGAGACTCACCATCCTGACCTCATTCTTAGGGGCGGGTGCACTCTCCTCACCATCGGAATGGAAGAGGAAGAAGGCGGCAACGCCAGCAACAAGCACAATACCGCCGATGATGAGCGGCAGGGGGGACTTTTTCTCTTGTTGGGAGTTGTCAGCCATGTAAGTGGAAGATGGAGTGTCGGTTAAAGAGGAATGGAACTATTGACGCTTCTGGGTAGCCAGACCGACCTTCTCCATGCCGATGCGCCCGATCACATCGAGAACATCCATGACCCCCTGATACTGAGTGGCACTGTCTCCACGTACTACGACTGGTGTGTCAGGATTGGCCGATTTGGCCTCCTGAAGCTTCTGCTCAAGTTCGGGAAGGGTTACTGGAAGAGTATTAAGAAAGATCGCTCCCTCGGTGTTCACGGTCACGGCCTGAGTCTTAGGACCACCCATGCTGGGCGCGGAACTCCCCTTGGGAAGGTTCACCTTCACCCCCTGAATGCCGGCGCTGGTCATAATGATAAAGATCAGCAGGAGAACTAGGTAGAGATCGACCATCGGCGTGACATTGATGTCGGCGATTGCTTCTCCTCCGGAGTCGGCTTGCATGGCAGGTCAGTAGGTTAGGTTGAAAAGACGGTCCCTCTTAGTGGGATGATCCTCCGGCACTTTTATCCGGATAATTCTCAGCCATCTTGGTGATGAACTCCTCCACAAAGAGGTGCAGATCAGTCGTGATGTCCTTCACCTGAACACTCAGGTAATTATATCCGAAGAGTGCTGGAATGGCGACCACAAGGCCCGCCACAGTAGCAAGCAATGCCGCTGCAATACCTGGGGCGATGGCATTGATATCAACCTCCCCCAACATCGCGATCTCACCAAAGGTAATCATAACCCCGATGATCGTACCAAGCAGTCCGACGTAGGGTCCACCGGCGATACAAATCGTGAGGAGCACCATCATGCTACCCAGTTTCGATGACTCACGCGTGATCTGACCCTCCATCACTGACTCAATGGTTTCAATAGCGCGGTGGCTCAGTCCATTATTCAAGCCCTCTTTTGTGCGCTGACGGATCTCACCACAACCAAGATGATACACCCTGTAGATCGGTGTTGAGTGAATGAACCGGATGTGAGCCGGATCAGCCAATCCCCCAAGTGAGGCGATCTTCTCAGCATCATCGGTATCAAGGGCCGTGATGTCCTTGGAAAGATGGTGCCACTGATTGGTGAACTCCTTGGAGCCTCGGGCAAGGCTTGCGATGTAGCGGTACTTCACCACCATTACGAACCAGCTGATGGCCGACATGATACCCAAGATACCTATTACCACCCACGCATCGACCGTGACTGATTTGATCAGATAGCCGAAAAGGCCCAAGCTATCCAAGAAGCTGACCTTGGCTGGCTCTGGCTTGCCGGCTACGAGAAGCTTCGCGTTCTGCTGGCCCTGACCCAGCGCCGCGAGCTTAATCAAGGCGGCGCTTCTCGCGCTCTTGGAGATCTCCATTTCGTCGATCTCACCGCCGAAAGAGCCTTTCCCCTCCTCCCCGCCAATGAATGCGGGACCATTCAGGGCGGGCATGGCGACAGGCAGATTGGCCACAGCATTACCGTCCACATAGAGCGTCGTGCGGGTGCCATCTGAGACCATGGCAAGATGCTTCCATGTGCCGGCGGCCAGAGGAGCCGCAGGGGCCGAGCGCTGGGTACCAGTGGGACCTATGATCTCGAAGAAAGGAGCTCCATTGTCGAGGCCGATTTTCAAGGCTGAAGATCCATCCTTGCGACTGTACAGGATTGATTCAGGTGCAAGGACGGTGGGCTTAACCCAGCACATCCATGTGAAGGGGGCAGCCTCGAGAACAGCGGCGTTGGGATTGGCTGCGATACTGATCGGCTTCTTGCCGTCGAGCTTAATACCGCCTCCTATCATCGAGCCCTCAACAGGAATTCCCGGTGTCTCTGCCCTCACACCTTCGCCAGAGGAGTCTCCGGGAGGAGTTCCATGCTCGTTGAAATGATAGACGGTAATGGTGTCGGCATCGTAGGCGGTCTTGGGCAGGTCGGTCTTCTCACCCTTGGCAGGCTTCTTCTTCTCATTGCGAGCCGAGTAGAGGTAGATGTCACGCGCGGCTCCGGCCTTGACGTCCGGGATCTTCACCCAGACGAAGCCCTCGTTCATCACCGGGTCGAATTTCTCGATTTGGGAGGCGAGCATGGTCTTGTCATCGCTGTCCACGAAGCGGATATCGCTCCCATCCTCCTTAGCCGAGGCGAAGTCGAAGTTCCCGTCATGAAGCCTCACGACGACCGTGGCAGTGCCGGCCGCATCGGGAAGAGAGACACCATTGTCGGAGGTGTCGACGGTGAACTTGGTACGGGTGCCCCAGGCCTCGTTCCACCAGGTGCGGGCTTCAAGAGGCAGGCTGCCCACAATCAAGAGAGCAAAGGTCAGGAACATTGCGGCCCGCTTGGGATTCCGCGATAAGAAGAGGGATGCAGTCATGAGGTTCAGGTAGAATGAGTGGGTGACAGTGAGGTTTTAGAACTCGCCGAAAATACGGAAGGTGATCAGTGGGGAATATGCAATCACTGGCTGCTGAGAGATCGTTGGGATGCCGACGTCAATGGAGCCGTTGAGGTGGTTGAACATTCGCAGGCGTGAACCAAACCCATAAGACGCCAAGTTGAAAAGGGATGTCTGCCCAGGGAGGGGATCATTCAAGGTCACCGTGCCACCATCCATGAAACCGTAGAGGCGCCATTCATTAACGCCTAGATGACCGCCGAGCAGGGAAGGACTCCGTAGCTCAACACTCCCGAATACGGCATTGTCCCCGGCCACGGTCCCCTCGAGATAACCGCGGCAGCTATCGAGTCCGCCTCCGGCAAACTGTTCACTGTAGACCAGCGGATTCGGTGAAATTTGACCCTGCGCTTTCCCGAAAATCTGGAATCCGCCGGGAAGATCATGCGTATGGGAGAGATCACCCTTGACGACGAAGAACCCACCGTCCGCGTTGTATCGCAGATCTGCAAACTGTTGCTCATTGCCATAGGTCCCCATGTTATAGACAGGAAGGATCGCCCCTCGGATTCCGAAAGAGATACCTGCATCGAAGATCGTCACCGAGTTCTTCGGCGCCCATACCGCATTGTAGTTCATGCGAACCGGGGCATAGTCAAGTGGTGTGGGGGGCAACTCCGCCACCGCAGGATCCACGGTCGTCTGGTTGACCGCCTGATTGAGGTGCTTGAAATCCATGCCGGCGCTGACCGAGTGACTGAAGTCCTTTTCATTAGGAAGCCCGGCGAGAAAGCGGAAGGCCGCCGTCTGACCAGCGCCGTTGACAGCGGTGCCGCCGAGCGTGGAGACATTGCTGTTCTGCTCTCCGTAAGAGAGGTTCAGGCGTAGCCAGTCGATCCTAGGAAAGCGGGCCGTGTAAAAGACATTCCAGTTAAGAGCATTCGAGGGATCCTGAGGAGCAACCTGGAAAGAGCCCCCGAGCGAGTGTCCCAACTGCCAGAGATTGTCGTAGCTCGATGCGAGATTGATGCGGTAGGGAACGGTGTTGGGATTGTAGCGGTTGTTGAACTCCGCGCTCCCGTGCCATGGAAGGGTATCCTTCACCTGGAGGTTCACATCGACCGTGCCGGGCTCAAAGCCCGGGGTAAGCGTTGGCGTCACCTGCCTGTCGCTCCATTGGTTGAGGGCCAAGATCTCGCTGGAGACCTTGTTGAAGTCGGGGACTGATCCGGGTTGAAGCGACGGCACCTTTTTCTTGATCGCATCCAGTGAGAAATAGCGCGCCCCCTCGACATTGAGTCGGCCGATCTTACCCTCCATGACTTGGAGAAAAACTATGCCTCGTTTGCCGGTCTGCTGAGGAATCTGGACATTCACAGTCTGGAATCCCTTGTCCTGAAAAGCCTTTTCCAGCGCAGCCCTTGCCTGCTCCACATCCTCAGGAGTCCGCTCCGGGCCCATGAAGGGATAGACCGCCTTCTCGATTTCAGCCCGGTCGAGTTGGTGGGAACCGATCACCCGGAACTCCCGGATGTAGAGCATCTGGCTCCTGTCCACGGCGTTCGTAGAGACTCCGGGTGGAGTAGCTGCTACCGGAGGAACAGGCGGGGGAACGTCATCAGAGTAAGAGGGCGAAGTTGTCGAGTTCGAGGCCATTAACTGCCATTGTCCCAAACCAGCCGTGACTACCACACAAAGCAACATCAACTGACAACGCAGAGACGAAGCAGGATGATTTCTTAGCAAAAAATGGAGATGAGATCTTGTCACAATGACCGGTTGCCCTCTTTTGTTAACGGTGCAAATACCAATGTAATTTATCAGATCCCTTGAGAGGGAAGGAATACATAATTGTGACGATTTCGTCACATTACACGGGGTAAACATTCCAAAAAGTCCGACAAGCTGCATTTTTACCACAACGCCGAATGCCCGCCTGGACACGGAGACAGCCAAGGACATGGAAAGGTTTCCCGAAAAGGAACTGAGTAGGGAAGACGGAGGTCGAGGGCTTGACCTGTGTTACCGATGTCCTGACCCGTGCCCCCCGTGCCGCACTCCATCTATTCTCTATCTTCCGACATGAAACCTTCTACTTAATCAGCTTCCTCGTTCTTGAGCAGATCTTCGAATCCGATGGCCTCAATAGTAGAGGGCTGACCGGGAAGAGTCTCCACATTACGGAGGCTGCGTTCGATGGCCCGAGAACGGGTGCCGACCGACTCGATCTTGTTACTGGCTTCCAAGAGCTTCTTTTTCACAGCGTCCAAGGAGTCACCGAATTTGGCGAACTCAGCCTTCACATCGCTAAGCGTCTTCCAGACCTCGCTTGACTGCTTCTGGATCGTGAGTGTCTTGAAGCCCATCTGGAGACTGTTCAAAAGCGCGGCGAAGGTCGTGGGGCCTGCCAGAACGACTCGGTGCTTGCCCTGCAAATCCTCGATGACTCCCGGAATGCGAATGATCTCGGCAAAAAGTCCCTCGGTCGGTACGAACATGACACCGAAGTCGGTAGTGTGGGGGGGATTGAGGTATTTGGAGGAGATGTCCTTGGCACACTTGAGGACGGCGTCACGCAGTGCCTTAGTCGATTCCTCGATAGCAACAAGATCGGCTCTCTCCTGGGCCTCGTGAAGGCGCTTGAAGTCCTCAATAAAGAACTTGGCATCCACAGGCAGCCAGACGACGGAATCATCCTCTCCCTTGCCGGGGAGCTTGATCGCGTACTCGACGATCTCCCCGGAGGCGGGGTTCGTCTTCACGTTCTTCTCGTACTGCGCCGGCGTGAGCATCTGCTCCAGCAACGCTCCGAGCTGGACTTCTCCCCAACCGCCGCGTGTCTTAACATTGGTGAGGACTTTCTTGAGGTCGCCAACACCAATGGCGAGGTTCTGCATCTCGCCGAGTCCGCGGTGCACCTGCTCAAGGCGATCGGAAACCTGCTTGAAGGATTCCCCAAGGCGCTTCTCCAGGGTCCCCTGGAGCTTCTCGTCAACAGTGCGGCGCATCTCCTCAAGGCGGAGGGCGTTGTCATCACGGAGCTCTTTGAGCTTGGTCTCCATGGTGGCGCGGAT
>CANKWU010000012.1 GCA_947487385.1 Spartobacteria bacterium
AGGCGTTCTCCGAAGGCGTTATAACTGTAGGTCGTTGTTTGTCCGGCAGCATCGGTAATGCTCAGGGGAAGATGCTGAGCATTGTAACTGGCTGCATAGAGGGTCTTACCTCCTTGGGTGACATTCGTCAGATCCAGTCCATTGGTAGCGTAGAAAGCAACCCGACACGATGCGGCGGCCAGGCCGCATTCGTGTTGCTCCTTCCGAGCGAAGACGGGGGTCTTTTTCTAGTAGACTGAAACAAAAAATGACTGACACCTTTTCCATCTCACAAGGTGGACTTTCACCGGCACGCCGCGCGTTGGAGTTTACGGGATTTTGCACGCATCCGCAGACTGACACCGGGCGGTTTATCGGCCCGACTCTTTTCGCCTGTCCGCCAAAGAAATATCAGCGTCACTCACAATAAGCACATCATCGAAATCCATTCCATTAGTTACATATCCTAAGCTTTTTTTTAGAGTTCTAGATTTGAATTGGACGGCAATATCGTAGTGAGAATCTGATTTGACTTTGAAGTGAATAATTTGCACTTCATTTGGCTTAAGAGGATCGACGGCAAACTTCTGTCCGCAAACCTCCAGCGTCCCACCGAGAAACTCTTGATCACTCTGATTAGAAATCTGGACAGAGCCTTTCCGCGCGCCAAACATCGTCGCAATCGACACACTGACAACAACAATAAGGATGAAAAATATCCAGAGACACTTTTTCATTAGTATCAGTAAGGCCCACCAACTCCTGTGGTTCCGGTTGGTGCAGTTCTCAAGTTATTTTGATTGATATTTCTTCCTTCGCGAGAGGAGTTTCTACCTTCCTTATTATTGTTCAAGTCCATGACAGTCTCATCGAAAGGTGCTCTATTGAGCAGTCCCTCCAGTTCGTGCCCTGTGCCAACAAGGTCAGAAAACCAGCCGCCAAGCTCGTCCGCCATTCTTTTGCTCCATTCTGCATGCCGATTGGCATCATCGCAGTCATTATGCCCATGGTGTTTAGCTTTTTCATCATTGGCAATTTCTTGAGCACGTCCAATCTTGGCTGGAATATCCCACCAGTCACTTGGAGATAATCCCAGCGGATCCCAAAGGTTGACGGGATTATTGCCGACATACCCATACAAATTAATTCCCCCCTTAATTCCAATTGGATCTCTTGCTTGCCACCTTCCGATCACCGGATCGTAGCTGCGGTACCAGGTGAGGTTCAGCCCACTCCCCTGATGAGCGTAGTATCCGGCGTACTGGAATGATGGAATGACGCTTCCACTCACAGTAGCCACTCCATAAGGGTCGTAGATGGCCTCGGAGACGATCGACCCACTGGCATTGACCATCTCCCTCACGCTCCCAAGGTGATCTCTCAGGTAGAAGTAGTTCGTTCCTCCCTGCTGTTGACTCGCTCGCGCCCGCTCGGCTCGCCCATCGCCCTTACTCAGGGCTGCCTCCGGCAGTCTATCTCTACCTGCCGAATCGTACGCAAAGACGTTGTTGGTGAGCATGGCCGCAAAAAGATTTAAATCTGGAAATCAAGAACTCAGGAAGAGAAAAGCAAAAATGAAAAATGTCAATATGCAAGGACTGATCCCTTTTTATATTTAGCTTCAATTAATATCTAAATATTTTAGGGATTTTAAAATCATTAAACATAGGGATTTAGCTTTGGGATCCTGATTAGACATCGCATATTTTTTTATTTTTTGTAACCGCTTTACTGGAACAGTTTCATCAATATGGCGAATAACAAACGCCTGAAAACTCGGATCACTCTTACTAAGTTCAATTAGTTGATTAATATTCATCCACTTATTAGCGAGAAGTAATGACGTTGATTCGCTAAATCCCTCGGCTATTCCACCATCATCATAATTGTGATATTTTAAGTAAGCAGAATACAATTCCTTCCAAGAATGAAGGGAACCGGCTATCTTATCTGCCTCTTTAAGCTCATCTATATTGTATGTCATTGCATTCGTAGAGGAAATTATTGCAACAACAACTAATGCACGTAATATTATAATAATATTCAAATTCTTATTTATATGAGTATTTAGACTAATGAATTAAAATTTTTTTAATCGGATCTATCGAATTCAGTGTGCGCAGATAGCTGGTTGCTGTATCTGTGGTGCGTACGCATCCAAGAGTCTTTGATTGGGGGCAAGCCCGACCAGAATGAACTCCTATACCTGGACGATCAGGAACATCAAAAACGAAAATGCCATTTAATCCGTAGGGCCCTGTCGCTCCAGATTCAGGGTGTCTATTGTAGTATGCATACGGATATGTACCGTTTGGCCATGGTCCTTTACATGTTGAAGTAGTATTATTGGCTGCTGGAAATGAAACTAATATATTACCTGAGTTATCCCTAATTGTAAGAGTTGAGTTGCCACGGTCAAAATCCAGGGAAGATAGACCTAAAAGATCTACGGCATCAATAGGTTTATTCCCAACATACCCGTACAGATTAATGCCCCCATCCTCCCCTATCGGATCTCTGGATTGCCATCTTCCGATCACAGGGTCATAGGCACGGTACCAGGTCAAATTGAGCCCACTCCCCTGATGGGCGTAGTATCCGGCGTACTGAAAGGTGGGTGTTACACTCCCTTTCACAGTAGCCACTCCGTAGGGGTCATAGGTCGCCTCGGCCACGATCGACCCACTGGCATTGACCATCTCCCTCACGCTCCCAAGATGATCTCTCAGGTAGAAGTAGTTGGTCCCATTCTGCTGTTGACTCGCTCGCGCCCACTCGGCTCGCCCATCGCCCTTACTCAGGGCTGCCTCCGTCAGTCTATCTCTACCTGCCGAATCGTACGCAAAGACGTTGTTGGTGAGCATGGCCGCAAAAAGATTTAAATCTGGAAATCAAAAACTCAGGAAGAGAAAAGCAGAGATGGAAAATGTCGATAGGCAAGGACTGACCCCTTTACTGGAGTTATTGCTTGGGGAATACAAGCGGAGTCGGATGAGTGGGATGGCATTTGCCAATCAGCATGGGATCAAGTGCACGACTCTCACCGCTTTGGGGCTACCTTCGGTAGTCTATCCCAGCCTCTCCCGAGGCTCGGTATTTTGAGTTCCAGATGAATCATTCAGAACCCCGACCCCTGGGCGCTGATACTTGAAGCATGTTAGGGGAGGCTCTATGGGAAAGCCTTTCCCCAGGGCAATCGCCTTGAACTGGATCCCCATGGATCCGGGGTTGAGGAGAGTTTGAAGGGCGCTGAGATCCTTTTTTACAGCATCACCTTGATCTGTAAAATCGCCGAGTGAACGTAACCATGGTTCAGCTGCCCCGACAAGGAAGTGGTGCTGGTCACAATAGCCCAGGATTTCGAATCCGACCTGCCGTGCCGATCGGGCTAGAGTGGTAAAATCGACCTGAGCGGTGATGTCGCGGAGACCCGGTTCGGGGAGTGGGTCGTTGAACCGCTCGTGTTTTTGGAATGCAAGCAAGGTGCCATCGGCACGGTGGGGTGCGTAGCGATCCTCTCCCGCTTGTCCGTAGTCGACCGTGAGGATGATGCCTTGATCTAACTTGGCATGGAGGGTCGAGAGCCATGGTTTGATGGGCCGGTTGACCTCGATGCGAAACCCCTTGCGAAGATGAGTGGGAAGATTGGCTGCGGCTGTCTGGAGATCAGGTTCCTGGATCGGTCGTGTGATCCAGCCTAGGCTTTTGTCGTGGTATGCCACGCACTCCTCCTCCCATGCGGTTCCGTTCCAGCGCACGGAATCCACTGGAAAGGCATCCAATAACTCATTGGAGAGGTGGATGCCCGTGAACTCGGATAACTCCTCTAAGGAGTCAACCCATGTGACGTGTGTGAATCCCTCCAGTTTTTGTTTCTGGCGATTCCTATTCACGGGAAAAGGCTCCACGATGATGAATCGAACTGCTTGGTTGAATGAGTCTTCAACTCCCATGATCGCCCCGAGAATGTCGGATGCCATGCTTCCGTCATTTGCTCCCTGCTCGACGATTGTGAATTCAGCCGGATTTCCCAAGCGCTCCCAGACATCTCGACAGACTGAGGCGAGGAGCTTCCCATAGATGCTGCCCAAGCTGACGCTGGTGAAAAAGTCTCCCTCCTTGCCGACCCGTGCTCTTCCCGAGGCATAGTAGCCGTGGATCGGATGATAGAGGGCCAGATTCATGAACTGGCGAAATGGAATGGCTCCCCCAGCCGCGGTGATTTCTTTGAGAATCTCGGGGTGAAGATCTATCGATGCCATGTTTCCCTTTTGACCTAACAGTCCAAAAGTCTTCAGCCTAAAAAACCTAAAACTTACTGCCCTCGCGTGATTTCGCGGGCATAGATGTTAACTTGACCGTCATCCCCGCGTTTCACCGAGGTGATCTGGAAAGGACGCTGGCTGTCCCTGGAAATCACATTGCCCTCAGGCGGAGGGGTTGCTCCTGAAGGGAAATCCACGATCACGCGCACCTTCCCATTGGGCCCTAGAGGCATTCCGGCAATTGCTCCCTGCGGTCGGAATACGGCACGTCCATTGCCCGAGGCCGTTACAGTGAAGCGTCCCTGAAGATAATGGCGTTCACCGCCGATCCCCCGGGTAGCCATCTCTTGAGCCTCGGAGGACTCGACCAGGCGACCACGAGGCATTTTTCCCGGCTCGTAGACGGGCCATATTTCCGAAGGAGTAGCGGCAACGGGTTGGTTGGTCGCTATCATTGTGACTGCGTTGGTGGCTGTGGGCGATGGGCTCAGCTTGGGAGTAGGAGAGGGGGTAGTGGTTGCTTCTGGAGTCGGCAAGGGAGTCGGGGTGCTGATTGGAGTGGGGACGGGGATCGGCGTTGACGTGACGATGGGCAGTGGAGTCCCCACGGGAATCGCCCGAGGAATAGCCGGTGTGTTTTCATTCCCGATCGGTGTATTCACGGGAATCGCGGGCAACACCGTCGGTTCATGAACGGGAATTGCCTGGGCTACCGGAAGAGAGGCCGTTTCCAGGCGTCGGGTTTGCTCGACGGCTATGGCTTTCTCGACTCGAGGTTCAGGACTGGGGGTCGCCATTTCCTCGGCGATTCTGCTCAGGCCACCGGAAGTCTTTTCCGATTTGGATTCCGAATTCTTCCCTGGGATGATCTTGCCACCGGTGAGTTTGGCGATGTCCTCCGGGGAGATAATCGGCAGTCCTGCCTCCAGATTCAGTCCCTCGGGCGGTTCCAGGGAGAAGCTGGTCTCACCCTTGGCTGCGCCGTAGGTGCCGTAGAGAAGGGGCATCGTGGTAAGTAGAATTTTATTTTCCGAAAGCCGCTCGATATGAACCACAGCCGAGAGGTCGAGAGGCTTTTCAAGTTTTATCTGTTGTCCTGTTACCAGGGATCGCTTGAGTCTAGGGAGATCTTTTTCCAGGGCTGTGAAGGGTTGCTCCAGAAGCACCTCGGGCTGTTCCACAGCCTGTAGTAGGGCTACCAATCCTGGTTTGCAGAACGTCTCTTCGCTCAAGGGTAGGGTTCCGAGCACCCGGTAGGTGCCGACGGCATAGGGAACCAGTTCGCGAACTTGGTGGTAATTGCGGATGAAGTGGCGCAGCAGGCTCGAATTTGCCCTGCGGATTTCGGAGGTGGTCATCGATCCGAATCTCTCGAGGAGCTGGCCTGGCTTCAGGAATTCCCCACGTGGAGCCCCTGTGATCTCAAATCTGACGGGAGGCTCGATCTTGTGCATCCTGAGGAGCAGGCGGTAGTTGGCGGCTTTTTCGGGGTTGGCGAAAATGTAGTAGCTTCCCATCCAGCAGAGAAAGACGAAGCCCAGCAGAAGGAAGATAAAGACGGTCCATCCGAAGAGGCCGTCCTTGGTGCCGGCTCCCCTGCGGTGTCCCGAGCCTCCTTGATATCCGTAATAGCTCTTGCCTGACATGAATCCCTTAAGAAGAGCGAGGTGCTCGATTGGTGGCAACCGAAAACAAGGAAAATCCCTACTTATCTTGAATACCCTAAGGAAGCTTTTCTTCCGGTGCTGGCTCGAACGATGTGCCGCAGCCGCAACTCCGCGAAGCAAGGGGATTGATTATCCGGAACCCGGCGCCTGTGAGTTCGTCGACATAGTCGATCGTGCAGCCATCAAGGTGCCCGCTACTCTCCGGATCGATGGCCACGACGGCGCCTTCCCTTTCCGTGACAACGTCTCCAGGCAGCGGTCCCCCCAGACTCATGGCATATTGCAGGCCGGCGCATCCCCCTTTTTCCACAGCAAGCCTTAGTCCTAGGGAACCGTTTTGGGAAGCAAGCTCCCTGAGATGTTTCGCCGCTGACTCCGTGATCTGGATCATACACTACTTTTCTGGATGCATCACTTGAAGTCAACCGGAGTCATTAAAAGTAATTAAAGGTTTTCTGAGAACCCTTTCGACTGGCGCGTTCCAAAAATAGAGCTTTTTTCCATTTTGGCTTGTCCGCTTAGCCGGTTGGCCCGATTTTCTTTACCTCATGAAAGCCGTCGTCACCGTCATGCCTAAACCCGCCATCCTTGATCCTGCCGGAGTCGCCACCGGCCATGCTATGGAGCACCTAGGTCTCAAGGGAGTCCGCTCTGTCCGTATCGGCAAGTCAATCGAGATCGAGGTCGACAATGCCGATGAGAAGCAGTTGCACGAGATCTGCCACGACCTCCTCTCCAATCCCGTGGTCGAGGATTACACACTCGAGATTCTCTCCTGAAGATGGCGCCTATCATGAAGGTTGCCGTCATCCAGTTTCCCGGTTCGAACTGCGACACCGACTGTCAGGCCGCGGTTGATTCCTTCCCCGGCATTCAGTCCGAAATCGTCTGGCACAAGGAGACCTCCTTGGCCGGCTACGACGCCGTGGTTCTCCCCGGTGGCTTCTCCTACGGCGACTACCTCCGCTGCGGATCGATCGCACGGTTCTCCCCGATCATGGCAGCCGTTCGCGCTGCGGCAGATTCTGGCGTCCTGGTGCTCGGCATCTGCAACGGATTCCAGATCCTCTGCGAGGCGGGGCTTCTGCCCGGGACCCTCCTGCGCAATAACGGACTTCTCTTCCGCTGCGAGCGTCTACACCTCCGCGTGGAGAGTAACAACTCACCCTTCACCTCCGTGCTGCATCAGGGACAAGTCCTCGACATTCCGATCGCCCATGGTGAGGGAAATTACTTTGCCGATGCTGAGACCTTGAAGGCGCTTCATGCGAACAGCCAGATTCTTGTCCGCTATTGCGATGCTTCGGGGAATGTCTCTTCGGAGGCCAATCCGAATGGTTCGCTGGAGAATATCGCGGGCATCTGTAGCCATGGCCGGAATGTTTTCGGCCTCATGCCCCATCCGGAGCGCGTCTGCGATCCGCTCCTTGGGGGAACCGATGGCCGTGGCATCTTCCAGTCGATGCTCGAGGCGGTGGCTAAGGCCAAGGTAAAATGAAGAAATAAAAAAGGCAGTGCCGTAGTCTTCTTCTCAATCACATCTTTTAATTTTCTAATTTTCTATCTTTTTAAGCCTTTCCACCTGCGACGACTTTCCGCCCTAACAGCCTTCCATTCATGTCCAATCCCGCCATCACGCCCGAACTCGTCGCCAAACACGGACTCTCCCCTGAAGAGTACGAGAAGGTTCTGTCCATCCTCGGTCGTGAGCCGAGCTTCGAGGAACTCGGCGTCTTCTCCGTCATGTGGAGTGAGCATTGCTCCTACAAGAACTCGCGCCCCGAGCTTCGCAAGTTCCCGACGACCGGTCCGAGCGTCCTGGTCAAGGCGGGGGAGGAGAATGCCGGAGTCATCGACATCGGTGATGGATGGGCCGTGGCTTTCAAGATCGAGAGTCACAATCATCCTAGCGCCGTCGAGCCCTTTCAGGGCGCGGCCACTGGAGTCGGCGGCATCATTCGCGATATCTTCACCATGGGAGCGCGTCCCGTCTTTCTCATGGATTCGCTCCGTTTCGGCTCCATCGAGGGTGGTAGCGAACAGGCCAAGACGAACCGCCGTCTCTTTGCGGGCGTTGTCGCCGGTATCGCCCATTATGGTAACTGTATCGGGCTGCCGACGATTGCCGGGGAGGTCTATTTCGACGAGAGCTACAGCGGCAACCCGTTGGTCAATGCCTTCTGCCTAGGTATCCTGCGTCATGAGCAGATCGCCCGCGGTGCGGCCGAGGGTATCGGGAATCCCGTTTTCTATGTCGGTGCGGAGACCGGTCGCGATGGTCTTGCCGGCGCCGCCTTCGCCTCGCGCGAACTCACCGAGGAGTCGAAGGCCGATCGTCCTGCCGTTCAGGTCGGAGATCCTTTCCGGGAGAAGCTTCTCCTTGAAGCCTGCCTCGAGCTGCTTGCTACCGATGCCGTTGCCGGCATCCAGGACATGGGTGCCGCCGGACTCACCTGCTCCACCTGCGAGACTGCCAGTCGCGGTGGAACGGGTGTCGAGATCGATATCCAGCTCGTACCCCAGCGGGCAAAAGGTCAGACACCTTACGAGGTGCTCCTCAGCGAGTCGCAGGAGCGGATGCTCGTGATCGTGAAAAAGGGCCGCGAGGATGTCGTGAAGCGAATTTTCGAGAAGTGGGATCTCCCTTATGCCGAGATCGGCAAGGTCACCGACGATGGCATGATGCGTGTGCGCAATGGCAATGATGTCGTGGTGAATGTTCCTGCCCGCTCCCTTGCCGATGACGGCCCGCTCTACAGCCGTGAGGCCGCCCCCTTCATCCCGCCCGCCCCGCTTGATCTCTCCAGCGTCCCTCAGGCTGATCCTGAGACGGCTCTTCCGAAGCTCCTTTCGCATCCCAGCATCGCCAGCAAACGCTGGGTCTGGCGCCAATACGACCACATGGTCCGCACGGGGACGGCCGTGCTTCCGGGTTCGGACGCCGCCGTCTTTATCGTGCGCGAGGCGAACAAGATCCTGGCCGCCGCCACCGACTGCAACGCCATCTACTGCAAACTCGATCCTTCGGTCGGTGCCCGCATTGCTGTCGCCGAGTGCGCCCGCAATCTCGCCTGCTCCGGTGCTGTGCCGATCGGAGTCACCGACAACCTGAACTTCGGCAATCCCCACAAGCCCGAGAACTTCTACCAGCTTCGTGCCGCCGTGGAGGGGATCTCCGAGGGATGCCGCGCCTTCAATGTCCCGGTCACGGGCGGCAACGTCAGTCTCTACAACGAGAGTCCCGCCGGGGCGATCGATCCGACTCCGACCATCTCCATGGTTGGAACGATTGCTGATATCACACACATCACCACCCAGTCCTTTAAGGAGGCAGGCGATCAGATCTATCTGCTCGGCGAAGTTGGTAGTGAGCTCGGTGCCTCGCATTATCTTCTGGCCATCCATGGCCGCAAGGAAGGGGCTCCTCCAGCACTCGACTTCGATAAGGAAATCCCCATCCACAACGCGCTCCTAGGTGTCATTCGCAAAGGGCTTGTCCGAAGCGCACACGACTGCTCCGAGGGAGGTCTTGCCGTGGCTATCGCGGAGTCAACCTTTGGCAACGCCCTTGGTGCCTCCATCGATCTTGGTGCCACCGATCAGCGCCCCGATGTCCTCCTCTTTAACGAGACCCAAGGGCGTATCATCATCTCGGTGAAGCCCTCCGATGCATCCGCTCTCGAGAATGAGCTCTCCACCTCAGGCGTCCCCTTCCGAAAGATCGGCGAGGTCACGGGCAAAGCAGACCTTTTGATCATGACGGGGGCCGATGTTTACAATTGGAAGGTCGCTTCGCTGAACGAGACCTTTGAGAGGGCCATTCCTTCCCTCATGGAAAGTTGAGGTGCGGGATTAAACTCGGACGTGCCCATGCCACTCGCCCCTAATCGATAATTCAGCGCTTCCTTAAAAGCCCAGCAGTCCAGAGACAAGGAGGAGGATGCCGTAGGCTACTCCAGCCCAGCAGACGAGATCCCATCGCCATTTCCTGGTGCAGATCCAGCCGATCAGATCTCGGTGGAGATAAGGCATCCCGACCAGGAAAAGTCCGGCAAGTGCCCACCCGTAAGCCAGGAGTGACAGGGCGATCTTGGCGACGCCATGCTGAAGAAACGTTGTTTCCAGAACCGGATGGGCCGCAAGCAGAAGTAAAAACCCGAGCGAGCGTGAGGAGAGGAAATCAGGGACCAATTTCCAGAGTAGGACACCTCCTGCAATAACTCCGAGAAGGAGGAGGTTTCTTATAGGATTGAACTCTCCCAGATCCGTAGAGGCCGTGATGCCCAATGTCCAGAGAATCGCAATCCCAAGCAGGAGAGTTCCCCAGAAGCGTGAGCGGGGGAAGGATTTTGCCTCGTTGATCAGAAAGCTGGATGCTGCGATTCCAAAAAGATGGGTTCCGGCAAGAGCCACTCCAAGAAGGATGGCAAGAAGAGGGAGACTGAGTGCGAAAGAGCTCTGCGTTTCCATGACTGGGTAAGGATGAACGAAGAGGGGTCCGTGAGAAAGCAATTAGGCCAGCAGCATCAGCAAGCCTACAACCTAGAGATCCAGAGTTCGGCAGAGAGGGCCTCGGTGGCCGCGGCTACCTCCGCTTCTTTCTTGCTGAGTCCCGATCCCTCGCCAAGGCTAATGCCTTCCCAGACAACATGACAGCGGAAATATTTCAGATGCTCCGGACCGCTCTCTTCCAGCAATTCGTACACTGGTGAGCTCGGGGCAAGGGCCTGGAGTAGTTCCTGAAGTTTTCCCTTGGGATTGATCTCCTCGGGTTCAGCCGTGACCGTTACTAGATTCTCCGCGGCCACCTGAAGGACGAAGCGCTTGGCTGCCAAGAACCCTCCATCCACATAGATACCACCGACAAGAGCCTCGAAGGAATCGCCCAGCGTCGAGGCTCTGTCACGTCCCCCGCTTGCTTCTTCTCCTCGTCCCATCATCAGATGCTCCCCGAGACGCAGAATCCGTGCATGTTCCTTGAGCGCGGTTCGCGACACAAGACGAGTCCGTATCTTGGTCAGCTGACCTTCTGTGAAATCTGGGAAACGTAAAAAGAGCTCCTCAGTGATCACCAGTTGAAGGACGGCGTCCCCAAGAAACTCCAAACGTTGATTATCGAACGGATAATCCTTTCTCTCCAGTGAGATGCTCGAATGAGTCAGCGCCTCTGCGAGCAGCAAAGAGTTGCGGAACTTGTATCTGATCCGCTCCTCCAGCGGATTCATCAAGTGAGCGTCGGACAGGGTCTTGGTATCCATGCAGCGGATTAGTAATGCGGCACGTGACCATGCAGGCAAGCGAAAAGAAATTTCATAGCGCTCCCTTTTTGGTGAGGAAGACCGAAATATTTCCAAACTTTTCAATTTGCAGAGAGGCTATCTTAGGTTAAAATAACTGACTCTGTTTTACAGGATCATGGATCAGTAGCTCAATGGTAGAGCAGTTGACTCTTAATCAATTGGTTGAAGGTTCGAGTCCTTCCTGGTCCACCATCTTAAACACTAGCTCTAGAGGTAATTGGCCTCTCTCTCTTAAAAAAGCGCGCTCTCCACTTGCGCTGCACTTTTCAACCAGTGCCCTCCCGGTAATCGGGAGTCTCCATGTCGCGTTCACGGGAAGCGGATTAGTCGTCAGGCACCCTATTTCAATGAAACTCGGCTTGGAAAACAGTTCCCGTTTCGGAAATCATTAGAAGCAATAGCTCGTATTACTTTGTTTTTAAACTCCAAGGATCATGTGTCGACATCGCAACGAAATTATCTTTGACATCTTGGGAAAATATTTCTATCGCTCGCTCGTGAACATGTAAAAAAATAACGACCCCCCCCATGAACCCCCCCATAATCATGAACTGTAACTCCCTGCCTCGAACCGCCGATTGCCGTGAGTCAATACCCCCCCATGCCTTTTTTCTACTTGGAGCTTGGGTCTTTTTTTATCGTCTGAAATCTCTTGCTCAGGTCACCAGTAGACTCATGAGCAGGTTTCTGATCGGTATTGTTTTTGCGGCGACCTTGACCGGCTTCAGCCAAGTACTCCATGCCCAGCAAGGCACTTATTACCAAGGGCCAACGTGGTCTGTGAACTTGACTCCATGGTTTGGTCAATACCCTAACAATTTAGAAAGTACCAGATTATGGATTCCAAGTGGGACAAACGTCATTAAAGGCCTTATTGTTATTGGTAACACTGCCGGAGGAGATGCACAGTGGACAGTAGAAAGAACGGACTGGCAGGAACTTGCCCGTTCTCATAATTTTGCTTTGCTAGGTACTCGTGGTTACGTCTGTTATTTTCCTACTCTTGTACCCGTGGAGATGTCGAACTTTACAAATGATCTAGCTTTGTATGCCACTCAAAGTGGTCGTCCCGAAATAAAGAATCTCCCTTTTATACTTGCCGGTTGGTCGGGTGGCGGTCAAATCGCCTACGGAATCAATAGTTACATGCCTGAGCGGGTGATTGCCCATATTGGGAACAAAGGTTCGACGATGTTAATACCCCCCCCTCTATCTGAGGCGGCTCTGAAGACCCCAAATATTCAAGTGGGAGGACAACTTGATAATCATCAGGATCGCTTCGTGAAATATTTCAATAACTATTTCGTAACAAATCGAAGTGCCGGAGGACTCACTGCAGTTGCCCCTGAACAGAACGTTGGTCACATGGAGGGAAATGTCAACGGAATGTGGTTTGCCTTTTTTGATCATGCGATCCGGGCTCGCTATCCGACCAATACAACCCCGCTCTCCAACCCAGTCACCTTGCTGAATCTCTCTGAGACGAATGGTTGGCTGGCTGCTCAGCCCACCCTCACCAGTGGATTGTCCGGCTCGGTTTATGCATACACAAATTATAGTGGTATCAAAACCAATGCCGTCTGGCTGATGGATCAAGATGTTGCTAATCTCTACCGAGGATTCGCTACTTATAACCCTGCGGCCACTGTAACGGTCTTGGGTGGTCCAATTTTCACAGAAACCCAGAGAATACAATTTCAGGTCTCTGTGGATTCAACAAAATTTCCAAATTGGTTGACCGCAGATGTCTATGATGGTGCCGAGAAATTGGGAACCGTGACCAATGGTGGTCACAATTCAGTTTACGCATTCCGTCCCTGGGGTGGCAGAGGTGCCACAGTCATTGTCCGTGATGGCTCAGGTAATGAACGGACCTCCATCCCAAAACCTTTCGTGGTTAAGAAGAACCCCGTCCCCGCCTGGAATAACGGCTCCGGAAATTTCCAATGGAATACCACCTCCCCCAACTGGAGTGGCTCGAACTGGGCATCTGGCACTGATGCAATATTCGGGGCAACGGGGGTGGGAACGATCACGGTCTCCGGAACGGTGCCGCTGGCCGACAGCACGACCTCGCTGTGCATTGACACCCCCGGCTATAAAATCGGGGGTGGAACTCTCTCCATGCCACAAAACCCATCCGGCCCCCTTTACTTTAACGTAAATGCCAATGCAGAGATTTCTTCGGTCATCACCGGCAACAGTCAGCTCCACAAGAATGGTAATGGAACACTTACCCTCACTAGCAGCAACACTTATGCCAACCGCACTTGGCTCAATGCTGGAGCCATCAAGCTTGGACCAGGGGGCAACATAGGGAGCTTCAATGCCTTCTATTCTGCCTCTGGTACCACACTAGCCATCGCCCAGAATGCCAATGGCACCACAAATAGATATAATGGTTACTTTTACCTCCCTCCCGGTGCCGACTTCACCATGGCTGATGGATACACAAGTAAATTCATTGTGGCTGGTTCGCGTCCATCATTTCTGGCTTATACTAACTACTACACCGAACTGGAGTCTAAAAAGCCTGAAGTTCTGACGTTTGATATTGGATCAACCAATCAGGCAAGCGACACGCTGGTCATCTCCAATGCAGCCAGCGTCTCGGGCATCAAACCAACCATTATTGCGAATTTGCTGGGTACTCCCTCTTCCAGCACGAATACCTACACACTGATTACTGCAGCGAGCGGTCTGGTAGGAGCCAACAACTACGAGCTAAACCCCGTTAATGTCACAATCGCGGGGAATCCCTATTACGCGAGCCTGACTAACTCCACGGACACGGCAGTGATTCTATCCTTTGTGCCCGGCACAATGATTACCCCTTACTATTGGAAAGGGGGCATCGACGGGAAGTGGACACTAGAGAACTTCAAGCTAGACGCTACTGGAACCTCGGCCACGACGGCATTACCCAACTCAGCGACCAGCGTCTACATGACGGCTAACACAGCAAACAACCTCGCAACCACACTAGAACAGCCATTCAGCATCAATGGCTTAATCTTTAGTGGCACTGGAACGGCCAATACTGCCGGATCGAGCATCAGTGCGGGCTCTGGAGGAAGGTTGCAAATCAACTCTGGTGGCATCACGGTCAACCCCGGTTCGGGAGCCAACACAATCTCCGCCCCGATCACCCTAGGTGCGGCTCAATCTTGGATCAATAACTCCAGGAGACCACTCATTGTAAGTGCTGTCACTAATAATGCCTTCCCCCTCACCATCTCCGGTTCGGGTATCACACGCCCCATTGGAGTATTTACAGGAACAGGTACCCTTACTAGTTCAAGCGAATGGCTTGACCTCAGTTCTAGTACTATCACAACTCCTTTTTCACTCCAAGGTGGCATCGTGCACGCTGGTATTATCTCAAATAACTCGGGTAATTTTGAGGTTCAGCGTGGCACTCAGTACTGGAATAACAGATTTGAAGGCTCCGCAGGTTTGATTAAGACCACTACTAATACAGCTATACTGAATGGTGTTAACAGATACACCGGACCAACAACCATCGTAGATGGAACACTAATCGTCGCCAGTCACAGGACTCTTTACGACTACGCGGCAAAGACGATACCTAACGTTGTAAACATCGTCGGGGGAAGGCTGGATCTCAATAATACAAACGTTTTCTTTCCGATTTCCCTTAAGGGAGGCACACTGCAAAATGGCACCGTTACCTATAGCAGTGGCAATTTCGATATTCAAAGCGGCACGGAAGCCTCCAATGCCGTACTTGCAGGGAACGCAGGCCTAATCAAGACGACTACAAACACGGCCATCCTAGCCGGTAGCAACACCTATACCGGACCCACGATCATCAGTGCTGGCACCCTCCAACTCAACGGATCCATTGCCAGAAGTGTCACAGTGCAAGGTGGAGGGACATTGACTGGAACTGGTACTATCAATCAAAATCTTAACGTGGCAAGCAATGGCGTTGTTAAATTAGATGGTGGCACTTTTACAGTCAAAGGCAGCATCACAAACAACGGTACAATCATTCTCACCAATGGTGCCCAGATCACGGGATACTCCTCGTTTAACGGTAATGCGAGCTGGAATGCAGCAACCTCAATGAGTAATCAGCTCGTGGTCAATACGAACAGCTTAGCATCAACCATCCCCATAGTGAACGGGAGTTTCGAAGCACCAGGGGTTTTGGTCGGGGGTCCTTGGGCAAGATTCGGAAACCCATGGATCATCACAAATTCTCCGTCCATTTATCAACAGCTTCAAGCTGTCTCTGGGGGAATATTTACCAATGCTCCTAACGGCACTTGGGTTGCGCTAATCAACAATGATAATACACCGATTACCGCCCCACTCACTCAAAACTTGAACGCAAACGTTACCAACGGTGATACGCTTTCTATTACCTTCTCGTTCGGAAGGCAACGAGACACATCCCCAGGTGGACAAGGGGTTGCTTATTTCGATGTTGGCGGAACCAAATACACCATGCCATTTGACGCAAGTGTCTTAACCCCTGGTAGCTGGCAGACCACCAATATAACCAAAACCATCACCAACTCTGGAAATTTGAGTCTCGGATTCTACAGCACCAGTGGCCATAACACAAATGTCTGGGTGGATAACATTAGCAATATCACGAGAACGCCGATGGTTACCAATCAGAGAGCTGGCATAGGCATTGTCTCTGCTATTCCTTCCATCCCGCTCAGGCCGACCATCCCACTTCAACGCCCGACGAATGTTGGCTCAGTCGTCGCATGGGGCGACTCCACCTATGCACAAACAAATGTTCCAGCAGGGCTAACCAACGTGGTTCAACTCTCAACATGGGGACTCCACAGCCTCGCTCTTAATTCCAGTGGAACAGTCTCCGCTTGGGGTTGGAACGCCTATGGCCAGACAACTGTCCCTGTAAGCCTCACTAATGCGGCGCAGGTAGCAGCGGGTGCTAGCTTCAGTGCAGCACTTAGAACCAATGGCTCGATAATCGCTTGGGGTAATAACTCTCTCGGGCAAACCAATATCCCTGTCGGCCTGACTAATGCCGTCCAGATTGCAGCGGGATCAGATCATGCCCTAGCTCTTCGTTCTGACGGTACTGTCACAGCATGGGGATGGAATACCTATAATCAGTGCAATGTACCCACTAATGCAACCAATGTGGTTCAAGTAGCAGCTGGGTATTTCCATAGCGTTGCTCTTAAAGCTAATGGAACAGTCCAAGCCTGGGGTAATAACTCCTATGGGGAGACAAATGTTCCAGCCGGTCTCACCAATGTGGTGCGCATTGCAACAGGGCTCAGCCATACAGTAGCCCTCAAGAACGATGGATCTGTCGTTGTCTGGGGATGGAACAATGCCGGCCAGACCAATGTTCCAGCAAAGCTCACAGGAGTGGTTCAGATCGCTTCTGGAGGTAATACGGTCTTTGCCGTGACAACCAACGGAACACTTGTAACCTGGGGTGATAATGGCTACGGACAAGCCAATCCTCCTAGCGTACTCAACAACGTGATGCAGTTTGTCATCGGTCTCTATCATGCAATGGGGTTCAAGAAATAATCCTCACTTTATCTCCGAACCCTATTACGAGTCTGAACTGGTAACATCTAAAAGCCTGGATTCTAACCTCCTCTGCGTCTTCGTGAGATTCACCAGGTTGCTCTCCTCCTGCCTTCCAGATTAAATCATCACTCTTTTATGGGGATCGTGGCCATAACCGGTCGCTAGTGTCCATACATGAGAGATTGTTGAATAGAAAATCTGGATGGTGCGAGGGGAGTTCCCACGCTGGAATATCATTTCGTAACCTCCGCTAAGATGATGAAAGTCTTATGGGATTCGAGATCTCCGGGCTTATCGCTGATCCCATGAATCTGATCGGGTGTGAATTTCTCCCCATGATCCTCAAAGGGATGGGCCATCGCTCCTTGGCCGATTTCTTTGGTGCCTGTGACTCTTCACAGTGAAGAATGGACCTGCTAAAATCATAAGCAACACCAGCAGCAAAACAGTAGCCAGTCTGAGCGGGACGGGTATCGTGACTCTGACTCCCAATCAGCAGGGGAATACGAACTACCGAGCAGCTCTCAAGATAACGACCAGCTTGCCCGTTGCACCGGCAGTCAGCCTGACTGGAATCCGAGAAGTTATCTTGGCCGCCTTACGGGAATGTCTTTCACGCGGATGGTCTTTCTTTCTTTTTTGGGAGGAACTTTTAGGCACGGGAGATCTATTGATTAGATCGCTGTGAGGCCATTGTGGAAAGTCCACGGGGTTGGATAGATAATAGAGCTAGGGGCTGTGTTGGCTTTGCGCTTTGCTTGCCCGGCCGTTGCTTCGCATCCGTTACAGCTACCCGCATGGGGATGAGCGAGCAAAGCCGTCTTGCATGCTCCCCCTTTTCCCGCAACAGCCCTATGCGATTTAATCAGTGGTTTCCTAAGTGCTTCTCTAAGCACTTCTACAGGTTGAGGCATTATGGCCCACGCTGTATTGTGAGCTCATGAGGGAGAAGATTCAGAAAATTACCATTGCCTTTCGAATTGATCCCAAAATCAAGGAGGCGGCCAAGAGGTTCGCGCTAGGGACCAAGCAGACCCTTTCTCGATATATCGAGCAACTGGTCAGGCTGGATCTCTGGAGGAAGAGATTATTGGGGTAGGGAGGGGCACAGGTCCTTCCTATGTCATGTGCAGTTCTTGACGACTTTGAGAAGTTCCTTCAGATGCACCGCTGGGTCAGGTCTCGTCCCGGCCCACGGAAAGAGGGCATCGATTTCTTGTGGGGTTGCTGTTTCGTCAATCCCTTTTAGTCGATGTATAACGGCCATCAGCACGGGGGAATAGATTGAAGTGTCGTGCCCCAAACAGAAATCGATGACCGAGGGAGGTCTGCCGCTCGGCCCCATACGAAGGCGGATGCCATAGTCGTAGGGACTGAGCCCAAGCTCCCATCGACCCGCCTCGCTCAGGAAGCGAAGCGAGCGGTAGTCGCGATTCGGTTCGATTCGATGAAAGATCAAGGCTTCCGATTGCTGGCACTGCCGGAGTCACCGTCGTTTCCGGAGTTCCGATCTGGATGACCCCACCAGGAGTTCTTATGTTTCCCGTCGTAGTGGGCCTCGAACGCAGCTACTGCATCCTCCATGGTTCCGTCAGCGGGCGCCCATTTGGCGACATCGGGGAAGTCGGTGGAGATATTCCCGTTCTTGACCGGATCACGGAATCGGATCGGGCACCAGAAGGACTCAATGTTGCGGAGCATCTCGCTGCCAAGAGCCCAGATGCCGGTCATCCAGTCGCAGTACCAGCACCAGAGCAGATCATAGCCGATGAGTCCGTCGTATTTGTGGCGGGAGAGGTTGACCCACTCGGAGGAACGGTAGGTGGGGAGTCTGCCAAGCCACGCAATAGCTGGGTAGAGCAGGATCTCCGCAATCCGGACCTGGGCAAAAACGAGAATAGCCGGCGTCTGAACCATGAGGCAGAGCTGATTGCGGAAGGGGCCCAGCACACGCCCTTGCGCATCAGTGAGTGTCCGTCCCTTCCTTCCCCTCAGTAGTCGGTGTGTGAGACAGAAAACATGGAGGAAAATCAACTGTGCCACCACGGTTCCGGCCACACCGATCCAGCCATCCAACCTTGCTCCCACGACCCAGGGGATCCAAGTAAAGAGGCTGACAAAGAAATCGAGCCAGGGGGCCTGAGCAATCCTGTCGGTCACGGCATAGGCAAGCCGAGTGAGGATGGCTGCGAGGAAAAGGGCGGCGAAGATAACAAGCGCCGTGTGGATGAGTGGATGCATGGAATCATGATGGTGAGGATGGCCGATCAATCAAACGAGAATCGGAGAAGGCAAAAAAACTCCCCCTTGCGGGGATTTCTATCGTGCGCGTACGGGGGGGATCGCTGTAGCCTTCATTCATTCTCATGAAAGGCTCACCCGAACTCCGGATTTTCAGCGGCTCCGCCCATCTCCATCTGGCCCACGACATCGCAGCCTACCTGGGCCAACCCCTCGGGGATGCCACGGTCAGCTCGTTTCCCGATGGCGAGACCTTCGTCAAGATCAACGACAATGTCCGCGGTCGCGATGTCTTCATCGTCCAGCCGACCTGCCCGCCCAGCAATCAGAACATCATGGAACTGCTTATCTTGGTGGATGCCGCCCGCCGAGCCAGTGCGGACCGTATCACGGCGGTGATCCCGTTCTTCGGCTATGCACGACAGGACCGCAAGGATCAGCCGCGCGTTCCGATCACCGCAAAACTTGTGGCGAATATCCTCGTGGCGGCTGGAGTGAACCGCGTTCTGACAATGGACCTGCATGCCCAGCAGTTGCAGGGTTTTTTCGATATTCCCGTCGACCATCTCTACGCGATGCCGGTCATGGTCGATTACATTCGGAAAAAGCAGATCGAGAATCTGGTCGTGGTCTCCCCCGATGTGGGTGGAGTCAAGATGGCCAGCGCCTATGCCGAGGCGCTTGGAGCCAGCCTCGCCATCGTCGTGAAGCGCCGCCGCAGCGCCACCGAAGTGGATGCTCTTCACATTATCGGAGAGGTAGAAGGTAAGAACGTGATGATTGTCGATGACATCACGGAGACGGCCGGGACACTCACCAGCGCGGCAAAAATGCTCCGGAGTCAGGGGGCGGGTGATATTTATGCTGGCGTCTCGCACGCTGTGCTGACAGATTTAGCTGTTCAGCGGTTGGAGGGTTCCGAAATCAAGGAGCTCATCACCACCGACAGCGTTCCCGTCCGTCAAGGATCGGGGGATCGCGTGAGGGTCCTTTCCATAGCCGAATTGCTCGGTGAGGCCATCCGTCGCATCCACCAAGGCGAGTCGGTGAGCTCGCTGTTCCGACTCAAGCAATAACGCCCAGTAACATCCGTCTCATTCTCAACTTCGTAATCCCATGGCAAAACAGGTTAAACTTTCCGCCCGGCCCCGCGCCGATATCGGCCGCAATTCCGTCAAACATCTCCGCAGTCGCGGTGTTGTCCCAGCCGTCATCTACGGGCACAAGGATCAGCCGGCCAACCTAGAGATCAATACACGCGACATCGCCGCACTCCTCAAGCGTGCCATCGGCGAGAACATCCTCGTGGAGCTGGATATCGCCGGCGTCCCCAAGCTTTCCCTGATCCAAGAAGTCCAGCATCACCCGGTCCGCGGAGACATTCTTCATGTCGATTTCCTAGAAGTGGCGATGGATGAGGTTCTCCATACCGAGGTGCCCCTCGAGCCCATCGGAGAGGCTGACGGTGTCAAAAACTTTGGCGGTCTTCTCGAGCACAGCCTTCGTTCGCTGGCCATCGAGTGTCTTCCCAAGGATCTTCCCGAGCTCATTCGTGTCGACATCAGTGCCCTAGGTCTTAACCAGTCGATCCATGTCCGCGATCTCCTACTGCCCGAGGGAGTCAAGGCAACTACCGATGCGGATATCACGGTGTTCATCGTGGCTGAGCCAAAGGTCGAAGTAACACCTGTTGCTGGAGCCGAGCCACAGAAGGCCCCTGAGGTCATCAAGGAGAAGAAGCCTGTCGAGGGTGCCGAGGCCGCTAAGCCTGCCAAGAAGTAGTCCGGCAGTCACTCTTCTCGGACATTTATCTCTTCGGACATCCTTCTTTTCATGTCGGACTCTACAGCCCAGGTCATACGCCTGGTTGCTGGGCTAGGTAATCCAGGTCGTGAATACGACGGAACCCGTCATAATGTGGGTTTCGCCGTTCTTGATCGGATTGCCTCCAAGTTTGGCGTCTCCTTTGTCAAGGAGTCCAAATGGGATGCCTTCATTGCCAGGGTCACTTTGTATCCAGGCCTGGAACTGGTGCTACTGAAGCCGACGACCTTCATGAATTTAAGCGGGGATTCGGTTGGCGAGTATGCGCGGTTTTACCGCATCCCATCGACAGCCACCCTCGTCGTGCTCGATGACGTGGCCCTTCCTTTGGGTGCTTTGAGACTCAGAACCGAAGGAGGGTCAGGCGGACAGAAGGGACTGGGATCGGTGCTGATTCATTTCGCCACCGAGCAAGTCCCCAGACTGCGTGTTGGCGTGGGGGAGGCCTCTGATAACAGGGATCTCTCCGCACATGTCCTCTCCCGCTTTAGCTCTGAGGAGCAGAATAATGCCAGCGAGGCGATCGAACGCGCGGCAGCAGCTGTTCTCTGCGCGGCTCGCGAAGGAATGATTCCAGCAATGAATCTTTACAACGCCGCACGCAACTCTGATAAATCTTTACCACAACAAGACACCATCGCAATCCAACCATGAAAAACCGATACGAAATCCTTCTTGCCCTCAATTCTGCCGGCAAAGAAGAAACCAACAAGGATCTGATCGAGCGTCTGGAGAAAGTCCTTTCTGCAGAGGGTGCCAGCGTCGAGCAGGTTCAGCGCCTCGAGCGCAGAGAGTTTGCTTATCCCCACGACAAGCTCAAGAGCGCCTACTTTGTCAACTACATCGTCACGGCAGAGTCCTCTTCCATCGTCAAGATCCGCACGAAGTTCGTCCTGGACGAGGAAGTCGTGATGCAGACCTATCTCCGCAAGGGAGTCTCCAAGCCTTCTGGAAAGGCTCGCAAGGCCTCGCGCAAAAAGGCCAAGGCCGCCTAGTCATTTGTTGAAGGATTGATGGGCTGAGTTATTGAAAAGACTTGCCCCATCGATTCCCTAAACTTCTCAACTTCTCAACTTTTCAACCATTAACTTCCCACTCCCATGGCTAACCTCAATAAAGTGATGATTATCGGGAATGTCACCCGTGATCCCGAAATCAAATACACTCCCCAAGGGAGGGCTGTCACGGATGTCAGTATCGCAGTCAACAGAAGCTACAAGGTTGGTGAGGAGAAGCGTGAGGAGGTCACTTATGTCGACGTGACCCTTTGGGGACGGACGGCCGAGACGGCTGCTGAATATTGCAAGAAGGGACGTGCCATCTACATCGAGGGGCGCTTGCAGCTCGATAGCTGGGAGGACAAGGCCAGTGGACAAAAGCGCAATAAGCTCCGTGTCGTCGGAGAAGATTACCAACTTCTTGACCGTCGTCCCGGTGGTTCGGAAGGTTCAGGGGGTAGTGGTGGCTCAGGCGGAGGGAATGAGGAATACTCCGAGCGTCCTCCCGCACGTCGCGACGCGCCCTCTTCTGGAGGAGGTGGTTTTAGTAGCGGTCGCAATACGGCTCCCCAGCCTCCGATTGAAGAAGACGATATTCCGTTCTAGGGAATTTTCGCTTTCAACTGGCTTAAAGAAATAACGAGAATTCTCGCGCCGAGGCGCAGAGAGGCTCAGAAAAGTCAGAGAAGCGCAGTTGTGCAGGAACGCCGAGGGAAGAATCAGCGCTTTCCTAAGGCATCCTTCAGTATCACCGGCCACTATCCCGGTAGGATTTCTCCCTAGGATCGGTGAGTGTCCATTCTTCCTGGAGGAGAGGCGCGTTTGTCCCCTCAAGTTTAAAAACCCAGAGATGGTGAAACGGGACGTGGACAGCAGCTTGTCTCTTCGGGCTGAAGGTACCCGTCAAGAGACACCAGAGTCGGCCCTCCTTCCATTCCGAGGCGCGGAGCGTCACTGCATCGACCTTACTGAGAAAGCTTCCGTGACGGGTCTCGACTTCCTGACGGAGTTTTTTCCCATCCGGATCGCGAAGCGGTGTGACCGATGGAGCGGCGGGATCAAGTGCGAAGATTCTCAGCAGATCCCCCTTCTCGCCCGGCATGTCGTTGATCGCCACGAAATGCCCGTCGGGGCTCCAGAGGGCTGTGGTTGTACCGAGTCCGCTGGTCCACTGGTAGAGGATCTTCCCTTCCTTATTACAAAGAGAGAGGACTTTGCGGGCCTCACCCCGATCGGTTGATTCTCCCTGTTGCCGAAGAAGTTGGAATTTTTTATCCGGTGACACCGCAATCACCGACGTTGTCTGTGAATGCAAAGCAGTGATTGGTATCACAAGGAAAAGCAGGATAAGAAATGTCCGATGCATGGAGGCAACCTTGCCAAGCAGAGACCTTTTCTTCAAACAACTTGAACGGAGGCATGGTTTTTTCGAGGTCGGTTTAATTCTCAGGGAATACGCTGTTTTGTTCAGGAAATCAGAGATGCTGCGACAAAAGAGATTTTCGTTCTGAAGAAGACTATCAGTTGAGCCACCTGATCTACCGAAAGAAAGTGTTTTGATGCTGTAAAAAAACCCTGCTTTTTGTTGGATTAGAACAAGCGTTTCAAGATTTCTCCTCAAAAGAAAAAAGTTCTCCTTATCAAGGAGACTTGCAGGAGTAAAAATTTTGCTTCGTCTAACAAAATCCCTTCATGAAATATTTAACACCGCTGATCGCAGCCTCGTTGGCTGCAGTCTCACACTTGCATGCCGCAGAATCGTTCGACCAGATCCATGAGAAACCGTATGTACAGGTGAACACAGCGGTTGGAACGGTTCGATTGAGTGTCTATGCTCCGGGCGCGGTTCGGACACAAGTTTTTGAGGGCGAAGAGCCGGAACAAAGATGGAACCCCGCTGTGGTTGCCTTGCCTTTACCCAGTGGTTTCAACTTTACCGATGGAGAGAAGGAAGCGGTGCTGAAAACGCAGAAGATGCGTGTGGTTGTTGATAAGATCGGCGGTCAGATTTCATTCTATGATGCCGCCGGAAAACTGCTTACCCAAACGCCGGTCAGTGGCGGCTTAATCGGGGGCATTGGTGGCACAAAGGGTGTTTCCCAGCAATTTCTGGTTTCCCCCGGCGAACATCTCTACGGAGTCGGTTCCTCCACGTGCGGCCTGCCTTACCTCAACAACGCCGCGTTCACCTTGGCGCAAAACAACATGGAAGATGCCGGTCATATGCTGATGAGCGACCGGGGTTACGGGATGTTTTGGAATAATCCCTCCTCTGGGCAATTCGACTCCTTCGGCAAGCAGGAACTGCTGAACGATAAATATGTTCGGACGGAAGACGGTAAACCAGGTTTTGCTGCCCAGTATTTTCCCGCCGACAGCGGCAGCAAACACACGCATCGCGACAAATATCTTCAGGGCAAGGTAACGGCAACCATTGATATTACCAACTCGGTGTCAGCGGTGGATATCATGCGCAGTGACTTTGATATGGCGGGCACCGGGAAAAAGGGGGGCGGAGAGGATGGGCTGTCGCTTTTGTACCACGGCACATTGCACACGCCGCAACGCACGGGTTGGTATTATTTCAATTTTGCCAACGCTGGGACGGGTGTCCGGTTCGCCATTGACGGAGACCGGGTGATAGAACGACGCATCCCACATGGATTGAGTTGGGATTGCGGACGGAAATGGCTGGAAGGCGGCAAGGACTATCCTTTCGAGATTTATTTTTCCGGGGCCGGCAAACCAGTACTGCAATGCTACTGGGATCCGACGGGTGAACCCTCAAAGGAATACACTTGGAAAAGCAGCTTTTGGAAAACGAGCGATTATTTTGTCTTCGCCGGCACCAACACTGATGAAATCCTGAACGGCTTTTACACGGTCACCGGCAAGCCTTCGATCCTACCGAAATGGTCCCTAGCTTACATTCATTGCCAGGCCCTTCCGTTTTCAAGCCAGAAAGTGGATGGGTTCAAGCGGTCTGATTATGAGCAGATGGTTCAAAATTACCGGCAGAAGAAGATTCCCTGCGACATGATTGTGCAGGATTTTAATTGGTGGACCGTCATGGGATCTCACATCTTCCGTCCAGACTGTTATCCGGAACCGTTCGAAGACCGGCTGAAAATGGTTCACGACGCTGGTTTCAAGTTCATGATCAGCGTCTGGCCGATTTTTCAGGATAACCCCGCCGAGGGTTACAAGGAGAAGTTGACGGCGGCCGATTTCAAGAACCGTGATGAATTGCAAAAGAAGGGTCTACTGATGAATGGTTGGGTCGATCTTGTGAAACCGGAAGCACGGGAGATATTTTGGCGGCAGATCGCGGATTCCCTCTACAATAACAAGATCTGCGTGGATGCTTTTTGGCTGGATGCCGATGAGGGTGGTGCAAAAGACGGCAGATACGGGAATGCCTACCCGCTGCTGGTTGCCATGGCTGTCGACGAGGGAGCACGGGCCACCTTTCCGAATAAGCGGCTCTTTCTCTTGGGGCGCAGCATGTATCCCGGAATTCAGCGATACGATTCGGCCTTGTGGAGCGGTGATATTGGGAATGATTTCTGGCAACTCCAGCAACAGGTTTCGGCGGGGCTTGCGGTCAGTGCTTGTGGCATGCCGTATTGGACGACGGACGTCGGTGGCTTCGGCGGCGGCTTCATGCGGGATACGGATTACGCTAATGGCAAGGAGGACCCCAACGACTGGACCTACCGTGAGGTGGTTGCCCGGTGGTTTCAATATGGCATGTTCTGCCCCATCTTCCGCGTTCACCGCGCAGACAATAACTCTGCCCCGTGGTTCTACGGCGAACAGGTGGAGAAAATTGTCACCGACACGATTAAATTCCGGTATCGCTTGATGCCCTATATTTATTCGCTGACGAAGCCCACTCGAGAATCGGGAATCAATCCGATGCGACCGCTTTTTATGGATTTTGCGTCGGATACGAACACTGTGGATGTCTCCCAGGAGTTCATGTATGGCCCAGCGTTCCTCGTGTGTCCGGTCACCCAGGCGCTGTATCATCCCTATGATCCGAAAAAAGGAAAGGCACCAGCAGTGGCATTGTTGCCCGAAGTCGCGAAAGACATTCAGGTCTATCTTCCGAAAGGGGCGGACTGGTATGATTTCCGAACCGGCGAAAAGTATCCCGGCGGCCAAAGCATCCAGAGTCCCGCCCCGCTGGACTGGATGCCGCTATTCGTAAAAGCCGGTAGCATCGTGCCGATGGGCAAGGTGATCGAAAGCACCAGCCTGAGCCAGCAGACGGAAATGGAATTGCGGATTTATCCTGGTGCTGATGCCGACTTCGTCCTCTATGACGATGACGGTGTGAGCTACGACTATGAAAAGAACGGCTTCAGCGAAATCCCGATTCATTGGGATGATGCGGCTGGAAAACTCACCATTGGGGCCCGTCGTGGCCAGTTTGCAACCATGCCCAAGGAGTTGGTTTTCAAGCCGGTGCTGGTGACCAAAGGGAACGGAGTTGGCAGTCTGGCCGAGTATGCAGGTGCAGGTAATATCACCTATACCGGCAAGGAGGCCGTGTGGCTTAAGTGAAACACTCAAATTGTCCCCCCGACTTCTCTTCACCCTAGTTTCCGCTTTCCTTGTCTTCCTCACACCCCTCCTGTTGGCACCATTTACCCGACTAGTGAGGTCATCCATCAAGAGTCTGAAAAAATCGATCGTGTAGAACCAATGATCACACTAGGCATCGACAGCGGAACTCAGAGTACCAAGACCATTGCCCTCGATCTCGAGACGGGGGAGATCCTGGCCAGCGCGCAGCAAGCTTATGGTTTCGTGGAGGTCAAGGGAGAGGGGGCTATGGAGCAAGATCCCAGTGTGTGGATCGCGGCCGTCGAGGCAACCATCACCGAGGTTCTTTCTAACATTCCCGACCGCCGTTCCGAAGTCTCAGGAATAGGAGTCAGCGGCCAGCAACACGGTCTTGTCCTGCTGGATGTCGCCGACGGCATCGTGCGTCCCGCCAAGCTCTGGTGCGACACCTCAACAACCGCACAATGTGCCGAACTGACCAAAGTCCTGGGAGGAGAACAGAGGGTGGTGGAACTCACCGGCAATGCGATGCTGCCGGGCTACACGGCACCGAAGATCCTCTGGGTTCGACAGAACGAACCCCAGAACTGGTCCGAGACTGCCGCTATCCTGCTGCCTCACGACTATATCAACTGGTGGCTCACCGGCGTGAAGTCGATGGAATACGGCGACGCTTCAGGAACGGCGCTTCTCGATGTGAAGACCCGCACTTGGTCGCAACCTGTCCTTGATGCAGTCGCCCCGGGGCTTGCCGAGAAGCTCCCGCCCCTACGCCATTCTTCAGAGCCGGCAGGAGCCCTCCGCCCTGAACTCTGTGCCAAGTGGCACCTTGCCTCATCGGTCGTGGTCAGCTCCGGTGGTGGTGACAATATGATGGGTGCCATTGGAACCGGAAATGTGAGCCCCGGCATCATGACTGCAAGCCTTGGTACCTCGGGCACACTCTACGCGTTTAGTTCCGTCCCCGTGATCGATCCACAAGGAGAGGTCGCAGCCTTCTGCGACAGCACCGGTTCCTGGATGCCGCTCGCCTGCACCATGAACGTGACCCTCGTCACCGAGCTGACCCGCGCCCTCTATGCGGATTGGACTCATGATCACTACGATACTGAGGCAGCCGCCATTCCCGCCGGAAGTGACGGCCTTCTCCTTCTCCCCTACCTCGCCGGGGAACGTACCCCTAACCTGCCCCACGGCAAGGGGGTCCTCCACGGCATCACGACAAAAAACTTCACTCCCGCCCATATCGCCCGTGCTGCAATGGAGGGAGTGACCCTTGGTTTAGCCTATGGACTGGAGCGCTTCCGTGCACTCGGCGTGACACCTTCCGAGATCCGCATTACCGGCGGCGGCACCAAGAGCCCATTCTGGCGCCAACTCTGCGCAGATATCTTCGGTGTACCAACGGTCTGCTTAACCTCTAGCGAGGGAGCCGCCCTCGGTGGTGCCATTCAGGCAGCCTGGGCAGCAGGACAGGACCATTCTCGAGAGGCACTCCATGCCCTTTGTGCTCGTCTGGTCACTCTGGACGAATCGACCCGCTGCACACCAAACCCCCAGCATTTCGAGATCTACAAGGAACTGCTTGAGCGTGCGAACCGCTTGAGGTCAGCCCTCTCCGCGGCAAACCTCCTCTAAGAAATTCCTAAAGCGGGAATTTCCTTGGGGAAGTATGAAGTGACAAAAAGTAAGAAGGGCCAAAGCGTTGATTAAATAAATTCGTTAACGAGGTTTTCGAGATACTCCTGACCTCCCGAGGGCGGTATTCCTGCTGGATTGGCCAGGGCATAAGCTTCGAGTTCGGCCAACGTAGCCTTGCCTGACTCGATTTTCTGACCGAGCGGGGAATTCCAGCTGGAGTAGCGGTTCTTGACGAATTCCTCGATACGGCCGTCGGCACGGATCGCCGCGGCGATCTTGAGGCCGCGGGCAAAGGTGTCCATGCCGCCGATGTGCGCATGAAAGAGGTCGTCCGGGGTGTGGGACTCGCGACGGCGCTTGGCGTCGAAGTTGAGCCCTCCCTCACGGAAGCCACCCATCTTAAGAACGACCAGCATGACCTCGAGGGCGAGGTAAATGTTGGTCGGGAACTGATCGGTATCCCAGCCGATAAGCTCGTCGCCGCGGTTGGCGTCGATGCTACCGAGTTTGCCAGCATCCGCAGCCACAGTCAGTTCGTGACGCATGGTGTGCCCAGCAAGCGTGGCATGATTGGTCTCGATGTTGAGTTCGAATTCATTAATAAGACCATAGGCTTGGAGGAAGTTCAGGCAGGCAGCGGCATCCGAGTCGTACTGGTGAGTGGAGGGCTCGCGGGGTTTGGGTTCGATCCAGAACTTGCCCTGGAAGCCAATAGACTTCTTCCACTCGACGGCCATGTGGAGGAATGCAGCAAGATGATCCATCTCACGCTTCATGTCTGTGTTCCAGAGCGTGGAGTATCCCTCACGGCCTCCCCAGAAGACGTATCCTCCTCCACCCAACTCTTGGGTAATGCTGATGGCTTTCTTCACCTGGGCTCCCCCATGGGCGAAGACATCAAGGCTCGGCGAGGTGGCCGCACCTTGGTTGAACCGGGGATGGGCGAAGAGACAGGCGGTGCCCCATAGGAGCTTCTTGCCAGTGCGCTGTTGCTCCTCCTTCAGGGTTCCGGCGACTGCGTCGAGTGCTTTGTGTGATTCGGCAAGGGTTGCCAACTCGGGGGCCACATCCCGGTCATGGAAGCAGTAAAAATCAATACCTGTCTTTTCCAGGAACTCGAAGAAGACTCGGACGCGCGTTTGGGCGTTCTCGACGGAGTCCGTCCCGTCATCCCATGGCATCTGAGCTGTTCCCCCGCCGAATGGGTCGGCCAGAGGATTACGCATGACATGCCAGTAAGCGGCAGCAAAGCGCAGGTGATCGCGCATCGGGCGCCCCTCGACGAGTTCCTCGGGATTGTAGTGCTTGAAAGAAAGGGGATTCCTAGATTTGGGGCCTTCGAATTGGATGACTGGGATCTGTGGGAAGTAGCTCATGGTTTTGGGAATGAGTTTCACTCTTTGTAATTTTGAACCCCTTGTAAAGTCGTGATCGCCTGAAACGGGAATTGCCAAGGAGGGCGATCTTCTCCAATAACAAAACCTTGGCAATATTCTCTGAGAGAGCCCGAAGGCACCTCTTGATTCCCTACCCCCACACCCAAACATACGATGCATCAAGCACCCTCCTCAGCCCCATCCGCCGCCTCCTCCCATCTCGAGCAGGACAATATTCCCCTCATCATTCTGATCAGCGTGATCGCCGCCATCGGAGGATTCCTCTTCGGTTATGACAGCGGCGTTATCAATGGCACGACCGAAGGTCTCAAGAAGGCCTTCCATTCAGACAGTGCTCTGACGGGATTCAATGTCGCATCGGCCCTTCTCGGATGTGCCGCTGGCGCTTTCATGGCGGGAAGCCTCGCTGACAAGTTCGGACGTCGCCCGATCCTGATCGTTGCCGCGCTGCTCTTTGCTGCCAGCGCCTGGGGCGCCGGCATCTCGACCTCCTCCATGGAGTTCATTATTTACCGTATTCTCGGCGGTCTGGCCGTGGGAGCCGCCAGCGTTCTCTGCCCGGCCTACATCAGTGAAGTAACTCCCGCCCGTTTCCGCGGAGCAATGTCCTCGGTCCAGCAGGTGGCGATCATCTCCGGACTCTTTTTCTCTTTCCTTAGCAATTACATGATTGCGCAGAAGGCTGGCGGTTCGGCCCTCAATATCCTGGCCTGGGGTATGCCCGCCTGGCGATGGATGTTCTGGGTACAGCTGATCCCTGCCCTCGCCTTCTTTGTTGCCCTGCTCTTCATACCCGAGAGCCCCCGCTTCCTTCTCTCCGCCGGCAAGAAGATCCTCGCCGAAAAAGTCCTCACCAGCCTCTTTGGGGCGAAGGCAGCCGCAGAGAAAGTCCTCGAAATCAGCGCCACCATTAACCAAGAGCATCGCCCCCGTCTCTCCGATATTCTCGGCACTGGAGGATTCATGAGTATCCGTCCCATCGTTTGGGTGGGAGTCGGACTCGCTATCCTTCAGCAGTTTGTGGGCATCAACGTTGTCTTCTACTACGGCAGCGTTCTCTGGCAGTCGGCCGGTTTTTCGGAGAGCGATTCTCTACTGATCAATGTCATCAGCGGCGGCGTCAGCATCGGCGCCTGCATTGTGACCATCCTTGTCATCGATCGGATCGGTCGCAAACCACTCCTCCTTATAGGCTCGATCGGCATGGCTGCGACCCTTATCGTCATGGCCTGGGTCTTCGCTACCGCGGGCAAGATCGAGGGAGGTCAGCTCCATCTGACGGGTAATTCCGGGCCGATCGCCGTTGTCGCAGCCAATCTCTATGTCATCTTCTTTAATGTCTCCTGGGGCCCCGTCATGTGGGTCATGCTCGGCGAAATGTTCCCTAACCAGATCCGCGGTTCAGCACTCGCCGTGAGTGGTCTGGCACAGTGGCTTGCCAACTTCGCCATCACCATGACTTTCCCAATGCTGCTCAGCGGAGTCGGTCTCGGAGGGGCCTACGGTCTCTACGCATTCTTTGCCGTCGTCTCCATCCTCTTCGTGATGAAGTCGGTTCATGAGACCAAAGGCATGGAACTAGAGCAGATGCAGGGCTAAGGGCTAAGGGGTAAGGGGTAAGGGGTAAGGGCAAATTACTGAATATTCCAGCCGCAGAATCAGTCGTGGCGCGCGCCCGCTCTTGGAAGCGGGCGTTCAAGCGCTTCAGGATTCTCTCTTTAAGCCCACGGTATTTCACCTGTAGCCTCTGAGGCATGGGATCCATCACTATTCTGCCTGACATCCTCGCCAGCCAGGTAGCTGCGGGCGAGGTGGTGGAGCGTCCCGCCTCAGTGGTGAAGGAGTTGGTGGAGAACTCCATCGACGCTGGTGCCAAGCGGATCACCGTGGAGTTTCAGCGTGGGGGAACGCGCATGATGTGCGTGACCGATAATGGATCGGGGATGGATCGTTCCGATGCCTTGCTCTGCCTGGAACGCCATGCCACCAGCAAGATCCGCCAAAGCACCGATCTCTCAGCCATCACGACGATGGGCTTCCGTGGTGAGGCGCTTCCCAGTATCGCCAGTGTGTCGCGGTTTCAACTCTCTACGCGACGCAGAGAGGATGAGGCGGGAACACTCATCACGGTAACCGGAGGCAAAGTGCACGATGTTCAGGAAAGCGGAGAGGCTCCCGGAACCAGAATCGAAGTTAGTGATCTTTTTTTCAATGTGCCGGCGCGTCGCAAATTCCTACGGGGAGAGCAGACCGAGGCGGCGAATATCCTCCAGCAGATCGAGATCCTGGCAGTGGCTCATCCCGAAATTGCCTTCACCTGCCTGCGTGATGGTCGTGAGGTCTTCCGACTCGCCGCCACGGAGGATCTCGCCGTCCGCCTCAGGGATCTGCACGGCGATGCATTTCTCGGGAAATTGATTCCACTTGTACTGCTGGAAAGCAATGGGGTGAGGGTGCACGGATGGATTGCCAGACCGGGGGAGGGGAGAAGCGACCGCACGCTCCAGATGACTTTTGTCAATGGACGCATGATCCGCAGTCCTATCCTTTCGCTTCCCTTGCGTGAAGCCTGCGACGGGGTTCTGGCAAAGGGGTTGCATCCCCCGGCCGTTCTTTTCTTTGAGATGGACCCGGCGGCTGTGGATTGCAATGTGCACCCAGCAAAGAGGGAGGTTCGTTTCCGTGATCCTGCCGCGGTCCGCGCCGTGGCCCTGCAGGCGGCTCGATCCGCATGGGAGAATGCCGCACCGTCTGGGAAATTCACTCCCCGTGGCGGCTCGGACCCGCTGTTTCCCCCTATCTCGAAGCCGGCCTGGGTATCGACATCCGATTCCCAGGGAGAGTTTAAAGTTCAGGAGGTGGAATCAGGTCGCTTGGCTGAGTCACCCACTACGGTTTCATCCCCAACTTCTAACTTCCAATTTCCTACTCCTCAAGCGGTCCGATTCATTGGATCGCTGGGCGGCCGCTACTTACTTTTTGAGAATGAGGAGAGCCTGATGCTGATCGAGATCCGCGCGGCACGTGAACGCATTCTCTATGAATGCTATCTTGCAAGGCTGACGACCGGAGAATTGGAAAGCCAGCGCCTCCTCTTGCCCGAGGTGCTAGCGATCTCACCCGCCGATGTAGCGTGGATCGAGGCACATTCCGAGCTGTTGCAGAAAGCTGGTCTCTCGGCCGAATCGTTCGGTCAGGGAAGCATCAAGGTGGATGCTGTTCCGGCAGATGCCACCGATCTTCCGGCTATGGAAATCGTGATCAGGCTTATGGACGAACTCAGAACCCAGGTTGATTCATCCGCCTTGGATCTGGGAACGCGTGAGGCTCTGGCCGCCTCCGTCAGTCGCCTAGCGGCCGCCGGGGCAAAACTTCCTTCGGGTGAAGAGGGGGCGAGGATTCTTCTGAGGGATCTTATGGCCTGCAATCTTCCCTACACCACCCCTAAGGGACGCCCTACCATGAGTCAACTCTCACCCGGTGAATTAGCGCGTAGGTTTAGTGCTTAGGTATATGGGTACTACCCAGTCTCCTATTTACGACTTCATATTTCATAATTTATCCCTCATGGTTTCCCCACAAATGCCTGAGCAACTATTCACTGAACCGGCTACAATAGACGATTTGCCCCAGTTGGCAGACCTGCTCTTCGATCTTTTTTCCCACGAAGCCGATTTCATTCCAAACCAAGACAAGCAGATTCGGGGACTCAGGTTGATTCTGGAGCAACCCAGTCGGGGGCGCATTTTCGTGCTGCGCAACGGGTCAAGGATCATTGGAATGATCAATCTGCTCATCACGATCAGCACCGCCGAGGGGGGCTTTGTACTGATCCTGGAGGATCTCATTGTTCACAAGGATCATCGCGGGCAGGGGTATGGCCGTCACCTTCTGGAGCATGCGCTCGGCTATGCTCGGGCCAAAAATTTCCTACGCATTACCTTACTGACTGACAAGATGGAGGAGAGTGCGCGTGCCTTCTACGAGCATCATGGATTTAAACAGAGCGGCATGGTGACGATGCGCTATTATATGTCGCCCGATGCGAAGGAAACGGTTTCTTCGAAAGCGATTCCATGAGCGATGATTTCTCCCGGGATGGTGTTGTGAACTTGGGTTTTGCGCGGGTGGACTCCTCGCGGCGTGAGCGCTGTGGTCGGGCCGAAGTGATTTTCGGTGAGGGGAAAACTCCAGTGGAGATTGCCCGGATCGCTTCTACGATACATGGTCGCGAAGGGCATGTTCTGGTTACCCGAATTTCGCCCGATCAGGCAGAAGTTGTTCAAACCCAGCTTCCCGCGGCCATCTATCATGAGAGGGCGAGATGCCTGACACTCGGAAAGCCGCCGGTGAATAACTCCTCCGTGACGATCGGAATCCTCTGTGCCGGCACATCGGATCTTCCCGTGGCGGAAGAGGCGGCGGTAACTCTTCGTGCCTTCGGGCGACGCGTGGAGAGGATCCATGATGTCGGTGTGGCTGGCCTCCACCGGTTGCTTAACGAAATCGACCGGATCCGTGCCTGCGGCGTCCTGATCGTGGTGGCAGGAATGGAAGGTGCTCTTCCCAGTGCTGTCGCGGGTCTTGTTGAGATTCCCGTGATCGCAGTGCCGACGAGCGTCGGCTATGGGGCAAACTTTGGAGGTCTTACGGCACTGCTTGGCATGGTCAACAGCTGCGCCAACGGAGTCACTGTGACGAATATCGACAATGGCTTCGGTGCAGCCTGTGCCGCTGATGCCATCCTGAGGCTTCTGGAAAAGCGAGGACAAGCAGAAGAAAAATCCCTTTGATGAGCAACCGGCCCGCCGCATTCGTTCTGGCAGCAGGACTCGGAACGCGTCTGGCACCGCTTACGAACATCCTCCCTAAGCCGCTAGTGCCGGTCTTTCACAAGCCGCTCCTGACCTTCGCTCTGGACAGCCTGATCGCCACAGGAGTGGAGCAGTTTGCGATCAATACCCATCATCTGCCGAATGCCTTCACACCTGTCTTCGGTACGGATCCACACTATCGTGAGCGTCCCCTGAGTCTCTTTCATGAGCCGCTTCTACTCGACACGGGAGGAGGCATTCGCAATGCCCGCTCGGCACTCGGGGAATCGACCTTTTTTCTCTACAACGGCGACATCCTTGCCGATCTGCCCCTTGCTGAATTACTGAGCACTCACACATCCTCCGGCGCCTTGGCAACGCTCTTGCTGAGGCCTTGTGAGAGTGGAGGTGTCGCCAATGTGAACTTTGACAAGACCTCCGGACGAGTGCTTGATCTAAGGGAAGTGTTAGGTAAAAACCTAGGTGAATTGACTGTCTATTCTGGGATTGCAGTCTTAGAGCCTAGGATCTTTGACTGGATTCCAGATGAGGGGCCTTACTCGATCGTCGATGCCTTGCTTCAAGCAATGCGATCGGGTGAAGAAATCGGAGGCCTCTTGGTGAGGGACGGGCTCTGGATGGATCTGGGCACCCCCCGTTCCTATCTGGAGGCTCACCGTTTGCTTGCTGATCCGGTCAATCGCTCGGGTTATCTTTCTAATTCTGAATGGCCGATCATGATTCATCCGGAGGCGCTTGTGGAATCTGGAGTCACACTCGAGGGCATCGTCTCCGTGGGTCCCGGAGCCGTCGTGAGGAGCGGAGCAGTCTTGAAGGATTCCGTCATCTGGCCTGGATCCGTGATCGAATCCAAAGCGCATCTCGATGGCTGTATCGTGAGCGGAAGAAACCTTGTTGTCGGAGATCACACGGGAGAAGTGCTCTGATGAACGCAACACTACTGTTGGAAAAAACGGCTGCGGAGTTGCCCGGATTTTTACCGACCTCCCTTCACCCCATCGAAAAAGGCGGATCCAGCCGACACTTTTTCCGGGTGAGTTCCCCGGAGCGCTCCGTCATTCTGGTTCAGGATCTCGGAGAGAAAGAAGAGAACAGGTACTATGCCTCCCTGGCAGAATTTCTTTCCAGTCATGGTGTGCCGGTTCCGTGTGTGCTTGCGCGCTCGGATGGGGAGGGGCTCCTCTGGTTGGAAGATCTTGGAGAACAGGATCTCTGGGCCACCCGCAACGAACCCTGGGCAATACGTCGTCCTCTCTATGAGTCGGTGCTACGTGGCATTTCTTTGCTCCATCGCATCCCATCCCATGCAACGGATGTAGAGGGGCTCCATCTGCAGCTTGCTTTCGATGAAAGGCTCTATTGCTGGGAGCAGGAGTATTTCACAGAGCATTGTCTGGGAGAACTGTTCGATGTGGAGGCAACAGAACGAGCCACGCTGCTCTCATGTGGAGCGATGAGGAAGCTCGCCTCGGATCTGGCCTTACTCCCAAGGCAACTCGTCCACCGTGACTTTCAGTCCCAGAACATTCTCATTCGTAACGGAGAGGCTGTGTTCATCGATTTCCAGGGGATGCGGCCCGGCCTGGCCCAGTATGATCTGGCCTCCCTTTTGTGCGATCCCTACGTGGAGATCTCGAGTGACGAGCGCGCCTCTTTGTTCAATTACTATCGTGAGCTGCAGGCTGATGCCAACACGGATGTTGGAGAGAAATTCGAGCGTATTTTCTGGCAGTGCGCCGTCCAGCGTCTAATGCAGGCTCTTGGGGCCTATGGGTTCCTGAGCATCCATCGTGGCAAGCCTGCGTTTCGTGCTCATGTGACTCCTGCACTGATACGGCTCCGCGAAGCTCTCGCCTCTCTGCACCCTGACGATCGCCTGGAAGAACTTCAGGGGCTTCTTGAAAAACTCCCTTCTGTTCCATAACTCCTTGTCTTTTCGTTCCTGATTTCCTGATTTCCCTATTAATAATTCCTCAATCCTGATTCCTATGTTTAATACCGTCGTTATCGAGAATCTCTGGCCCCAGATTGAAGGCGGCCTTTACCCCATCAAGAGGATCCCCGGCGAGGAGATCACGGTTTTCGCTGACATCTTCAAGGAGGGGCACGACGTCGTGCTAGCCGTGGTGAAGTGGCGCACTGCTGGCACCAAGAAATGGCAGGAATCCCCGATGTCCCACGTCGCTGAGGATCGCTGGTGGGGTAATTTCCCGGCAGGCTCGGTCGGATTCACGGAGTGGACTATCGAATCCTGGGGGGATGCCTTTGGATCCTGGGTCGAGGAGATTGCAAAGAAGGTTAATGGTGGAGTCACCTCCCTTTCTTCGGAGACGCTGGAGGGTGCTGCCCTCGTGCAGCACGCAGCCAAACGCGCGGGAAAACATGCGGATGCCAAGAAACTCACGGCCTACGCCGAACTCCTCGAGAAAGCCTCGGATCCCGCCACGCTGCTGGTGCTGGCCTCCAACTCGGAGCTTGCCAATCTCATGGGAGCATGGCCGGACCGTTTACTCTCCACCACTTACGAGCCTTATCAGAGTGTTCATGTCGATCGGCCGGGTGCCGCCTTCGCTGCTTGGTATGAGTTCTTTCCTCGCTCGGCCGAAGGGAAAGTAGGCAGCGGATCCACCTTCCGTCAGTGCCTTGGGCGCGTCGATGATGCGAAAGCCATGGGATTCGATGTCATTTATTTCCCACCGATCCATCCGATCGGGATCACTGCTCGCAAGGGGGCTAATAACTCCCTCACCTGCCAACCCGGAGAGCCGGGTGTCCCTTATGCGATTGGAGGTCCTGCCGGCGGCCATTGCGCGGTCGAACCGGAGCTTGGAACACTTGAGGACTTCGAGTGGTTGCTGAATGAGATCAAGGCGCGTGGTATGGAGGTGGCACTCGACTTCGCGCTGAACTGCTCCCCCGACCACCCCTATGTGAAGGATCATCCCGAGTGGTTCTTCCACCGCCCGGATGGGACGATCAAGTATGCGGAGAACCCTCCCAAGAAATATGAGGATGTCTATCCGCTCGATTATCACAACCCGGATTGGAAAGCCCTGTGGAACGAACTTCGCGATGTTCTTCTGTTCTGGGCAGAGCGAGGGGTGAAGATTTTCCGCGTCGACAACCCCCACACTAAGCCGGTCGCATTCTGGGAGTTTGCGATCGCCGAAGTGCAGGCGAAGTTCCCCGATGTCATCTTCCTGAGCGAGGCCTTCACCCGTCCCAAGATGATGCAGGTCCTCGCCAAGATCGGCTTCACCCAGAGCTACACCTACTTCACCTGGCGCAATACTCCCGCTGAACTACGCGAGTACTTCACCGAGTTGACAGCCACTCCAATGAGGGAGTATTTCCGCCCCAACCTCTTCCCGAATACACCTGATATCCTACCCCATTACCTCCAGGAAGGGGGGCGTCCAGCCTTCATGATCCGGGCTGTGCTTTCCGCAACGCTGAGCGGTGTCTACGGGATCTACAGCGGATTCGAACTTTGTGAGAATGCCGCTCTGCCAGGCCGGGAGGAGTATCTTGACTCCGAGAAGTATCAGTACAAGCAGCGTGACTGGAACGCCTCGGGGAACATCAAGCCACTGATCACCCGGCTCAATGCGATCCGCTTCGAAAACGCGGCTCTCCAGCAGACCAATAACCTCGGATTTTTCGGCTCCGAGAATCCCTCCATCCTCTGCTACCGCAAGTGGAGCACCGATGGAGCCAGTCAGATCCTAGTCATCGTCACGACGGACTTCCGTAGCGCCCAAGCGGGCTGGATCGATGTTCCGACCAAAGATCTGGGCCTGACTCCCGATTCCCCTTATCAGGTCGAGGATCTCCTCACAGGAGAAATCTTCACGTGGAACGGCTCCCGCAATTTCATCTCGCTCGATCCCACACAAAGGGTCGCACACATACTTCGGGTTCGGAGGTAACGCTTGCAACGCCACGTGCTGGTAAACATGGTGCGGCTTATGACTCGTTACAGGCCATAGACCGAAGGGTAGGGCTGTTGGGAAATGGCGAATCCGGCAGAAGATCCGGTGATAAGAGGGTTCGGTCAACCCTTTCAGTCTGTGTTTTAGCTAGTGCGCCCCCTGCAGGACAATCTCGGTGATCCCGGGGAGCTGGGAGGTTTTGCCGGGAGTGATCTCATCGATTGTCAGTTCGATGAGATCTCCCTGATTGATCATGATGTCCTCGAAGTGAAAGGCCTGCCAGCGCCAGGTATCGGCGAGATGGAGGCGGGCGATCGGCTTTTTATTCACGACCAGAGTCATGGTCTTCACGCGGGCAAAGCCTCGGAACTCCTCCAGTGTCCTGATCACACCGTTGGCAATGGTGATCCCATAGAGCGGGGTATCCCGGCAATCCTTGGGAAGTTTTTTAGGAATGCAGAACTGGATGATCTCTCCCGTTCCGGAACTGGGTGAGATCCAAGCGGTCATGGCGTCATCATCACAGAGCTCGGATGCAGGCTTAAGCGAGGAAGTAGAACGGCCGACCTGCGTTTCCCAGAAGAAGGCACAACGGAGGGAGCATCCCCCCATGAGCTCTTGAAGCACCGGCTCGCCCACCTTCGGTTTCAGGAGCGGAAGGGAATCAGCGTGGACTAATGATGAGATCGCTGCAAAAGCCAGTAGGGAGAGTGTAATACAGGAGGATCTCAGGTGCACGATTTGCAAAGTCCGTGGAGAGTGATCTCGTGATCTGTGACCCGGAACCCCGCAGGGACTAGTTTTTTAAGACCTTCCACGCATTTCTCGAGGTCGAAGACCGCATGGCATTTTCGGCAGTGAAAGTGATGATGATGTCCTTTGTCGGCACGTTCATAGCGTGGCGCCTGTCCTGGAATCTCCACACAGCAGACCTGGCCCTCTTCTTGCAGGGTCTTGAGCGTGCGGTAGACCGTGGCGATCCCGAGAGAGGGGACGCCCCTCAGGGCAAGGGTCAGGATCTCGTCCGGTAGAAGAGGATGCTCCTGCTCTGCCAAGACGGCCTTGATGGCCTCCTTTTGGCGGGTTGTGCGTTGTTCGATAGCCAAGAGACGAATATGAACTTCTCCCTCAGCTATTTCAAGCCATCCACGATGGCTGAGACATTATGCCTCATCATGGAGTCATAGGTGTTTGCCTCGGTCTCCCCCAGTCCATCGGAGTAAAGCGAGCCGCCCGTCTTGGTGCCGGTCTCATCGGCAATCTGCTGAATGGCGCGGTGATTCTCGATACTCTCGAAGAAGACAGCCTTCACATGCTCTCCTCTGATCACTTTGATGATTTCCCTCACATGTCGGGAGGATGGCTCTTCATTCGTTGAGACCCCTTTCAAGGGATAAATGGTGAATCCGTAGTCATGAGCAAAATATTGGAGAGCATCGTGCGATGTGACGAGTTTGCGTTGGTCGTGGGAGAGTCCTGCCAGTTTCACCCGGATCCAACGCTGCAGTTCGTCTAGGGAGGCAAGATAGCGCTGGGCATTCTTTTGGTAACTGGCTGCATTGGAGGGATCAGCTTTGGCGAATGCGGCAGCTACCACTCTGGTGGCCATTTTCATATTTTCAACACTGTGCCACCAATGGGGATCCTCCACTTTCTTTCCATCCTCGTCCATGGTCAGAGAGGGAATATCTCTACCTATATCAAGGAACTTTGAGGAACCGCCGCCGGCAGCCTCTTCGAGTTTTGTCAGATACCCTTCGATTCCCTTCCCTGTAAAGAGGACAAGGTTCGCATCGGCGACTTTTTTCACATCGCGCGGTGTTGGCTCGAATTCATGGGGATCGATTCCCGGCTTGATGATCGCCTCGATCTTCACATGGGTCCCGCCGATGTTTTTTGCGAGATCGGTTGTGATGGTCGAGAGGGAAGCCACGGTAAGGTCGCCCCGGCCCGATGAGGATCCGAGAAAGAGCGCGGCGAGCAGCAGGGGAAGGGGATGGATAATTTTCATGACGCTAATGAGAATAGATTATTGACAATGTTGACAATGTTGACAATGCAGAGCCCTATTGATAAAAGGTAATCACTATCAATCATTTCGTGCAACACCCATCTTCACTCAATACATCACTCCATGATGTAGGGAACATAAACCCGATGATCCGGTTCACGGCACTGACACTAATCATGGCCATGATCATGGCGTTCGCTCCGGCGCGTGTTCATGCGTGCAGTTCATGCCCCAGCGGTAACACCGGGACGAGCTACAACTTCCCCGATGGAGTGGGAGGGATGGCCTGGATGCAGTACAACTTCGAGTCGCAGAGCCAGAACTACAGCGGCTTCAACAAGGCTCCCGCCGAGTCCAACCATGACAAGCTGGTCCAGACCTCCACGATGATCGCAGGGCTCCAGTATTTCTGGAACGAGAAGTGGGGCTTCCAGGTACTGGTTCCATCGGCCAACACTCTCTACCGCTATGCTCCGCACAGCGGCGATCATGCCGGCGATCATGCCGGGGAGCCCGCGGAGGCCCATGCAGAGGAAGCTCATGCCGAGGAAGCTCATGCCGAAGAGGGGCACGCAGAGGAACACCAGGGAGAGAAGGTTGTCACCAAGCAGTGGTGGGCCATGGGGGATATCCGCCTGAACGCGATCTGGACGGGTCTCTCCAAGGATCAGTCGACCGGAATCAATCTTGGTGTGAAGCTCCCCTCAGGAAACTGGACCGAACCCAATGTCGAGCGCTCCGTGCAGGTCGGCACCGGAAGCACCGACATCCTCTTCGGCTTCTACCATCGCCATCGCATCACGAGTGATGCGCTTTGGAGTTGGTATTCCCAGGCCCAGTTGGATGCCCCGGTGATCTCGCAGGGAGGATACACCCCGGGCATAGCCGTGGATGTCGCGACGGGCATCTACTACTCGGGACTGAGTCTCGGGAAACTGAAGATCCGTCCCATCGGGCAGGCGATTTTCACCACGGTGGGATCGGATTCCGGCCCCAATGCCTCCGGCCAGAACAACGGCTTCCAGCAACTCTCGCTCGCTCCTGGTATCGAGTTTGAAATCCATCCCGTGCGTCTCTACGCGGATGTGGCCCTTCCTGTCATGAACAACGTCTCCGGCAACCAGCTCATTGCTCCAGCTCAGGTGCGCGTGATCGCCAGCTATTCGTTCTAGAACGGTTCCTTGGGCAAAAAGAGCCCTCGCCTCGGTGACTTCCTGTTTTCCTGATTGATATCTTCGGAATCCGGATCTGGGCGCAGGCTGGTCATCCGTCAGGGAAGCGGCTAAAGCAAGTGCTTCCCATGAGAATAGTTCGGATCTTTTTCACACTCCTGATCGTTTTGGCTGTCCCGCTCCTGCATGCCGATGCTCCCCCGTTGCTGGACCCGATGATCAACATTCTTCAGCAGGAGCGTCTGCTTGGTGAGTGGAAAGGCCACCGTCCCAAGTGGAAGGATCAAGGCCTGGACCTCACCGCCCAGTCGGTCAATGACATGCTCTGGAACACCACTGGCGGCGCCTCTGCTGGGAGTGCCTGCCAAGGTTTGCTCCAGGTGGGGGCGGAGATCGATACCGAGAAGGCCATCGGCCTCCCAGGGGGTACCTTCAACACCACCTGGCTCTGGCTTTATGGGCGTAACCCCTCCGACTACGTCGGGGATGTCAATGGAGTGAGCGGCATTACGGGTAATCCGGGCCTTCGCTGTTACCAGCTCTGGTATGAGCAGAACCTGGCCATTGCTGGGATCGATGATGCTGTCTCCTTGCGAGGCGGACTTCTCGGGCTTGACGCGGAGTTCTGTTACCCTGAGACGGCCCTCCTCTTCCTGAACGGCACCTTTGGTATGCCGGCGCTCATGTCCCAGAATCTCGTTTACAGCGGCCCCCAGTATCCCATGGCAACGCCGGGCATCAGGCTTGCTGTCAGACCTGTCTCCTGGCTCACCCTGCGCAGCTCCTTCTCCCAGGCCAATCCCTTTTCCCAGAGTGAGAACCTTCACAACTTCAACTGGAACTTCGGCCCCTCCGGAGGTCTCCTCAGTATGAATGAAGCCGAGGCCCGGTGGGAATCCCTGCTCAAGGAGAGAAAGCTTCCTGGCTCCGCAAAGGCCGGCTTTTTCATTCAGTCAGGACAGAGTCCCGTGGCTCCCGATGAATTGTCCTTCGGCCCCCCCGATTCACTCCAGTACTGCACCGGCTTCTACGGGATCATCGACCAGATGTTGTACCGTGCGCCGGGTCAGGATGAAGCCCTGTCGAAAAACCCCGTTACCGGAAAATCGGTCGTGGATGGTAAGGGTACCGACGGCAAAAGCCCAGCCTCGGAGGCGCCCGTGCGCGGTCTGAATTCCTGGTTGAGATTCGGTTTTTGTCCGCAGTCTTATAACCCGCTCTCCATCTACACGGACGGAGGTCTGGTCTACACCGGATTGATCCCGGGCCGTAAGGAAGACAAGACGGGCATTGCCTTCTGCTACGGACAGGTCAGCAGTGGCTACATGAATCTGGGAAATGCCCAGGGAATTCCGGACCCCTCCTTCGAGGCCGTGATCGAGTTCACCCACTCAATCCGCCTCGCCCCCGCCATCGCTCTCCAGCCAGACATCCAGTATGTCATGCATCCCGGCGGGAGTCGTCAGTACGGCAATGCCCTCGTAGCGGGATTCCGGGCCGTGGTGGATTTCTGAGCAAGGTGGCCCTAGGTGTCAGCTAATCGCCTGATGGATCGCACGAGTTCGAAAATCTCCAGGACTTCGCGTCAAACGGGGAAGGGCAAGGAAGCTCACTTGCATTTTTGAGGCTTCGTGGCCTCGAGTCTCTTTGACGTTCCATGGCAACTGCTGCAGAGACCGGTTAACTGGAGGGAGTGACGGATATCGGTGAAACCGAGATCAAGAGCCATCTTTTCAAGCGGCGCTATCATGCACTCCTCAAGGCAGACGGCGGCATTGCACCTTCTGCAGATCACATGGTGGTGGTGGTGCGACGGTTCCTCGGGAAGATAGAGCTTCTTGCCTTTGACAATCATGCACTGGAGGAGTCCCGCCTCATCCAGAGAGTCAAGGATCCGGTAAATGGTCGCGCGGTCGCAGATTTCACCACCTACCAGGGAATGAATCTCTTCTGCTGAAGCGGCTGACTTCACTTCCCTAAGAACGGAAAGCACGGCCCTGCGTCCGGGGGTTGACTTCAATCCTGCCCTCTTGAGTGGATTTTCCTTCTGGGGATGGGTGTGCCTCACACCCTAATCTATGCACGCACAGGGGTTATTGCACGAGCATGAAAAAATAATATAAATGCGAAAAATCGCATTGACTCATTGCTGCGTGTGCTGCTAAATGCATTCTATGAATTTGCAAGCGAGCTCCAGATCGGCCGGCTTCACGCTGGTGGAACTGCTCGTGGTGGTGGGGATCATTGGTGTCCTGACGGTCGTCGCAGTTCCGGCAGCACTTGGTGCGATTTCCCGCGCCAACAGTAGTAAGGATCTCTCCAACATGCGGCAGATCGGCCAGGGGTTGGCTCTTTATGCTGGGGAGAATGAAGGAAGACTCCCTCCCTCCTCCTGTCTTCTCGAAACCGAGGAGGAGATGCAACGCAGCTGGATCAATGCCCTCAAGGCTTACTTGGGTGAAAAATATGACGAGCTGAGAATTTCACCATCCGATCCCTTCCGGGCGACACGTCGCCAATTTCAGAACACGAGTTATGTGATCAACGACGAAGTGGATTCAAGGATGTCCATCATGCAGCGGATCGACGCACCATCGCGCCGAGTCCTTCTCTTTCTTGCATCCGACAGCAAGAATCCCCGCGGACAAGAGGATCATATTCACGGTGCTTACATGGGTTCCTGGAACAGGATGCTGGGAGAAATCAAACCAGATGCCTACTCCGGCAACAAGGGCAACAGGTCCCGGGGATCGTCTCCTTATCTTTTCGCTGATTTTCATGCGGAGATTATCCCGGCGGCCCAGATCAAAACTCTCGCCGACAGGGGCGTCAATATCGCTCGAGCCCCAGTGACCAACTGAGACCTCGGGCATCCATCTTCATCGCAGAAACCAAACCACAACACATACACCATCCCGCAATCATGAAAAACAACCTGAAACACCTCCTCACGATCGGCCTTCTTGCCGCATCACTCGGATCAACCCAATCTCTCAAGGCTGACCCGATCACAATCTCCAGCGGCCATACCGACATATTCGAGGCCGAATATGAAAGCATCGGGGGAAGCAACAGCGTTCACCTTGGGGTGCATACGGATGATGGTCATTACGAACCGGGCGATGTCATCCTGGAGGTTGGAAATGCCGCCTACACCAATACGACTGCCTTTAACTCTACAATTGTCAGTCTCCTTGGAAGCAATGCATGGATTCTGCCTGCTGATCTTGAGGAAGCGGCTGCACTTGGAGTGCTTCAGGCGGGCGTGGCCAAGTCCGGCTTAACTAATGCTGCTACCTTCACCATGCTTGGAGCGGGTCTGGATAACCCCGGAAACTTCGCACTCTTCACATCCGCCAGTTCCATCCGTCTTTCCTCCATCGGAGACACAGTGGGAACAAACAGCTTCAGTATCAGCACCGGGCACATTCACTACAACTGGGGATTCTCCGCCCCCGGCATCTACACCTTCGATATGCAGGCGAGTTACGGGGGGGAGCAAAGCGTCGTCGAGACCTACACGTTCAATGTCGTTCCCGAGCCATCGACCTATGCCCTGCTTGGCGCAGGAGCCGGAATTCTCCTGATGGTCCGCTACAGATCTCTCCGACGTCGGGCCTGATATTTCAATGGACGATTCATCTCCCAAGACGGCATTGCAGTTTGCTTGGGAGATATCGTTTTCCTAATCGTTCGGACAGGGATGAGCACAATGGTTGTCAATTCGGATGCCCCCACTTCCCGGCTCTGGGGCCTTCTGCGCGATCTCACCGACGGTCTGGCCCAACAGATGTTCTTCTGGGGGTGTGATGTGACCCACCCCGGGGGGAACGGACTGAGGAGAGCGGGGCTTGAGCGGATCGCGCGACTGGATTCGGGAGGCGAGGGGACAAGCCGCTATCATATCGGGAGGGAAGGGGGACGGATCGAGTTGCACGGCTTCTGCGCCGGATGGAGGCCGCTCGATCACGAAGCAGAGGGAGCGCTCTACATCCGCAGGGAACACAGGATATTCATGACTTCCGGGGAAACGAATCCGGGGCGCTATGACATGCGGCGACTAAGGAGCGGCGCCGCCGAGGAGATCCTCTCGACGATGGGACCCTTCCTGCGCTGGTGGGCAGACTACGAGGAGTGGGCGGCGGAGACCTTCGGGAGCGACTGGCGCCAGTCATGCTGGCGCGGATACCTGAAGCTGCGCCCTCACCGGCCGTGGTTTCCACCGGGTGAGGGGCTTCACTGGCTGCGCGGGTTCATCGCCGCACCGTGCACCGCGGAACGACCCCGGAATATCCTCAGGAGCCGCCGGATCCCCGGGCTCCCTATTCATTCAAGACGAACCCAACCTTTTTCATGAAAACAAACACCACCGCCCGGCGCCTGCCCGTCACCGTCCTCTCGGGATTCCTGGGAGCCGGCAAGACCACCCTGCTCAACAATATCCTCAACAACCGCGAAGGGAGGCGCGTCGCCGTGATTGTCAACGACATGAGCGAGGTGAATATCGACGCGGAACTGGTGCGCGACGGCGGTGCGGAACTCAGCCGCACCGAGGAGAAGCTTGTGGAGATGTCCAACGGCTGCATCTGCTGCACGCTGCGCGATGATTTGCTCAAGGAGGTGGCGCGTCTCGCCGACGAGGGGAGGTTCGACTATCTCCTGATCGAGTCGACGGGCATCTCCGAGCCGCTCCCGGTGGCGCAGACCTTCACCTTCACGGACGAGGGGGGCAGAAGCCTGCAGGAACTGACGCGTCTCGACACGATGGTGACTGTTGTGGATGCCGCCAACTTCCTGACGCATTACGAGGGTTCGGAAACGCTTCTCGACAGGGAGATCGCGCTCGGGGAGGGGGATGAGCGCTCGATTTCCGACCTCTTTGCCGACCAGGTGGAGTTCGCCGATGTCATCGTGATCAACAAGATCGATCTTGTCGGCACGGAGGAGCTCGCGGAACTTCGGGCGATCCTGCGGAAACTCAATCCCGAAGCCACGATCATCGATGCAGAGAGGGGGCGCGCGCCACTGGATCAACTCCTGGACACAGGGCTCTTCGACATGGAGAAGGCGCAAGCCTCGGCAGGGTGGCTCCGCGAGCTGAACAACGAGCACACGCCGGAGACCGAGGAATACGGGATCGGCAGCTTTGTCTTCCGGGCAAGGAGACCGTTCCACCCGAAACGATATTGGGATTTCATCCATACCGAATGGGGCGGGCTGCTTCGATCCAAGGGGTATTTCTGGCTGGCGACGCGCCACGACATCGTGGGACTCTGGTCCCAAGCCGGAGGGTCTGCGGAATACCGTCCCGCGGCGCAATGGTGGGCTGCGGCACCAGAGGGCAGCCTTCCTGAGGAAGAAGAGTCACGGCTGGAGATCACAAGGGAGTGGCGCGAACCCTACGGGGACCGACGGCAGGAACTGGTCTTCATCGGTCAGGATCTCCCTAGGGAGAAGATGCTCGAAGAGTTGGAACAGTGCCTGCTCACCGACGAGGAGATGGAGGCCGGGCCCAACGGCTGGAAACTCCTGCTCGAGGATCCCTTTCCCGCCTGGACCGCTCCCGAGGCTGGGGGCGAGGGAACCGGGGAGGGTGATCCCGACTGATTTTCATGGTTGGAAGGCCCCGTCCGGAAAGGAACGGGTTTTTTCCCCAACGTATCTCGCGGATGGATGTCACTTTTTTCACCGGCTTTCTGGGTTCCGGAAAGACCACCACGCTCAAGCGACTGCTTCGGGAGCACGGCGACGGTATGTCATTCGGTGTCATCGTCAATGACCTGAGCGAACTGGAGGTCGACGGCGAACTCATCGGCATGGAGGAGCGCGTCTCCGTCAAGAACGGTACGCTGGCCGTCCTCAACAACGGATCGATCTCGGGCGAGAAACTCGGATCCTTTGCCGGGGAGGTCGCCCGGATGAAGCAAGGGGGGATCCGTCATCTCCTCGTGGAGGCCTCGGGGGCCTCGCATCCCGCCGCAGTGATCGATGCCATCCAATCCGTGGCCGGAACGACACTGCGCGCAGTGATCGCGATGGTCGATGCCCGTGCCCTTCTGCACGATCACGGAGGGGGTCTCGACCTCGTGGAGCGGTTGACTTCCCCTGCGGAGGATGACCCGTGTGCCGCCGATCTTCTGGCATCCCAGCTGCAATCTGCCAGCGTGATCGCCCTGACCAAGGCGGATCTCGTTCCCGAGTCGGAACTGGAGAGACTCCTGAGATCCCTGCACGCCATCAATCCCACAGCCACCCTGACTGCCTGTGTCTACGGGAAGCTCGATGCGCGCCTGATTCTCGAGTCGGCGCCTTACCGGGGAGGTGTCGTGGAGCAAAGGCCGGATCAGGGGGGCGCTCAACGCTACGATATCGGCACGACTGTGGTGAGGAATTCCCGTCCGCTTCATCCACAGCGATTTCACACCCTTTACCGCGACCGCCTTGGTCTGGGGATCTTCCGGAGCAAGGGTTTCATCTGGTTTGCCAGCCGCCCGGCCGATGTCCTTCTCTGGAACCAGGCGGGAGGGGCCATGGGGCTTGAATGGCTCGCCACATGGAGGATAGCGATCCTGCAGGGAGAGGGCGGCGTTCCTCTCCTGCAGGAGGAAAAAGAGCACCTACGCAAAGTCCTTCGGGATAGTGATCCGCTCTTCGGTGACCGTGGCAATGAACTCACGGTCATCGGGCACGCGATGGATCGCGCGGTGTTCTGCCGGGAGCTTGAGGAATGCTTCTGCACGGATGAGGAGGTGGAACACTGGCGACAAGGTGGCTCCTTTCCCGATCCCTGGCCGACCCGGATCAGGGAAACCTGAGGTCAACGGGTTGACGCGAAGGAATCAGAGAGCGGTGGATTTCTAAGGGTTAAGGGATATAGTCTACCTACAATGGATCCGGAACCACTCATCTCTCCTAGCCCCCGCGATGCGGAAGCGGTACGCGATTTCTTCAATGGCTGGACGCTCTATCGCAGGATCGTCGATAACGATTACCTCTATCACCGTTCCGTGGGAGATGTTTTCTCAAGGTGGCTAGACCGTATGGACGGCCCCTTCAATTTTCTTGATCTGGGATGTGGCGATGCAGAGTTCAGTTCCGGGATCCTGAGCGGAAGGGCGCTTCGCTCCTACACCGGGATCGACCTCTCCCCAGTGGCTCTTGAACTTGCCCATCAAAACACCGCCTCACTTGGCATCCCCTGCAACCTGATTGTCGGAGACTTCCTCCTGAGCCTGAGCGCATTACCTGAAGAATACGACCTCATCTACATCGGCCTCTCACTCCATCATCTTTCCCGTCAGGAGAAGGAATTCTTTTTCGGCGAGCTCCGTCGCAAAGTCTCACCGGGAGGATCACTACTGATCTTCGATCCCGTGCTGACTCCCGGTGAGGCGCGTGCTTCCTATCTGGGGCGCTGGTCCGATCATGCCCAGTGGGCGTGGAATGCATTGACCATAGAGGAGGTCGCGGGGGCCGTTCAGCACGTCACGACTTCTGATTTCCCCGAGGAACTCTCCACGCTCAACAGGATGGCAGTGGGCGCCGGATTCAATTCCGCAGAAGTCCTCTTCATGGACCGGACAGAATTCTATGCCCTGATGGTGTTTCAGGCGGCATGAGCCTATCCCCTGATTGATCTCTCCAAGCAAGGGCTTGCCCTCCTATTGCTGATGGAGCTAGGCATCTGCCATGCAGATGATGAACCCAGATTTTGCGATAGCGCTGGTGTAAAAGAGTAGGGAGCATCACCAATATGGTGAACCCGCAATACGAGATTGAGTATAGCGACGAGCAGGTGACGGCATGGGGAGGGATGAGGCTGATGAAGGAGGTGCTTGAGAGGAGCGGCGTGAGCAGGCACTTGTCCGAGGCACCCCTTCCCGAGCCCGGGAGCAACCGTGGATATTCGCCGTTGGTGATGGTGGGGAGCTTTCTGGTGAACGTCTGGATGGGATGTTGCCGCATGAGCCACACCGAGGGCATGGGCCCCAGCCACGATGTCATCGCCTGGGCTCCTCGGGTGAAGGGAGATACCATCAAGTCAGCCGGCTATCGCCTTGTTCACGTCTTCATGCTCGAGATCCTCATGGTGAAGGATGGGGAGTGGCACTGCGACCCTGACTTTGCCGGAGGCATTATTTGTTCCATGGAGATCGAGTGGATCATGGGGGCAATCGCCTTCTCACAGCAGAACTCCAAAAAAGAGTTGAAACAGAATCTGGAACTCATGCCGACCTACCTCAGAGAGGATTACCGCAAGCTTGCCCGCATCGTCCCCAAGGGCACCCCATGGCCTGAGAGCAGTTGCTGGGGTTGAGTTTGTAATCACGGGGCCTAGGACACTCAGTGTCTCGTTCGAGTGCTAGTCTGTGTCCATGAAGCTACTCCTGACACTCCTTGCCATTTCAGCATCCCTCCACGCCTAGGACTACTTGGGACAGTTGAGTGCCAATCTCTACGCTCCTGATTCTACGCCCAATCCCTACGGTCAGTACGGCAGCCCCTACGCCCCGAATAGCATCAACAACCCCTACGGTCCCAATGGGAGCCCCTACAGTCCGACTAGTGCAAGAAACCCATACGCCACAAAGGGACCAGCCATCGTCCATCCGTAATAAGGCCTTTTCGACCCCACCTCCTCCCAATGAACCATCTTCTATCTTCCATATTCGCGCCTCCAGCGCATCCCCATCTCCTATCTCCCATATCCGCGCCTCTGGCGCTTAAAACCCTTCAGTCTTCTTGAGCCCTCGATTGATGGCACTTGTCGCCCGACAAGCGGTGCCACCCCTTTGGGGCTACATCCGGTATTCTTCCGCACCGGTTCCCACCGCCTTGGTTCTCGACATCTCGACCCTCGACTTCAGCCTCCCACCTACCAGCCTAACAGTCCTCAGCCTAACCACCTAATGACTCACTTTTAACTGCGCCTTCTTCCGCAGATTGACTCTCTTCTGATGCGGTAGTAAGGCTGAGTCATGAAGCCTGTAACACCTGGTGAAATACTACTTGAGGAGTATCTTGTTCCGCTCGCCCTTTCGCAGAATGCGCTGGGCCGCGCCCTCGGCGTCTCACCCCGCGCTGTCAACGAGATCGTCCTTGGCAAGCGCTGCATCACTCCTGAGATGTCCATCAGGTTAGGTAAGTTTTTCGGACAGACTTCCGAGTTCTGGTTCCGGATCCAGAGCAACTGCGACTTCCGCCTCCTGAGGAAAAAAGAGCGGATGCTGACCGCAAAAGTCCGTCCCTTGTCCGAGTTGCAGGCGGCCTGAAGATCGCTCGGCCCCACGAGCTTAGTTCATCTTTTAACTGCGCCTCCCTATCTCCTATCTCCTATCTCCTATCTCCGCGCCTCAGGCGCTTCATCCCATAACCTTCAGCTTGGCTCTATAAATTAGCCCGTAACCAGTTTTCGTAAATCTTCTGAGATCCAGAACCCGGCATCGTCGTGGAGACGATCCATCAGCGTTCCTGCATCAGAGACTAGCCCTCGCTCTCTGGCCTCGATCAGCACACCGACCAACCCGACTACCTTCAGCCCCAAGCTTTTGGCCGCGGAACGCCCCAGACGTTCATCGATCAGCAGAAAGTCGGCATTGCACTCCCTTGCCAGCACGATCGCCTCGGCTTCCCCAGCGCCCAGATCATGCCTCAACAGATTCACAAGTGAATGGTCGAGCACCGATTGCTGGCTGATCCAGACGGCCTCAGCCACATTCACGGATCCTTCCTTATCGATCCCTGCCTCGACAACCTCCTTCCAAACAGCATCAGGTATTACCAAGGAACCGAAGATCTCCCGGAGCAGATCCAACCTGCCGATCCGCCCAAGCGCAATCAGCGGCGAGGCATCCGATACTACGATCATGCACCCCGGAGCCTGGAGAGAGTGCCCGCATCCTCAAGGGCCTCCTCTGCTCCGTAGTGAGCACCAAGATTCCGCTCACCCAGATGAAACTGAAACTTCCCTACTGAAAGACCGGCTAGTTCCGCCGCTTTTCCCATCGAGAGACGTCCAAGCGAGAAAAGCGAGATGGCCAGCTCCAGTTTCAAGTCTGGAACCGACATCCGGGCGGACTCCAGCACATCGGCTGGTAGCTCCATGGTCATTGTCGCAGGCATACTTCACCAGTACTCCTCCATCCCGCACCCGTCAACTGGGGAAGGTCTCCGACAGCCCCCATCTCCTATCTCCTATCTTCTATCTTCTATCTTCTATCTTCTATCT
>CANKWU010000013.1 GCA_947487385.1 Spartobacteria bacterium
TCCTTTGAGATCTCGGCTAGCCGAGAGGACATCATCGGACAAGGCCCTGGGCAGCGAGTGAAGAAAAAATCGATCACCCAGACCTTTCCAAGCAGGTCGGCGCGCGTCAAAGGGTTCCCATCCTGGGTGGTGAAATGGAAATCGGGAACTGTTCCGATCGGAGGCGACTCTTCGTAGCCCCGGTGCTCTGAACCTCGGAAGAGCTTGCTTGCCCCCGCAATCAGAACGATCACAACCAAAAATGTGATGACCCATACCATGAATGGGAGCCGTTTCGGGGCGCCCTGATCATGGGTGGAATTACTCACAATGGGTTCCTGATCAAACGTGAATCAGAGTAAATAGAGGATCGTGTAGAGGAATACCCAGACGACGTCGACGAAATGCCAGTAGAGGCCGACATTTTCAAGCGCAACATGGCGCTTCGGAGTAAAGGTCCCCTTGGTAACCTGAAGAAAGAAGCACCAGAGGATCAGGAGGACGCCAATGATTACGTGGGCCCCATGAAATCCCGTGAGCGTGAAGAAAGTGGAACCGTAGACGCCTCCCTTGTTGAACCAGAGCCCTTCGTGGTAGAGCTCCGTCCATTCGACACACTGGAGTCCCACGAATGTGGCCCCCATCAAGGCGGAAAGGAGCATCCAGCCGGCGCCGGACTTCCCTTTCTTAACCGCTACCTCGGCGAAATGATAGACAAAGGAACTACTGACCAGGATGACAGTGTTGATACCCGTCAGGAGCTTGGGCATTGGGGGAAGCTCGATGCCATCGCCGAAATCAGGTGGCCACGATCCGGCCGACTGTCTCAGCACGAGGTATGCAGTAATCAGTCCGCTGAAAAGAAGGGCCTCCGAGCATAGAAAGATGCACATACCCAACTTACAGATCGCAGGTGATGCCTGCGGGGCGGCGTGATGATCATGATTGTCGTGCTGCTCAGGCTTTTCAACTAGAGGAGCGTGAAAGAGGGAAGAGTCGTTAAAGGCGGCGTTATTCATCGGTAAAGCTTCAGTAGGCCACGGCAGGACCGCGACGTAACATCATGAGCACGACAAGCCCACAGAGAGCGAGCGCAAAAACGACCAGACCTGCAAGAATTGCGATCTGGGATGTACGTTTTTTGGGTGCGGTCATGGAGGAGTGCAGGATTTTTAGTGAGCAAAGGCGATCAGGGCACCAAGCAGCAGCGGCAGATAAATAATGGAGGCAAAGAAAAGATGCCGTGCCGAGGTATTCGTCCTGTGTCGGAGAAAAATGATAGAGAGATAAATCATCGCAGCCCCGAGCGCCAACGCAGCAAAGAAATAATAGTGTGAGGCCATTCCGATCAGGCCTGGAATCAATGATATGGCCAGGAGGGCCACAGAATAAATAAGTGCCTGGAGGGCAGTGAGCCACCCTTCGGGGTCACGCGTGCTGAGCATCTTGAATCCTGCAGCGGAATACTGGTCACGATAGAGCCATGCAATCGCTAGAAAGTGAGGCATCTGCCAAAACCAGAGGATCAAAAAGAGGACCCATCCACCAAGACTCATATGATCTGTAGCCGCCGTCCAACCAAGCAGCGGGGGCAGCGCCCCCGGGACCGCTCCGACAAGTGTATTTAGCTCGGTGAAACGCTTCAGAGGCGTGTAGAGAGCAGCATAGATCAGAATCGTCAGGCCGGCGAGGATTGCTGAGAGGGGATTGGCGAAGAAAGCCAGAATGGCAACGCCGCTTCCGCTCGCGAGTAACCCAAAGAGCAGAGCATCGGAGGGATGCATCCTGCGGGCAGGTAAGGGACGATCAGACGTGCGCGGCATCAGCGCATCGAGATCACGCTCCAGCCACTGGTTCAATGCCGAAGCCCCTGCGGCACTCAGGGCTGTTCCCAGGAGGGTAGCAGCAAGCAGGGTATAATCCATCCGCCCACGCCATCCGAGGAGGAAGCCAACCAGTGTGGTCATGAGGACTAGGAAGGAGAGGCGTGCCTTTGAAAGCTCGCTCAAATTGGCAAGGAGTCCGAGCCCCTGTTGCTTGGCCTCGGCCTTGGTCTGGGATTTTACAATCCCCTCGGTGGCGTTCATGCGCGAACCTCCCTAGCGAACGATGTCACGGACGATTGGGAGGCAGCACAGAAGAGCCGGAAAGTGAAGACAATGCCAAAGGCTGTCAGCAGTGCACCGAGCGCCATGTGGGAGGTGGCCATATCAGCAGCCTTATTCGACCAGATGGTAATGGCACCCAACAGAATCTGAAGAAGGATCGCCCCCACCCAGAGTAGGCTCCATGCGCGCATCCAGTGACCGAGTGGCGTCCTGGCCACAGCCAGGACTGCCGTGGTGATCACGATCAGAAGTAGTATGACAGCACCGGCACGATGAATAAGCTGGAGGTAAATCTGGCTTGCTGACACGGGAGCAATCTGGTCATGCAAGCGCTCCTCATTGATGCGAGCCAAGGTGGAGGCTGAGGTGTCGGGAATCAACGTGCCATAGGCAGTCGGAAAATCCCTGATCGCAAGTGGGGCGTGCTGGTGACGGATCGTTGCAGCAAATCCGAGTTGGAAATATGTCAACGCCAGCCCGGCCAATACAAGCCAGCGTAATGATCCCGCAGCTTTGTCGGAATACCAAGAACCGTTGAGGAAACTCTTACCCGTTACTGCGGTGATGACTAGAAGAAGGCCAAAGAAACTCTGGGCAAGCGCCGCATGGAAGATACCGATCTGATCTTTATAAAGAGTCACCCGCAGGCCTCCGAGCACTCCCTGGGAGATCACGCCAATTACGGCAGCCACAGCCAACCATTTAACCCAGGCGCGTTGTTCCTTCCAAAACGTGATTCCCGCGAGTACGAGCGTGATCAGTCCGATTCCCGAGGCAAGTAAGCGGTGCGAATGCTCCCAGAAGATCCCACCCACCCACTTCGAGTAAGGGAAGAGGAACATGTTGTAGCCATAGGTGGTCGGCCAATCGGGAACCGACATGCCGACTCCCTTAGAAGTCACAAGACCTCCGACGACAATCAGAAAAAAAGTTGCCAGTGATCCGATCAGAGCGACCCGGTGAACTAAACCTACGGAGCTGGGGCCAGGGATAGTTTGACTCCCCGCATGCTTCGCTCTGACTGTTGCAACGCTAGCCACAAGGATGACCCTAGTGGGCTTCCAGCGTGATGTGTTCGGGGGCCTTTTCGTTCTGAGGCAGGAAATCCTTTGCGAGACCTGGCACGCTATACTCGTAAGGGCCATGGTAGACCGTCGGAGTCACCGCAAAGTTGCCATGCGGAATCGGATTCGAGACTGTCCACTCAAGCGTGGTTGAGTTCCAGGGATTTGCTGGTGCTTTTGGGCCGTACATCATGCTCCAGATAATGTTCCAAACAAAAGGAAGTGTTGCCAACCCAAGGCCCATCGCTCCGATCGTGCAGACCACATTCAGGGGTTGAAGTTGCTTGAGGCAGTCGTAGACAGTCGGATCGGCAATGCGTCGCATCATGCCACCGAGGCCGAGGTTGTGCATCGGGAAGAAGGTCAAGTTGAAGAAGACAAAGGTCATCCAGAAGTGGACCCATCCCAGTGTATTATTGAACATTCTGCCCGACATCTTGGGAAACCAGAAATAGATGGCTGCAAAAATCGCAAACATGCTGCCACCGAAGAGCACGTAGTGGAAGTGGGCGACGATGAAGTAGGTGTGGTGAACAAAGAGATCCACCGGCGTGGAGGCCATGAAGATGCCACTCAATCCGCCGATGACGAACATCGAGACAAATGAGACGGCAAAGGCCATTGGTACCGTGTAGTGAATCGATCCACGCCAGATCGTTCCCATCCAGTTAAAGGTCTTGATCGCGCTGGGCACCGCTATGACCATGGTCGAGACGGAGAAGGCAGCGCTGAGTGTCAGGTTCATGCCACTTACGAACATATGGTGCCCCCAGACGATGAATCCGAGAAATCCGATCGAGATCATCGCCCAGACCATTGCCTTGTAGCCGAAGACAGGCTTGCGGGAGAAGACAGAGAGGATCTCTGAGGTCAGTCCCATGGCGGGAAGGATCAGGATGTAAACCTCGGGGTGGCCAAAGAACCAGAAAAGGTGCTGCCAGAGAAGCGGTTGACCGTAACCTGATGGAGTGAAAAAGGTCGTTCCGAAATTCAGATCAAAGATGATCATTGCCGCCGCTGCCGAGAGGACGGGGATAGCTAGGATGAGAAGGATCGCTGTCAGGAAGATTGCCCAGACCGGGAGTGGCATCCGGAACATTGTCATTCCGGGAGCCCGCATTGTGATGACAGTAGTGATATAGTTCACAGCACCGGTAATCGAAGAAAGGCCATTCACAAAGAGTGCCGCACACCAAAGAGTCTGGCCCATGGGGGTCTGATTGTATGCCGCAACACTGCTTAGCGGCGCATACGCTGTCCAGCCCGTGCCGGGGGCGCCACCAGGAACCCAGAAGGAGCTCAGCATCAGAATGCCAGAGAGGGCGAAGAGCCAGTAGCTTAATTCATTCAGGGCAGGAAAAGCCATGTCTCCGGCGCCGATCTTCAGAGGGATCAGGAAATTTCCAAAAACACCGATGAGAAGAGGCATTGCCACGAAAAAGACCAATATTGTCCCGTGCATCGTGACCAGCACATTGTAACCACTGGGAATGATGGCGCCCTCGTCATTCACAACGCTATGGGGAAGGAGGTGGCCAATCACGGGTATAGGATGGCCAGGGAAGGCCAACTGCCAGCGCATCGCCAAGGCCATCGCTCCACCAAAAAGCAGGAAAAACGTAGCGGACCAGAGGAACTGGAGCGCGATCACCTTGTGATCCGTGCTCCAGAGATAATGCATGATTCCAGGCTTTTTGTGCCCATGGTCATCATGATGACTCCCGCCGTGGGTCTCCACGGTCGCGATGCTGTCGTGGGTAATTGATACGCTCATAAGACTATAGTTTATTCCCAGCTGCTGGGGCAGTCAAGGTGGTTGCCTGTGCAGGACTCGGTGCCACAACAGGAACGGACGGAGGCGCGGGTATGCTCCCTGCATTCTTCTGCTGACGAGGGGTCAACCACTTCTGAAACTCCTCTTCAGAAACAATCTTGATTGGAGCCTTCATATTATAGTGACCCGTGCCGCAAAGTTGGTTGCAGGCCAACTGGAAGTCACCGGTCTGTGTTGCTTGGAACCAAACCCAGCCGATGGTACGGCCCGGGACACAATCTTGATAAAGACGAAACTCAGGAACGTAGAAAGAGTGGATCACATCACGTGAGTGAAGAAGGACATGAACAGGGCGACCCACCGGGATCACGAGATCGTTACTAATGACATCCTCGGCCGTCTTTGGGTTCTCTGGATCGGTGCCAAATGGATTCTGAGGCGTGATTTTACGGACATCTATGGGAGCTAGTTTACCACTGACTCCGGGGTAACGCATTTGCCATCCAAACTGATAACTGGAGACATCGATGGTTAGTGCATTATCCGGCGCCGGGCGGTGTATCTCCTCCCAAACACGGTTGCTGTAGATGGCAAGAGCTAGGAAGATGATGGTCGGCGCCGTGGTCCAGATGATCTCCAACGTGTTGTTTCCATGACTATAATGGGCAGACACTCCCGGACGACGACGGTAAACGATCAAATAATAAATATAGGTCCCCTGGGTCAGTACGAAGACTACGGCCGTCAGCCAGAAGATCATCTTGATAATCGAGTCAATCTGTAGACCCGTGGTCGTTACACAAGGGGGGAGTCCATAGACATTTCCACTGCGCTGCTCTGCGAAGGCCCCGCCAGCCATGACTAAGGAGGCCAAGAAAATGCCACTTGTCAGTAACCGGGAAGCTATCCGTTTGATAAAGAACTGAGGAAGCATAGGGGTGGTCATTTTGTGGCTGGAGCGGCTCCTGATGCTGCGGAGGGTTTTACTGGAGAAACGGCCAGCAGTTGCTCTTGGGTCCAGGAATCGCTCTGGGCGGCGCTATCCTTACGAATTTGAGCAACAAATTCCGGAGAAATAGCAGGCGCATTGTTACCCCAATCCGAACGGATGTAGGTTAGGATGTCTGCGATCTGTTCGTCAGTAAGTTGCTTCCAAGGCACCATGGCGTTGTTGTAAGACTGACCCTTGACTACAGAAGGTCCCTGAAGACCGTTTAGCACAAGCATCACGAGATGGTTCTCTGCATGGGGTCCCTCCGTAAGCACCCACTCACTCCCCGCAAGCGGTGGGAACTGGCCGGCGACTCCCATGCCGTTTGCCTGATGGCAGACAACGCAATTTTGGGTATAGAGGCGCTTCCCGACGACCTTAGGGTCCACGGGGGCAGCGGCCTGAGTTCCTCCTCCGGCCCAATTCACTGCATTCGACTCATAGACATCCTGACTAAAGCCCCCACTGTTGAAGGCAAGGTAGAAAGCCCCCCAGCAGAGAGCGAGCATAAACGTCCCAATAAGCCATGGAGAGAGGGGCCTGTTGGTATCCTCGGATCCCTGTTCCTGCTGAAAATGGTGATGATCTTGGTTCACGGCTATTCCTCTTAACTTCTTATTTTGCAGCCCCGTTTTTCTTCACGGGAGCTTCCGGTAAGGGGTAATCATGGCGCAGGGCGAGAAGATAGGCGACCAAGTTCTTGGCCTCGGCGGTCGGAACCACTTCATACCCCTCCTTGGGAGCATCGTCGCCCGTGAGGTTGAGTGCCTCGTCGGATGGCTGGCCCTGGATTTTACGGATTAGGAATAAATGGCTGAAACAGGGCATAACCGATCCTTCGCAGACGGCGGAAGGATGATAGAGATGAATGAGATGCCACTTGGCGTCAGGGCGACGCACTCCCACATTTGAGAGATCCTGGCCGAGACGACGTGATCCCAGAAAGGCTGTGCTGTCACGCAGATAGTCCCGGGCAACGGAGGGACGCAGACCCCAACCCCGATCAACATCCGAAGTAGTGACGCTCGATTGACGCACCTGTTGGCTATGGCAAGAGATACAACCTTCTGTCGCATAGACACGCTGTCCGGCAATAGCCTGACCGCCATAAGTAGGAGGAAATGATCCGCCGTTGTCCGGATCGGGCACAGGGGTAAGACGTCCAAGATGGAGCGCGGGATAGGCCACAAGTCCCAGCCATGAAGTTAGGAAAACCAGGAAAATGCCACTCAATAATGTAGTGAGACGATGCATGTTATTTCCTGGGTTGCTTGTTGAGGAGATAATCGCCCGCCAAGGCGCGGGTGATGTTTGCGCCAAGAATTAGCGCGGCTATCAGGAGTAATAATTGCGCAACACACTCCATCAGGTGGAAAGGATAGGAGTATGAGGTGATGTTGAGGAAGGAGACCGTAGGGTCTGCAAGTGCGATGCCTGTAAACAGACCACCCAAAAGCAAGAGAGAGATCAGCATGGCTATTCCAACTAAAGTGAGAATGTAATGTCGCCCAGTAAGCACGGGAGACCAGCAGTCACGACCAAGGAGCTGGGGAAAGGACTCGTAGAGTACTGCGAAGAGAGGAAGAGAAATGGCACCTAGAATCCAGAGCTGGGTCTTTGCCTCAGTGAATGCAGTAAATCGAACAGCTCCGCTCACGCTTGGAAGAGAGGCAAGTGCACCGATTGATCCTACGCAGATCAGCGCATAGAGACCCATTAGAAGAAAACGAGCTGAAATGCTCCCGGCAACAATGGCTTCCTTACGATCCATCCCAAGAAGATTCATCGAGATCATAAAGACCGGAATTAGGAAAAGGACTCCGGCAACAACCCCTGCGGAAGTCATCCAGGCAGGAACGGGTCCGCCGATGAGTCGATCCATTCCATTCCATCCTCCAAGGAGAAGAAGCATCCAGAAACTGAGGGTAGCCAAATTGCGGCGATTAAGATGGGATCCCAGAAGTCGTGGAAGAAGGGCATAGGCCGAAGCTAATGCCACCGGCAAGAGCCAGAGAGCAAGTAGGCTACCGCAATACCATGACTGGATCGGACCTTGGGCCGAGGCCTGGATGGGCTTCCATACCAGAAGAAGATTGGCCGTACCATAAACCCAAGGGAACCAGCAGAAAGCAGCGACCAAATACCATTGGGCGACCACCGCACGCCCCGTGCCTCTCCGATCAAAGAGTAAGACAGCCCAAATCCCGATCAGCAGGAAAGAGAGCAGCAGCATGGCAGAGGCCCAGCTGGGATACTCAAGCCACTCCACCCCGGAGCTATAGCCAGCAAGAATCGCGAGCGTTCCGAGCAGGACCGCGAGATTCCAAAGCACCGTAGCGCTAATGACCAGCGTGCGCAGCAACTCGCCGCCGAAGCCTCCACTGTGTTCACCGCCAAGCGGACGACCACAGAGACGAGCCATTAGCCAGATACCTGTGCCAAGAGCGGCTTGGGAAGCCCATCCATAGAGCATGAGATCGCGAGCCATCGGGGCAAGGCGACCATACGTCAGGAAGCTAACACCCCCTAGGAATCCGGGCGCAATCAACTTTACTGAAACAATTAATGAAAGAAGAGAAGCAATGACCAGCCAATGGATGGCGTTACCAAAAAGGATAATCACCGGCAGCCGGACCGAGGCGTCAATTGCCTTGATGTCGACATGTAGATGACCCGACTTGTCGTCGTGATGAGGAAGGGTATGGTCGCTCATGACTAGGGTTGAACCTCCTGAGGAGTTTTGTTCGCAGAGGTCTGAAGGGCCGGAAGAACCAGCTGCATGGCATTAGTGATCGGGATATGGACAATTCCCTTGGCCTGATCATTCCACCCGTAGGACGAGAGGGCATTCGAATCTGCTGCCTGAAGATCTGCAAGGTTCTTTGTCCGGACGGCGGCGCGGTCGTAATCCTCAGTTTCTGTGGCGGAAGTACCACTGTTTATCCAGAGACCTCCGAGCACAGCAGCGAGCAGCAGGATCATAACTCCAATTAAGAGCAGGATGCCGGTTGATAAGCGCGGCGTTTCAGAAAGGGAGGTGTGATCGGTGCTCATCAGTCGATGTAGTTGACGGCCTCTGCCAGGCGAGGATCACGAGAAGGCCATAGGGGTGAATCACCGAGGTGCTTCAGGAAGAAAGCACTCAGCGTACAACCGATGGCAAGCAATGCGACGACATCTAGAACGGCAGGGCGGAAACCTTCCGGATGAAGTATTGGCAGGATCATGGTGTAAACATCAAGTAGGTGCATGCAGAGAATCCAACCTGCAACCAGACCGAGGAATCCGGCGCTGGCCTTGGGAGCACGGAAGAGTAGTAAGACAAAGGGAACCAAGAAGTGGCCCACAACAAGAATGATCCCTAGCACATTCCACGATGCAGAGGAACGGAGCACGTAGTATACGCTTTCTTCGGGAATGTTCGCATACCAGATGAGCATGTACTGAACAAAAGCAATCCAAGACCAGAAAAGCGTGAAACCTAGCAGCAACTTGCCAAAAGCAAAGTTATGCTGGGTGGTCAGTACGCTTTTCAGATATCCGGCAGATCGAAGAGAATTGGAGAGAAGGATAATAACGCAGAGTGCAGACAGGACCGATCCGGCGAAAATGTAGAGGCCCCAGATGGTGGAATTCCACTTCCAATTGAGTCCCATGATCCAATCGATCGACCAGAAAGTGAGTGCGATGGCACCAACCGGCACCAAGAAGTAAGCGACTCTGCGATTACGAATGGTGTGGATGGCTTTGCCATCTTTGTCCTGAGCCAAGGAATTCCGACGGAGCAACAGTGCTCCAACTCCGAAGAGCAGGAAATAAAAGACGGTGCGAACCCAAAAGAAATTCACATTCAGATAGGCGGATTTTTCCGCTAGCTCATGGTTGGTGGAGGGAGACAAAGCCATCCATGTCCAGAGATCCGATGCGACGAAGAGAAGTGGCACCAGAAGCAGGGTTAGCAACGGCAGCAGGCAGGAGATGTTCTCGAGTTGGCGTCGAATTCCAACACTCCAGGCCGCATCCACGGCATGATGAACGATGATCCAAAAGAGAGACCCGATCAGGATTGTGAAGAAGAAACACCCTGCAAACATCCAAGAGAAAGCAAACTGGTGGGGATTCGCTAGTCCCAGGATTAGCGAAAACAGAAGCGTGACTAGGGCTGTCACGCAGAGGCCGACGAAACGGCCGCCGACATGTTTGTAGTCGAACGTCTCGGCGGACGGAAGAATTCCGGATGCCGATCGCGCTTGAGAGGATGCAAGTAGTTTGTGTTCGGCGCTCATTGCTTGGCGGGGGCGATTGTCGAGGCGGACGCGTTGGTGCCGGTCAGAGCGGTCCGCTCGGTTGCGGGAACGTCGTTAATTGTTGCATTCTGCGAACGCTGCAGGGCACGAATGTAGGCGACGATCGCCCAGCGATCAGGTACTTGTATCACCGAACCATAACCGAGCATGGAATTTTTTCCATTCACGATCGTGTTGTAGATCTCGCCGTCATTCATTTCGCGGATTCGTTGTTGATTAAAACTAGCCACTCCGACCAAACCATATTTTGTGGCGATACCATTGCCTCCTCCGGTAGCTCCATGACAGACGGCACACTGGATCTGATAACGCTCGCGACCTCGTTCTAAGGTCGCCATCGTGGCGTTAAAGGGAAGTCCATTGCCCCAGTTCGTCCCGACTTTACCCGTGTCGGCGTAGTCCTGCTTGCCAGAGAAAATAACAACGTTATAAGGGCTTCCCATGGTAGCGACTCCCTCAGAGGCCTGAGCGCTGGACTCTGGAGCTGAATAACCAACGGGAACTGTTCCGTCGACATGAGAACGAGCACCGCGTCCATCGGCATAGAAGTCGCTTGGAGACTGCGCCTTGACCTTAGCCTGACGTACCATATCGGGGAAGATTTCGATTGGAGGGCGCTTGGTCTTGTGAGGCAGAAAGGAATAGTCGCGCAATCCGGCAATGGAGACAATCAGGATGGTGATCAGAACCAGAAGGAATAGGAAGTAGCGTACCATGGCGATTATTTCCCCTCGGAGGCCTCCTGATGAATTGCCGTGATGTCCCCAGCTCCAAGTTCATGCAGTAACTCGGTCAGGGCGGATACGGAGAACTTCCGGTCGCGAGCCTCTACCGCCAGGAAGAAACCACGCGAAGCATCCTTGGCAAAGAGATCCCAAGCGAACATTGGATTATTCCACTGAGGCATGCCGCCAAGAAGAATCATTCCCGTAACGGCCGTGATCGCGCCGATCATGAGGGTCAGAGCCACCACGATGGGAATGTACTGGGGCAGAGCCAGAAGATCTAGTGGCTTCCCGTCAACCACCAAAGGGTAAATAATACAACTGGGGATTAGTTGCATTGAAAGGGCAATCAAAATTGCGGAAACACCGCCCCCAAGAACCAGAAAACTCAGGATGGACTTAGGAAGCCTCATCCCCTCAGCAAGACCGTGGATGGGATAGGGCGTGAAGCATTCGTAGAGGGATACCCCCTCCTTGCGAAGGCGATTCGCGGCTTGGACAAGAGCCTCAGGAGTCTCAAAACGAGCACCGAGTGCATAGAGCGGCTCCTCTTTGGAACCGGCAATCGGAAGATGATGACCTTGAAAATGAATGCTCATCTCAGCGCATTGCCTCCGTGGAATGGTTAGAATGACCTGCATCACCGTGGGGTTGTGCACCGGGCAGCGTCGCCTTGAGCTCGTTCATGCTCATGATCGGCACAAACCTGATGAAGAGCAGGAAAAGGGTAAAAAAGATGCCGAGCGTCCCAGTTGCTGTCAGAATATCAACGATCGTGGGATGAAAATCCTTCCACGAAGAGGGAAGGAAATCATGGGTCAGAGTCGAAGTGACGATCATGAAACGTTCAAACCACATGCCGACGTTGCAAAGGATCGCGAGAACGAAAACCAGTGGGAGGCATCGGCGCACAGCTTTGAACCAGAAGAGCTGAGGCACCGTTAGATTGATCGAGAGGCAGGTGATGGCATACCAAGCGCTGCTACCGGTGAAGCGTTCCCAGAAGGCGCCACGCTCGAAAGGATTCGCGCTATACCATGCATTGAAAAGCTCGAAGACGTAAACGTAACCGACGCACGATCCCATCAGCAGGAGAAGCTTGCAAACCTTGTCGAGCTGGGAAGAGGTGATAAGATCCCGCAGCTGGGGATAGATCAGGCGCAAGGGGAGAAGGAGTGTGAGAATAGCGGCACTACCGCTGTAGACCGCACCCACCATGAAATAGAAGGGGAAGATCGTGGCATGCCATCCGGGGACGACCGAGGTGGCACAATCACTGGCCACGATCGTAGTAACAGTAACCACTAGCACGGAGGTAAGCCCGGCCAGTAGAACATACATCATCTCGTAATGACGCCACTGGCGTGCAGTGCCGAGCCATCCAAGGGAGACGATGCCGTAGGCGAACTTGCGGATCTTTGTCGTCGCACGATCGCGCAGGACGGCCAGATCAGGAACCATGCCGGCAAACCAGAAGAGCGAGGAAACGGTCAGATAGCTGGTCACCGCAAAGACATCCCAGAGCAGGGGACTCGAGAAGTTCGGCCACATGCCGTAGCTGTTTGGAACTGGGAAGAGAAACCAAACGAACCAGACGCGCCCGATATGAATCGCAGGATAGACGCCGGCACAGACGATGGCAAAGACAGTCATTGCCTCAGCGGCACGGGAGATCGAGAGACTCCACTTCTGGCGCGTCAAGAAGAGCAGGGCGGAGATCAGAGAGCCAGCATGGGCCATGGAGACCCAGAAAATAAAATTGGTTATGTCCCAGGCCCAGAAGCAGGGGCTGTTCGAACCCCAGACACCGACGCCTGTACAGATCATGTAAAGGATGCAGGCGCCGCCTATTGCGGCGAAGGTCCCTGTGAAGGCGATCGCCGCATACCACCAGAGTGGGGTTTTTCCCTCGACGATCGAGCAGACCGCGTCAGTTACCCAGAGGGGACCTCGGTTATTGAGAACCTGCGGCGGTCGCTCCAAGAGATGGAGATCGGGCGCGTTCATCTCAGGCGTCTCCTGAGTGGTTGTGATGTTCGAAGAGGTGGACATGCTTCGCTTTTAGGAATGTTCCACATGTTCAGCACCACGATTGGCGGAGCCGACGAGGTCGGCACCCGGCATCGCGGGGTTGGGATTGCGAATCCTAGCCATATAAGTGACGCGGGGACGCGTATTGAGGTAGGCAAGGGATGAATAGGTGCGAGGGTCGGCCTTTGCCTCTGAAACAGCGCTCTTGGGATCGTTGATGTTGCCGAAGACGATCGACTCAGAGGGACAGGCCTGCTGGCAAGCGGTCTTGAAGGCAGGGAGCGGAGTCTTGGTCACATCGCTGGCCCCGGCCTTGACCGAGCGGGCGATCTTCGCCTCCTCGATGCGCTGGATGCAGAAGGTGCACTTCTCCATGACGCCGCGCATGCGAACAGTCACGTTCGGATTCTTTGACATCTTGAGGCTGTCAGCCATGCCCTTGGGCGCAAGCGGGCCGTAGTAGAGTTCATCCAGCGGACGCTCGTTGTAGTCAAACCAGTTGAAGCGGCGGACCTTCCAGGGACAGTTATTTGCGCAGTAGCGAGTGCCGATACAGCGGTTGTACGCCATCAGATTCAGGCCCTCTTCACTGTGCACGGTGGCGTTTGCGGGGCATACGGCTTCGCAAGGTGCACTCTCACACTGTTGGCACATGACCGCCATCGGGATCATTTCCAGGCTTTCCTCCTTGTGATCCGCGCTGGCAAACCAACGGTCAATGCGGATCCAGGCCATGTCACGACCGCGGCGGACCTGGTCCTTGCCGACGACCGGGATATTGTTCTCTGCCTGGCAGGCAACGATGCAGGCATTGCAACCGATGCAAGAGTTGAGATCGACCGAGAGCCCCCACTGAAGATCAGAAGTGAGAGGGGGATTCGGATAAATGGAAATTGGCTTCGTCAGCTCACCATCCATCTCTGAGGCAAACTCGGGCTGCTTCTGGAAGGTAGCGAGTGTTCCTACGCGGGCGATGTTGCGCCCCTCCATGTTCTGGTGTTCCTGAGTGCGGGCAAAGACGTAGGGTTCCCTAGGTAGAGCCTGCACCTTGACTCCTGAGCGGAAGCAAAGGCTCGAAGAATCACGGAGCGGATAGGCGTCAAATCCGACCTTATCCATGACATGGGAGACACCCTTGCGGCCGTAGCCCAGAGAAATGCTGAGCGACTTATCGACATGTCCCGGGGCGATGAGTGCGGCCGCCTCGATCGAGCGGTCACCAGCGATGATTTTCAGCCAATCACCATCCTTGATGCCAAGCATCTGGGCGTCGGCGGGGCTGACGAGGGCGGCATTATCCCACACGAGCTTGGTGACATAATCAGGGGTTTCCTGAAGCCAGGAGTTATTGGCATAGCGGCCATCATCGACACTGGAACTGCGGAGAAAAACTACTTCGAAATCCTTGGGGTCCGTCTTGGGTGTTGATTGAATAGCAGCAGCAGCGGCTGATGGATTGAGAGAAGGCTTGGAGACGGGCCACGCAGTTCCATCGGCAAATCCGTTGCGGAGGAACTCATTCCAAGCGGTATCGGTTGAAGCTTTGCTGACCGCAGCGAACGTGTTGCGAACCACGGAAGGGCCGTCAACTTTTTCACCTGCAAGAGAAGCAAGGATCTCGAGGGAAGAGACGCCATTCCAGAGGGGGAGGATCATCGGCTGGACGGAAGAGACTGTTCCGTCAATCGAGCGGGCATCACCCCAGCGCTCCAGATAGTGGGCGGCAGGCACCTGCCAATGAGTCACCTTGCTTGTCTCATCGGCAAACTGCGAGAGATGAAGGGTCTCGGGAACTCCGGCAATAAGGTTGGCAACATTGAGCTCTACTGGAGCCGTGAGGACTGGGTTTCCCTCCAGGATTAAGAGAGTCTTAACCGAACCGGAACTCATGGCCTTGGAGAGGTCGGCCAACTTGGCAGCAGGCTTGGCCGTTGTCTGGACGGCATTGATGGTCGATCCAAGATTGCCGAGAGTATTGTTGATACCAAGGGCGAGAGCCTGAACAGCGGCCGATTGCCCTGGTCCCGCGATCACAACTCCCTTACCCTTGGCTGCGATCAGATCATCAGCCACTCCGTTTACCCAAGCAGGGTCAAAAGAAACTCCCGTGGAGGGATAAGCCCCAGCCAGTGAGAAGAGGGGAGTGTCACCCGACTTCGTGGCGATGACCTTGGCCAGGGCAGCAGTGAAATCGCCGATTTCACTGGCCCGCACACGGAGACGATGGTCAGCCATGCCGCCGGTGAGAGAGAAGTGATTCTCAACCACATAGAGACGGTTCATCGTGCCAACTGAGTTTTTCGGGTCGCGACGCTTTGCAAAGCCTTTGGCGAACCCAAGCCCACTCTCGGAAGGATTCAGAAAATCACTGCCAAGCGAAAGGATCACATCGGCCTTCTCAAAATCATAGACGGGGCGGACTCCGATCCCAAGCAACGCATCAAAGGAGTCTTCATTGGTTTGAATCGCCTCATCCTGTACCCAAAGCAGCTTCGGGAATTGGGAAGCAAGTTCTGTGCGGAGCCTTTCAACGGTGGGGGAATTCTCCTTGCCAACCACGATCGCAAGCCCGTCGCCACCATTCGATCCGGCTGTGGAGCGGATTTTAGCGATCAAGGCATCCAGGTCGGCACGGGAGACCTTGACGGAGTGACGGGTAATTTCCTTGGAACGGTTCGGATCGTAAAGGCCAAGAATCGAAGCTTGGGCGAAGACATCCGTCGAGCCGTTACTTGCCGGATGGAGAGGGTTACCCTCGATCTTCGTGGGGCGACCGTCCGCAGTCGTAATAGTGAGCGGCACGGCACCTGCTGGGGTCGGCATGGAGCTGGCGTAGTAGAGGTACTTGCCCGGGATCGTCCACTCGGCACTCTTTGCGAAGGGAACGAGATGGGCCTCAGGGCGTCGGCAACCGGTGAGTCCGACTCCGGTCAGAGCTGTAGCTGCCCCCATAAGGCGGACGAAATCTCGGCGAGAGAGACCGTTCTCATCCTGCTCCGCATTGACTTCCGTCACTCCGGGAGTGAATTCAAGGGCTAGGCCCTCAGTAAAGGCAGTAGAGTTTTCGCGCTCTCCCTGACTTCTCCATAGAGTCGGCTTCAAATCACGTAGTGGATGTTGGAAAATCTTTTTCAATGGTGGCATCCTCCGCAGCTGACTGGTGGGTTAATTTTCCATTCTTCCTTGAATTTGGTACCCAGTTCGCGTTGCTCAGAGGACGAAGCAGGATGCCAGTTCATGTTAAAGATCTCAGAGGGAGGGCGAAGGAAATTCTCAGGAGCACGATGACAATCCAAGCACCATTTCATGCTGAGTGACTCGGCCTCGTAGACGACACTCATCTCGTTAACCGCACCATGGCAGCTGTAGCAACTGACTCCGCGGTTTACGTGGACGGCATGGTTGAAATAGGCGTAATCGGGAAGGCGGTGAATTTGCACCCACGGGATAGGCTGACCCGTCTCCCAGCTGTCGCGGACAGCGGCAAGACGAGGACTGTTCGGCAGAATCCTGCCCTGTCCGTGGCAATTGATGCAGGTCTGCGTTGCGGGCAGATTGGAGTGTCCGGCAACCTCGACGAAGCTATGGCAGTAGCGGCAGTCCATTCCGAGCTGCTTCACGTGCAGGGAGTGGGAGAAAGGAACCGGCTGATCTGGCTGATAGCCAACACGGGTATACTTCGGTGTGAAATAGTACCAGATCCCGAGTGTGATGGGCGCACCAATGACGAGCCCGCACACCAGGAGCTGGAGCGGAAGCCAATTGGCCCATTTAGGAAAGAAATTCGACATTCGGGTTAATTCAAACGCCCGGATGGAGGATTTCGCAGGCCCAAACAGAGTAGAAAGTCGGTGGCCGAAGGCAAGAAATTTGGATGAAAAATATCACTCGTCGCTCGTCCTACGAGAGATCTGCCTTTCTGTCCTAGTTGCTCAGTATTAGCTTGAATGAAGCATGAAGCTCACATCCCTCTTCTTTCTTCTTCTCCTAACGGCCCTGCCACTCGAGGCCGAGCCGAAACCTCAGCTCAACTTACCTAAGGCGACCCTCAATTTGGGCACCAACTCCCTGAACGCACAGATCGCCGCCGATGATGCCTCACGCGAACTAGGCTTGATGTCTCGCACCAGCCTCCGAACAGACGAGGCAATGGTCTTTGTCTTTCCACAGCCCCGCCCCGTTTCCTTCTGGATGAAGGATACGCCGCTCCCGCTCTCCATCGCCTATGTCGGACGCTCCGGAATGATCTACGAACTCCACGACATGAAGCCTTTCGACGAAACCCCTATCCCTAGCGCCTCCAGCGCCATCGTCTATGCCATCGAAGTTCCCCTGGGCTGGTTCTCCACTCATGGTGTCATGGCCGGAAGCAGCGTGGCAGGCCTTCCCTCTCCCTCCATAGCGAAGTAAAAACCCCGCGCTCCCTTTCAGGAGGCGGGGTTTTGCTGTGTCTTCGAATTCTGAGCTAAAAACCTAGATGGCTATAGTCTAACAGTCTGTTTGACGGAGACTAAGGCGCCATCAAACTTTGAGTTCTTCGTTGGTCGTGGCATTCGCGACAGTGAACTTCTCCACATGCAGCGTGGGATCGGACTTGAAGGTAAGGCGACCGGCGTACTTGCGCTCGATATCGATGAGGAGCTCTTCATCCTCGGTGCGGAGGCGGTTGAGCAACTCGGGATGGACGGTGATCTTGAACTCATGAATCTCTTCCTGGTGACGCTTCATGAGGGTGTGGAGCGCTCTCTGGAGTTCGACGCTCATGGTCATCTGGCTCTTTACGACTCCCTTGCCGTGGCAGTAGGAACAGTTCGTGTAGAGCGAACTGGAGAGGCTCTCCTGCGCACGCTGACGGGTCATCTCCATAAGTCCGAGTGCGGAAATCGGCAGGACATGGGTGCGGGCCTTGTCGCGGCGCAGACGATCGCGCATGCGCTGATAGACAGCCTGCTGATCCTTGCGGTTCTTCATGTCAATGAAGTCGACAACGATCAATCCACCGATATTACGGAGGCGGAGCTGTCGGGCAACCTCGTCGGCAGCCTCCATGTTGGTCTGGAAGATAGTCTTGTCCATATCCTTGCTCCCCTTGTTACGGCCCGTATTCACGTCGACGGCGATCATGGCCTCGGTCTCGTCGATCACGAGATAGCCACCGCATGGAAGCCAGACCTGACGCAGGAAGGCATTATCGATCTGTGACTGGACGGCGAAGTTGTCAAAGATGGGCTTTTGGCCGCTGTAGAAGTGGATCGACTTCTTGGCGCGCTTGGAGATCTGGCCGACCAGCTCCTGCATGCGCTCGGCCGCCTTGATGTCATCAACATGAACGGCATCAACGCTCTCGGTCAGGAGATCGCGGACCGTTCGGTCGACGAGATCGGGCTCGAGAATCAGCGTGCTGGCAGATGGCTTCTCGGCCATTCCCTTTTCCACCTCGCGCCACTGGTCGAGCAGGAAGCCGAGATCCCGCACGAAAAAGCGGGCCTTTTGCCCCTCTCCAGCGGTGCGGATAATGATACCCATCCCCTCTGGAAGGGTGAGTTCGGTCAGGATCTTGCGAAGACGGGCGCGCTCCTTGGGGTCCTCAATCTTGCGGGAGATGCCACACTGGTCATTGAAAGGCATGAGGACCATGTAGCGGCCGGCCATGGAGATGTTGGTCGTGATTCGTGGGCCCTTGGTTCCTATCGGCCCCTTTGTCACCTGTACCATAATCTCGCTACCGACGGGATAGACATTGGGGATGTCCTTGGCGGTGATCTGAGGCTTCTTTTTCGAGTTGTTACCTGCCCCTGCACGCTGAACGCTCTCAATGCCACTATCAAGAGCCGCAGGAATGGCATCCCAGAAGTGAAGGAAGGCGTTTTTTTCGAAGCCTATATCGACAAACATGGCCTTGAGACCGTGCTCGATGTTGCGGACTTTGCCCTTGAAGATGCCTCCGACGATATTGCGCTCACTGTCGCGCTCGATGGAGTACTCCTCCAGTTTGCCATCCTCCAGGAGGGCGACTCGTTTCTCTAGTTTCTCGCAACTGACGACTAGCTCGATACGGGGGCCTGATTTTTTGACGCCAAGGAGGCGTTTGACGGTTTCAATAATGCTCATGGAATTAGGTATTGGTGATTAGGGGTTTAGGCTGAAGACTGTTAGGTCTGAGATTGATTGGGTGATTATGAAAACTGATGTTGATTCGGAGGGATTTGAAAGTTTTGTCTGAGGGGATTTTGTTTTACCTAAATCTTTGAAAGTCTTCAGTCTAATACTCTTTCGGTGGGTTTAACTTGGTGATTTGTGGAATTGGTTGTTCTGATGATAATAATCAAAAAGTCTTCAACCTATAAGCCTAATTGGATTGTTTTGGTGCCGCAGAGCGACCGCCGCCGAGGAAGTTGAAGAATTTCTGAAGACCTCCCAGGGCTTGGGGTTTTCGGTTTTTCACATGGCTGTCAGAATCCTCCTGGATATCAGGCTTGGCTGCAGGGGTGCCTCCGTTTGATTCGTTCCCAGACTCTGGAGAGTCCTCAGCTGAGGACTCCGGAGCTAGAGTAGCATCGGCTCCGTATTGCGCAGGGAGATCCTTCGAGAAGTCGATTCCGGAGATCGGCTGGAAATTGCCAACAGCGGGGCTAATCGCTTCCAGTTTGACCTCCTGGCCTTTCTCCATGGCGAAGATCTGCTCAAGGATCTTTGCAGCGATCGGGGCCGGGACTGAACCTCCCGACTTTCCTCCCTGGACAAAGACGCAGACGACATAGCGCGGCTTATCATAAGGAGCGAAGCAAATGAACCAGGTGTGGTAATCCTTGATGCCATTGCGCCAGAACTGAGCCGTACCGGTTTTGCCCGCCACCTCGACATCCTTCACCCGTGCCTTGCGGGCAGTGCCGTCGGAGTCATTCACGACGCGCCACATTCCTTTCCGCACCTTTTCGAACTGATCAGGGGTGATTCCTGATTCCTTGAGGAAGTCTGTTCGAATTTTCACAGGCTCCTCCTTGACCATGGCACCATCCTGACTTACGACCTTCTCGACGAGATGAGGCTGGTAAACGATGCCGCCATTGGCAACGGTTGCCGCCATGTTCGCCACTTGCAGCGGGGTCGCGAGGACAAAGCCCTGACCGATTGCGGTGTTAGCCGTGTAACCCGGGCTCCAGCGTTCGCGGGGATAATTCTGAGCAAGCCAAGCGGTTCCAGGCATCACGCCGCTGGCCACGTTGTTAAGCGGGAGTTCCGTCTTCTGGCCCAGGCCAAGCATAGCACCCACGGCGTCTATCTGGTCGATTCCTGCTGCATTGCCGTATTGGTAGAAAAACGGATCGCAGGAATTCTTGAGCGCCGTTGTTAGGTCTTGATGACCATGGGGAGGCATCGGTGGCTTGGCGGTGAGCACCCAGCACTTCATGTACTTATTACCGTACTGGACGCCGCCAGTGCAATCGAACTGTCTGTCTCCGACTCCGGCACGGATCCCGGACAATGCGGTACAAAGTTTGAAGGTTGATCCTGGCGCGTAGGCGTTCACTGCTCGATTCATGAGGGGATCGGTCTGATCCTTGGCGAGTTTCTCCCAGTCGGCCTTGGAGATCGAGGGGACGAACTGATTGGGATCAAAGGAGGGCACCGAGGCCATCGCCAAAATCTCCCCGGAATTCGGATCTAGTACGATAGCCGCCCCCCGACCGACGACATGGAGGGCCTTTTCCACGATGGTCTGGATGCGGGCATCAATGGTAAGGCAGACTTTCGACCCTTGCTTGGGTTCTATGCGCTTGGTCTCGCCCTCGATGACCCCATGAGCATTACGCTGGAGAAACTTGGTGCCCGGAGTTCCTCTCAGAACATCATCGTAGGCCTGTTCGATCTGCGCTTTTCCCTTCACATCGGGTTGATAGAAATTGAACTGGGAGGACTCCTCCTTGTCTATTTCCTTGGGAACTCCCACATAACCGAAGAGATGAGCCGCCAGGGCTCCGTAGACATAGTGCCGGACGGGCTTGAGTGACACCGTGACACCTGGAAGATCAAGGCTGTTCTCGCTGAATCGGGCCATGGTTTCGAAATCAAGGTCCTGTCGATAGACGTAGGGAATCTCAGCGTTATCGCGAAAATGTACCTGGAGCTTGCGGCTGTTATAGTCGCCGGCGAGCCCGAGTTTCTCGAGATGAGGAACGATCGACTCGTTGACGATCTTCACGATGTCGGGCTCGGACTTGAGAGCTCTCATGCCATGGTCTAGTCCCCAATACTTTCGGATTGGGACCTCGTCATGCCCCTCCCTCCATGCGCGCACGATATCAGGCAGATAGAACTCTACCTCCATGCTGGCCCGGTTCTCGACCAGTGGCACCCCCCTGCGGTCACAGATCTCACCCCGTACAGCTGGAAGTCTGACCGTGAGCTGAGAGTGTCCCTTGATGCGGGCCTTATAGTCGGCATGCTTGTAAATCTGGACATACCACATTCGCATCAGGAGCAGAACAAGTGCGAGGGTTAGAATTCCCCCGAGGATCAGGATCTTGCGGAGAGAGTCGTCCAGCGATTTCATGGCATTACCTGCTGAAATTGGGTTTTTGGACAGGATGGGATTCCTCGTTGAACACCGGCACTAGGTTACAAAGCGCGAAGTAAAGCAGCGGCGCAATCAGTAGCGAGGTCACCGAGGGGATCAAGATCCGTTGCAGAACCAGCATCTCCAGAGGGAATCCTCCCCGTCTGACACAAAGCATGAGGAATTCAACGCTCAAGAGCGTCAGCGTGACAACAGCACTCCCCAGGGCATGAACTTCCCACCGCATCCCTTGGGTCGCCTCGCTTGTCATTTGGAGAGCAATCGCCCAGAGCAGAAAAAACACAACGGGCACAGTGAGTCCCAGCTCTGCTTCTCCGGATTGGATCTGCAGCAATACGAGCCCCTGGACCAAGGCAGTCGCCAGTGCAAAAAAGAGTGCGGGGACAAGAGGAAGGGCCATCACACCGAAACAAAAAACAACGGGTAGCAGCAAGATCCTGGCTTGGAACGGCGGAATGGCCGGCAGCAGATCTTGGATCGCCACGGCAATCGGCAGCAGGAGGAGGAGAATGATGAAAAGGATGCCTTGCCTCATTTCGCGCCGGTGACGATGAAGACCTCCTCGAGCATGCCGAAATCGGCTGCGGGCTCAAGGATGGCTTCACCATCAAGTTCGCGGGCATGGAAACTTTTCACCGTGCCGAGAGCGATGCCGGAGGGAAAAATCCCTCCGCTCACACCCGCTGTGTAAACTTTCTGCCCGGGCTGAAGATCAGCCAGTTTGCTCAAAAACGTCAGCCTCAATTCCCCGACCGGATCACGCGACCCGGCACTGATTCCCTGCTCCTTGGTTCCCTCCACCTTAGCCGCAACCTTGCAGTTTTCATCCGTGACCAAAAGCACCTCAGAGAGATTGCTGGAAACAACTGATATTTTACCAACCAGCCCCTTATCGGTAATAACTGGCATGTCGGGTGCGATACCATCGGCAGAACCCCGGTTGATCTTGATCGTGTTCCACCAGACGCCGGCATCATGGCCTAGTACCAGTGCAGGAACGAGGCGGAACGATGAACGTTCACGGTAACCCAAGACTTGTCGGAGATGATCGTTGTCTTGTTGGAGATCACGTAACCCGTTGTTCTCCGCACGGAGTTTCCGGTTCTCAGAAAGTACCCTCTCATACTCTGTCTGGAGTTGATCCAGCGACAGAAGATCCTTGCCAAGACTGTCAATGCTGCTTTTCACCGCACTCCCGGAACGGCTGATCGGCGAGATGACTCCCAACAGTCCGGACTGGAGCCGTGTTAGCGTGCCGGACTCAAGCAGGCAGACGGCAATGGCAAGGACAGCCAGAACAACAAGGGAGGCGATCTGGAGTTTCTTCATCCCGATGGTGTTCCTATTGCTGCTTTACTGATCGTGGCCCCGACAAAGGAGTGAGTGAGTTCCGGGTGCAGATGACTCTGCCAGACCGGAAGCGGCTTTAGCCCCTGGGACGATCGGTCGCGGCGACGGCCCGCAGGAATTCGATTTCCTGAAGGGCTTTGCCGGTTCCTTCGGCCACGGCGCTGAGCGGATCCTCGGCCACGTGGACGGGAAGACCGGTCTCTTCGGCAACAAGTTTATCAAGTCCTCTCAGAAGGGCTCCGCCACCTGCCAGAACAATCCCCCGGTCAACCAGATCAGCGGAGAGCTCGGGCGGACAGCGTTCGAGGGTGATGCGGACCGCCTCAACGATGCGCGAGACCGGCTCCATGAGTGCTTCACGGATCTCCTGCGAGGTGATGGTGATGGTCTTGGGAAGGCCGGCAACCTGATCCCGCCCCTTTACCTCCATGATGAGTTCCTTCTCCAGGGGGTAAGCGCTCCCGATACGAAGCTTGATCTCCTCGGCGGTGCGCTCGCCGATGAGAAGGTTGTAAGCACGCTTGAGGTATTGGGTGATGGCTTCGTCCAGTTCGTCACCTGCCACGCGCACGCTCCTGCTGAAGACGATGCCAGCCAGCGAGATGATGGCCACTTCGGTGGTGCCACCACCGATATCGATGATCATGTTGGCGGCGGGATCGGTGACAGGAAGTCCGACTCCGATTGCGGCAGCCATAGGCTCTTCAATAAGGTAAACCTCGCGCGCACCCGCATGCATCGCGGAATCCTTAACGGCTCGCTTCTCAACCTCGGTGATGCCACTCGGCACCGCGATAACGACACGGGGGCGGACAAACCGGCGATTGCCATGGGCCTTAGTGATGAAGTGTCGCAGCATGGCCTCGGTGATTTCAAAATCAGCGATGACACCATCCTTGAGGGGGCGGATCGCGCTTATATTTCCGGGCGTGCGACCGAGCATGCGCTTTGCCTCTTCGCCGACCGCCAGCACGTGGGTGGTACCGGCCTTGACGGCTACTATGGAAGGCTCGCGCAGGACGATGCCCTTGTCCTTGACATAAACCAAGGTGTTTGCCGTTCCCAGATCGATGCCTATGTCGCTGGAGAAAAACCCTAAAATCTTGTTGAACATGGGAAGTATAAGAAGCTGAAAGTTAAGAAGTCTTGAGTGAAATGAAGCCAACCGATGACAGGCCCCGTCACGACGACCCATTTCCGAAAAACTCGGCGGAATCCCATGACACGGTGTGCAATCCTAAAGCTACAACCTATGCAATAAAACCATGGCGACGGCGCGTCAAGCACCCCTGTCCAAGAAATACAAGGGAAACAGCGGAAAGAGTACGTCTTGAGATCTTAGGGCAGATTGTTTTATTCGAATAATTGTCAGCGATTGGGGGGCGATTTTGCGTGAGTTGGCCCGTGAGTGCACCTATATTTGACAACCTCATGGCAAGCACCTTTGGAACTCTCTTCCGTGTCTCAACCTGGGGTGAATCCCATGGCGGAGGTGTCGGCTGTGTGATCGACGGCTGTCCCTCTCGGCTCCCTATTACTGCGGAGGAGATCCAGATCGAACTTGATCGGCGTCGCCCCGGTCAAAGTGACATCGTCACCCCACGTCAAGAGGAAGACAAGTGCCGCATCCTCTCAGGTGTCTTTCAAGGCCAGACTCTTGGCACGCCGATTTTAGTGGCTGTTGATAACAAGGATGCACGTCCCTCAGCCTACACCGAGATGGAGACGATGTTCCGTCCCTCGCATGCTGATTTCACTTATCAGAGCAAGTACGGCATCCGTAATTGGGAAGGTGGCGGACGCTCCTCGGCGCGTGAAACCATCGGTCGCGTGGCTGCAGGCGTGGTGGCACGCAAAGTGATCCGCACGCTTCATCCCGCCTATGAGGTTGTCGCCTATGTCCGTTCCATTCATGAACTTGACTCCGAAGTCTCCCCGGCGACTGTCACAACAGCCCAAGTGGACGCCACCCCCGTGCGTTGTCCCGATCTCAAAGCCGCCGAGGCGATGATCGCCCGCATCAAGGAAGTCCGATCCCAAGGCGACAGCATCGGAGGCATCATCGAGTGTGTTGTCCGTGGCGTCCCCCCGACGCTGGGCGAGCCGGTTTTTGACAAGCTGGAGGCCGACCTTGCCAAGGCGATGATGAGTCTCCCCGCGACCAAAGGATTTGAGATAGGCAGCGGCTTTGCCGGAACCCGACTCACTGGCAGCGAGCACAATGATGCCTTTGTTATCGAAGAAGGGAGAGTCTCGACCGCCACAAACCGCTCAGGGGGCATTCAGGGGGGCATCAGCAACGGCGAGAACATTTTCTTCCGCATCGCCTTCAAGCCGACAGCTACCATCGCAAAATCACAGCAAACCGTGACAGTGGAGGGCGAGCCTGCCGAGTTGGCTGCGCGTGGACGACACGACGCCTGCGTTTTGCCCCGCGCCGTCCCGATGGTCGAGGCGATGGTGAATCTTGTCATTTGCGACCACCTGCTCCGCCAACACGGCCAGAATGTCCTTCCCTGATTTTTCCTCACTTGCGAAGGCTCTCCGTGAGCGCCTTGCAGTCATTGCCGACCACGAGCATCGGGATCGAGATGCAGAGGGTCATCTGAAGCGACTCATCGAAGTTTCCGAAAGGATCGATGCCCTGAGCGCAGCACTTCCTGTTTCCGAACTTGACCCGCAGTTTCGTCATTACCTCGAGCGCCGTAGCTACGATAAGGCGCTCGCTTGGATCGAGGAGTCGGCCGGTTAAGCACTCACCCTTTACCGAGGTTATTGAAATATCATCCCTCGTTCTTTGATCGAGAGTTCTCTCCAAGCCCCAGGAGCAAGTGCTCCCATCGTCAGCTCGCCGATGCTCATTCTGACCAGCCTGAGCGTTGGGTGACCAATCGCGGCAGTCATTCGGCGGACCTGACGGTTCTTTCCCTCGTGGAGTTCCAAGGCAATCCAGCAATCGGGGACATTCTTGCGCACGCGGATCGGTGGATGACGAAGAGCCACATCGGGTTGGGGATCAAGCAACCAAGCTTTGCAGGGGAGGGAATTGTAGCCCTGGATCATCACGCCAGCGGCCAGGTGTGCCAGCGCCTCGGGGGTGGGGAGACGCTCCACCTGAGCCCAGTAACGGCGCGCGTGCCGATGCCCAGGATCGAGCAACCGGTTGTTAAGACCAGCTTCGTCACTTAGCAGGAGTAGACCTTCCGAATCAGCATCAAGTCGGCCGATCGGATAGACTTCCTTAGGAAAGCCAAATTCCGCCAGTGTCCGATTGGGCGATCCATCAGGCGTGAATTGCGAGAGCACACCATAAGGTTTGTTGAACATCAGGATCATTCTCCGATGCGGGAAGTAAGAAGCGTTAGGTGTTTCCTAAAGGCGAAAATCACGATGCCGCATGTCAGCAGTAGCCAGAACGGAAGGAATCCGAACGCCTGCCCGAGTTGCTCCTGTGCAGTCGACCCTGGAACCAAGTGAAGCGCCCAAGCAAAGACCAGGCTGATTCCCGCATAGGCGATATTGATCGTTACCCCCTTAAACGAGAGAACGGTCGCCCGGTGATGGGAGTCGACGAGTTGGTTAAGATAGGTCGAGACCGCAAAGCCGATCATCGTCATGGCACCCCAGAGGAGATAGCCGAAGAGAAGACCCCAATAGGGAGGATGGAAGGCCACCCCCACGAGTCCCACAAAGACCACTCCGGTCATGATCGCAAAGCTGGCCCCGATGCTGCGGGTAGTTACCATGCGACGGATCCACGGGGAGATCAGAAGACCAATGGCTCCCATGGCGGCGCCGAGCACCCCGAAGGCAATCTCGGGAATCTCGATCAGGCGGAAGTAGGAAGTGCTGAAGACAAGGAAGAGTCGGACCACGCAATCGAGCACGAACCCGGCACAGATGACAAAAAGCGCAATCGGATTTCCAAGCAACCAGCGTCCCGCCTGGAGAGTGAAGGCAAAAGCCCCCAACGCCGAAGTCGCTCGATGACCCTCCGGGTCTTCCAGAGAGTTAGGCTGATGGCGTTTCGGTTCGCGGAAATTGATTGCCAGCAGGAGAACGCCCACGGCGCTCAGCAACGTGAGAAGGAGGGGAAATCGGAGAGTGGTCGCCTGATCCAGATGAGCTGGAATCCCAAGGAAGGAGAGCGCCGCGTTCACGGATCCCGGTGCATAGACCGCACCACCGATAAGCATGACAACAAGGAAGGCTGTCGACTGCCAGCGGGTCAGCTGCTCCATCACACGGTGCCACTCTCCTTCACGGCCGGACTCGGCCAATGAATCGAAGACGATCGCTTCGTCGGCCCCGCTCGCCGCCCCTTCGGCTAGTCCGCTCAGGATTCGATTCGCAAGGCAGAAGAGGAAGAGTACCATTCCCCCGTTTCGCGGAGCGACGCAAAGAATAGCCATTTCAGCGATCATGAAGCATCCTGCGGCTATCAGCAGAGGCTTGCGTCCGATCCGGTCAGCCAGCACGCCGGCAGGGACATCTGAGATAAGGCTCGCCGCCGCCCAAGCCACATTAAGAAGAGTGTACTGGGTAGCGCTAAGCCCCAGGTCGAGAAAAAGCACCGCCATCACGGGGTAATAAAACCGTGCGGAGAAAAGAACGCGGAACCAGAGAAAAATTCGCCAATTCCGATCCACAGGGGATCGCTCTGGACTGGAAGGGGGTACGCTACTCATCGGGAGGAATATAAAAGGAGGAAAATCGACCCCTGGGAAGGGCGTAGTGGAGGGGTGACTAGAAGGGTATTTTCAGGCACATAAAAAAACCCTCTCTCTGGAACGCCATTTGCTTGCGGGAAGGCACACCATCCACGACATTATGCTGTTCGCGTCTGCTTAGCTGCGGCTAAGAGCATCGACGAACCACACAATCGCACTCCACGCACCCATTCCCATGATGAATCATTCCCTGCCCCACCATCAGAGTGACACCTCGCTTTATGATCCGGCCTTTGAGAAAGACGCCTGTGGCGTAGGCATGGTGGCGCAAATCAGTGGTCAGCGCTCCAATGAGATTCTTCGCATTGGTCTTCGATCCATCTGTAACCTTATGCATCGTGGCGCTTTAGACGCAGATGCCCGCACTGGTGACGGCGCTGGAATCTCGACCCAGATCCCGTACAAGCTCTTCCGTCCCATCATTGAGAGCTGGGGCAAGTCGCTCTATAGCGACACCGATCTCGGCGTTGGGGTCCTTTACCTCCCCAAGGAGAATGAGTATGCCAAGGCTCGGGCCAAGGCGATCACCGAGGAAGTTCTGCAAAAGAGGGGCTTCTACCTCTTCGGATGGCGCGAAGTACCCACTAATAAGCAGATCCTCGGCACCAAGGCCCTCCTGACCCTTCCTGACATCGAGCAGGTCTTGGTTGGCAAAGTCGAGGGGATGACCGCCGATGAGTTCGAGCGCAGGCTTTTCCTCGCCCGGAATGAAATCGAGAAGCGCGTGGCTGCAGACAAGATCGAGGATTTCTACATTCCGACACTCTCTCATCGTCTGATCGTCTACAAGGGACTCCTTGTCTCCTCCTCGCTCGAGAAGTTCTTCCCGGATCTCTCCAGCCCCGACTACGAGACTGCACTCTGCGTCTACCATCAGCGCTACAGCACGAACACCTTCCCGACCTGGCCGCTCGCCCATCCTTTCCGGATGATGGCGCACAACGGCGAGATCAATACCGTCCGAGGCAACCGCAACTGGACCCAAGCCCGTGAGGCCGAACTGAAGGCCGACTTTTGGGGTGAGGATATCGAACTCCTTCACCCGATCATCCAGCCGGGTGGATCCGACTCCGCTAGCCTTGATAATGTGCTTGAAGTTCTGACCATGTCGGGACGCTCTCTTCTGCACTCCATGACCATGCTGGTGCCACCGGCTTGGCGCGGTGACAAGGAGATCTCGCCCGAGCTCGCCGCCTTTTACGAGTACCATACCTGCCTCTGTGAGCCATGGGATGGACCGGCTGCCCTCGTCTTCACCGACGGCATCACGATCGGAGCTTGTCTTGATAGGAATGGTCTGCGCCCTGCCCGTTACCAGATCACCGACAGCGGCATCTTCAGTCTTGGCTCCGAGATGGGCGTCGATGGACTTGATCAGGATACGATCATCGAGAAGGGGCGGCTTGCACCCGGTGAGATGATTGCGATCGACACGGCTACCGGTGTCCTGATGCGTGACACGGAGATCAAGCAAGATCTCGCAACCCGCCACAACTACCGCAAGATGGTGGATGATCATCGCGTTCGCATCGCCCCATTCAAGGCCGAGCAACTCGAGGCTCCCAAGGGCGACCTCGACATCATCGACCTGACTCAGCGTCAGGTCTCCTTCGGTTATACCAGCGAGGAGCTCGACATGATCTTCAAGCCGATGATCAAGGATGGCGCCGAGGCAGTCGGCTCCATGGGTGATGACACACCTCTCGCAGTCCTCTCCCTTCGCCCTCGCCTTCTCTACACATACTTTAGCCAACTCTTTGCCCAGGTCACCAATCCGCCGATTGATCCGATCCGCGAACGTCTGGTTATGTCGCTTTTCACCACCTTGGGCTGGAGACGCAATCTCCTCTCCGAGACCCCGGAGCATGCCTCGCAGGTCTCTCTCGACTCTCCGATTCTCTTCAACGAAGAGCTGGAAGCCATCCGCAAGATTGGTGCAGAACCAGGTAGTGAACACAAGGTGACCACCCTTTCCACCCTCTGGAAGACATCCTCCGGTGCCACAGGTCTCGCCACTGCGGTCCATGAACTCTGCAAGGCAGCTGAGAAGGCTGTTGATGAAGAAACCCGCATCCTCGTTCTCAGCGACAGGGGAATCGATGAGGAGAATCTCGCGATTCCCTCACTTCTGGCTGTCGGTGCTGTTCACCATCACCTCCGCCGTGTTGGTAAACGTATGAAGGCGAGCATCGTCTGCGAGACCGGCGAGGCCCGCGATGTCCACCAGATGGCCTGCCTGATCGGCTATGGTGCGAGCGCCATCAATCCCTATCTGGCCATCGAGACCATCCGCGAGATGATCGAGAAGGGCTCCGTGGAGATTGACTTCGCCAACGCCCAGCTCAACTACAAGAAGGCACTCCAGAGCGGTCTACTAAAGATCATGTCGAAGATGGGCATCTCCGTCATCGGCAGCTATCGCGGGGCTCAGATCTTTGAGGCAACCGGCATCTCAACCAAGCTTGTTGAGGAGTGCTTCACCGGAACTCCCACCCAGATCGATGGTGTCGGTTTCGAGGAGATCGCCCGCGAGTCCTTGGCCCGCCACGAGATGGCCTACGCTGCTCCGCTCCCCGTTGAGGAAGGGAAGGAAGCCGCCGCCCTCCAACTCGGAGACCCCGGTTTTTATCGCATCCGTCGCGGTGGTGAGCTTCATGCCGTCACTCCGCCGGTCATCAAGAACTTCCACAGCTTTGTCCGCACCAACAAGCCCGAGGATTACAAGGCCTACGTCGATGCCGTCCTGGCCTCGACCCCGCACTCCCCGCGCAATCTCCTGGAGTTTGTACCATTGCCCTCAGGCCCCGTGCCGATCGAGGAGGTTGAGACAATCGAGGAGATCCGTCGCCGCTTCACCACGGCCGGCATGTCGCTCGGAGCTCTCAGCCCCGAAGCCCATGAGACCCTTGCGATCGCCATGAACCGCATCGGCGGGAAGTCGAACAGCGGCGAGGGAGGAGAGGATCCTCGTCGCTTCAAGCGTCAGGAGAATGGTGACTGGGCCAACAGCGCCATCAAACAGATCGCCTCCGGACGCTTTGGCGTCCATGCCGCTTATCTTGCCAGTGCCAAGGAGATCGAGATCAAGATGGCCCAGGGGGCCAAGCCCGGAGAGGGTGGCCAGCTCCCCGGTCACAAGGTCACCGCCTACATTGCCAAGCTCCGCAACTCGGTTCCCGGGGTTACCCTCATTTCTCCGCCTCCTCACCACGACATCTACTCGATCGAGGATCTGGCGCAGCTCATCTATGACCTCAAGCAGGTCAATCCCCGAGCCCGCGTCACCGTCAAGCTCGTCGCCGAGGCAGGAGTCGGAACGGTTGCTGCAGGTGTGGCCAAGGCCCATGCCGACATCATTCTCGTGAGTGGTCATGATGGTGGAACTGGCGCCTCTCCTCTCAGCTCCGTGAAGCACGCTGGGGGTGCTTGGGAACTCGGCGTTGCCGAGACCCATCAGGTCCTGCTGCTGAATGGCCTCCGTAACCGTGTCACCCTCCGCACCGACGGTGGGATGAGAACCGGCGAAGATATTATCGCTGCCACCCTGCTCGGCGCCGAGGAGTATAACTTCGGAACCGCCGCCCTCATTGCGATGGGCTGCGTCTATGTCCGACAGTGCCATCTCAACAACTGTCCGGTTGGCGTCGCCACCCTCGACGATCGCCTCCGAGCCAAGTTCAAAGGAAAGCCTGAGAATGTGGTGAACTTCTTCAACGCCGTTGCCGAAGAGGTCCGCGGCATCATGGCCCGCCTTGGCTTCCGCACCATCGACGAGATGGTAGGACGCACCGAGTGCCTGCGCCAGAAGCACATTCCCAACCACCCGAAGGCCAACACCCTCGATCTCTCACGCCTCCTCAAGGATGTTGTGAAAGATGATCCGACGGCCGTCCGTTACGCGACACGCGACCGCAACGATCCCGAGCACGACCAACCGCTCGATGACATCATCCTGCAGGATGCCGAGGAGTCCATCCGTGACGCCAAGGCCGTGAAGCTCTCCTACAAGGTCGACAACACGAATCGCTCCCTAGCCACCAAGGTCTCCGGAGAGATCGCCTATCAGTATGGTGAAGAGGGGCTTCCCGAGGGAACCCTCGAGCTTGATCTGACCGGTACTGCCGGACAGAGCTTCGGTGCCTTTCTTGCTCCGGGCATCAAACTCGTTCTTTCGGGCGAGGGAAATGATTATGTTGGCAAGAGCATGAGCGGCGGTGAGATCATCGTCCGTCCTCTGCCTGATCACCGCTTCGTTCCCGAGAAAAACAGCATCATCGGCAACACCGTCATGTACGGAGCCATCGCCGGGTACCTCTTTGCTAATGGTCGTGCCGGTGAACGCTTCTGCGTCCGCAACTCAGGCGGCACAGCAGTCGTCGAGGGAATCGGCGACCATGGTTGCGAATACATGACCGGAGGCACTGTCGTGGTGCTTGGTTCCACGGGCAAGAACTTCGGGGCAGGAATGACCGGCGGCGAGGCCTTTGTCCTCGACCTGGAGGACAAGTTCCTCGGACGCTACAACGATCAGTTAGTCGGCGCCGCAAGAATCGACTCCGCTGAGGATGAAGCTAAGCTGAAGGACCTCATCACCCGGCATCACGAGAAGACTGGCAGTCCCCAGGCTCTACGGATTCTTGCTGATTGGAAGCGACACCTTGCGCAGTTCTGGAAGATCACCCCGCACGTTCCCGCGGCCAAGCCGATCGAGGAAAAGAAGGTCGAGGAGGGTAAAACCATCATCACCGAGGCCATCACTGCTTCGCCGAAAGCGTAGGAGTAGGGAGAAATTAATATGGAACTCAGGAACTCAGGAAAATTCCTAGGTTCTTGGGTTGCCTTACTGCTCTCGGAGTAGACTGCTTGGTAGATGTTGAATCCATGCCGGATCGGTGGATGACGCCTTCGTGCCTCCACTTTCTTGAGCTCCTGAGTTCCACATTCAAACCTTGCAGTATTTCCCCTTTCATTCTTTTTTGCTGTGCAGGCCCAGCTTCTTGCTAGGCTGGCACCATGAAGAAAGCTGATCCGCTTGCGCCGAGGATTGTTCAGCAGTTGGCCGTCTTTCTCGAGAACAAGCCCGGAGCTCTGGCCGCCGTCTGCGATGCGCTGGCCATTGCACAGATCAATATCTTCGGCCTCACCGTCTCCGACACAACAGATCATGCCGTTGTTCGCATGGTTGTTAGTAATACGGAACGGGCTATGATAGTTTTCGATTCCTACGGCACACTGGTTGTTGAGAGTGATGTCTTGATGATCCAGAACGACAACAAACCGGGAAGCCTTTCCAAGATCGCCCATGCCCTCTCGGCCAAGAAGATCAACATCGATTATGGTTATCTGGCCTCCATGCCCTCGGCGAAGCAAGGGCTTCTCATTCTCCGTGTGACGGATCCGAAGAGGGCGCTATCCATCCTCAAAAAACTCGATTCTGAGTAAAGGATGGGGATTGAACTCGGGCGTGCCCACGCCGCTCGCCTATCATTGAGAATGAGGTGCGGCCTTCGGCATCGAAACTCCCAAGCCTAAGATTGCGTTTCTGAATCGGAAGATGCCGATGGCAGGAGAGGGAGACCTAGCTCAGCCAAGAATTCGTTGTGCTTTGCTGTTTTCATATGAATGGTGTTCCCGATTTCCACCAACTCGGCATGAGTCTTGGCTAGATCAATCTCCTCTTCGCCGACAGCCGTGCTGATGTAGCGGGAGATGTTCAGGTTGAAGTCGTTCTTCTCGATCTCGTCCATATCCACACGGCGGGAGTAGCGGGGCGCTTCCGTGCGGTTCTTGTAGGTCTCGATGATTTTTGAAATGTGATCCTCGGTGAGTTGGTTCTGGCGCTTGCCTTTCACGAAGTGCTCGGCGGCGTTGATGAAGAGCACGTCGTCGGGCTTCTTGCACTTCTTGAGCACGAGGATGCAGACGGGGATGCCAGTGGAGTAGAAGAGGTTCGCGGGCAGTCCGATGACAGTGTCGATGTGGCCGTCCTTGAGCAGCTTGGTGCGGATGCGTTCCTCGGCGCCGCCCCGGAAGAGGACTCCATGGGGCAGGATGATGGCCATCACGCCTTCGTCTTTCAGGTAGTGGAAACCGTGGAGGATCTCGATGGTCTTCTCATTCACCTCGCAGCCGAATCTATACTGGTTGCCGTGCGCTTTATCCGCGATGACGACAATGTATTGCCGCACGCCCAGCTCGGGCGCGCCCGGTTTCTAGGGCAGGATGCTGGCGTCGTCTCAAATTGTTAAGTTCAATGGGGCTGAGAAACCTATTTCCAGAGCAAATAAAGAACGGCAACCCGGAAGGCGCTGGAGTAGCACCACAGTTTTCGGACTAGGGAGGTGGATTTGCTTATTGCGGTAGTGTCAAAGTCATCGTCGTTGTTTGGTCGGCAGCCAAACAAACGTCAAAAAGTGCCTTTGATTTCGTGGGGTTCTTGAACACGACCGCTGGAAAGCTGTCGGCGAAGCGCTGAGAGAGCTCCAAGGTGATCAATTCAACGGCCTGTGCCAGTTCATTCGCAACTTCCGAGTCGTAGGTAGCTGCGAGGAATTTTGCATCGCCGAGCTTCTGAGAGATTTTGAGTCGAGCGAACACAATCGCAGCGAGGAGACGATTCCCGTGCACGAGGACGCCATATCGCTTTCCGCTTCGCTTCTCGATCGACTTAATCGCATTGGCGAGCTTAGATTCGATGAGCCGCTGCATTAAGACAGCGTGAAACACCTGGTGCGCCGAAGTCTGCGGGTTGAAGAGTTTTTTGTAGGGTGCCTTATCCAGGTCGATCCAGAACCGGCCTATTTCGCGTTTCGCCAAGACAGCGAGGCTGGAATCTTCGAGTGAACAGGCAACGGCTACCGTTGCTTCCTCGAGATCGAAAGATTTGCCGGACGGTTTGTATCCCTCGGACCGAGCAATATGATAGTCGATTCCCTCCATCTGAAGTTCGAGACGCAAGCGCTGCTGCTCTTTGTCCTGTGATACGAAGTCTCGCGATTCGATACGATTCTGTGTGTTATTCGAGCGCGTGATGAGCGCTTCATATTCGTTGGCCGCCTCTTGCAAGGAAATGATACGGAGGGAAATTTTCACCTTGTCCAATTTTGTGACGTCTCCGGAAAAGCGGCCAACGCTACTAACGGTTTGTGCGCCGTTGACGACATGTGCACCCACTGCCTTGAAGTTACCAAGATCTCGATTTCCCGCACCTGCTGCGGTCTTTTCGACTGACTTCGCTGTAATCGTTATTCCATTATTAAAATACCAGAAGTCTTCTGGTCGTTCGTCAATTGTCGCGAGGATCTGTCGATTCACCTCGGTATGCCCGAGCGTGCTCCGCAGATTCTTCACAAAGAGAAGCTCACCAAATTGCTTCCACCATGTGGCCACCTCAGCACCTGAGACCATGCCATAGAAAGCTGTATAAGGTGTCTCGATCTTGCCCCAAGATGACAGAGCAAACTCAAGGTTGATCGCCCCACCAGATGCACCCTCGGCCATCATTGCGTAAACCCGCTCTTGTCCCAGTTTGTGGAAAGTAGCGATCTCCGAAGCGTCGTTTAGTTCAGCCAGCAGGTCATCGACTTGCCGGGTCGCGTGAACTGCCATCTCCGCCTTACCAGTGTGAATGAGGACCAATACAATCTGGCAGTTGAAGGTCGAGAGGGCGTTTTCGACGCTATCTCTGCGCCGCTGCAGCCGCTCATTGAAGCGGTCAAACTCACAATTTACCAAGTCCTGAACGCCACGGCAGAACTTACCCACTTCCGCGCTGTCAGGTTCGCACTTGCCGTCTTTTATCCATTTCGATTGGGCGAGAACTAGACAGTTCTGACTTTCAGAATAGTGAACTGCATCAAGGCCATTGTCATCGCCCCCGTCGATTACAGAATTCGCCGCGTCGATCACAGTGCAACCAGTGAAGGATTGAACCGCGAATGCTGCGAGGCAGCGGGTCTGCATTTTTGTCTCCAGCTCGGGGTCACAATCCTTCAGGTCGTCTCGCGGGATGAAGGCTTCGTAAGTCTCCCTGACACGGCGGCCGATTTGATTAACGTGAAGAACGCTCATGAATTTAGTTTTTCGGTGAAGGCTTTTTGGAGGATGGTCTGGCGGAGGCGACTGGAGGCTGGAGGTTGGCGGACACCAACGACTCCAATTCTTCGACTGGTGTTGCAATTCTCATTTCGGCAATACGTCGGGATACGGCCCGAGGAAGCGTTCTCCGTTGAAGTGGATCATGTGGTCGGGGTCTTCGGCGATCCAGACTTCGGATTCCCAGGCGATGTGCGAGACGAAGGTCTGCATGGTGCGGCGGGTCTCGAAAGCGGTTACGAAGACGAGGCCCGCTTTGCAACCAGTGAACAGGTCTTTGAGTTCCTTGCGGCGTTTGCCGTCTACCGGTCCGGCACTGGTGACGGCTTCGATGAGCAGGAGCCAGTTTCGCTTTGTGTCGTAGACGATGACATCGGGAATCTTGGCGGCGGAGTCCATGGTGACGCCGAGTGCTGCTAGGCCTGCGGTTTCCAGATGGACGAATTTGTTCTCGGTATCGCCAATGTAGAGGACCACGCCGCCGGGGGCGAAGGCGGGGCAGAAGTGTTCGATGATGGCCTTGATGAGCGGATTCTGGCCGCCGGGTGATAGCGCGACTTGTGAGCCATCGGGCAATGTGACTGGCACGCGGGCGAGATCACGCTTCCGGGCAATCTCGTGCTTGAGGGCTTCACGGCTGGCTAGGTAGTGGCCCAAGGCGGGAGTCCATTCAAGGGTTCCGAATTTGCGGAAGAGAGCGAGGGCGGTCGGCTCGATTTGATACACCGTCTTGCCGCTGTTAGTCGGGCGGTTAGGGTCGTCGGGATTACGCAGCAGCAGGCCCTCCTCCACGAAGAATTTCACCGCATCGTCGCGGATGGTTTCGCGGGTGTTTGGTGCGAAGCGCTTGCCATAGGCGGTGGCGATGAAGTCGATGATTGGCGTGATGCCACACAAAGGAGCTTGTGCATCGGTCCAAGCGGCATCGGGCTGAAGGTCGAGCAGGGCCAGCAAGGTGTAGGCGGCGGTTTCGTTTCTTTGTTTCGGGCCGAACTGCAAAGCAGTGAGCGCTGCTATGGTTTCGGCGAGCCGCTTTTTCCGGGCGGCGGCTTTTCGGGTGGGCTTATCAACAGGCATGAAGATGTTTGGTGACGAGTTGGTCGATTTCGTCCTGCGAGAGATCGAGGGCATTCATTTCGCTTCCCATCGATTGGAGGGTTTCGCGGTCGGGATAGGTCAGGGTACGCAGGTCGCTGGCGTTCACTTGCGTGTGGCCGCTGAAGCGGCGGAAATATTGGTCCACAACGGTGGAGTTTAGGAATGCAAAGAGGCCGACGGCGAGACTGCGGTCTAAGCCATGTCCGCTAGCATGGAAGTAGTTCAGATGATTCTCGAAGCCGACCCAAGCAGTCTGCACTTCGTCTGGATCGAAGAGGCAGGCGACGAGGCGGCGGCGCTCTTCCTTTGAGGTGAAGCGCTTCGTGAGCAGATAGATGCCGGAGGGCACGAGCCACGGGCGCGTTTCGTCGTTGTCGAGGATGGCGTTGGGCTTGCGAGCTTCAAGCTTGGGCCAATGGACGGTGCCGCCGTTGAAGTGGCAGGGATAGAGCAGAGGCACGGTGCCGCGTTCGGGTTCCTTGCGCAGGGCACTTTTGAGGCGGAAATCCACGACGCGCCCGGTGGAAACCGTGACGCCCAGCGATGCGAGGCTGGCGGTGAGTCCGTCCATGGTTTCCTTGGCTGCGCCGTGGCTGGCCGTGGAGGGGATGTGGATGAACTTCACGGTGTCGTGCGGGTGGACGATCTCGGTGAACGGAAAGATGGTTTCGGTGATTTCGTCGCCATGCTCGCCGCTGCTGCTGGAGATGAGCATTTCATCGGGTTGGTTCCGACCCTTTACCGCATGGAAGATGATATTTTCCTGCAACACGCTGTCGCTGCGAAAGGCAGCTTGGCGGGATTCGAAGACGTGAAGGCGTCGCAACTCCAGTTGGCTCAAGAAGTCTTCGCGGAATGGGCGGAAGTATGGGCCGTTGCAAAAACTGCGCGGTGTAATGCCGACAAGTTGCCCGCCTGGAACAAGCAGGCGCTGAATTAGGGCGATGAAGCCGGTGTAGAGATTGCAGGTTTCGACGCCGACGGAACGCAGCGCGCGTCGCTCGGCAGAGTCATTGCTGATTTTGCGATACGGTGGGTTGGCGATGGCCACATCGAATGCGGGCGGATGTGTAGCGAACAAATCACCCGCGAGACAAGTCGACATTTCTTGGATGAAGTCAGTGGAGTGAATGGTGAACGTGAAGCGAATGCCAGCGTCGGCGCAGCGGTACTCGCACTCACGCATTGTCTCGGCCAATGCGTCGAGGATTTCTCCGTCGAGTTCATAGAGCGTGGCTTCGATGGCTCCGACACCGCCGCGCTTTTCACAGCAGCGGGAGACAAACGCGGCAGTGAGTGAGCCAGCACCCGCGCCCGCATCCAGTAAGCGCACCGTTTTTGGCAGCGTACCGAACATGGAAGCCATGAAGTCAGCCAAAGGCGTCGCGGTGAGGAACTGTCCGAGTTCCTCCTGGCGACTTCTGAGGTTTTCTATGGCCGCGATTCTCATATAGTCATGCTATCAGGCTGAGTTCCGTTTCGCCCGCAGGCAAACCGATGCTTTTTACAAGTTCGTCGACATTGAAGGTGAAGCCCGTCTCAATGTCTCCCTCGCTGACAACAGAGGCTTTTTCGAGAGCATTCAGCCCGTCTGGATAGGTGGATGAGGGCATTGCGGTATTTTAGAGAGATTTGCCCAGGGTCCTGCTCTGCCTCTGAAAGGCTTCAAAGACGCTCCTTGATGAGCTGTGGGAAGCAATTGGCATCATAAAATTGATCACAGGTATCGGTTAAGCGACATCTTGACGAGAAGGTTTACCTTGAGACAGATCTTTGAAAAGCTTTTGGGAAAAGAGGGGAAGACAAGTGTTCGCAGTCTGCTGGCCGTCAAATTTTCAGCATGGATTTCCTGAGGGCTTGCGGTGCAAGGCAGATGGATTCAACACCTTGATTCATGACGACCCAAGACATCCGCTGTCACCTGTGTTTTTGCAGGATCTCGACGCTGGATTTACGAAATCTTCCAGAAACGGTCTGGGAGTGAATTTTCTCAACGTTGCGGGTCGGTGGTCCCCGCCACTAGAGGAGTCGTGGTTGGGCACAAAAAAGGGTGCTTCCAATTCCTGGAAGCACCCTCGCTTTTGGAAGGAAATCTTTCCGTTATTTCATCAGGAGAGCAGCGCGTGAGCGCTTGATCTCGCGGGTAATCTTGCGGTGCAGATGAGCGGCGAGGCCGGTCATGCGGCGAGGAAGGATCTTGCCTGCCTCGGTCGTGAACTTACGAAGGAGGTCGGGGTTCTTGAAGTCGATCGCGTCGGTGGAGACGTCGAGGCGACGGCGGGGCATGCAGCGGTTGGCACGGCGGAAGTTGCGGCTGCGCTGTTCGGTCTTTGGTGTGCTCATGATGGAGAGTGGGTTGAAAGGGGCGTTTACTTGGTCTCGCGATGGAGTGTGTGGCGCTTGAGATTCGGATTATACTTCTTCTTCTCGAGGCGGCCCGGGGTATTCAGGCTCTTCTTGTTGCGGGTCGAGATATAACGGGAGACGGGTTTGCCTTCGGCAACCGCTTCGGTGCACTCAAGGATGATGATGTCGCGTGGCATAAAAACAGGGATTGTGGATTAGGTCGGTTTAGCTGGTTTCGATGGTGTCTTCCTCTTCGCTCTCGGCCTCCTCTTCAGTCAGTCCGAATAGCGAGGTGATCTGGGGACGAGCAGTGTTGTGGTGCTGGTTTTTCTCCAGTTCTGCCTGGCAATCCACCGTATAGCGAGTGAAAGGCAGCGCTTCGAGCCGCTCGTGTTTGATTGGCTTTTGGCAGAGATCGCAGACTCCGTAGCTACCATCTTCGACTCTTTTGAGAGCCTCGTCAATCTCGTAAAGCGATCCCTGCTCTTTGGAGAGCATGCTGAGAGCGAAGTCACGGTCGTAGGCATCGCTGCCAGCATCGGCCTGATGCATTCCGAAAGCGGAGGTTTCGGAGCCGGCATGCAGGTTATCGCGGGCCACTCCCCTCATGGCATCGAGGAGTGTGTCCTTGAGTTCGAGGAGACGCTGGCGCTGCTTGGCCAGGAAAGGGGTGAGCTTGAGGTTCTTGTTGACCTTGGGCTTGATGACAAATTGTTGGGCTAGAACGCGATCATTGGAAGAGACGGACCCTTTGGTCTTGGAAGCCGACTTCACAACTTTTTTATCAGCAGCTTGATGGACCGCGGGCTTGGAGACCTTGGCAGCTGTTTTAGCAGGCGCTTTCACGGCCTTATCTGCAGGTTTGGCGGCCTTCACGGAAGCTTTTTTAGGGGCAGCGGCTTTCTTGGCCGGGGCCTTTGCTACAGGTTTTTTGGATGCCATAAAAGGATCTGTGGGGTTAGTCAGTTGATTGTGAGGGGAAAATGGGGGAGGGGCTAGTTATAGCTCCGCACGATATCTCGCAAGATAAATCTTCCGGGAAACCCTTTTAAGAAAATCTCATCCTTCCATTTTTAGAGGATGATCTTCCCTGAAACCAAGAACGCCAAGAGTCCTAGTCGGATGCTCCAGAGAATCGTGCGGATCCAGTTTGTGGAGACAAGAAGCTCCATGGCCTTTGCCTCGGGACGTTGCTCCAAGAGATGATGAAGGGGTACCTGAATCAGAAAAGTGCTTGCCCAGATAAGCACAAGACAGCCGAACGACCAGAGAGAAAGGGGTGATAGTCCTATCGACAGCGACATTTTTTCTCCCGAGATCAAGGAGAGCACCAGAAGCAACGTTGCGGTTCCCAACTCGACCAGCATCAACGGCGCCACGACGAAGCCAGTCCTGATGGTGTGAGACTGCTCGTAGGCAACGAATCCCTCCGCAGGTACCTTCAGAAAGAGGGGATAATGAACGATCTGAACGAACCAGATGATCCCTGTCATCATGGCTGTTGCCAGCAGTTGGGTTAGCAAAAGAGTACGCGGGGTGAGGGGATCAATCATGTGATGGAAATTTTAAACTAGTTGATCGGGGATTGTAGAGAGGGAGTGGTTAATTTAGTTTGATCAGCCGTTAACACGATTGCGATTTAGAAACTGACCGATATGAAACCTCTCCCCGGCTTTCGAGACCTTTTTCCTGAGGATTTTGCGCGGCGCAACTATCTGGTAGGCCGATGGCGTGAGACAGCTCGTCGGTACGGGTTCGTTGAATTCGACGGTCCCACCCTTGAGTCAGCAGAGCTCTATCGAAAGAAAAACAGTGGAGGCGAGATCCTTGGGCAGCTGTATGAGTTCATGGACAAGGGGGAGCGCTCTGTGGCCCTTCGCCCCGAGGTGACGCCGACACTGGCCCGGATGATCGCTGCGCGGCACCGTGATTTTTCCAAGCCGATGCGGTGGTTTAATGTCGGGACTTGCTTCCGTTACGAGCGCCAGCAGCGGGGAAGACTGCGGGAGTTCCTTCAGTTCAACTGCGACCTGGTCGGAGATGCCTCGCCCTCGGCTGATGCCGAAGTGATTTCCCTGCTGATCGACCTGCTCCGCTCCTTCGGCCTGGGGCCTGAAGATTTCGCAATCCGCCTGAGCGATCGAACTGCATGGCATGATTTCATGACTCTTCATGGAGTTGAGAAAGAGAGGGCCGGCGAGTTTCTGACGATCGTTGACCGGATGGAGAAAATGCCTCCCGAGAAGACCGAGGAGTTGCTGGCTCCCTTTGGCATGTCGTCAGCAGCTTTACAGGAGTTTATTGCCCGGGCTGAGATCCCCGCCTTGGCTCCCCTACTGGCGGATCTTGAGTCCCGTGGTCTGAGGGACTATGTGCGTCCTGACCTTGGGGTGGTGCGTGGACTGGCTTACTACACGGGAGTTGTCTTTGAGGCCTTCGCGCTAAAGGCAGGGCTACGGGCCATTGCCGGAGGGGGCCGTTATGACCGCCTCCTTGCCGATCTCAGCGATGGATCTGCCGATCTGCCCGCCGTGGGATTCGGCGTTGGGGATGCTGTCCTGCTGGAGCTTCTCAATGAGTGCCCTGAGGCGAAGACGCAGGAAGCCGCGGCACTCAAAGCCGATGCACCGGTCCAGATCTATCTCGTGATCGCCGATGAAACCCACCGCTCTCATGCTCTGGCCCTGGCCCAACAACTCCGTGGCGAGGGTTGGCGTGTCGGCTTTCCTTTGGCTCAGGAGAAAGTCGGCAAGCAATTTGGCACAGCCGAGACACTAGGGGCCTCTCATGCCGTTGTGATCGGCGCCGAATGGCCCGAGGTCAAGGTGAAGCGACTTTCCGACCGCATGGAGCAGGAGCTCGATCATGCCACCCTTGGTGTCTGGCTGGAGGAGCAGGGTGCTGCAATTTCGTAAGATTGCCTTTCTTTACCTTTCAATTTCCACCTTTTACCCTTCACTTTTTTCCATGCACTACCGTGACTGCCTCTGCGGCGCCCTGCGCCCTTCTGATATTGGACGCGATCTTACCCTGAGCGGTTGGGTCGCTTCACGCCGAGATCATGGAGGGGTGATCTTTATTGATCTTCGCGACCGAGATGGAATCACCCAGGTGGTCTTCCGCCCCGAGGTGCACGCTGAGGCTGCCAGTGCAGCTCATAGCCTCCGCTCCGAGGATGTAATCACGGTTACTGGCCAAGTAACCGCGCGTCTGGCTGGCACTGAGAATCCCAAGCTGCCAACCGGCGCCGTGGAATTGGTCGCCTCGACTCTCACCGTGCTGAACCGCTCTGAGGTTCCTCCCTTCCCGATGGATGAGAGGATCGCCAATGAGGACTTGCGCCTGACCCACCGCTTCCTCGATCTCCGCCGTCCCGCGATGGCTGCGAATCTTCGTCTTCGGCATCGCATCACCAAGTCGATCCGCGATGTGCTGGACATCGAGGGCTTCTGGGAGGTCGAGACACCCATTCTCTCCAAGAGTACTCCCGAAGGAGCCCGCGACTTCCTTGTTCCTTCGCGCCTCACTCCCGGTGCCTTCTACGCCCTTCCGCAGGCACCCCAGCAGTACAAGCAACTCCTGATGGTGGGTGGCGTTGACAAGTATTTCCAGATCGCTCGTTGCTTCCGTGATGAGGATCTCCGTGCCGATCGTCAGCCCGAGTTCACCCAGGTCGATATCGAGGCCTCTTTCATCAAGGCCCAGGATCTTCAGAATCTCATCGAGAAAATGTTCCAGCGGATCTTCCGAGAGTCCCGTGGGGTGGAGATTCCCGTGCCTTTCCCCCGGATGACCTACGCCGATGCGATGAATCGCTATGGCAGTGACAAGCCGGATACCCGCTTCGGCATGGAGATTGTGGATGCTGGGGACATCTTCACCCAGAGCCAGTTCAAGGTCTTCCGGGGTGCCCTTGATTCAGGTGGCGTCGTGAAGGCGATGAATGCCAAGGGATTCGCCTGCATCACCACGGGTCAGATCGAGGAGCTTACCGAGCTAGCCAAGTCAGCCGGGGCAAAGGGGCTCGCCTTCATCAAGGTGGAGAACGGCGAATGGAAATCGCCAATCGTTAAATTCTTCAGCGAGGAGGAGAAAGCATCCCTCTCCACCCGCCTCGACATGCAAGAAGGGGATCTTATCCTCTTCGGAGCCGATGCCTGGGAGACTGCCTGCACGGTGCTCGGGCGTGTCCGCCTGCGTGTTGCCGAAGTCCAGAAGCTTGCGGTCGATCCGAATCAGCTCAACTTCCTTTGGGTTGTCGACTTTCCCATGCTCGCATTCAATGCCGAGGAGAACAAGTGGAACGCTGTTCACCATCCCTTCACCCGCCCCAAGGCCGAGGATCGTGATCTGCTCAGGCATCCGTCGAAACTCGGCGAGATCCGTGCTGAGGCATACGACATCGTGCTCAACGGGGTTGAGATCGGAGGCGGAAGCATTCGTATCCACGAGGGGGATCTCCAGGCCGAGACGTTCTCCGTTCTCGGCATCAATGAAACGGAGCAAGAGGAACTCTTCGGCCATCTCCTACGAGCCTTCCGCCATGGGGCGCCGCCGCACGGTGGTATCGCCCTCGGTCTGGACCGCCTTGTCGCTTTGATCGCGGGGGAGGAATCCATCCGTGAAGTGATCGCCTTCCCCAAGAATAACCGCGGTGCCGAACTTCTCACCGGATCACCGGCTCCCGCCGAGATGAAGCAGCTCCGCGAGCTCTACATCTCCTCGACGGTCAAGCCCAAGCCGGCCGGAGTGCCCGGAACTCCTGCCGCCCCTGCAGCTTAAGGGCGCTGGCATCACAGATCGATGCATCCTCAGCTCCTCCCGGGTTTCGAGGCAACGGTCGACCGGGTCATTCATGCCCCCGAGCTTCCAGCTCCTTCGGATCAACCGCATCCTTTTGTCTACTACATCACGATCCACAACCGAAGCGATCTCACCATCACGGTGAAGGGGCGCAAGTGGGTCGTCCGTGGAGAGGATGGCCATGTCACGGCCCTCGAGGGAGATGGAGTGGTTGGGTGCTTCCCCCGGCTCGAGCCGGGCGAACATTTCTCCTATAACAGCTATCATACCACGGCGGGGCGCGCTGTTGCCGAGGGATCGTATCTGGCGATGACCGAGGGAGGGGAGGCGGTCGTGGCAAGGATCCCGGCCTTCGAACTCATACCTCCCCTGGAATAATTCCTGCTTTGAAAGGATCATTCGTGGTACTCTTTGCTGAAAGCTGATGCGCGCTGCCTTTCATCACACTCACGAGTACGGAGGATTCCGACTGCGTTACGGACATGCCCTTCCCTACGGGGCAAGCCATGTGCCCGGGGGGATGAATTTCTCGATCTACTCCTCCCACGCTACGTCTTGCACGCTTGTGCTCTTCCGCAAGGGAGAGCCCGCTCCCTATGCGGAGATCCCTTTTCCTCCGGAGTGTAAGATCGGCGATGTCTTCACCATGATCGTCTACGATCTGGACTACGAGGAGACGGAATATGGGTTTCGAATGGAGGGACCCTATGATCCAAAAGCTGGACACCTTTTTGACCCCAAGAGAATCCTGCTCGATCCCTTTGCCCGTGAAATCGGTGGACGTGACGTCTGGCTCTCCCAGCCTCCCGACGAAGAGGTCTACCCGCACCGGGCACGAATGCCCTACGAGGATTTCGACTGGGGGCATGACCGCCCCATCAATCTGCCCGTTCAGGATCTGGTGATCTACGAGATGCATGTGCGGGGGTTCACTCGACATCCATCTTCCGGTGTGAGGCATCCCGGAACCTATGAAGGGATCATCGAGAAGATTCCCTACCTCCAGTCAGTCGGCGTGAACTGCATCGAGCTGATGCCTGTTTTCGAATTCGACGAATACGAGAACAAGAGAATCAATCCCGAGACAGGCAACCGTCTCTGCAACTATTGGGGATACAGCACTGTAGGGTTCTATGCACCGAAGAGTGGATATGCTGCCACCGGTCATCACGGCAATCAGGTCTCCGAGTTCAAGGGGATGATCAAGGCACTCCATGCGGCTGGTATCTCGGTCATCCTCGACGTGGTCTTCAATCACACGGCGGAAGGAGATTTGCGCGGACCGACGATTTCTTTCCGAGGCATTGACAATCAGACCTATTACATGCTCAACCCCGACGGTAGCTATGCGAATTATACTGGCTGCGGCAATACCTTGAATTGTAACCATCCCGTGGTCCGCTCCTTCGTGCTCGACTGCCTTCACTACTGGGTCTCCGAGTTCCATATCGATGGGTTCCGCTTCGACCTTGCCTCGGTGTTGGGCCGCGATCGCAACGGTCAGCCCTTGGCCAATCCTCCACTGCTCGAGGCGCTCGCCCTCGATCCGATTCTGGCTGGATGCGATCTTATTGCAGAGGCTTGGGATGCAGGTGGACTCTACCAAGTCGGAAACTTCCCTTCCTATGGACGATGGATGGAATGGAATGGGCATTTTCGCGATGCAGCACGACGTTTCCTAAAAGGGGATTCCGGCGTGGTCGGCGAAATGGTGCAGGGCATTCTTGGATCTCCGGAACTCTACGCCCCATCCGGTCGGAAGCCCACGGCATCCGTAAATTTTCTGACCTGCCATGACGGCTTCACTCTGCGCGATCTTTTTACCTATAGCGACAAGCACAACCTGGCCAACGGTGAGGAGAATCATGACGGCGCCAATGACAACAACTGCTGGAACTGCGGCGTCGAGGGGGAAACCGACGATCCCGAAGTAAACGCCCTGCGCGCTCGCCTCCAGCGGAATGCGATGGCTCTCCTTTTCCTCAGCCAGGGGGTGCCGATGCTCTCCATGGGTGATGAACTCGGGCGAACTCAAAACGGTAATAACAACGCTTACTGTCACGACGAGGATTGGAACTGGCTCGATTGGTCTCCCGAGAGGGAGGGAGGAGATGCTTTGGGACTGAAGCGTTTTATTGGTCTGATGGCTGATTTTCGGAGCCGACACAGCCAGCTTCACAGGACGGAATTTTTTACCGGCAAGGATGTCCAGGGATGCGGCTATCCCGACATCGGCTGGCATGGGGTGAAGCCGCGCAAGCCTGATTGGAATACCGATAGCCGATCAATCGCCTTCATGATCGCTGGCGAAATGGACGAGTCGTATGGCCCGGAGGCGGACTTCATCTATGCCGCCTTTAACATGTGGCATGAGCCTCTCACCTTCGAGTTGCCGAAACTTCCTTCCGGAATGAGGTGGAGACTGGTGGCCGACACGGCCCGACCCTCGCCCGATGATTTTCATGAATCCGGCTCCGAGCAACTCATCCCCGATCAGTCCACCATCACCCTCACGGAACGCTCTGTGATCATCCTGATTGGTAACCGTGCAGGTCGGTTGGGATAGAAAAAGAATATGGATTCTTGCATAACTTTGCTTGAAATAATGCCAGCTTAGGGCATTTTCTACCCTCCCACAATGACACCCTATCGTCCAGTGGCCTAGGACACTCCCCTTTCACGGGAGTAACACGGGTTCGAATCCCGTTAGGGTCGCCATAAGCGGTTTAAACCCGTTTAGGTGTGCTCGGTGTTAGCAAAACAAGTCTTGCGCACGAGTCCACTGGGGATACTGTTTCTGGTCCAAAACTTTTTTCTTATGTCTCAGCATCGTAGTCTCAAGGGCGCAAGCACCATCACGGCCAAACGAAACGTCTTAAAACGCTTTGAGCGTGTGGAGCTTCTCAAGAAGCGCGGACAGTACAAGCAGGGCGATAAAGTGGTTGGTCTTCGCAAGACTGCCCCTGAAGCTTAATCGATTGGGGTTGGCGCGAAAGACAGGCGTAGAGCGCCGGTGGACACGGGGCTCCTCGAAGGCGTTAGTCGGTTGTGATTTAAGGTTTGCTGGAATAGCCTGCTGACTAGTCGCCGAGTTCGGCACTTGGCGATCGAATCCGTTTGGCCGAAAGCGATCTGAGTCACTTCCGGTCCTGCAAATATCTCGTCGGTCCGAGTGAGACTACGAGATGTTCATCTCTCGGGTGATCCCGAAAATCTCCAACCGTTTTCGCAGGGTCGCTCGGGTGATTCCTAGCAACTTCGCTGCTCGGACTTGATTTCCCCCGGTAGCCCGCATCGCATGAAGTGTAAACTCCCGCTCTAGCCAGGGGAGTAGCTGCATGCTGGAGTCTGCCTCTGCTGCCTTGATCAGTGACTCGATCGCCATCTCCTTGCTAACAACTGTAGGCATCCCGCAGCCTCTCAAATCGTTTGGCTCTGAGCCGCCGGAAACGGCTCCGATTGGGATGTCTTTTGGCAATAGCACATCCGATGTCGCGAAAACACACGCTCTTTGAATGGTGTTTTCAAGTTCACGCACGTTGCCCGGCCAGTTGTGGCCTTCGAGAACCTTGATCGCATCCTCGGAGATTTTAAGTCGAGGTAGGCGTTGCCTGGTGGCAACTTTGTTTAAAAAATATTCCGCCAACAGACGAACGTCTTCGATTCGTTGTCTCAGCGGTGGAAGCTGAATGCGTACAACGTTCAGTCGATAGAAAAGATCTTCTCTGAATTTCTTTTCGGCCACCTCTTGTTCAAGATTCTTGTTCGTCGCGGCTACGATGCGGACGTCGGATTTAAGAGTAGTGGCACCACCAACGCGCGAATATTCACCCTCCTGGAGTACACGCAAGATTTTGCTTTGCAACTGAAGGGGCATGTCTCCGATTTCATCTAAAAAAAGAGTTCCTCCGTGGCACTGCTCAAAACGACCGGCACGCTGTCCGATGGCGCCAGTGAATGCGCCCTTTTCGTGACCGAAGAGCTCGCTTTCGAGAAGTTGCTCAGGGATCGCTGCGCAGTTGATGGCAACAAAGCTTTTGTTAGCCCTCTGCGAGTAATTGTGTACAGCCCGCGCCACCAGCTCTTTTCCAGAGCCGCTTTCTCCTGTGATCATGACCGGCGCATCTGACATCGAGACACGTCCAACCATTTTGAAAACCTGAGCCATCGCCTCAGATTTTCCCACAAGCGAGTCCTGATGTTCGTCAACCGTTAGCTGTGGCTTCGCGGAAGTCGCAGCCCGCATTTCAGCTTGAGCACGCAGAGCCGCATCCATCACTGCCTTTAACGAAAACGGAAGGCTTTCCTTGCGGACAAAATCAAACGCGCCCAAACGCATTGACTCAATCACGGACTGGGTGGTTCCGAAAGCGCTGGTGAGAACGACGATCGAGTTCGGGGAGCGTTGCCGGATTCTTCCTAAAAGTTCCATCCCTCCGAATGGCGAAAGGTGTGTCTCGGCCATCAGCACATCGGGCTTTTCTCGCATGAAAATGCGGTACGCCTCCTCTGAATCCGAAGTGGTGATCACTCGGGTTTTCGCAGACGAGAGTTGATGAGTCGTCCATTCAAGAAAGTCTGAATCGGGATCTGCGATCAGGATGAGCTGCTGTCTGGCCATGGGATGATGCCTCCGGTGGAGTGTTGTTGGGCTGGGCCCGTTCGCCGGGGGGCGTCTCTAATTTCAGGGGTGATGGAGTAAGGAGATGGCTGCAGAAGCAGGACATCCGACTGATTTTTGGGAAGAATGGATCTCCGCTTTTTTGTTGATGGATTACAGCCCGCCATAGCGTCGCTGGCGTTGGTTAAATTCTTTGATCGCTTCTACTAAATCGTTGCCGGTGAAGTCGGGCCAGCGCTTCGGAGTGACGTAGAGCTCGGTGTAGCTGAGTTGCCAAAGCAGGAAGTTAGAGAGGCGCATCTCACCTGAGGTACGAATCAGCAGATCGGGGTCCGGCCAGTCCCTGGTATACAAATGCTTTTGAAGATGCGCTTGATTGAACTCCTCCGGAGTGAGTGTCCCTTGTGCAACCTCTCGACATACCGCGCGGATCGCGTCCTCGAGCTCGGTGCGGCCGCTATAGTTGATAGCCAGAATCAGAGTCAGGCCATCGTTTGCTGTTGTTTTCTGGATCGTACCTTCAAGGGCGTGAAGTGTGCTTTTTGGCAGTTCAGAAAGTCGGCCGATAGCGCGCAATTTCACGTTGTTCTGCTGCAAAGTTGGCAGCTCGGACTCTAAAAAGTGCTCAAGCAAACCAAAAAGAGCGCTTACCTCCTCCGCTGGTCGTTTCCAGTTTTCAGTCGAGAACGCGTAAACCGTCAGACATTCAACGCCGAGCACGCAGCATGTTTCGGTGACAGCCCTCAGCGCATGAGCGCCACTTGAGTGGCCATTTACTCGAGGGAGTCCTCTCTCTTTCGCCCACCGTCCGTTCCCATCCATAATGATCGCGATATGCCGAGGGACGGGCGAATTTTCATGAAGCTCGGTGGCCGGCTCAAGAGTGACTGAAGACTGAACGATCATTTCAACGACGAGTTGAATACATCAGTTCTGCCAGACTTTACAGCCTCAGTTTCGATTAAATGCAGTGTGAAACACTCAGAGCAAGATGGTCTGTTCTCGGTTTGGCCCTACGCTTGCGATCGACAGTTTTGCTCCGGAGAGGTCGCAGATCTTCAGCAAATAATCCTTCGCTCGCTCCGGCATCAGGTTCCAGTCGCGAATTTGGTCGGTTGGCGTCAGCCAACCCGGCATTTCGATATACACCGGCTCGCATGCGGCGAGTTGCGCGTAATCCATCGGGGGGGTCTCCAGGAGGGCGCCGTTTAGTCGGTAGTGCGTGCAAACTTTCACCGATGCCAGCGAGTCAAGGCCGTCAAGGTTCGTGACGGCAAGTGTGTCAATGCCGTTAATCATTCCAGCGTAACGAACTGCGACAGCATCAAACCAGCCGCACCTCCGGGCCCGTCCGGTCGTCGATCCGAACTCGCGTCCCATTCCGTGCAGCATATCCCCCAAACCTTCGTCCTCCGTCGGGA